>WGMS01000042.1 GCA_016124935.1 bacterium | reverse complement strand
TGACTGCTGAACGCCTTTGCCACGACGGCGCCGCCAAGAGTTGTGGGCGATGGACTAGCTACCAACTCTTCCAAAACAGAGCTCCCCTCTCCTCATTGACAGACCGAAGTTGGAGAATTTATGGACAGGCTCCTAGGATAGAGATCTAGTGCATCTCTGAAAGACGGTTACGAATCTCGGTGCGGGCAGGGTCTGAGCGCAGGATGTTGGTCAAAAACTGTCTGGCCAGGTCCTTGTTGCCGAAGACCATCAAGTTGTTGGAGTAGCCGATAATCTCGTCGGATTCTACCCGGCGCAGTTTCATAAGTGAATAGAACTGCTCTATCGAGGCGGTGGTATCACCTTTCATTAAATAAGCCTGGGCCAGCTCTCGCCTGGCGTTTGGATCCTGGGGATTTTTGGTGACCGCGCTCACCCAGCGAGTAACCTCTTCGTTGCCCAGTTGAGATGAGGTGGGTGCGCCTATGCTCTGAGAGATGAGCGGGTCTGTGGTCTGAATCGGCGGCGGAGCGTTCTCGCTATCTTTGGCTTTATCGTGATTGACATCGGGCGGTGCCGTGTTGGAGCCGCCGGCTGGCAAATCGAAGGGGGCGGTGGTGCCTTCCGGTACTTTCTCCGGTTCGGGCTTGTACTCTATCGCTTTGCGCCCATCCTCCAGGGTCTCGCCGACAGACTTGGGCGCAGGCGGCACGTAAGCTACCCCGTGCTTTAGTTTTATTAGATAGTCACTGACCATGGACGCGCCGGTGATGCCCAGGAAGGCTATGACGCCGAGGGTGAGCATTTTTACATTCATGGGCTTGCCCTGATCTTGACGCTTGGGCAGCGGACCGGGCTTCTCGACCATGGTGTTTCTTTGCTGTTCGACCTGCTCTTTTATCTGGATCTCCAGGGTCTGAGCGCGTTTTTTATCGGCTTCCTGAACCAGTTTTTTGCAGTCGTCGATATACTCGGTCTTGCCCAGGTTGGCGACCTCGGCGCGTTCGTGCTCTTTGCGGCTGTAATCGTCGCAGAAATTGGAGCGGTTCCAGGTGAGGTCCAGTCCTTCATCGGAGCCTGGCTGCATGTCCTGGACCGGAGCGGTGAGTCTCTCGTTGGAGAGCATATCGAGGGCTTCTTCTCCGGTCAGAGCCTTGAGATTATTGAGGGTGGTTTTGCCCGGTACGGCGAGCCCGATGGAAGAAGGTCCGGCTAGAAAGCGTTTCGCGTCCTCGAAAGTAAGGTTGAGGTCCTGTTGTAGATGCAGATGGTCGCTGGGCACGGCGCTTCTAAAGGTGTAATTGCCGAATGGCAGGAGCAGCAGGCGGCAAACCGCCGCTGTGCCGGTCTCTCCGGTGCCGTCTATGACCGCGCCGGTGATGACGGCGTTGTTCTTGACGCCCATGCGACCGGTCAGGTCGCGCCCGACAATCTCGATTACACCGTCGGCAATCACTTTAGACCCGGCGACCGGGTCCAGCACTGCTTTTGGAGTGTAGTATTGCCCTTTGACTATAGAGGGACTGTTATTTAGAACCAAATTACCCGAAGCCGCCCAACTATCCATTACTACATGCCCTCAAACAACAATAGACAAACCATTTTGGGGTGGTCACCGACCGTGCAATATTCTATTAGTCAATTGTTGCTTATTCGTGGAAACTTGCTACTCGGAGATTACGTATTGATTTATGTTGCCTAGATTACAATTTTAGAATTATCAGTACTCAGTATTTAGATTGCCGTGCTAATCTCACTTTTCTAATAGAGCTTTCCCACAGAGCAGGAGTATTCAAGATGGTAACCCTGGAAGACGCAAGAAGAGTCATAGCAGCAGCAGAAAAGAAAGCTGCGGAGATAGGCCAGCCGATGAACATCGCCATAGCCGATAGCGGTGCCAATCTGGTGGCACATGTGCGCATGGATGGCGCATGGATAGGCAGTATCGATATTTCTATGAAGAAAGCTTTTACGTCTAGAGCCTTCGACATAGCCACCAAAGATCTGGCTGAGCATGCCCAGCCTGATAAGCAGTTCTATGGAATCCATGCCTCTAATGACGGCAAGATCATGATCTTTGCAGGTGGCATCCCGCTGAAAAAGGATGGCAAAGTTGTGGGTAGTATCGGTGTCAGTGGCGGCTCCGGTGAACAGGATCAGGCGGTGGCAGAGGCCGGCGCGGCTGCTTTCTAGCAGGGCTGCTTTCAAAAGCCCAGATTCAAAAGTCCAAAAATCATCGCAATCGGATAGAGACTGATCTGTCCGATGTTTAAATGCAAGCAGGTTCCTGTTCTACGAAGGCAGGGCTTGATTTGCGGGGATCTGGGCATATTAGAAAGATGCTCAATCGAGTTCTAGGGCTGTAACTGTGGGGCAGAAAGCAGCGTGGTTGAAAATATCCAGGATAAGGGCGGAAAAGGCAATGATGGCGTCAAGGCTGACGACCAGGTCAACCTGGTTGCGTTTCAAAAGGAGCATAGCTCTTCTATCTTCGGCTCAGGGAACGGCGTTATAGAACGCCAGCGCGAGGATACGAAGGCGCTGGAAGCCCAGGGCGCCTTGCCTACTGTGCAACTGGATGAGCAACCGGAAGACAGCGAAGCGGTAGATTATTCGGAAAGCACCAACACCAGGCATTCTATTAGAGGCTGGATAGCAGACCAGTTTGCCTCGGATGACGAGCGGGAGATTATCCACGACTTTAATAAATTGGCTAAAGAGGCCGGTCATGAACTGCTCACCGATACCCAGAAGCTGCAAATACAGAATCTTCCCGAAGACCAGAAAGAGATGTATCGCCTCACTCTAGATTCGTTGATAGATTTGAAGGACGGCAAGATAAGCCCGGCGGATCATATGATGAACAGTCTCGACAACGCCGTGAAGCTTGCCGAAGAGTATGGACGGGAGCCCGGCAGCTGGAATGTTTTCAAATCCAGTAGAGAGCAACTCTTCATCGACTATGTCGGGCTGGTTATGTCCGAAGAGCCCATGGGTTTCATAAATGATACAGGCAGGCAGCTGGCGGGCGGTGGACCCCATATAGCCGGGTCTGCGCTGGAGACTGTCTATCAAGCGATAGTCTCGGACAAGCGCGGTGCCGAGGGCTTTAACACCAATATCGCCGACAAGAATCGCAGTGATACCATCACGCACCATTTCCGAGAGTTTCTCCTGGCTTCATATAACACGAGCAAGACTTTAGCCGACATAGAGGCGGTAATAATCGACAATCCCAAGAAAAATCCCGGCGATGTGCGCAACGCTTACTATGCCAACATGCTTGGCTCGGCTCTTAGAATGGGTGTGATTACTCCTAGAGAAGCCGCCGATATGACTCGCTGGGCATACACCAGTCACGGTGGCAAGCAGCCGCCTTTCGGCGCTGAAAACGTCGATGGCAATTATCTGCGTCCTGGTAAGGACTTTAGAATTAGAGATTGGCTGAAGGCTTATCGCGAAGTTGACAACCATTAGTGAATTCTGATTTGTCGGCTTCTATAATCCGGTAAAATGTCCTTTTGCGACTAATTGAGGAAGAGGTTGAAGTCATGTCTTTCAGACCCGTGCCGTTATTTTTGGCGTCCGTCACTTTACTGGTCACGGGCATTGTCCTGGCGCCCGTCCAGGCAAAAACAGCCCCGGAGCCCTCGAAGGACAGTGCTTCTTCCGAGCATGTCTGGATGGCGGAGCAAGTGACTTCAGACGATCCGCTTGGCCTGAAGCCCCAATCGGAAAAGAAACAGAAACGCAAACCGGTGCGAAGATTCATAAAGGGTGTGGGAACAGAACTTGGCAAGTCTGCTGATTATTTCGGCAAGGACCTTTTCATGTTCCTCTCGGTTCAGGATGTCGACCCCTATGAAAAGGACCATCCTGACTTCAGCAAGCCCTGTGATGTGCTCAAATATCAGTTTGTCGACGGCTCCCAGGCGACCTTGAGGCGTTATCCGGACAGGAGTTTTCGGGTTCTCGGCAGCATCTTCGACGGCACTGTCATGATCCCTGCTGCCGGAGATGACTACATCATCAAATATCCCAACGGCACCAGAGGTAAAGTGGTCACCGAAGGCGGACTCATAAGAGTGCATCGCCCCGACGATACTATAACCACATTCAAAAAGACTATGTCCGGTCGTTATGAAGTCTCGAATGACAAACTAGGATATATGGGTACCGCCACCCCGGATCGCACCGGCATTAGCTGGGAAGACTAGAACAAAAATCCCCTGTTGTGGAGCGCGTCAGTGATTAGCCGTGTTCAGAATCAATTCTTTTGCTAGATCAAACAAAATCTTACTTCTAGCCCTCAGTATAGCCCTTGGCAATCTGGTGGCTTCTCCGCTTTTGGTATCGGCCCAGACCGAGGAAGACCACTCTCAAAAGGTCAAGCATATGAGCTCTGTCTGGATGAAGCGCATGAAGGAAGCCGAAGAATTGAGCGCCGCAGGCAAGCTCGAAGAGGCCGAAGCCCTGTATAAAGAGACCTTGAAAGAGAGAGAGGATTTGAAGCTCGACCTTTTGACAGAGCGTATTGCGCTCGCCAAGCTCTATGAAAAGCTGAAGCGCAATCAGGACGCCGCCGCCCAATACAAGACCTTGATAGAAGAGCGGCGCAAGCAGGTGGGTGAGCAAGAGGACATCACCGTTGCCTTTCCTATAAGAGAATATGCCGCATTTCTGAGGCGCACCGGAGACAAGACCGGAGCGGCTAAACTGGAAGCCGATGTCAATCGCATAGAAAAAGATTCTTCCGGCACCGCATCCGATATCAAGAAAGCGGATGCCATCGTAGCAGGCTCCGGGACTTCTGTAGAAAAGTCGGAGCGTCTGCGTAAACTGGGTGCTGCCTGGCTGGCCAAGTCTGATGGACGCAAAGCGATGGTCTATCTTGATAGAGCCCTCAAGTTGAATCCTGAGAACGTCCTTGCTTATTGCGACCGGGGCGAGACTTTTTATTATAACGGTGACGAGAAGTCGGCTCTCAAAGACTATAAAAGCGCCCTTGCCCTCGATAGCAAATGCGGTGCCGCCTATTTCAACACCGGCAGAATTATGAGTGGCAGAAAAAATTATAGTGGCGCCATCGCCCAGTATTCAGAGGCTATCGACTGCGAGCCGGGAAACATCGAGTATCTGGGGGCACGGGGCAAACTCTATGATACCAGCGGTGATCATAATAAAGCGATTGCCGACTATACCAGAGTGCTTCAAATCCGCCCCAGCTGCATATGGGCCCGGGTGCAGCGCGCCACCGCCTATGATGGATTGAAAGACTTCGAGAAAGCGGCAGCAGATTTGAGCGCCCTGGTTGAGCGCTATCCCGATGATGCCGATTTCTACGAATACCGCGGCAAAAGCTATTTTGGCGGCGGTAAATTCGACAATGCCATCGCTGACTACAGCAAGGTAGTAGAGCTATCGCCCGCCTATGCCGGTGGCTATGTGGGCAGGGCAAAAGTCTATGAAAAGCTGGAAGGCAAGGGTTCTAAAAAAGCGAAAGAAGACTTCAGCACAGCTGCTAAATTTGGCTACTCCCCTCGCTAGACTGTTCTGAATCTAGCTGCTTGCGCAGGTTGGAGCCTTTCACCTCCATCAGTTTAACCAGCACATCTTGAAGGTTCTTGACCCTGTCAACTCGCCATTTGCCTTCGACTTTCGTTATCTGAAGCTTTACCAGAAGCTCTTTATCACTGCCTTCAGGTAGCATCTTGAGGGCGATCAGACCAATATCTTCGGATGTATCCACGGACTCTATGCCTTTGTAGCGGAGCTTGCCCAGGGCAAGGGAGCGGTCGAGGAGACCGAGCAGATGCAGTCCGTGGGAGTCTTCTGCGTCTTTTGAACTTTCTGACTCTTTAGATGTTTCTGCAGGCGCCTTGAAGCTGCCTGTTTTGACATAGTCCACAAGCTCTTGCTCCACGCCGGTGACCAGTTCTTTTTTGAACAGCCCTGAAGCCGCCGAGAACATCCACTTCATCAGCAGATTCGAACCCATGGTAGAGAGCACCGGCTTGGAGAGCGTTTCATCGACGATATTCTCTGATACCGTATTCAGGTTCACATATTCTCTGACTCTATCCACATCATGACCGACAAGAGCCTTCTCGATCTGGTCGACTGTATACTGGGGTGTGCTCATGTAGCACCAGTACCATCCGCCTAGCGAAAGCCCTATGACCAGTACTAATACAAGAAACAGACGCATGTCTTCCCCTCATTTGGCGTAACCAAATACAATACTTGATTGTTCCTATTATCTTATACAATTCGGCAAGTCTCTCCGGCTCTAATTAATTCTATAGAAACCCGCTGTAAGCCATGGTGCTAGCAAGAACATGCCTACCTGCTTTAGCTGTAGATGATAGGTTGATTCTAAAACCTGGTCCTCGGAGTCTTCAGAGGTAATTGACTCTTTTCGAAGAAGCCCCCGGCGGGTTACAATGCCTCTATGCCTGGCTCCAGTAATTCTTCAGCTCCAATCATGCTTCAGCCTATCGCTGGTCGCACTGTGGCGGTTATCGGTGGTGGTCCATCCGGATTGATGGCGGCAGAGTTGCTGGCTGGCGCTGGAGCTGAGGTCGATGTTTATGAGTCGATGCCTACTGTCGGCCGCAAATTCTTGCGGGCTGGTCTGGGCGGCTTGAACATCACTCACAGTGAGCCCTACGGAGCCTTCTGCTCTCGATATGGCGACCGCAGATCCCATCTCCAGAGTGTGCTCGATCTCTTTCCTCCTGATGCTCTGTGCGCCTGGGTTCACGACCTGGGGATAGAGACTTTTGTAGGTTCTTCTGGACGGGTCTTTCCTAAAGAGATGAAGGCGGCACCACTTTTGCGTGCTTGGATTCATCGCGTACGCAGCGCGGGTGTCCGAATAAACACAAGACATTCTCTAGTCGGAATCAATTCAGACAGTTCAATTACATTGAAAAATGCTGATGCCGAATTCAGCACCAGACCCGATGCTGTTATTCTGGCGCTCGGCGGGGCGAGCTGGCCGCAACTGGGTTCCACTGGAAGCTGGGCACCCTGGCTCGAAGAAAAGGGAGTGGAGTTTGTTCCTTTTGAAAGCGCCAACTGCGGCTTCGAAGTAGTCTGGAGCGATCACCTCAAAGAGAAGTTTGCGGGAACGCCACTGAAAGCGGTGTCTTTGACATTTACCGATCTGGATGGTGTTACCGAGAGCCGCGAAGGCGAACTTCTGATAAGTGAATATGGTGTCGAAGGCAGTTTGATTTATGCTTATTCGAAGCGCATTCGTGAATATCTGAAAGTCCACGGCAAAGCCACTGTCTATATCGATCTCTTGCCTGGACGCAGCGTAGACAGGGTGCTGCAAGATCTGTCGCGCCCCAGGGAGAAGCGCTCTTTATCTCGTCATCTTCAAGGCTGTTTCGGCAAAGACGCGCTTAAGAGAACGCTTTTGTTCGAGCTTCTGACTCGCGAGCAGATGGAGGCACCGGGTACGCTTGCCAGTTTAGTGAAGGCAATGCCAATCACCATAGATGCCACCAGACCGATTGCAGAGGCTATCAGCAGCGCCGGCGGAGTGAAATTCGAATCTATTGACGATAACTTCATGCTCAAAGCTATGCCGGGAGTTTTCGTCGCCGGCGAGATGCTCGACTGGGAGGCTCCTACCGGTGGTTATCTGCTCACCGCCTGCTTCGCCACCGGTGTTGCCGCCGCTATCGGCGCCAGCCGCTGGCTATGGGAGCTCGATTAGTCTCTATAAACCGTTTTCGAGTTGTCGTAGTGCATTTTGTAAATCACACCGATGCCCAGGTTTGTACCTGCAGGCACCTTGCCGGATGCGACCAGAGCTTCGATAATTGCTCCTGCCTTGTCTTTGACTTCCAGATGGTCCGACATCATCACAAACTCGGTCGATTCGAGAAAACAATCGACGCCGTCACGGGCAATATAGAGTTCGGGGGTTTTGTTTGCGACCGCCAGCTGAGTGAGAGTGTTGTCGTCACCCAGAAGTTGAACCTTCCAATTAGCCATAGTTTTACATCCCTGTAGAGCTAGTAAATAGCAAGCAGGTTAGTCTAGCACGGAAATCATAAGCATATTCCTATCGACAACGACAAGGGCAAGATTAAATTCTGAGGTTTTAGAGGTCCCGAAACGGCAGACTCTTGTCTGTTACCTTTTTCGAGCATTCCACCCCGCAGACGGGCAAATTGGCGGGGTCGAGCAGACCCAGTTGTACCAGGGCGGTCGCCTGGTCCCAGTAGATGTGCTCGCTGGCGATTTTATCGCCTTCGAAGGTCACGATGGCCACAGTCGGGATCTCCAGATATTTGCCGGTGGGAGGAACGCCCGGCAGAAGAAAGTCGATTTCGCGGTCATGGGTACAACGAAATATAAGCTCTTCTACTAAGCGATTTTCGCCTATGGTTCTTGATACGGTTTCGATGGTGGTATCATCGGGCAACTTTGGAATGAAATGACGACTGTAAAAATCTTTCAAGTCTTTGCGACCGGCGCCACCGGTCATGGTGGGGATGTGATTGACATAAGGCTTCTCGACCATGGTCGAGTCCACCGTCAACTCTGCGTCTTTAGTCTTGAATTCAAGTTCACAATGATGATCCCAGAGCGCCTCTAGTTGAGCTGCTCTTTCTTGCGATGCTGATCGGTTCGAACTCATACTGCTTCTCCGTATGGAAGTTTTGTCAAAGATGTCTGATTCTAGTTTGATAGTATAACCATATCGTAGAGAATATTTTGGATGGACCAGGATTGCTTATTTGATCAAGTCGAGAAGTCGGAGAGATGCTGCCGTTATCACCCTTCGGAAGAAGGGCGAAGCTGATCGCGATGCCGATGTCCAAAAGAAAGAGGATGTGGTATCGGATCCTGATATCTTGCAGGAAGAGGAGCCGGAGAAGACCATCCGATGCAGGTTCTGCGATCACGATATCACCCGTCCATCCCTCGCCGTCGAGCCCCATGAACATACCTTTCGCAATCCAGCGGGGCTTTCTTTTCATATTCTCTGTTACAGCGATGCTCCAGGCGCGTTAAATAATGGCGTTCCAACTCTAGAACATACCTGGTTCTCAGGATACGCCTGGTCCTATGCCATCTGCCAGAATTGCCAGAGCCACCTGGGCTGGTGGTTTACCGGAATCGATACTTTTGCCGGTTTAATTGCGACCCGTTTGATTCGTTAGGTCGCTTGAAGATAGTTTCGCAACAGTATGCCTGCTAAGAGTGCAGTGTACCTTGTAACCATAACGGCTGATTTCTCCCGGTAAGTTCGGTTTGTCACTGTTATCGGATTGTCATTTTTGAGGGCGATTATAAAGGGGTGGGCGATTGACGTTTTTTTGGGAGACACTGAAATGGCAAACACTTTCGCGTTTAATGATGGCGGTTCGGACTCTTTGAATCAAGGAACTCGTCCTGATTCGTCAAACCTCGACCATGTCTATAGTGAGGTCTTTCAGAACAGATCAATTTCATCCGGTCAGGATAGTAATTCAGGCAGAGTCGCTTCAATAGCGCCTGGTGGCTGTATTGATTTCTCCCAGTCGGATATCTTTTCTCCAAGTTGCCTGGAGAATCCAACTGCTCTCGAAAGAACTTCTTCTGGCAGGCTTGAGCCCAGTGAGCTCATTATCGCCGGATTGCCGGTTGATGGAGATTTTCCGCCCGTCAGACCAAACCCGGACCTGTATAGCATCGGACATCAGGAGCCATCGGGAAGCGGAGACAAAATGGTGGTTACCGGACCAATCGAGGACATGCCGACCGGATGGAACCAGATCATCGGTCAGCTCTCTAGAGTTGGTGGCTGGGATGTGAGTACCGGCAATGAGACTCTATCTGATGCGATTGATAGTATCATCGATGAATATAACCGCGATGGTAAGCAATTGAAACAGATTGTTCTAAGGTCTCATGGTTATCAGGGAACTCTTTCGATTGGAGGGCATGATTACGACCTCAATGATCCTCAGGTTCTCAATCAGTTCGCTCGCCTTCGCACTTCGGGCGCTCTTGCTAATAATGCTCAAATTGAACTACAGGGATGCAACATCGCTGCCGGAGTGGATCAAAGCTACTCTCCTAATAGAACTGGATTGCAGAGCCTTGCAAATGTTACCGGAGCATACGTTGAAGCAAGCTCTCAGATGCAGAGAGCGAATCGCTTCGGTTGGACTGGACAGGTCGTGCGATTCAGTCCTCAACGGTAGCTTTCGCTTATACTCTAATTTATGCCTGTTGAAGAGCCGGTAATAGAGCGAGATTAAAGGAAATAGTCAGCAATTAATATTGCTGGTATGGTACTTGCTGCTGCTGAGTCTGTGGTGTCAACTGATTTCTGATCAGGTTTTGCAAGATGCCCTTGCCTGTCTGACCGGCGCTCTGACCGGGCTGGTAGATAGGTTGATTCTGCTGGGTCTGAACCTGCTGGTTGGTCAGATACATCTGACCGTTTTGAACCGCGACATAAAAAGCCTGTCCGGACTGGACATTGGTCATCATATAGTCGCCCGGCGGCAGGTTGACGTTGCCTATCAGTGTGGGCTGTGCTGCCATCTGTTGCTGCTGAGAGCCGATCAAGCTGTCTTTGAGCGTCTTCATGAATTGAGCCTGACAGGGCACCGCGGCGAAAAAGGACACGATCAGGAGCACGACTACGGAACGTTTCATGTTTTATTACCTATCCTGCGACTTTCCGACTATTTTTTTGATTATAGCAATTTCGACCTTCTGAAGATACGCGGAGCTGAGGTCCACCCGGCGGGCTTTTGGCGGATTTGAGCTGTATGCGGTTTTAGCGGCTGAAGCGCCCTGGCGCCTCAGCGCTGTTCGCATCTCTCCACCAGCCTGTCCACCATCGCCTGTACTTTCTTTTGCAGATCTTCGGTGAAACTGTGCCGGAAGGCATGGGCGTCGGTTTCGTAGTCTTCAACAAACGAGCTTATATCTATGGGGGCGGATATGGTGACATGGACATCGCGCCGGGTAAGCTGTCTGGGGCGTTTTACCTTAAAAAGTTCGCGCTCCAGCTTCAAGACCAGCTCGGCGAGCCGGTCGAAAGAGGCTTTCTCTTCGATATAGTCAGGCTGCCAGCTGGTTAGCTGCGCCACTTCTTTTAGGTCAGCCAGCTCTTTTTTGAGTTCTTCTTGATTGGAATCGTCCCTCGCTATCTCTTCTCTGATGGCGGCACCAAGCTGCCAGGCTTTGTCTATGAGCTGTGATGGATGGACTTTGATCTCATTGCTTCCCTGAGAGTAGTTCTATTTATTGCCGCCTTTTTCGAAGGCGATGCCTATCGGTCCCAGTTCACCGCCGGGATAGCGGATGGTCACATAGACAGAAAGCTCCGGCTTCGAGACCTTCTCTGCCCGGGCGACGTTGCGGGCCAGAAGACCTATCAAGCTGTCGACTTTGATCTCGCCTGCGCTGCCAAGGCGTTTGTTTACCGTGGCGACAAATCTAAATAGAGCCGCTTTCGCCTCTTTCTTCTTAGGACCGCCCTCTCTATAGACTTCAAGATGATAGTCTCGTATGCGATACCACATGTCGGGATTGGTAGGCAGCTGCTTTACCGCCGCCACGCACTTTTCGATGCGGTCCTGCTTTGTGTCCATGCCGGTGATTTCGAAGTCCACCTCTCTGGCAACTTCTGCCATCGGATCCAAGTTGGTGTCAAGACCGCTGTCCATTCCGCCGTAGCGAGCCTTCTCTATCGCCTTCCAGTCGACACTGCGTTCCATAAAAGGATGACGCCGCCCCCGGAAGCTAGCCGAATCGCTGCCGTCTTTCTGTTTCTCGTTAGATCCGTCGAATTTGGACATTAAATCATCGCTTTGAATGAAATCAGTAAGTCTATTATAGCCAGGTCAACTGCGCCTGGCATAGGGACCTGCCGGTCCGTACATTTTGAGCTCTAAAAGCAGAGTCTTCATGCTGTATAGAGGGCGATAGTTCAACACTTCCCTGGTTTTTGATATATCCAGGACGCCAGGCTTGAGCGCCGGGTCTAGCCCGGATTCTATGGCCAGATCATAGAACTGTCCGTAGTATTTACGAAAGGTCGAGCCCGGACCATCAGAGTCCCAGGCGGCAAGATCCTCGGCACTGTATTCATAGGCACCGTCTACGGTGAGAGTGAGAGGGGCGTTTTTAAACTCATACTCGCCTTCTATCAAAAGCTCGATGCTCTTAATAACCGACTGGGCGACATCCGAGATATGAACAGCGCCTTTAGCGAACCATTTTGCCCAGTCTATAAACTTTGAGTAGACCTCGGTATTATAGGGTGGGATGAAAGCCCGGGGACGCAGGGTGATGACCTTCATGCCATGGCGGTGCGCGTAGACCGTGGCAATTTCCTCGCCCAGCACTTTGGTGTGACCGTACAGTCCATAGCGCTCGTCGATGCTGGTGCTCGAGATAAAGACGAAGTTTTTTATCCCGGTTTCAGCGGCGCTCTCGAAGACATTGAAAGTGCCGTTCACATTGAGGTCCCAGAACTGCCAGGCGTCTTTCTCTTGCTTGTGTTCATGGATGCCGTGCCAGGCTGCGATGTGGACGACCACATCGATATTTTTAAGCGCCTCTTTCAGATCATCGCGGTTAGTTATAGAACCTCGGATAAATTCAATCTCTCCCGTGTCATCCGGGGCGTTCTCTCCGGATAGCGAACTGGCTTCTTCCGGGCTTCTGAGGTCGAACACCACCGGAGTATGCCCCATGCCTGACAAAGAGCGGCACAGATACCTGCCCAGGTCGCCTGAGCCTCCGGTTAGAAAAATCCGTTTCTGATCCATATTTGTCGATTCTTGTACGATTCCGTCCTCTTGACATCACTGTAGCGATCAGTATAATAAATTAACTCTGCCCTGGTTCACAACCCGTTTGTGAGCCCGGCGCAACGAGTAGAACAAAGCTGCGCAAACAAATCATACACTCGAGTCAGGAGATCTCTTCTGCTATGGTTGAGCAGCATCCTTTAACCGGGTCCCAATCCGACCGCGGACCGCACAATACTTCCAGCGAGACAGCCCCGGGAGCCGACGGCGAGGTCAGCCTGCCAGGCCATACAGCGCTGGTGGCGGATGCTTATTCCGAAGGTGCTTATTTAGACCCGGCATTGAAACCGGCTCCTTTTAATGACCACCTGCGCTCTATTTTGGGCGATACTCTAAGTGGCGAATTTGGACAGTTCCAGATAATACTGGATGGTGAGCCTGCCCGCGAGGATGGTACTTCCACAGCTTTTTCTATAGAAGAGTTTTTCGGGGTGGAGACCTCAAATGAATTGGACTCAGAGGCGCCCGCCTTTGATATTTTTATTCTGCCCGAACAGCATCCGATCTCGATAGAAGAATTCTTCGGAGTAAAGCCGAGTCCCAATTCTAACTCTAATCTTGAACCTTACTATGATGATGGTGGCGCCTATGATGCCGACGCCGAATGGAGCCTCGAGGAGATCTATAGAGAGAGCGGCGGCGACGAGATTGTTGCCGCCGGCGATATGTTGCCGTTTCCACCCAGGCAACCCGGACGACAGCTTGGCGGTAGCGAGTTTTTCCGGGAGGTGCTCGGCATCAATTTCAATGGCGACCGCTATCAGAATGGTGTCACCGGTCTTGATCGCGAGATGGCTATATTGAGGCAAGTAGAAGCCGGTAATATCCCGGATTTCCTTCGCCACCCCCGGAAGGTGGTCACAAGAGACGCCCAGGGTAATACCGCAGAGATCTCGGTGATGCCCGATTATCTTGCCATCGGCACAAACGAAGACTTTGTGCGGGTGCCGATCACACCTGTTTTAGCCCGGGCCATCGCCGACCGTTATGGGCTGGAGCTGCCGACCAGAAGAGTGGCCGATGCAGTTTACAGCCAGGCCGATGTAAGGCTGACCGGAGAAGGCATGGTCGGCAACAGCCGAGACCAAAAGTATATGCAGGGCAATGGCTTTTATCTGAAACACAATCAGATGATTGAAAGACAGCTCGGTGGTACTCCCGATGGTGCTCTTGTTGCCGGGCACAAGAAAGACATAATCTTCAGCCGATTCGCCGCATCACGACCGGACCGGCTCGATTTCTATGGACTTTTCCGCGCCGATGGCACTGCCATCCAAAATGCAGGCGGCGGAGCCCATGACAACATCTATGTCGACTATAGCCACGGAGCACGCTTTGTGGGCGAAACCGTACTTGTCAATGGACAATCTATGCGCTACAGCGACGTTCTGAGCAATCCTAGCCTGGCTGGTTTATTGAGTGATGAAGGCACGGTGGATGTAAACAGCATCTATCGGCAGCCCAAGGCTTCTTCCTATCGGGCTTTATACTGAGGATAGCCTGCTCGGATCTTTTCTAAAGGCTGTCTTTGATTCCGAACCAGACGGCTATCCCGGTAATCGGAATGATAATCATTGCAATCAACGCCATAATCGTTACTGACGAGATAGTAGCTACGATTAACTGGGATTCTGTCATTTTGATTTATACCTGGTGTATGCGATCGTAACTATACAACATTCTGGCGATTAGGTTCTGTATGCCAACGCTTTCTTTGCACTGTCCGCTACAAAAACATTTTCGTCCTCAGCGAGTTTTTCCAATACTCTGGTTGAAACCTTTGTTGCTTTCGAGACCGCCAGTCTCACATCATCGGACCGATCAGATGCAAGCATATCTAATATTGAAGTCATGAGACTGGTGTTTTCGCACAAACTAAGTCTGACCTCAGCCTGGCGATCTCTGGAGAGAATCATTTGAATCTCCGGTGGGATCTTGGCGTTTCTGGCGACGCGACAACGAACGCAATCTTCTTCTGCTTCGGCAAGTTTCGAGAGCGCAAACTCGGAAGTGTGCGGATTGCCTGCCAGAACAAGCCTGATATGAGTCTCTTCTTTAGTATGCGTCTTCGGACTGATATCTTTTACCAGCGAGTTTACTTCGGCTATCGCTTTTATCAACAATGAAAACTTTTCCGTGGTTACCGGTTTTGGCATATAGTAATTCATTTTTGTAGAGAGCGCCTCAAGGACATCTTCATCACGTTCCGATACCGTTAGCAGTATCACCGGAATGGAGCGGAGTATAGGATCCGCTTTGATCGCCTCTAACACCTGATGTCCATTCATTTTAGGCATATTAAGGTCGAGTAGAATTATGTCCGGCAATTTTATTTTTTCGACGTTCTTCAGGCTATATAAATATTCCATAGCTTCGGCACCATCATTTTTTATCACCAGAGAATAGTCGATTTCGGATTCTTTTAGCGCTTCTTGAGTCAGCCTTATATCGGACGCAGTGTCCTCGACTAATAAAATCTCTATTTTGTTTCTCATATTAATATTCCTAATGTTATTGATTGATGGGAGGGTGAAGAGAAATCTGCAACCTTCACCGGGTTCCGATTCAACCCAGATACTGCCACCGTGAGTAGTGATAATTCTTTTGCATATTGCCAGACCCATTCCTGTACCTGGATAGATCTCCTTCGAGTGAATTCTGGAGAACATGTCGAAAATATTTCCTGCATATTCAGGCTCTATTCCGATACCATTGTCTTTGAAGGCGAATATCCAATGGTCCATCGAGAGTTTCGAATTGATCGTGACTACAAGTGGTCGTTCGCTGCGAAATTTTATAGAGTTGCTTATCAGGTTTTGAAACAGTTGTATTACCTGAGACTTCTCCACAGGTACTTCCGGGAGATAGTCGATTTCGAAAGTCGCTCCGGTTGATTCAATAATATGCTGCAGGCTGTCTAGAACCGAAGATACCACCGAGTTGCAATTCGTTACTTGATCTATTGATTCGCTGGCGCTGATTTGAGAGTGGATAAGAATTGACTGAATCAACTGTTTCATTCTCTGTGTGCCGTCGATTATGTATTCGAGAAATTCCTTGCAGTCCTTGTTTAGTTTTCCTTTGGTTCCTTTTTTAAGTAGGTGTGCAAATCCTTCTATGGCTCGCAGAGGTTCTTGAAGGTCGTGAGAAGCAATCTTGGCGAATTGTTCCAGTTCATCGTTGCTTCGACTGAGCTCTTCGGTTCTCTTGTCCACAAGTAGCTCAAGTTGCTCTTTCGTCTTCTTCTCTTTGGAGATGTCCCTCAGGTAGGCATAGTAATTAGGACTATTCTCATCGACCAATCGGTACACTGTAAATTCAGCAGCGAAGTTCTTGCCAGAGCTGCGCTGTGCAATGATTTCCCTTGTTGTTTTTAAAAATCTATCGTCGTGATCTTCGAAAAAGTTTTGTATGTTTTTTAGAAACTGTTTTCGCAAATGTTGTGGTGTGATAATGGAGATGGATCTTCCAAGTACATCTTCGGGCTTTCTGTCGAAGGTTGTCTCTGCTTTTGAGTTCCATTCGGTGATAGACAGTTCTGAGTTCATAGAGATGAAAGCGTCGAAAGAATCTTCGAGAACCAGCTTTAAGCGATCCTTTCTCAAAAGGCGACCAAGGGCGACTTTGTTGCGCTCGAAGCTGAATCTCAAGCTTTGCAGCAGGCGGTATGAGTCATTCGATCCCTTAACCAGATAATCCTGGGCGCCTCTTTTTATGAACTCAGTAGCGAGATCCGTATCGCTGTGTACAGAGTGTATTACAAAACTCATATAGCGATTTTGACCTTGCAGTCTGGTAAACTCTTCGAGGCCGGTGCAATCTTTTTTCGAGATATCTATCACGACTGCGTCGGCGTTGAATCTTCTCAAAGAGGTCGTCGTTTCTTGCAAGAGCATCACGTCGACTACTTCGCAGCCGCTGGCTTCTAAAACGCTGCCGTAATTGTATATTCCCGATCGATCGTCTTTGAGGACAAGAATTCGCATAATGTTATCTCACTCTAGAGTGAATTATGCTAGGAGTATTTTGCAAACTACTCAACACTAGTCAAATCCACAGCTGCCACAGTTGGGATTTGAAGTAGAAAACTGATCCTTGCAGTTTTGGTGAAAGGTGTTCCGACAAAATCCTTATATCGGATGTCTTTATCATAGCATAATCCAAATATTGCGACTTGAGCGCCATTGAACGCTATTGCTTCCTGGTGTGCAATTTTTGGCTTGGGAATGAGGTTTGTTTGATGCGTTGATTGTTCTTACTTTTGCGAACGTCCAAAATCGGCCAGCGCCACTTTTACGGCTTTAACAGACTCCGGTCGAAACCACTCACCGAGCATTCTTTCGGTAAGAGCATGGCATTGTTGAGTGATCAATACTTCTGATTCTACTTCGGCGATAGTTTTGACGAATTCACCGTATATAAAGTGGGTCGTAATCTCTACGGACCAGCGGCTGTCAGCTTTTTTTATCGAGAAGAGTTCATACTCTCGCTCATTCGCTAGGACCCAGGACTTGAAGGGGACAACCGGAGCCGCTCGAAAATCTTTAACACATTTGTGCAGTTGGAGAATTTCGTCAGCACCGCCATGGGCCATAGTGGCGCATGGCTCAAAATATTTGTCCTCCAGGTATTCGTTCACTTTCTGGCTGGTCAAGCCGACCATAATCGCGGGAACACGACGATGACCTTCAATCCTGGCTTCTATAAGCCCGCTTGCTGAGCCCACCGCTATTTCATAGTGGTCGGTAGTTTCAATCTCTTTGATATGCAGGCTGATCGGAGCTCCAGGTGCAAGCTGATACTCTTTGTCCAGCGGAGTTCGGCTGAGTTTGACTATTGCGTTAAGGTCTGTCTGCAGTTTTTGCAGTTCTTCGCAGCATAGCATACTGTTCTCCTTTAGTTAGACATGGTACTAATTATGATGCTTGGTGGAACCATCCTGGTTCCGACCAGCATATTGTCTTATCCAGCTTTCTAAAGGTTAGATTCGACGGGAACTTTTACTGGTGTCATTCTCGATTTGTTCAGTGAACGCTTGGCGGCGGAGCCGTCATTGACCCAACTGGTCAAACCTAACAGCTTCATCATTTTGATGGTCATGTAGCTGAGGTCGAATTCACCTTTTGCCAGGGCATTGTTAGCCGAACCGGGATTGGCATGGTGGTTGTTGTGCAGTCCTTCTCCCATGGTCACAAAACTGAGCCAGGACATGTTGACACTATCGTCGGTGGTTTCGAAATTACGATAACCGAATATCTGCATGTGCGATATTTTGTTGAATATCAAAGTAACTTGCTGCATTAACAAACCGGCGCAGAGGCTGCCCAGGGCAATAGGCAAGCCGAATAAAGCAAGCAACGCAAAACGGAACAGAAAGCAGAGAACACCGTTCAACAGATGGGCTTCCTGTACTCTGCCGCCCCGGTCCAGGAATTTGTAGAACGGATCGTCTACCAGGTCCTTCCCGCATTTTTTGGGATCGACATGGTCCGGATATTTCTCGTCGAATATCCAGCCATAGATACTGCGCCGCCAGCCATAGAGATTGGCGTGGGGATCAAGTTCCGTATCTGAATAGCGATGATGGGCACGGTGCATGGTCGCCCACCATATTGGAGAACTCTGGAAAGCCAGATATCCGGCTGTAACCCAGAAGTATTCCACCACCCTGGGGCACTTGTAAGAACGGTGGGCCAAAAGGCGGTGGTATCCGATTGAAACACCGAGGATATGTATGACATAGGAAACGAAGAACGACACTAGGAATTCAATCATATCGCTCTCCCTGTTGCTTCTATAAACGCTTTCATTTTACTTCTATTGTCTTGACCTTGGTAATATAGAGCAGCTGACGGCTCAAATTCTTTTACTAATTCTTTTTTTGAAGGTTGACCCTGGTTAATTTAGCAGTGTATTTGCTGTGCTGGTATTTGTAGTCACGTGAATACAAATTGTAATCACTTAATTAGCATAGCACAAGCTCTACTAAATTTAGGGGGATTTAGACGATATGTGTAAGCCCTGTTTCAACCGATTGTCTAGCTTGTCAAAGGCAGCCCGGGGGCTATCGGCCCTTACATAAATTGAAGCCAGCGGCTCGAAACCGCTGGACTATCAAGTTTTTGGTTGTCCTGTGTTTTTTCAGGAACTAGTTGCGAGATCTCGATTTGTCTTTGCAATGATCGACGAAGATCTGTCTGCCGCTTATCGAGTGGTTGTTCAGGGCCGAGATAGCTTCTTTGGCGCCGTCTTCTGTCTCCATCTCGACAAATGCAAATCCGCGTTTGCGTCCGGAGTCTCTATCGAGGGCGATATGCACGCTCGAAACGCTACCGGATTCGGAGAAAAGTTCTTGAATGTCGGACTCTTCCAGACTGAAGGGAAGGTTGCCGACGAATAATTTTGTATTCATATGATCCTTTAATTGTTACTTGTCCAGGGCATCTAAATTCTGCCATGGGCTTAAGTGATGAGTATCGCACAGTTTTGCCGAACCGGTATCCTTTTTTTGTAATGTTCAATCTGGTTGGTATCATTTTTGATATTCTCGAGTTTGAGAACATATGGTCATGATCCGGTCTGGTACTGTGTTTGGGGCTTCAGCTTTCTTGTTCGGTATCGTATTGTTTCGTCACAAGTACTCTGAAGGCTAGCAAAGATAGCTGTAGGCGATGCTGCGGCTGCGAGTTCCGGTTCTGTTTCTGCTTCCGCTTCCGCTTCCGCTTCCGCCGCTTCGCTCAGAGCGAGAGAATGCTACATGGAGAATTCTTCCGTTGAAGCTCTTCTTGTCCAGATCATGCAGGGCGTTATCGGCTGCGTTTTGGCAGAGCATCTCCACAAAGCCAAAACCGCGGCCCCGACCTGATTCTCTATCTGTCGGAATCCTTGTGGATATTACTTCCCCGTATGAAGAGAAGAGATTTTGTAGGTCCTCTTCGGAACATTTTGTAGTGAGGTTTTGTACGAATAATTTCGTTTGCATATTTTTCCTTTGAATTGACCGTGCGACTCGGGCACGGCA
Organism: bacterium; assembly: GCA_016124935.1. GTDB lineage: Bacteria > Cyanobacteriota > Vampirovibrionia > Obscuribacterales > Obscuribacteraceae > RI-106. Next base: position 10,786 of record WGMS01000042.1, on the reverse strand, counting down.
GATGAATAGAAATCCTTTTCACCGATTATTCTCGGCAATGGATTTGCTGGATTTATGACGACTTGAACTTATATCTACTTCCGCCGTTTAACTAGTCAGGCGGGTTTAAAACAATGACTCGACTGGAGTCGAACAGACATTTGGCGATTTCCGACATTGAATTAGTTGAAGTCAGTTCACTTCTGTGGTCATCATACAGAGTCGACCTGATAAAAGCAAATCAGTAAAAGCAAATCAGCTTATTTGTCGAGCGATGCACCGTCACAGAGCGGCACTGATTTTGTCGGTTTAGCGAGAATCTCTTTGAGGGTGGTTTTCTCGAAAGCCTGCTCCACCGAGGCGATGGCTTCATCCAGACGTTTATGAAGCGCACAGAGAACGACACCGTGAGAATTCAAGTCAAGGGGGCAGGTCTCAATCCTTTTTATAGGATCGACCGCATTGATGATTTCTAGAATCGTAGTCTCTTCCGGAGCTTTTGCCAGGCAGAAGCCACCGCCCAGACCGCGCTGCGATTTGACCAGTGCGGCGCGAGAAAGCGATTGCAGTACTTTGGAAAGATAGCTGGCGGGCACCTTGGTGCCTGTGGCAATTCTTTCGGTTACCTGGGCATTGTCCTGGTTCATGGCTAGAAAGACCATTGCTCTCAGGGCATATTCGGCTGTTTGAGAGATCATCGCATCTCACCCCCTGATCAGGATAATTGGATAAAAATATCCAGAATTAATATTAACATAACCCAGATTGCATTGACAGGCAAGTCTGGGCGGCCTAAATTGGACATAAAGGTCCAATTATCCAGAAGGAGGTACGGACTCATGAACACTCAAAAACACGTTTGTCCTCTGTGCGACTACATTTATGACCAGGCCCGGGGAGACTCTTTCTATGGCATCGCTCCCGGTACCAGGTTCGAAAATCTGTCGGAAGACTTCAGGCACGGTGACTGTGAAGCGACCCTCGATATGTACGAGACTTGCACCTGTGCAAGCCTGACAGGCGATGAGATTACCGGCGCTGCACCAAGATTCTCGAAAAAAGACTCGATTCAGAAGATAATCGATAGTTATCCTGCCGCTATCGAGGTCTTCAAAAAGCATGGGGTCGATGTGGAGGATGGTTGCCTATTTTCGGTTCGGCATCTACCGGTTGAAGAATGCACCGAATTGTGCGGGGTCGAAGATCTAGGCAGGATCATAGAAGACCTCAACGCCTCTTTATTGCCCGGCTTCGACAATCTGTCAGGCAAGCGTTCCCTGGGGGATTTGGTGGCGGAGAATGCCGATAGAGCAAAAGTTTTTGACGAATTTGATCTGGATTATTGCTGTGGTGGCAAACTCTCTCTGGAAGAAGCCTGCGACAAGAATGGTCTGGAGCTCGAGGCGGTAGTAATGCGGTTAAGGCAATCAGATTGTTGTGCTTCCACCGCAGCCAGTTTTGTCGACGCAGGCTTGACTGAGCTTGTTGACAACATAGAATCTACGCATCACAAGTATTTGAAAGAGGAGCTTCCCCGGTTAGAGAAGCTTGTCGAGAAAGTCGCTAAAGTGCATGGTGCCAGGGCACCGCAAATGGTGGAGCTTGCCTATCTATTTCGCAATTTGAAAGAGGAGCTAGTCCAACATACTCTAAAAGAGGAAATGGTACTATTCCCTTATATCAGGAGACTCGACAGCGAAGTAGTTACGAGACCTGCCCAATTTGGAGCGGTTGTTAATCCGATTCGCTGCATGGAAGCCGAACACGATGACGCCGGCAAGGCTCTTGTGAAAATACGACAGTTGACCGATAACTACACCGCACCAGAAAATGCTTGCAGCAGTTGGGTGGCATTGATTACCGGTCTGGAATCTTTGGACAAAGACCTCAGGACTCACATACACAAAGAGAACAGCATACTCTTTCCAAAGGCGATCTCGTTAGAAGAGAGACGCGTTCTCGTTTAAATCGATAGCTCAATCTCCACAAGGGGGTGATCTAATGCAATACAGAAAGCTCTGGTCAGGACTAATACTGGTTATCAGTTTGTCCTTTGCCGTGCTCGGCTACTATGGATACGAGATCTATATCCAGGCACCACCGATTCCGCAGAAGGTCGTTACCGATGATGGCGCATTACTTTTCACCGGTGACGACATTCGAGATGGGCAGAACGTCTGGCAGAGTATAGGCGGACAAGAGGTTGGTTCGGTCTGGGGGCATGGTGCCTATGTGGCACCGGATTGGTCGGCGGACTATCTGCATAGAGAGTGTGTCTGGCTTTTAGATTACTGGTCTCAGAAAGATCATAGTGTCAGCTATGCCAAGCTCGATGGCGAGCGCAAAGCCGCTCTCCGCGAGCGTTTGAAGACCCATCTAAGAAAAAACTCGTATGATCCCTCGACCAGGACGCTGACTGTTTCTCAGGCTCGCGCAGGGGCGATGCAGGCTGTTGCTCAGCACTATTCGAGCCTCTTCGGAAATGATAGCGATGCTGCTATAGTCAAGTTGCGCGATGCTTACGCCATTCCCGCCAACGCGGTAAAAACAGTAGAAAGACGCGACAAGCTCAACGCTTTCTTCTTCTGGGCCTCCTGGGCCTGTTCCACCAATCGTCCCGGTGCCGATATCACCTACACCAATAACTGGCCCCCGGAGCAGTTGATTGACAATGCACCCACCGGCGCCATTATTGTCTGGTCGGTGGTCAGCTTTATCGTACTGCTGGCAGGAATCGGCACCCTCGCCTGGTATTTTGCCGCCCAGCGCGGTGATGAAGGGGACCACGAAATACCCGACAATGATCCGCTGCTGGCTTTGGAACCGACTAATTCTATGCGGGCAACGCTCAAATATTTCTGGGTAGCCGGCGCCCTCTTCGTTGCTCAAGTTGGTCTCGGGGCGATAACCGCCCACTATGGTGTCGAAGGCGGTGGTTTCTACGGCATTCCTTTATCAGAGTGGCTTCCCTATGCTGTCACCAGAACCTGGCATACCCAGCTCGCCATATTCTGGATTGCGACTACCTGGCTTGCCACCGGATTGTTTATCGCCCCTGCTGTTTCCGGCCATGAACCGAAGTATCAACGGGCCGGAGTTAATATATTGTTCGCCTGCCTGGTTGTGATTGTGGTCGGCTCCATGGCCGGACAATGGCTGGGAGTGGCTCAGATGCTCGGGTACGAACAGAACTTCTGGTTCGGGCACCAGGGCTATGAGTATGTAGATCTTGGCAGGTTCTGGCAATGGTTCCTTTTCATCGGCCTCTTTTTGTGGCTTGGATTGATGACAAGAGCCATTGCTCCGGCTTTTAAAAAGCCGTCAGAGAACAAGCATCTGCTTGGATTGTTTTTGATATCCTCTCTTGCCATCGCCGCTTTCTACGGGGCCGGATTGATGTACGGCCGCCATACTAATTTAGCTATAGCGGAATACTGGCGATGGTGGGTGGTGCATTTGTGGGTAGAAGGCTTTTTCGAAGTCTTCGCCACCGTGGTCATCGCTTTTCTTTTCACAAGAATGGGTTTGCTCCGGGTCGCCACTGCCACAGCCAGTGTTCTATTCGCCACGATCATATTCTTGACCGGTGGTATCATCGGTACATTTCACCATCTCTATTTCACCGGTACACCACTGCCGGTGCTGGCTCTGGGCGCTACCTTCTCTGCCCTGGAGGTGGTGCCGCTCGTGCTTATCGGATTCGAAGCCTACGAGAACCTTACTTTGAGCAAGGCAAGGCCTTGGGTAGAAGCTTATAAATGGCCGATTTATTTCTTTGTCGCGGTGGCTTTTTGGAACCTCGTCGGCGCAGGCATCTTCGGCTTCCTCATAAACACGCCGATAGCGCTATATTTTATGCAGGGTCTCAACACCACCCCCGTTCATGGACACACTGCCCTGTTCGGGGTCTATGGCATGCTCGGTCTGGGTCTGATGCTATTTTGCTTGAAAGGCCTCGCCACCCGAAACGAATGGAAGACCGGGCTATTGCGCTATTCTTTCTGGTCGATAAACATAGGGCTTGCCCTCATGGTACTGATCAGTATCCTGCCTGTGGGCTTGATGCAGACCTGGGCGAGCGTACAGAATGGTATGTGGTATGCGCGCTCGGCAGAATTTTTGCAGACGGATTTGATGAATGTCTTGCGCTGGTTGCGGGTGGTGGGCGATACTATATTTGCCTCCGGAGTGATGACGCTAGGTTGGTTTGTGCTTGGTCTAAAGGGCGGCTGGTCGATATCTTCTAATCTCGATGCCACCATAGAGAAGGAGAGGGTAAATATGGAAGAAATGGCTGGTAAAGTTGATGAGCCGCGAAAAATATAACCGTGTTTTCATTCCTGTAGGTCAGGTGGTGGTCAGTCGCGATCTGATTTGCAAAGTCGTAGACGCTTTCTATATGAAGATCCGGGGCGATGAGGTACTCGGGCCTTTCTTCGAGGCGAAATTGCACGGGCGATGGCAGCCGCATCTAGAGAAGATGTATGATTTCTGGACCAATGTCATCCATGGCGCTACGCTTTATAAAGGTGATCCGGTGCAAGCCCATATCCAGGTCGGCTCGATAGAACCGCAGCATTTTTCTCGATGGCTCGAGGTTTTCGAGGTCACTCTGAAAGAACAGTGCGCCATTGAGGAGCAGGTGAACGCTTTTCTTGCGCCGGCTAAGAGGATGGCGACAGCGCTGATCAGTCGTATTGAGTCGGCTTGAGCAATAGCTCTGACAGAAGACATGTCCGAAGACTTCTTGAAAGCGCGGCATTTTAAACTAATCACCGCAGTGTATACTTTTGTGGATTAGTAGCTTCAAACGAAGAGTAGTTTCCGGAATTTCCGGCAGGTTCCGGTTTGATAGCTCCTTGAGATCTTGCAAGGTTTGATATAAGGACAGAGCATGACCGAAGAAGTAGTCAAGACAGGTCACCCGAAGGGTCTGTACACCCTCTTTGCCACGGAGATGTGGGAGCGCTTCAGTTATTACGGCATGCGAGCTTTGTTGGTGCTTTATCTCACCGCCACCTGGGACGACCACGGCTTCGGTCTGGAGCGAGCCGATGCGCTTGCTATCTACGGAATCTTCACCGGTCTTGTCTACCTTACCCCGGTTCTCGGTGGACTGCTTGCCGACAAGGTTCTTGGTCAACGCAAAGCCATCCTCATAGGCGGTGCCTTGATGGCGCTGGGGCAGTTTACCCTGGCGGTGAGCGCTTCCGGCACCATGGACGAGCGCCGCTTTTTCCTTAATATGGGTCTGGGGCTGCTTATTTTAGGCAACGGCTTTTTCAAGCCGAATATCTCTACCATCGTAGGTTCTCTCTACGAAGAGAAAGACCCAAGGCGAGATAGCGCTTTTACTATTTTCTACATGGGGATAAATCTGGGGGCCTTCTTCAGTCCACTTGTCTGCGGTACCCTTGGCCAGACTGTCGGTTGGTCCTATGGCTTCGGTTCGGCTGCTATCGGCATGGTACTGGGCATGGTGATCTTTTTATTATTAGGCAAGACCCTCAACGATGTCGGCTTCCCGCCGAATCGCTCTGGCGACGGTGCCACGCGCCTGACCGGACGAGACTGGCTGGAGATGCTGGCCATAGTCGTGGGCAGTGGTCTGCTTGTGCTCGCCTTTTTAAACACCTGGTCGCTTCTGACCGAGACGGTTCGCAACATCATCACCTGGGGTGGCTTCTTATTAATGGGTGGCGGTTTTCTTGCCATGGTCGCCCTCAATACCAAAGGCAGTGACCAGTGGAGCCGGGTTGGTGTCATCTTTATTCTGGCTGTTTTCACCATCTTCTTCTGGAGCGGGTTCGAGCAAGCTGGCGGGACCTTCAATCTGTTCGCCAATGAGAACACCAATCTCAATTTGTTCGGCAAAGAGAATTTCATCCAGGCATCCTGGTTTCAAAGCGTCAACGCCATCATGATCTTCGCTCTGGCGCCGGTGTTCTCGAGCATGTGGTTGTTTCTTGGCAAAATCGGCAAGAACCCCAATACACCTGCCAAGTTCGGTATAGGTCTGGTTCTTCTTGGTCTGGGCTTCGTGGTAATGAGCACCGCCAGCGGTTTAACCGCGGGTGACAACAAAGTGAGCCCGATGTGGCTCATAAGTGTGTACTTCCTGCATACCCTGGGAGAACTTTGTCTTAGCCCGATTGGGCTAAGCATGGTGACCAAGCTCAGTCCGCCCAAGATTGTCAGTTTGATGATGGGCTTCTGGTTCGGCTGTACTGCTTTGGCCAATTATCTTGCTGCCGTTCTGGAGAGCATTTTGCACAAGTTCGACCTGCCGCTCTTTCCCTTTCTTGCCTGTCAGGGAATAGTCTCGGGAATCTTGCTGCTTATAGCTTCGCCCTGGCTCAAGAGGATGATGCGGGGCATAGACTAGAGAGCATATTGATAGAATTGACCTTGACTGTTTATTGCTTTGACCACTTTGTCATCTACATAAGCAGCCCTCATCTTTTCTGCGAAAGGAAAGCGCCCTTTTATAGATTGCTCCCCATCGCGCTCTGTCGATACCACCGCCAACTCGATATAACAGGGCACCACCGCCCACTTTTGATCTAGAGAGGTGTTGATATTAACCGCCCAGCCGCGCGGACCTTCCAAAGTATGCATGTAGGGACCGCCGAATTCTCTCCAGAGAGCCACGTGGTCTCTTGCAGTTATCTCTACCGATATTTTGTGCTCCGGGAAGGATTGCGGTCTATTAAAGTGCGGCTCAAAACAATTTTTCTGGCCAGATTTGAGATCGGCTACGTCTAGCATCTGTTCTCTGCAAGCCACAACTAAAACTTCTCTTTCTTTATCCAGATGCCTTTGAGAGCCGAAGGCTATCTCGCAAAAGCTAAGCCTCTCTTCCAGATCAGCTGTCCAGACCTCCGTACCATAAACGGTCCTGATCAGGACTATCTCGCCGTTTCTCAGTACCGACACCAGGACCTCTTGCTTGAAGGGATGAAAGAGTTTTTTTACCTGGTTAAATAAGCCGCTTTCGTCTCGCTGCCAGAGTTTTACTTTGTGTTCCGATTCAGAGGCACCGATTATAGTGTTATCGCCAAGCCCAAATGCGATGACGATGTCCTGTGGAACTTCGATACAGATCTCTTGCAGACGCTGTCCGCTTCTCAAGTCTTCCAGAACCAGGCTATAGTTGTCGTCGCTTCCTGTAACCAGGGCGATTGATTTACCGTCCCCTGAAATGGCGTAGTTTCGAGTGCTGCTTGGAATCGAGCGGATTAATTGACCGGTTGCCACATCCCAGAGGGTGAAAGATTTCCAGATAGTCTTAATGGCTATCACCGAGTTGTCCGGCGAATTCTCGATTTTTTCTATCCCGTCATCTCTGTCATCTCTTAACTCAATTTTTAAGAGGTTGCCGTTTAACTCAATGGAATCTTTGCTCACGACATGGCAATAGTTATCTCCATCCAGAAAACAGAAGGTCTCCGCATTTTTGAACATGTTGTGCCGTTTCCAATCTGCCAGTACTTCGGATTCGATTTTTTCATTGAGTTTATCCAGGCCGATGTAAATCTTCTTTGTCTGGCCAGGGGGTGTTCTAACCAGGATGAATTCACCGCTGGGGGCGAATTTTGCCTCTTCCCAGTCTTCATAGAGCGTCAGCACTCTCTCTGGTTCGTTATCGCGCTCTTTTTTCCAGATGATGCCACCGTCGGTCGCCCAGAGAATGGTATTGTTTACAGTGCTTACGGCGATAATCTCTTCTCGATATTCGACAGCGGCGAATACCAGCTTCTTAGTTTCGAGTTCATAGATGTGGCAGGTCAAATCGCCTGCGCCGGCAAAGACATAACGATTGTCGCCAGATATTGCCACCGAGCTGATCATAGCTTTTCGTCCCCGTTTGTTTTTCGAGAAAAAGCTATCTGGTTCATAGGGACTGAAACGGGCGATCAGCTTCTCTCCGGTGCGGTCGTAGACCGCTACGGCACGTTCTTGGAATCCAACCACCGTAAGAGAACCGTCGTTAGAATAATTGACCGCTCTGATAAGCTCCCAGTTTTCGGGCGGTGCCTCCCCCCGGCAGAGGGTCGACAATCGGGATCCGGTGGCGACGTCGAATACACCGGCGGTGCCGTCATTTAGACCTAGCAAGGCGAGGCTGCCGTCCGTATTTAAGGCGGCAGATTCGATGAATACTTTGAAATATTCAGTCGGTAGGACGGGCAGGGGGGATTCTATCTTCCCTGACAGCGGACTGGTGGGGCGGATTTCGCCAATTTGTTCTCTTGTGGTCGTGTCCCAGATCTTTGCAACGTCTACTTCTTCGACAGTCAAAAGGCGACTGCCGTCTTTTGAAAAGCTTGCGACAGCAATCTCTTGGCGGAATTCACCGAGGGGGAAGCAGAGTTCGCCTTTCTCGTTGACTTTTATCCTGGGAAGATCAAAATCAGCCATCTCTATCTCTCTTTGGAATACGTTGCTGGTCTATTCTTTATCATGAGTGACAATAGCATATCCTTTTTAGGGCAGGAGATTTTGCTGGACTTTTTCTCTATTCAGGCAGATACTCTGAGCAGGTTCTTTTTCTCTTCTTTGAGACGGGAGTCAGTATTAAAGCAAAGTGGTGAACCTTCGCCGATGTCTATTTTTATGGCTGTTCAGAGATCGGATATCAGACGAGGACAATCTAGCTTCCTCTGGCTCAATATGAGCCTTTTTGAGCTCTTACCAGTGTTGGCTTCAGAGGTTTAGTGGATTTTTGTCTCTTACCTCTGTCTAAAAAAATGTGACCGTTTTGCAAGAAGCAGAACGGTCACATTTTAGACCAGACCTGGTTGAATCAAAAGGGTCGATAGAGCCTTGAAACCTGCATATAGAGTTTCATAAGCATTTTATTGACAGGAGCCACCATCGCTGAGCTCTACTCTGCCGTTGATTTTTCCAGCGATGATATTGGTCATTACTGCAGAGGAGCCGTTGCGCGCCGCCAAGCACACACCATTCGCTCCGCCATCAAGGGCGTTCCATGCGTTAGCGTTTCGTGTCCTGTCCTCTGAGCTCTGATCTGGATTTAAAGGACCCTCTCCGTTCAAGACTCTTTCTGCAGCTTGTAGTCCCGCCAGTCCAGCTCCCCAGTCGTAGTATGCACGGCGGGCATTTTCGGCGACATCGTTTGCATCCTTAACCTGCGCTACTTCTACTGGTTTTGCGGAAGGCTCCTGCGGCTTAGTTTGATCATCGAGGATAGTTACCTGTCCAAAGTTCTGGTCGGTAAAGGATTGAGCTGTGCTGGAATCACGCATGGTAATGAGGTTCTGGTTGTCTCCAACGGACAAGATCTGCTGGTTGCGGAGTCCCGGTGTCAGATCTCCGGAATCTACTGTGGTTCTTGATTGTTCTTGAATTTCGGCACTAATTGACATGTCGGTTTCCTCTTTTAGTTCAGAGTTAGTTATTGATTGAGTCTGGTCTCGTTAGGGGTTCGAGTTTCGATTTACCTTATGATGAGGCTGAATTTTGACAATCGCATAACAACATTGGCCGCCCGGATGGTTGAATTTGTGCCTGGAGGTTTACGAACAATTCTTCCTTTGAAAGAGCTGCCGACACTGGAGGGAATACAGCGTGTCGTTTCGACTGAGCTGTCCACCGATTGCACAAAATGCTGTTGACACCGGTGGGAACATTTTGATAATCTTGGAAATATGGAAACGAAAGACGCGGTCGGAGCCCTGTCGGCTCTGGCCCAGGAATCACGACTGGACATTTTCCGGCTGCTGGTAAGACGAGGACCCCTGGGCTTATCGCCCGGCGAACTGAGTGAGGTCATGGAGATACCGCCTGCCACAATGTCCTTTCATTTAAAAGAGTTGTCTCGCGCCGGTCTTGTGACTTCGCGGCGAGAGGGTCGTTCGATTATCTACTCTGCCGATTTTGAAGGTATGAGAACACTTATAGATTTCCTTTTGGAGAATTGCTGTTCAGAGAACGGAGGCACCTGCTGATGAAAAGATTACACGTCCACCTTTCGGTATCGGATTTGGAGGCATCTATCGGCTTCTACAACGCTTTGTTTCAAGCGACGCCGTCTGTGGTCAAATCCGATTATGCCAAGTGGATGCTGGATGATCCCCGTGTCAATTTCGCCATCTCTACCAAGCGGCAGGAGGCAGGGCTGGATCATTTTGGCATTCAAGTAGACGCCAGTGAGGAGTTGAAGGAGGTTGCCGAGCACCTGCGTGCTGCCGAGATGCAGATAGTCGACGAAGGCGCCACCACTTGCTGCTATGCTAAGTCCGAGAAAGCCTGGGTTGTGGACCCGCAGGGCATTCCCTGGGAAACATTTTTCACCACCGGAGAAGCCACCGTTTATGGTGAGGATTCGGATAAAGTCGAGTCCGCCAGGCAGAACCAGAGCGCCTGCTGTGCCCCCGAAGAGAAGCAGGTCTTTCTGGAGATCGAAGCCAAGTGAAAGTAATATTCGCCTGTGTTCATAACGCAGGACGCTCGCAGATGGCGGCGGCGTTTTTCAATCGGCTCTCTTCTGATGATAGTATGGAAGCGGTTTCTGCCGGTACTCAACCGGCAGAAAAAATTCACCCTGAAGTGATCGAGGTGATGAGAGAACTCGATATCGACCTGAGTGGTGCTCAACCTCAGTTGCTCACCGAGGAACTGGCTGGTAGAGCCGACCTTCTTATCACCATGGGATGCGGCGAGGCCTGCCCTTATGTGCCGGGTCTGCGTCGCCTCGACTGGCCCTTGAGAGATCCAAAAGGGCAGAGCCTGGATGATGTCAGGGCGATAAGAGATGAGATAAAAGAGCGGGTGCGCTTGTTGC
>WGMS01000028.1 GCA_016124935.1 bacterium | reverse complement strand
GGCAGAGGGGGTTGGAGCCGACAGCTCTACCTGCCTCCACCTTCTTTCATTATTTCACAGTGGAGCCTGCATTTTGCCGTATCCTGAATTGCCCCAAGTGTCGCAAATAGCGTGCAAATTTTGTCGCATTTATCGTGCAAAATTACTCTCAGGAGGCCTCTGTTTCAAGCGCAAATCCTCGAAAAGGGTATATATCACCCATGTCTGACAAAGAGATCAACAAAGGACACGACCCCACATTCTTTTCTTGATTGAGAGAGCGAAAGACGATACCTGCAAAGATTCAAAGTCGAAAAACTGACATAGAAGCAGAACACTTTATCAGACCGGAGCGGTTGTAAAACTCGACCAAACGTGCACTGGTGCTTATACTCAGCACTATGACTAATACCGCTCACCAATTTTCTGAGAAAGATCCAGCAAACACCGAAGGCGGAGTCCCGACATTTTTTTGGGATAATCCCCGCCAAGGCACTTGGAATCCGTTGCGAAAATATCGGGACCCGTCTTTGAGCATCAGATCGAACTCTTTCAAGGTGGCTTGATCGTCATAACGGAAGCTGTGCACATCCACCTCGGTTTTGTGATCTTCGGGACTTACCTTAAAGAACTCGTTGATTCTAGCCAGCTCGGGATTCTCTTTTACAGATTCCGGATCAAATCCGCCCCGGGGTATTTCCATAAAGACCGCTTCGTCTTTCATGGCCTCTGGAATTGTCGGATCGAGACTCTCCATATGGCAGGTCTGGTCATCACAGATGGTCGTCTCGGCATGGACGACAAGAGGGAGATTCTTCTCTCTGGCCAGCTTCATAATCCGGGTGGCTTCCTCCACAGAATTGGCTTCGTGAACATTGCCCGAAAGCGGCTCAGGGATCTCCCGTCCTTCTAAAAGCGCCTTTACTGCAGCTGCATCATTGCTGCCGGATAGATCGACTCCCGCCCTTTTCATCATCTCAATCACCGCTCCACTGTCGGAAGATGAAAGCGACTGATCCGGGCCGAACTTCATGCTATCGAGAATTTTTTCAGGGTCGTAACTGTTGAAGAAAGAGTTCTCGCTGCCGGCTCCGTCTTTTGCCTGCATGGCGCTGCCCAGAGCATTGAAGGCGCCGGTCTCGAGCCCCTGGCTGCGAAGCCCTTTGGCTTTATTGGCGTCTATATTAGCTGCCACCGCCAGATTATTGTCGTTCAGATACTTGAAGGCTCTGGCTATGTTCTGGTCGGCGCCACCATTCATGGTGACATGGGTCAACAACGGTAGACCGGCTTCTCGGGCTTTGATCACCGCCTCTTTAAAGTTACTCTCGTTGAAGTCGGTCTGGACCTGCTTCTCTTCGGGCTGACGGCGTTCTATTATATCGGCAGGCTTCTGTTGCCCCGAGATCTTCTCGAAGGCTCTATCCATGTGACTGCGCATGCTCTCCTTGCCCCAGTTGGCCACTGTGGAATCGGCCACCGGGGTAGTGAGATTGGCGGGATCATAGACAGCCACGTTGGGTATTCTATCGGCGTCTCCTAGAAACTCTTTCAATGCCCTTGCTTCTTCCGAATTGCCCTTCGAAAGTTTGGCGGCTTTGTCATAGTCCATCTTGAGCATGATAGCGCCGGTTTTCTCACCGCTCTCCATATCGGATGCGATCTGATTGAACTTAGCCGAAGCGTCAGGACAGTAGCCGCACCAGGTGGCGCCTGTATAGACCGCGATAGGCAGATTATTCTCCTTCGCCAACTTCAAGGCCTCACCGACTTCGCTCTCGTCGAATTTGGTCTTCTCTAATTTGAGGGGCTCAGCTTCGATGGCGGCGACGGTAGCCTCCGGCGGCGGTGCCGCTTCGGCTGTTTCTTTTTTATATGGATCGGTCAACTCTATCTTGCCGTCGGCAGTATCGACCTGACTTTCCTGGTTTGATTTACTCTCTTTAGAATCGCCGAAACTGGCGAAATCATAGCCTTTTACAGTACTGGAGATGATGTCGGAAAAAAGCTTGTCTCTGCTCGCTTCACTATTGTGGCGCGAGTAATCGGCGGAAGGCTTTTCGACCTCCCGGATCTGATCTCCGGTCTGGGGCATAATCGGGAATCTCCAGGGTAAGGGGCTCCGGGCGCAAGCCGGAAAGGGCGAAAGTATAGGATTAGAAGAAAAATACTCGAAAACCGTGACCAAATTGTACCTGTCATCACAAGAACCTGGAAGTTTGCGGATTTGCGCAGTACAGAGCCAAGTCTTTTAGCGAGAATATATTCGAAGGTCCTTCAGCTCACAGTTATCCCCAGGTGTCGAATGCTCGACCCCCCTTGTTTGAGCGGCTATCGAGCTCATCAATAGTGAGGAGCGTTATTATGAACGTCTATACCGATTATCCCCGAACCAATCAAAATTTTTTCACTTCCTCTAAGTCCGAAAGCGACCAGGCGTCTCTTTCGGTACAGGAACAGCAAAAGTTCATCGCTATGATGAGTCATGACCTCAGAACACCGCTAACGGCAGTGATGGGCTTTCTCGACCTGCTAGAGATGGGCATCCACGGCAACCTGAACGAATCGGCTTCCAGAGGTCTGCTCAGCTCCAGGGCCAGTATATCGAGAGTGATCAATCTGGTGAACGATCTGCTCAACTATGAATCTTTGAATTCCGGCAAGATGACCCTTAGAAGCGAGTCGCTGAAAGTATCAGAACTATACAGAGACACTTTCGATTCAATCTCGCTTATAGCTCAACTGAAAAGAATCCGCCTTGACTTCGAACCGACCGAGCTCACGCTCAACTGCGACCGCCAGCGACTGGCGCAAGTTCTTGTAAATTTAGTGGCCAATGCCGTCAAGTTCTCGCCCGCCGGCGAGACTGTATCGATCAAAGCAAAGAGAACAAAGTCCGGATCGCTCGAGGTTTCGGTAATAGACAATGGTCCAGGAATAGCAGAGGACAAAGCGAAGAGGGTATTCGAACCTTTCTTCCAGGTCGAGGAAGGCGAACAGAGAACGAACAATCAAGGCAATGGCGTGGGTCTGGCGCTTTCAAAAATGATCGTCGAAGCCCATGGTGGAACTATCGGAGTAGACAGTAAAATCGGTAAGGGCAGCCGATTCTGGTTCAGAATTCCCGGATAGAGCCCCATTTTCGCTGTTATCTTGCCCTGATCACCGGAAATGTATATGTCTGTTTGAAAGTTGTCCTTCCCGAGGGCATAAATGAATTTCCAGCAAAATTTATTGGAACAGGCAAGTCGACTTCGGTCTCGGTCGAGACAGTGACAAAAGGCGAATTGTCCGCGGCATAGTTGCCTCCAAAGTCCTCGTAGGTGATAGGCAGAATCAACTTGGGCGATTTTATCCAGCTATCAGGCGACTTGATGGTGAGAACAGTCCTTCCAGCCAGGGCAGTGGCCTCGGCTGCATCTTTGCCCTGGGCTGCCGCTCTGACGGCGACGCGACAGGCTCTATCATTCAGAAAAGCTCCATAGAGAATCACGCCGATATCCACAGACATAAGCACCAGCACCATCAAAAACGCCATCGATACAGCCATTTCTATCAGGTGGATACCGAATGCTATTCTGACTCTTCTTCTCTTTGCCATGACTATATGATTACCTCCTAAAAACTGGTGGTGAGCCGAGTAAGATGGCGAGCAATTCTAGCGAAAGCCCTGCGCAACTCGGCACTGTCATCGACCTGCTGAAAAGTGCCTCCATGACCGGCTATTCCTGCAATACCACCGCTAGAGACATTACTATTGGAATCGTTCAGTATCTCCCTCTGGCCCACAGCGATGGCAGGATTTGTGGCAAGGCCTACTGTATACACAGGTATACCGGCATCCCGGGCCTCCACCGCCGCAAGGCGAGCATTGACGGCGGGGTCGGAGTCGAGAGGTCCCCCTGGAGGGGTCGGCTGCCCGTCGGTAAAGAGCACTATTGCTTTGGCTGTGCCGATTCTTCCCTTATTCTTCAAATTCTGAACCGCCTCGTGAAGAGGAAGACCTATATTAGTGGCCCCCAGAGGAACGCACTTTTCTATAGACGTTTTCACCTCAGCGAATCGACTGTCGCCAGAGCTATCGCTGAGCATCACCCGGGGAAGCGGATAAGCTTTGTTCTCGCCATAGGGAACATCTTGATCAAGATTGATCCAGTTCCAGGTCGAATCGGGGGCACTGCCGACAAAAGCGTCGAAAGCGACAAAACCAAAATGTGACTCCGTATCTATGTTGAGGATCTCGACAAATTCTTTGGCGGCTTGCTTGGCGTCGTTCAAAGGCTGCAGTCTCAGCCTGGCCGCTTCGAGATAGGCGGCTTGATATCCTGTCCGGGGAGCCACTGATACCGAAGTGTCGGCTTTACTGGAAGCAAAGACGCTGCCATTCTCCAGATTTCCCCTGGATGCCTCCACCAGGGTGGCGATATCGGGGAAACTGTATCCTTTGTAAGTAAAGCCGCCGAAATTCCGGTTGCCGTCAATATTGACCACAACATCGGTGAAGGCCCTGAATCCATCAAAAGTCGGAGCCGTTCCAGGCGGGTAATTACCTGGCGGTCTGCCAACTTCCGGATAGCCACCCAGGGATCTAAGTCCCGGAGTACCATAATAAGAGGCGAGATACTCGCTAAAGTTAAGTCCGGCATTGAAGTAGGCTTTATCCAGAGTCTGAGGCTCCAGTCCATTCAAGTTGGAGCCGGTGGGAGCTGGATTGATGATGTCGTAGATCTTCCCGGCTGCCGGTCCGGCTGTGCCGGCAGGAATGTCGTAGACTATCTTAGAGGCGGCCGGACTCCATTTTCTTCTTACGCAACTGACAGGAGTCTGATCATCTATGGAGCCTGACACATCAAAACAGAGAATGACATCGAGCTTGGGCACCGAACTGGATGATACAGCAGTAACATCGTAGCTTCCTGTGCCGAGAAATTTACCAAAAGCAGGCAGCAAGCCATAATGCCCTTTGACCTTCACCACCTTGCCCCGGGGGTCACCCTGGGGAACGATGGAACGGCTTATAGGGTCTTGAAAAATGAAAATCATCTCGGTGTCCCCGACCGGTAGAGTCCCGCTGAATGAACTTACCACCGAAGTATTGGTCAGACTGTCACCGAATATGGTGTTTTTCTTAATCAGCTTCACAGCAGCGCTGATAGCCATAGCATGAGAATTAGCCGGATTGCTATCGTCTTGACTGGCAAGACTGGCAGCCGCCGTGAGAGCAGCGGCATCACAGACATGTTTGAGCTGCTCCTGGGCAAGCATCGCCCTTCCGACCTCGAAACTGAATATGCCAAGCACAGGCAGAATCAAAAGAGCGATAACTGCCATCATCACAACCATGGTAAGACCGGCTTTGTCTCTGGTAAGTCTGCCAAACGCCTTCTTATTTCTGCTACTCGAAATATTCACCATCCACCTGCCTTCAAATATTCAAACCTTCAGGAAACTCGACAAACTGCCGGCTTTTCAACTTCAAGCCCATCGGTCCCGTCAATCCTGGAATATCGCCTAGAATCGCCAGATTGTACGAGAGCAGGGGACTGACCCTGGCCCTTACTTCGACCTCAATTTGATAAAGATTTTTACTGGAATCCGCTTTTGAAGCGAGCTTGCTTGAAAAGACGGACTCCACACCACTGGCGATATCAATAGCGACGATCCTTGTATCTACGGAATCTATAAATACATTACTGAAAGAACTTCTGTATCTCTCGACTACCTGTGCGGCCGAATCCACGGCGGTTTTCTCTCCATCTACAGCCTGGCTGAATGTCCTTGCCCTTGAAGCCTCCAGGGCGGCTGCCTCGACAGCGCTATTGACGAAATAAGATCTAAGTGCCACCGTTGTCAAATTAAGAAGAGGGAAAGCCAGAACGACAAGGAGAACCCAGAGCACAACGGGCGCTTCTACCATCGCCGACCCTCTAGCTCTCATCTCGAGTCCTCCCGATTTCTGTCCTGACTCTGACTGCTGATTCTACGAGGAGGACCTTTAGAAGCTATTTTGAGAAGATTGCTCAATTTAGCCCCGTCTCCTACATCCCGGACTTTTCGAACTGCATCCAGGGCGTAGAGCCTTGCACCATCGTACTTTCCAGCGGCAAGTAGGCATTCCACCGCCCTCACTCTTATCTCAGAATCATCTTTTCTCTTTTCCGCTGCATTTACAAAAGCCATGGCCGCCTGGCTGAAATGGCCAGCGCAAGAGAACAATTCTCCAGCCAGCTTCAAATCTTCTCCCCCTGAATTGCCTGTCGCCAGGATTTTGCGGGCGATCTCCACTGCTTCGGTAGCGGCCCCTTTTCTCAGGCTCTCGACGGCGGCGCGGCGAAGACTTTCTAGAGAAGCAGAATGATCTCCGGTGGTAGATACTGCCATAGCCACTCTCGACTCTCGCTCCGGCCTTGCCTGGGCGACGGCATCAAGCATGGTGCAGCAAAATAACACTGCTGCGGCGACCATGGCATTTCCTGGAAATTTCAATAGATTTACGCGGTTATTCATAATCTGTGTACTGCAGCACTACCAATCATGCTGTACTCTTCGAACGTTCTCCCAGAACTCTCTGGCGCTGGCAATATGCGGCAACAACCCGGCAAGCTCCTGTTGCTCTACCTCATTCAAGCCTTCTCTCGGTCTGGCAAGGTCGGCTTTACGAAACTCTTGTCTACTTCTTCTGTCCTGAAGTTTTTCCGCCGCCGATCGGCCGTCCTCACCAAAAACGGCGTCATAGGCTATGTTGAAAAATGGTCCGGTGGCCTCCTCCAGCTCGCCGTCCACCCTCTGCATATATTCTTCGAAAACTGTGAGCTGAAGGGCTCTTCTCAAAGTAGGGTCTTGAACCTTCTCGGCAAGCTGCAGAACGCGATAGGCATCTTGATCCCGCTTGATCTCGGAAGCCATCTCCATCATCTGTTCGGGATGATCCTCCATTTGCGTGGAGGAGAAGAAAAGGAACTGGGTTCTTGTGATATCCGGATCCGAGTAGACCGACTCTGTATGGGAGCCTATCTCGGTCTCCATATTAGCTGTGGCGCGAAGTCTTCCTTCTCCGTCCACCAGCTCGGACTTATCGTAAGGCGCAATCTCTGCTTGAAGACTGTTGATAGCGGCGGTGCCCTCTCCCGAAGAGTTAAATCCCTCCGGCGCTTCACGCTGCAATTTTTCGACCCTCTCCTGCATGGAGCGGGTGTAAGGATTCACATAGGCCGGAGCGGTGGTCTCGCTCAGCTCGAGAGGAGGAACCACTGCAGAAGACTGCCCTGAATCCGTAATCTGAGGCTCACTTATCTCGGGTTCAGACACCGCGGAAGATGCATCCAGCTCCACGACAGGCAGGTGCTCTTTACTGCTGTCCTGGACCGGCTGGGTATGCGACCTGTTGGTTATTTCCGGAGTCCACTGCTGTCCGGCGACGTCCAGCAACCCGGACATCTCCTCTATCTGCTCATTACTAATCTCGTAGGGTCGTATCGCCATCTCCTGTCTCCTTGCCCCTGGCTTTATTGCTAAAGAAAATACTTTTCGAGAAGCCGCATCGTATGGATGCGGCTTCCGTTAACTCGAAGGGTCAGTCTTTCTTTCTGCTGTCCTGAACGACTTCATTCATCAGAGCAGCTCCCTGACCGGTCATATAGCGGCTGATGCCGTCATTGGTCGGATCATTATCTCTACTCAGCACCTGACCCCAGAACATGCTGTTGGTTGCGTTGAGATTACGCTCAGCGTTATCCAGCCGCTGAAGCCCCTCTTCGGATGTATAAGTGGAGGACTGACCGAATCCGAATCCACCACCGCCTGCTCCGGGAATACCGACGCTGATTCCTATACTCATGGCATCTCCTTCCTTGGCTTCATAGACGTCCCATGCATTGCTGCCCATGCCTTCGAAATGAACCCGGGAGGAAACACCGCTGGTGCCACCAGGAAGATCGGGAAGATCCGGTGGATCATTGACTATAAAGACCGATTCATCGCGATAAGTGTCATTGTCCTGAATAGATGCGCTGGAGTCTCCGCTCCGGGAGGTTACATCCCCGACACTCGAATTAGAACGGGCATCGCCGCCTTCTGAACGGCTGCTGGAGTTTGACCGGGCATCCCCACCTTCGGAGCGGCTGCTGGAGCTAGAACGGGCATCGCCGCCGTCTCCGCCGTGACCGATACCGATGCCGGTGGCGTCATTTCTTATATGCGTGTTGTTTCTGACATTTACATCGCTGTCTATCGATACCGGCGGCAGGCTCGGAGGACTAGGACTATCGCCTCGACCGCGAGGTCCGGAAGGCTCCGTAGGATTGGTGGCAATAACCATATACTCTCTCTGGAAGGCGTTGATCTGGCTCTCTCCGCTACTCTGGGCAGGGCTGAAATGCTCGTAACTATCCACCATAGCTGTAGTCTCCTTTTTATTAATTCAGTTAATCAGTTAATCATTTAAATAGATTAGGTTGTCTTTCTGGGCAGCTCACTTTCACTTATGGGGGAAGCTGCTTTCTCCAACTCTTTTCGACTAACATTATCGGCGCTGATGAGATTCATCTCATGCGGGTTCACGCAATTCGATCCCGAACAGTCTTCCTGTTGCACCGAACTCATGAAGTAGCGAGCCTTACCGGAAGGTTAATTGCCGGTGCATAAAGAAATTCATTTAGCCGATTCAAGAAATCTCAAGATCTCCGACGCATCGATAAGGACGGTCTGTCGCCAGTCGGGCTCGGCGATGCGCTCTCCTGCAGCCAGAACATTAGCGTCCGGCAATCGAAGTGAAACAATGCCCATAAGTGACCCGGTCAGGTCGAAAACCGGAGCGCCAGATGTGCCCGGCTCGACCGGAGCAGATAGAGTAACCACCCTGGTATCGTCGGCAATGGTGACATCCGGAAAGCTCGACTGCAAACCTTTGTGCTCTGCCAGCCGGTGACTGGCTCTTTCCACTCGAAAGAGGGCGGGACTGCGATTCAACTGGGTCAGAGCGGTAAGCACGGTCTCGCCAGCATAGCCTTTGGCAACATCGCCTTTTCTCACTCCAGAAAGATCAAAGTCGATCTTCCCATCATTATCTTTATCCAGCCTCACTTTGAGAAGCGCAAGGTCTTTCGAGTCGTCGCTTGCAATAATCTCGGCTGGATACAACCGGGGGAGTTCGCCTTCATCGGTATATGGTCCGACAAACAAGAAAGCGCCGCCTCTAACGACATGGGCCGTGGTAAGAACAAAAACCTCGACGGAGGAACTTTCTAACCCTGGTACCAGAGACTGATCGATGACAAATCCGGAAGCATCGTATCCGGTATTGTTCACATCGACAATTGAAGCTCTTCTCTGCTGCCAGACCTCTCTGGCAAGCATATCCTCGGCGGAGCAGAGTTCTGAATCGTCGAGCTCAGACTCGGCAATAAAACTGCCTTCTTTCAGAAGCACTTCGCAATCACTGGACATTTTAAGATACCACACTGAATAAACACGCCACAGGAGCCATTCTCGTCTCGTAAGAGGCGACTCCGCCAAAATAACCATTAACATCTAAGGATCGAGATTGCAGACTCTAACCGGTATCTGACCGGCACCATTGCCCTCCGGACCGAATCCAAGCCTGGCGGCAGAATCTCTTGTCAGGTCCACCCTGCGTGGACCGTATTGTCCGTGCTCTCTGGCAAAATCTCCACGATCGATAACAAAGGTAGTATGGGTCGCTCCGGTGGCGGTATTGGTAATCCTGATCCTGTCTCCAAGCTCCATATTCAGAGGCGTGGCGTCGGAGTAGTTCCCACCCCTGAAATTCTGCATCGGATAGGCTGCTCCAAGCGCGTTGTTTCCGGATGTATATGCAGTACCATCAGCGGTGCGACTGCCGGTGGGCTCATAGTAAGTAGCCGAACCGGTGACACAGACGGAATTATCCGCAATCAATTCGGCGCCGGAGTCCTCGACAAGGTCGAGAGGAAGATCATTTATATAACTACTCCCGGCAGGTTTCATAGCGTTCATGGAGGCGGCGGAATCGACCAGACTTAAATTGGAAAGCTGGCTCTGTAAGGGACTTTCCGAGACCTCCCCACCATGCTTCGCTACTTCCTGCTGATATTCTGAGAACTGAGAAACCATTATTTCACCTCGAGAAACTAAGCCTTGCAAATTGCATCAAGGTCGCAAGAGTGAACCCTTGACTTCTGTCAGGCTACAGCCAAATAATCACAACCGCATGACATCGGATCGGTTTCGGTCATTTAAGAATTCCGCACTCTGCTATGATTCGAGTCGCTCAAATCAAGTAAACGGCGCCCAGAGGCAGACAGAAAATGAGATTTGCTAAGAAGCTCAGCCTTTTCCTAAAAGTCATAATAATCATTTTGATCCTGTCGGCAGGCTCCCTGAATATAGAAGCAGCTGAATATTCAGACAAGAAGGCGGATCTAGTAATGCTCAATGGAGCCGTACACACTATGGATGCCGCCCGTTCCAAAAAAGAAGCGCTTTGCCTGGAAGGGGGAAGAATAGTCTATGTAGGCTCCAACAAAGGAGCAAGACGCTTTATAGAGAACGCTACTAAAGTGCTCGATCTAAAAGGGAGCATGGTCCTGCCCGGCTTTCATGACTGTCATGTGCATCTTGTCGAAGGCGGTATGCATCTTAACGAATGCAACCTGGACGAATTGAAAAGCATAGACGAGGTTCTCGAAACAATAAAAAACTATCGTGACCGGAATCCCGACAAAGTATGGATCAAAGGCTCTGGCTGGGGACTGCCGCTTTTTGAGGACGCCAACGCTAGAAAGGAGCTGCTCGACAAAATAGAGAGTGAAAAGCCTATTTTTCTGGAATCTCAAGACTATCACTCGGCCTGGGTCAATTCAAAGGCTCTAGAGATAGCGGGTATATCGAAAGAGAGCGAGGACCCCGAAGGCGGTCATATAGAGAAGGACCCGAAAACAGGAGAACCCACCGGCACTCTCCGTGAATCGGCGATAGATCTGGTCCTGCGGCATCTGCCGCCGCCTTCCCAGGAGGACTTTCGCCAAGGTCTTCTGCGCGGTCAGGCGCTTGCCGCCGCCTATGGTATCACCAGCATCCAGGACGCCTGTGTCGGTCCTGCTGTTCATGAAGCCTATAGAAAAGGCGACGGAGACGGCATCCTCACCGTCAACGTAAACACCGCCATCAAAATCGATCCTTTAAAAGATGATGCCTCCCAGGTGGAAAAGTTAAAAATCCTGGCAAATAGATTTAGAGAAGGTCGTCTGAAAGTAAGCTCCGCCAAGATCTTCGCCGACGGAGTAATCGAGGCGAAAACGGCTAATTTGCTGTTACCCTATTCCGACAAGAAGGGCGGCAACGGCAAACTGAATTTTGCTCCTATCAGATTGGCCTCTCTGGTATCAAAACTGGAGAGTGCCGGCATTCAAGTGCACATTCACTCCATCGGCGACGGTGCCACCCGGGCCAGTCTCGATGCTTTCGAGCAAAGCAGACGGCTGAACCCGGAGAACCATAAAAGGCGCAGCCATATCGCCCACCTGGAGCTGATAGACAGATCGGATCTGCCTCGTTTCGCCTCGCTTTCTATAACGGCGACGATTCAACCTTACTGGGCCCAGCAAGACGAATATATAGTCCGGCTCACCGAGCCGGTGCTGGGCAAAGAGAGGAGCGAAAACATCTATCCTTTCAAGAGCCTGAGGGACGAAGGGGCGCGTCTCGCTGGCGGCAGCGACTGGCCGGTTTCGAGCCTCAATCCTCTGGAGGCGATTCAGGTTGCCCTGACAAGAAAAGCGATAGACAAAAATGTCGATGCCTGGTTACCGCATCAGAAGCTGATTTTGAAAGACTGCCTGGAAGCCTATACTATAAACGGCGCTTTCATAAATAATCGCGATAGCGAGACAGGCTCCCTTGAAGTCGGTAAATACGCCGATATCATAATCCTGGACCGAGATCTTTATACGGTGCCAGCCGGAGAGATTGCCCGGGTCAATGTGCTGAAGACTTTCTTCCGGGGCAAAGAGGTCTTCTCCAAGAAAGACTTGTCAGACTAATCAAGGGGTGTGGTGAATCTGACGATTATACTCGTCAGCACCCAGTATATGGAGCGAGACATAATCTTCTTCGCCTACCACCCAGCCGTCATGGGCGGTGGAAGGGATATAGAAGCAAGTCCCCGCTCCCAGCTCATAGCCGGTGCCGTCTTCCATGAGAATAGCCATGCGCCCGGCAAGCACGATGCCAAGATGTTCGACAGTACAGAACTTTCGGACTCCGACCCCGACATGATCGGACCATTTCCAGCCCGGCTCGTAAGTGGCTCTGCCGATAGTGGTATTGGGCATATAGACAAGCTCGAAGCGCCCTTTCTCGAAGTGCTTGACTTCGTCCGGATCATCAAAGAGCTTGACCAGAACTTCATGATTCATCTATCGCCCACCTTCTACCCCCACCTTAGAAATCTTACCAGATTGAAGAGAGGCTCAAGACGAGATCACGCCCACTTTCTCCCGTCTGCCTGTCCGCAGGCGGTGATGGGCGCCTTTGATAATCTCTTCCAGCTCGACTCCATCCTGAAAAGAGTCGGCGATGCCGGCGCTGAAAGTGGCGGCGAATTTATGGGAGCTGCCGGAGAATTTCAATCTGGTGAAATCACTGAGCAGTCTTGCCACCGCACCAGCCAGGGTGGCCGAGTCGGCTCCCGGAACGGCCAGGACAAAGCCCGAACTGCTCCAGCGGCAGCGCAGAGTCTCGGCAGTGAATCGCGCGTGAATCATCAAAGAGAGAGACCGGGCAACAGCCTGAGCGCCATGATGACCCTGGACGATGGTCAACTCGTCGAAATCGTCAATTTCTATCAGCGCTATAGCCAGAGAGCGCCCCTCTTTCTGGTGGGCAAGCAACAAGTCGGCGGCTTCTGCCATATAGGCTTCGCCCCGCAACATGCCGGATTCCGGATCCCGTGCCCTCTCCTTTCGCTTGCGACTGGCCATGGCGAGCTGAGCCGCTACTCTCGCCTGCAACTCTTCTGCCAGGACCGGCTTGGTGAGAAAGTCGTTGGCGCCTACCGCAAAAGCGGCAGAGCGAGCCGCCTGGCCTGTTTTGGAGGTAAGGAAAAGAACCGGTACATCCGACCATTTCTTATCCGACCGGATCTGTCGGCAGACTTCGTAGCCGGTTATTACCGGCATCATCAAATCGAGCAGCACCAGATCCGGTTGTATTTTCTCCATGGATTCCACAACCAGGGTAGGATTGGTCTCATAGACGGCGTCCATTCTCTGGTCGTTGAGAATCCCGCAGACGAATTTGCAGAGGACCTCGTCGTCGTCGACCACAAGAATTCTGGACTGACCGGGTATTCTCACCTCTAGAAGCCGTTTGATAGCTTCTCTCAGATTCTCTCCGCTTACCGGCTGGATGATTTTTTCTGAAGCGCCGAGATAGAGGACGTCAGAGGCTGACAGAGATTGGTTATTCAGACAGATACAGCCGATGGGAATCGACTCGTTGCCCGTTATGGAACGAAGCTTCTCGGCGTCTCTAAAGGCGCCTTCGGTATCGGGGGCGGTATCTATGATGGCCGCATCCAATCTGTTTTCGGCGGCATATCGCATGAAGGCTGCGGCATTATCCGTTCCCTGGACATGGGCGAATTCTCTTGTCTCGTCTTCCTGGGCCGCTTCTATTATGTTCTGGTTGGAGCTCAGAATCAGAATACGATTTCTAACAGTAGACGGCTTGACCAGCTTCGCCTCTTTCATGGCGTTCTTGATAAGCTCGCTGCCTTTAGCCACCGCCCGGATAATCTCCGACCAGTAGATTTCTTGATCGGTCGAATCCCAGGGATCTAAAGATAAAAGAAAGTCTTCCATCTGACCGGCTAACTTGCCGATTTCATCAAGACCCAGTGAGCCTGCTGTTCCACGAATAGAATGGGTTATGCGTATCGCTTCTGCCAGGGCCGCTTCGTCGCCTGCATTATGATTGCGCTGCTCTATTTTCGCGGTCAGGACCTTCCAGTCGTTATCAAGCTGGATGAAATATTCTTGACGGGCATTCTGAAGCGCCTGGGCAACTTTTACTTTTTTGTCGAGCTGATTGATCTGCTCGCGCATAGAAGCATCGGCCCGCAAATCGGCATCATCGGCAGTGTCAACCTCGTCGACTCCGGCGATGCCCTCACTGGAAAAATCTTTGACGTAGCTTGGCAGAAGAGACTCAATCTGCTGAAGGAAAGCAGAGGGAACTATTGGTTTCTGAACGATCATCGCCACCTGAAGGATATTCCTGAGCCAGGAAAAGGTCCTGGCGTCACAGGGAATCGCGGAGCAAAATACCACCGGCACATTGGCGCCGGCTTCGCGCAATTTCGTTATCCAGCTCATACCATCCATCTGGGGCAGGCGATAATCTACTATGGCAAGGACAGTATCTTTCTTGGAGAAAAGCGAAAAGGCTTCATCCGGAGAGCTGGCTTCGACAACCTTATATCCATGGGGTCTCAAAAGATTCACCAGAAGGGATCTGAAGCCGGCATCATCATCTAGAACCAGAATCGATCCTCGTAAATTCTTATTCACCGACTCGCTCCTCCTGTTTCAATAATCCATTGACCGGCCACGTACCCTGCCACTCAGTCGCCATCAGTCCGACTGATCATCAACATTCTCGCGGGCGATCTCGAACCAGAAAATGGAACCTGCTCCCGGCGCACTCACAAGCCCGATCTTACCCTGATGTTGTTCCACAAGGGCCTTACAGATAGCAAGGCCAAGACCGGTGCCACCTTTGGGTCTGCTATCTGTAGAGTTGACCTGTTGAAACTTTCTGAAGAGCTTGTTTTGATCTTGTTCACTGATCCCTGGTCCCTGGTCTTTTACCTCAATCCGCACTCTATCCCGCTTCAACGAGGAAGAGACTCTGACAACACCGCCTTCAGGTGAAAACTTGACGGCGTTGGATATCAAATTGATCAGAACCTGGGCGATTCTATCCCTATCCGCAATTATAGGCTCTATGACGAGGTCGGAAGCTTCTATTCTTACATTATGCTCGGCAGCATAAGCAGAGAGCGCCTCTATCGCCTCTGCCACGATCACGCTTGGCACCACAGACTTTCTCTCTAGCTCGAGTTTGCCTGCTTCTATTTTTCTGATGTCGAGGATATCGTTAATAAGTCGGACCAGACGGTCACATTCCTGTCGTCCCATAGTGACCAGACGTTTGCCGCGGTCTGAGAGCTCCCCCCCTTTGCCGCCTTCTAACAAACCCAGAGAGCCTTTTATAGAAGTGAGCGGGGTGCGGAGTTCATGAGAAACCATGGAATAGAACTCACTGACCCTCTGCTCAGCTTGAATTCTTGCAGTGACATCATCCACCACCACCACTCCGCCGATGATACCGCCCTCCAGATCATAAACCGGTCGAGCATTGACGTTGATCAAAACATCATCTTCGTCACCCTTGATCATATAGACTTTGTTAGAGACGGACTTGCCTGACATAGCCGCCACCATCGGCAGTTCTTCCATCGGGATCTGTTTTTTGCCGTCTTCAGAGCGAATGCGCTCGTACCATTCTTCCGGAGACCGGTTGCGACTGCCCGGTCCCAGAATACGCTCGGCTGCCTTGTTAAAAATTCGAAAGCGGCGATCGATGTCGACAAAAATCACCCCGGAGCCCATATTGTCAAGAACGGAGTCTAGCACCCCTTTGGCTTTGGCTTCCTCGGCAAGAGAAAGCTGCAAACGATCCTCGATCTCCCTTCTGGCGACAAGCTGTCCTATCTCAGAGCCTATAACGGAAAAAGCCTCCATCACATCGTTGTCCGGGCGTTCTACCTTGCCACTCAAAAACTCGAAGACACCTATAAAAGTTTCGCCGAATTTAACAGGAAAAGCAAAAGAGGCATGCAAGCCGTCAGCTCTTGCCTGGTCGACAATGAGTGCCTGTCTATCCCGGGAGATATCCTGCACCCATTCTGACTTACCATGACTCCATACCCTGCCGCAGAGTCCCTGGCCAGGAGCGATCTTCAAAGATGACATCTGCCTGTTGAGCTCCGGATAGGGCTCGATAGAATAGAACTCTCCTAACAACAGATGCTCACCTGCTTCGTCAGCCCGCCAGAAGACCCCGACAGGCCAGCTATAGATGTCGCAGATGTCGGCAAGAATGCCCCGGAGAGAATCAGACAACCCTTCGGCGGTGGCCATAATCGAGGAGATCTCGAAGAGAGTCAATTGCGCTAACTGGGTCTGCCTGCGAGCCGCAGCCACCTTGTTGATAAAATGCAATCCGGCGAAAAATGCCACCAGGGAAATTCCGGAGAGAATATAGAGCCGATTGAGTGCCTCGGTGGCAGCCGCCTCAAGTTTACTCGATTGAATCCTAAGAATCCGATTCGCCTCCTTTTTAAGCGCTCGCAGTTCTTCGATGAAAGCCAGCATCTCATGCTGCCCCTGATCTATGAGCACCAGATTGCGAGCTTCCTCGTAACGACCCCGTTTGCGCAAATCGATGGTGAGATCGAGCTCTGAGAATTTATCCGTCATGTGCTTACGCATGCTCCGCAGCCGCTTCTCCTGATTCTCCTTACCTGCCATAAGCAATAAAACCGAATCGTAGAGCTTGAAAACAGATGCCTTGCTTTCGTCATAAGGCCCCAGATAACGCCTCTTTCCGGTGATCAAATAGCCCCTCTGGAGAGATTCCAGCATGTACATAGAAGACTCAAGCCGGGTGAGCAGGGTGATTAAGTGCTGAGTTTTGATCACAGCCTTTCGGTGGTCGGCCAGTTCTCTGGCCTGCATGTAAGAAGCGGTGATGGACACAAGGAGAATGACCGCCACCACCGAAGCGGCAAGCATCAGCAAAATCCGGGAACTGTTATCCTTTACTCTTTTCATCCAGGGATCTCTGAAGCATCGCTTCGATCTCGTCGCCGAGGCTCATCGGGTCGAAAGGCTTGCTCAGCACCCCGAGCACATCGAGCCCGTCATACTCGCTCATATCCTGGGTCTGGACCCGGGCGGTAAGAAAAATCACGGGCAAACCTTTTGTGGAATCATCCAGCCTCAACTCTTTCAGGGTGGCGATTCCGTCTTTCTCCGGCATCATCCGATCAAGCAGAATGAGGTCAGGCTTCAATTCTCTCGCCATCTCCAGCCCCTGAGAGCCCGAGGCTGCAAGATAGACTTCGAATCGATCTTCAAGAGCAATCTCCAGCACCTCGCGAATGCTCTTTTCGTCATCAATCACAAGAATAGACTCGGCCATGACTCCAGCTTCTTTCCATCAAAACAGGCGCACATAAAAGCTACAACTTCAGAAAGCAAGAAGCTACCATTATTTCAAGTAACAAGAATTAGTTCATCCCCTTGGCAGGGGAAATTTGTTCCCCAGGTAGAGTTATTCACGGTCTTATTTCAGTTCCCAGCATGGCGAGAAATTCCTTCATCCACATCGGATGACCTGGCCAGGCCACTGCGCTGACAAGATTACCTTCTCTGTGGACAAAGCAAGCATCCCCTTGAGGATCGGCAAAGCGGGCACGGGCCGCTTCGACCTCCGGTCTGAGGGCGAAATAGGCGGTACATTCCCGGTCTTTCAGCACTCCGGCGGCGGTGAGTATCTGGGGACCATGACAGATTGCCGCCACCGGTTTTTCTGCTTCGAAAAAATGCCTGACCATATCAAGAACAGCTTCGTTCAAACGGAGATATTCCGGAGCCCTTCCACCGGGAATAACGAGGGCATCGAAATCGGCGGGCACTATCCGGTCGAAATCATGGGTGATTACAAAATCGTGCCCTCGTTTCTCAGAATAGGTCTGATCCCCTTCAAAGTCATGCACGGCGGTTTTGACCTTATCGCCAGCGACTTTGCCCGGACAGACCGTCGCCACCTGGTGACCGGCCATCAATAGAATTTGAAAAGGCACCATGGCCTCGTAGTCTTCTACAAAGTCTCCGACTAACATAAGCACGTTTTTCTTAGCCACTAAAACCCCCCTCTACGATATTAAATCCGCTCGGCAATGATACTAAAATTTCGGGAGCCGCTTCAAAAATGTAATGCGGTCGTCGCCCGGACGATAGAAGTCTTTAAGGCGAGAGACCTCTTCGTATCCTTGGTTAATATAAAAGGCGCGCGCCGGAGCATAGACCGCGGTGGAAGATGTTTCTACATATATAGACCGTCCACTGAATCGCTCTGTCTCCGCCTCTACCGCGGCAAGCAGCTCGGCGGCGACGCCCTGCCGGTGATACCGGGGATCTACCACTAACCAGTAGAGGTCGAAGCTGCCCTCGGTCAATGGCACCCTACCAAAGCAAGCGTAGCCCAGCATCTCACCGCCCTGCTCGAGAAAGACAAATCTATAACCGCTGCCGTCCTCGCCACGCTCGGAGGCTTCTGCGACAAGCTCCTTAGCGCAGTCCACCTCTTCGGCACTGAAGACCCCGGTATCCGCCACCATCTTACCGACCGGCTCAATATCCAGCCGCGATACCGAATAGCGCAAAAGACGACCGGCTACTCTTTCGGCAGAATCTCGACGCTGCCCTCTTTTGCTTCGTACCGGTCTCCATGAAGAATAGATGCCGTGAAAGAAATTTCGACAGTTAGCGCCCAGGGTTCTGGTGCGATAACCGCCTTCCTGCACCACCAGAGTAGGTAGCGATAGCGAGCCCAGCATTGTTCCGATAGCACGAAAGCTCTCGGCGCCCAAGGTCCAGGTGCCGGTCGGGTCGGCTTTCGATGTGTCGAGCCCCAGGGCGACCACAAGATAATCCGGGGAGAACTCCTCTATCTTATTGAGAGCTCTGCGCAAAGTCTTTATATAGTCATCATTATCGAGCCTCTCGGGCATGGCGTAGTTGATATTGAATCCGGTGCCCGGGCCTTCTCCCTTCTCGTCGGGGAAGCCGGTAAAATATGGATAGGCAAAGCGCGGGTGACCGTGAAGCGAGATGGTCAATACATCTTCGCGACGCCAGAATATATCTTGCTGCCCATTGCCGTGATGATAGTCTATATCGAGAATGGCCACCCGCCCGTAATCACTGAGGTACTGAGCGGCGATGGCAGTGTTTGAAAAATAGCAGAACCCGCCAAAAGAACGCCTTTCGGCATGATGCCCCGGTGGACGGACCAGAGCATAAGCCACACCGGATCTGGAAAGCACCGAGTCGGCAGCGCTGAGACAGCAATCGACCGCTTGCCTGGCGGCGGCATAGGCGTTTTTGTTTATGGGCGTAAAGGTGTCGATACAGTAATAGCCTGCCAACAGTGCCGTATCTTCGGGGTGCCTGGTCTGATTGCGAATCGGAAAGACATAGGGATAGACCGACTTACCATCGGGCACGGCGGCACAGGCACGTTTAAGGAAATTGAAAAAATCACGATCGTGAACGGCGAGGATATGACGGTCAGAAAAAGCGCGGCTCTCTTTTTCTTCCATGAAAGGCAGAGGCGCAAGCTCTTTCAAAATAGCCCCCACTCTCACCGGACTCTCGACATAGCCTCTCTCTTTGACATGATGAATAAGATGTTCGTGGTTGGCGAAATAATAAATACGTCGGCTTCGTTCTATCTGCTCTTTATCCAGTTCCCGGTCCGTCGAACGTTTTTTTAAAGGCAGATAGCGCGGTGGACGCAATACCGGATCGCCGTCGAGAAAAGACCGAGAGACATTCTCTATATAGGAAGGCGGACAGACATCGCCGTACTTACGCTCTAAGATGGCTCGTACCGCCCGGCTCAAAAAGCCACGCTCGGGGAACTCACCACCTAGGGTGTCTATCACCAGATACGGTGGGTCGGTATCACCCTCATTTATGGGAGTCTCATAAAGAGTGCCGTCTATAGGGAAAGCACCAAAGCCTTCATAAAATGCCAGACGTTTCTCGTTCTCTTTGCGGACTACAGAATCTGGTGAGAGCTCCGGATCATCGGGCAGACACTCCATAAAAAGCGCTCTTACATTGAGGTTGCGACACTCCTCTTTCACCCGCCCGTAAAGAGCGCCACCCAGTCCTCGGCCACTGACCTCTTTTCCGGCGGCCAGATAATCTAGTAAACAAAAATTCAGATCCGGCACATAAAGCAGTACGGCGAAGCCCTGAACTTGATCCGACTTGCGCTCCGCCACCAGCAATCGACACTGGAAGCGATATTTAAGCGGATTATTCAGCTTCTCGGCCAGACTCTCCAGCTCTTGAACGGAAAGCGCGGCGAAGCGTTGTTTCAGAATAGCGATAACCTGCTCCACGCAAGCTTTGTTTGCCGGAGCCGAAGCATCGAGGATTCGACGGATGCGAAACATTCAACTCACACTTACTGGAAATAGCTTCTCGAGCACCCGGGCGGCAGACAGTCCGTCCTCTCTGGCGGCAGCCATGAAACCGGCATCCGAGGTCAAACAAGGGTTGGCATTCACTTCTAGAATAAAGGGCTGATTCTTGCTGTCCACCCGGAAGTCCACTCTTGCCGCTCCAGAAAGCTCGAACAGTTCAAAAGCCCTTCTCGAAAGATCACAAAGGGTGCTCAATAACTCTCTATCACTATCGGGATAGGAAAATGATCTGACGGTGGCATTATAGGCGAAGCTCTCCTGTTCCCACTTGGCTTTATAATCGACTATCTTGGGTAAGTGATCCGGATAATCGACAAACAGCATCTCTGCCGGCGGCAGCACCCGGGTGGGCTCGCCCGCTCTTCCCATAACGGATATATTAAACTCTCTGCCGTCTATAAACTTCTCGGCCAGCCATAAACCGCCATATTCAGCCGCCTTCACCGCGATTAAACTCTTCGCCTGGCTAATTCCATCTACCAGACAGGAGCTATCAAGACCGACCGAAGCATGCTCGGTATCGGACTTGACGATGAATTTAATAGAATCAGCTTCGCTTAAATATTCGACACCGTCCACTCCGATAAAATCTGGTGTGGGCAGATGGTGCTCTCTCATAATCACTTTCTGTCCGGTCTTGCTGGCGAGCTTGCGTAGAGATCCAGCACCACATCCGGTATAGGGAAGATTAAGCTGCTCGAAAAATTCCGCCGCCTCGTATATGCGGGCATCGCTTCCGTCAATTGTCTCCACCAGATTGAAGACAAGGTCGAAATTCTCTCTCTCGGACGCAAGAGTCTCTCTGGCCTCGCCATAGGCAAGAGGCTTTACAGAATGATCCATTTGCTCCAGGGTCGAGACCACCTCTTCCATCTGCAAAACCGTATCGGCCTCTTCAAGCAGATCGGGGCTGCCCTGACCGCTATAGAGAACAGCTATCCGCATAGACGGAGACTCCCTCGGGCGCTTTCATATCGTAACGCAATAAGGCCGCTTCCATAATCTTGCCTATCAAAGAGACATGATCGATACCGTTCAAAGCAGCTAAAATCGGTAAATCCGAATGGCTCGGATGAAGACCGGCAAGGGGATTGACTTCAAGAAAGTTGGGCTCGCCATAGGCGTCACAGCGAAGGTCAACCCGTCCGGCATCGAGACAACCCAGCGCCCGCCAGCTGGAAAGCGCCGTGCTTGCCGCTCTAGCCGCCACCTGATCATCGACAAGACGATACTCGATGACCTCTTCACAGTTCTCTTTATTATAAAAAGACTGTCCACCGGCTTCGGCACCATCTAGAATGATTGCCTCGAGCACTCCAATTACGGTGGCGTCGTCACCGTTGCCGACGATACCTACCGTAAGCTCGCGTCCGGGTAAATAGGTCTCGACCAGAGCAGGTTGCTTGAAGCGCTCGATAATATCGATACAGACTCGCTCGAGCTGTTCTTTGTCATGAATCACCGAAGCGGAGTGAATGCCTTTTCCTGTACCTTCGGCCAGCGGTTTGGCGAAAAGCGGCCAGGGCATCGCCTCGAAATCGAAACTCTCCAGATCCGAGGCCTTGCGTATTACCTTGTAAGGCACCGTGGCGATACCATGCTCTCTCACCACCTGCTTGGCCAGCGCCTTGTCCATGGTGACCACCATCACTTCCGAAGGAGAGAAAACCACAGGGATTCCATAAGCTTCTAGAAGGGCGGGAACCTGGGCTTCTCTGCCGATACCTGCCAGGCCCTCACAGACATTGAAGACTATGTCCCAGCTCTTGCCGGAAGCGAGGGCTTTGACCAGGGCCTTGATATTACCGATTCGCTCTACAACATAACCGTTCTTCTCAAGGGCTTCCTCCAGGGCTATGATCGTATCGAGACGGTCGAACTCGCCCAGCTCTTCTTCCGAAAGACCCAGACCGACATAGTCGTCCCTGAGGTCATAGGTGAATCCGACGGTGATTAAATTCTTCATGGCAGATAAATTCCTGAATGCGGTACATAGTCAGCGCCCATGCTGGTCAAAAACTGTTGAGTAGATCCGACCCGACCGCCTGGATCTGGATAACGAAACACTCCTCCCTCGAAATTGGTGAGCAGCAGGTCGTCGCCATCTCGGCCGACAATATAATCGGGAGCGATGGGAATCTTGCCGCCTCCTCCGGGTGCGTCTATCACCAGTTGTGGTATCGCGTAGCCGGTGGTATGACCACGCAGTTGCCTGATGATCTCGAGTCCTTTCTCCACCGGGGTACGGAAGTGGGCAGAGCCCGACACCGGATCACATTGATAGAGATAGTAGGGCTTGACCCTGGTGCGCAAAAGACCGTGGAAAAGACTTTTGAGAACCGGGACTTCGTCGTTGATACCCTTGAGCAAGACCGTCTGACTGCCCAGGGGAATGCCGGCATCGGCAAGCCGGGTGCAGGCCTCGACGGTCTCTTCGGTAAGTTCCTCGGGATGGGTAAAATGGATACTCATCCAGAGAGGATGGAAGCGCTTCAAAATAGAACATAGTTCCCGGGTGATGCGTTGGGGCATCACCACCGGTATCTTGGTCCCTATTCGAATGAACTCCAAATGTTTGATGGAACGTAGCCGGTTCAAGAGCCATTCTAATTTGCCGTCGCCTATGCTGAGCGGGTCGCCGCCGGAGAGAAGACAGTCGCGAATTTCCGGATGGGCTTCGATATATTGAGCGGCTTTCTGCCAGTCGTCCTTCGAGAAACTATACTGCCCGTTGGTCTCTCCCACCATTCTGGAGCGAGTGCAATAACGACAGTAGGTGGAACAGAAACCGGTGGTCAAAAAGAGCACCCGATCAGGATAACGATGCACCAGCCCGGGCGCAGCCTTGTCGTGTTCCTCACCAAGAGGATCAGGGTCTTCCCCCGGAGTCCGCTCGAATTCTCCCCCCACGGGGATATGGGTCTTGCGCAGCGGCTGCTCGGGATTATCCCGGCTCAAAAGAGAGAGATAATGAGGTGTTATCGCAATCGGCAAATTGGCGGTGCGCATCTCCACCGAGCGGTATTCGTCAGAAGTCAACTCGATGAATCGGCTCAGCTGCTCAGCCGAGCGAACGCGGTTGCGCACCTGCCAGTGCCAGTCATTCCACTCGTCGACGCTGACTCCAGGATAGTAGCGCTTTATGAACGAGAGCGCTCTGAGGCTCACCGGGAAGTCATGGTTCAAAGTAGATCCGGACGAAGCGGACTCGGAATCTTCCAGGGAAAGCTTCTTCTGTAAAATATCCAGAAGGTTGGAGGAAGGCAAGAAACTTATCGAGCCCGGCTCCGATACTTGGACCGCAACAGAAACGGCGTTGTCCGAACAACACCCCCCGGGAGGCTCGGAGTCATCACTCCGGGAAAAGTCCACGGAAGAGACAGGGCTGATTTCCTCCCTGTCGAAATTGGTACCTGAAGCGGTACCAGTATGGGGTTGCATTGCTGGCTGGTCTCCTCGGCACTCCGGCCGTCGGCGAAGATTATCAACGAGTTTATACAGCCAATCCGGCGATTTGGTTACTTAAATTTTGCACACCCGGAGCGAAACGCCACAGGTTCCGTATCCCCCAGAGCAAGGGACTTCAGGCAGGGTGGCCGGGGCCGTCCGCGAAACCAGACTCAGTATCGAAAGTGGTTTCATCCGAAGGAAGCAACCGTAAGCATTTCCAGTCGAAATTCAGTACATATATGTAGGGCTTCTGACTTTCCAGATAAAATCAAGGAATCAGAAAGAGAAGAAGAAACCTCGATGAAACCACTTTACAAGCAACTATTCGCCCTGGTTCAGGTCCTATCATGTCTGCTGTGCCTCCATCTAGTCTTTCCGAAGCTGCTTATGCTCAACTGGTCAGGTACGGCCGGCGAAGAAGCCGTTTTCGTCCTGGTTTTCTGGATAGTCTCCTCCCTTTTTATAGGCGGCAGCGTAATCGCCTCGGTTATCTACAGTATTCTCTTTATTAAAAAAGAAGCCCCTCTGGAACGCTCTAAATTAGCGTCGGGGGTTTTTAATAGTTCGGTACTGCGCCTGGTGCTCTCCCTGAGCTCTTTCATCGGTCCATTCTTCAGCTTCATGATAGTCTCCGAATTCTATAGAAATCTTCTTCCCATAGACAACTTCGAAGCAAAGTTGAAGGCGGCCTTTGTACTTGGCACCACGACATTTCTGATCTGCTTGCCTCTGACATTGCAGATGCAAAAAACGCTTGTCGGACGAGCCAGAGAGAAATTCCCCGACCTGGAGATTGAAGAATGAAAGAGATCCTGATACTTATGCTCACTGCTTTTCTTGTTCCGATCGTGATAAGAGTAATGTCCGGCGCCAATAAACAAAGCGTAACCGTCGAAGACGGCAAATGCCTTACTTTTACCATCGCCTCGAAAGTGACTATGTCGCTAATTACCGCTCTTTTAATCGGCGTAACGATGCTGGCCAATATATTTCCCGGCAGAACAGACAGGGCGGTACTTCCTCTTGTAACGGCCTTCTTCCTGATTGCCGCACTGCTAGCCCTGTGGACCACCATATTTATGTTCTACAGCAAAGTAGTCTATAACCAGCATTCGGTTAAAGGTCCTGACTGGCTCGGAAGGGAGATCAGCTTCAACTGGGAAGACATGCTCCGGGTCGAGTATGTCGGCTGGGCGAATTGCCTGAGACTTCTGCCAAGGGAAGGAAAGTCCATATGGATATCCATTATTCTTCAAGGATTCAAGGAATTCGAAGAATTTCTTCTGGCAGAGATGAAGAGGCGCAATCTGTTAATCGAGCCTTAATCTGTGTAAGGTCATAATCAAACTATGCTTACCTTTTATCTTTTTCTAACTGGGATATTCAGCTACCGATTCGCCAGGAAATACTCCAGGCGACTCCGAAGAGAAGCCCGGCAAAGAGCCGCCCATGAGGCTCCCTGCGCGTAGATTGATTTCTGCGCCTCTTCAGTCTGCGCTATGAAATCCGTAGACAAAAGGAGGACAACTAATGGATTTATTAGAGAAAGGAAGCAAGCGCTTTGCTTCTCTTTCTAATAGTAAATCTTGCAATCGGGCAACTTTCTCCGGAGGGCGACTCTGGTGGCGTCATCAATTCCGGTATCACCGAGATTCAAAGTCTTCAAAGGCATCGAACCCAGGAGCAAGAAAGCTTCAGGTGGAGCCTCGAGATGCGAGACGTCAAGGTTCTCTATCGAGCGGGACTTCGAAATCGCCTCGGCCACAGTCAGATCGAATCCTGTTCTCGAGAGCTTCAATCTGTTCAGATTCGACATGCCTGCGATAAGTTCGGCGGCTCCCTTATCAAAATGGCAGTCACTAAATCCAAGAGAGACAAGATGTGGAAGTTTTTCGAGATAACGAAGCTCTTTTGCACCAAGATGAAGATCCCGCAAGCTGACACCCTGCAGGTTGTCGAGCCCGGAGATCTCTTTGCAGGCCCCCTTTGTAATACCTGGACCGGATACACTCAAGAAAATCAATCTCTTCAAAGGTTTCAATCTGCTCAAATCTCCGTCGCGTATTCCGGAGCAACCTATTAGAATCAACTTCTCCAGACCCGGCATCCGTGCCACCAGATCTAGCGCTTCCGGTCTGAGCGTGTTACGGCTCAGGTCAAGCACTCTTACCTTGACGGAAAGCAGATGTTTCAGACCGGAGCCCTTCAACTTAGCCTCTTTCAACTCCCACACGCTCTGTTCAGGATAAAGCAATGCGGCTTTTTCCAGATCGGCATCGTTGAAATCACTATTGACTTTTACCCAGCCACTTTCGGAAAGATTGAAGTTATGATCTTCCGAATCAAGAATCCTGGACTCTTCAGTGCTCATTCTTGCCGGAGTCACTAATTTGACTATGTTTCTCTCCGCGGGCTTTTGCTTAAAGATCAGAAGACAGAAAAAAAATACTGAGCAATGCCGAGATCGAAAGCAAGGCAATAACGAAAGGATTAAATTCAAATTTGAATCCGAATTTTTCCCCGGCGGCTTCCGGAAGAACCGGATCAGTCTCTACCGAAGTATCGGTCTCGAGTGCGTCCAGAGCAAAGGCGAGCTCCCCGGCGCTGCAATAGCGCTTCTCTGGATCGCGAGCCAGACATTTACTTATGAGCCGATCTGCAAGCACCCCAAACTCTCCTTCAAAACGGTCCCGAAGGGAGGGCGGATCGACCTCCAGCTTGAGCATCATCGTAGCCATGGCCGAATCACCAAGAACAGGCTTGTCTCCGGTCAGGCACTCATAGAGAATGCAACCGAGGCTATAGATATCGCTTGCCGGTGAAAGCTCTCCTCCCCGAACCGCCTCCGGCGAGATATAGGCAGGAGTGCCAAGAATAAGATCGGAGCCGGTCATGGTAGAGGCACCATCCAGCTCTTTGGCTATACCGAAATCGACTATCTTGACTCGCGACTCACCTTGCTCGTCAGTCGAAACAAGCACATTAGAAGGTTTCAGATCCCGATGAATAATGCCCTGTTCATGTGCATGACCAAGACCATCACAAATAGCCAGGCCTATCTCCCGGGTCTCTTCCAAAGAAAGGGCCCCCACCCGGGCAAGATAGCGATCCAGGCTCTCTCCTTCCAGATAATCCATGACCAGATAGAACAAACCATCGGTCTCTCCGAAATCATAGACTTCGACCACATTAGGATGTCTGAGCCTGGCCGTGGCCACGGCCTCTTTCTGGAAGCGCTTGATCGCATCCACCTTCGTCCTGCTAGAGAGAACCTTGATAGCCACATATCGATCGAGTTCCCGATCATGACACTTGAGAACCCTGCCCATGCCGCCTTCACCAAGCAACTCCACTACTCGGTAGCGGTCTGCAAACAGCTCTTCTGATTCAGAATTAGCCATAAGGCTGCTATCATCTCCCAGGAATAGAAAGATTTTACTAGATTTAAGAGAAAGGCGTTTACTTCTCGGTATCACCGGCGGTTTATGAAGAGATCTATCCCCAGGGTAAAGATCCCGCTTCGAAAAATGAATTACTCCGGCGCTCGCGCACCGGAGTAATTCCCCCTATTGTTTGTTCTGCTTGGAAAAAAAACTTTGTCTTATTGATATTGCGCCAGCCAGGTCTCAGATTACCTGCTCCCCAAGCGGCGGAGAAGGGGAGCAGGTTTTTCTGAGGTCACGGGAAAGATCAATTTGGCAAGGAGGTCACTGGCTTCCCGGAATTCTTTGTCTTCAACTTGCTTTTGGATATTTAGAGGGCTTACTATGCGTCTCTTCGGGGTTCTCTTTCCACTCTTTGAGAGCGGCAAGCTTCCTCTCTTTAATCGCTTCGAGCTTTTTCAAAATCGCTTCTTTCAGCTCTGGGTCAAGCTCCTTTTTACCTGGGTCTTTATCTTTATCCGTATCTTTAGCTTCAGCCAGTTTCTTCGCCTCGATTATCTTTCTAGCTTCCGCATCGGATACACCGGATTTCTTCTCGGTTTTTTTATAGATATCCTCGAACTCGAGCACTTTCAGATCTTTAGATTCACCGGAAAGATGTTTCCCCGCCTCTTTCCCCAGAGGTTTCATATCATCCAGCCAGATCTTGCCGGAGAGATTGGTCTCACCTTTATCAACTTGACCCTCTATAACCTTTTGAGACTCTAGATGATTTCCTTGAGCTTTGGTTGACATGGAACTATCCTCTTATCATAGAAACGGGGGATGGCGGTGGGAGCAGCGTTCTCGTCCCTTCCATGCTTTCAATTTACAACCGGGTTGTATTCGAGTGGTGACTGATTTGTGTTCGATTTGTGACTGGCGATCTATGCTATCCGGAGCTTAAAGCGACAGCCTTGCCCCGGTGGGCTCTCCACCCATAAAGAGAAGCCGTGAGCGTCGGCTATGCTTCGGGCAATAGCCAGGCCCAGCCCGGAGCCGACAGTTTTGCGAACGCTTGTAGTACCCGCCTGAAAGAAACGGTCGAAAACCCTCTCTATAAGGTCCTCGGCAATCCCGGGTCCGTTGTCCGCCACGGTAATAGTCAAAGCGGAGGCATCATCTTCTTCTACTAATATCTCTATCTTTCCACCGCTCTCAGAAAACTTTATGGCGTTGGCAAGCAGATTGCCCAGCAGGCGCTCGAATTTCTCTCTATCGGCAAGGATCTTGCGCTCGGTCTTTTCTATACTCACCTCGATTCTCTCTTCTTCAAGAATAGAAAGATGAAGATCACGACAGGCGTTGAGACTCTCATAAAGATCGAACTCTACTTTAGCAAGCTCCATAGAGCCGGCTCGAAATTTTTCTATATCGAGCAGATCATTGACCAGGCTTGTCATCCTGCCCAGGTTGCGGATACCTGATTTGACGAATTGGGCTCCTTTCTCAGAAAGTTCGCCGAGCGTTCCAGATTCTAGAAATTCAAATATATTGCTGACCGTATTCAGAGGCGTCCTCAAATCGTGGGTGATCATGGCTACCACCTCTTGCCTTAATCTCTCGGCCTCTTTTCTCTCGGTGATATCATGCACTACCAGAAAGATAGATTGATCTTCGGCCGCATAGTGCGCCGATGCCACCACATCAAGGATTCTGCCGTCGGCGTGTTTGAGCCGGGTCTCGAAGCGTCTGTCTTGCCGCCCTTCTTTGATGGCATCGAGCTGATTCAGAAACGCCGCCATAGAAGAAGGTTCCACCAGATCCACCGCCGCCGTCATCAGAAGTTCGTCTCGACCATAGCCGCACAATTCTTCTATATATGGATTGATTGCACTTATTTTTCCGGCTTCATTTATGGAACAGATCAAATCCCTGGCATTATCTATTAAAGCGCGCTCTTTGCGCCGGGCTTCTTTCAGGTCTCTTGCCATATCATGAAATACCCTG
Source organism: bacterium (assembly GCA_016124935.1). Lineage (GTDB taxonomy): Bacteria > Cyanobacteriota > Vampirovibrionia > Obscuribacterales > Obscuribacteraceae > RI-106. The sequence goes on along the minus strand of WGMS01000028.1, from coordinate 128,087 downwards.
TCCAACCGGGCCAGTTCATCATCGCCGGGCAAAGCCGGATGAAGAGGCAGATTGCTCGCCAGTCTATAGGTGTTTTCGTTCAAGCGTCGGATTTTGCCGGTTATAGACTGGGTCAGATAGGTCGCCGCGAAAAGGGCGATAACCAGATTGGCACCGCCGGCAAGCAGCATCGCCAGCTGCATGTTCTGGCGTAGAGTCGCCTGGACCTCCGGACTCTCGTCGGCATAGCGCTTCTCTTGTCTTGCCATACTGAGAAGCTCCGCACTAAGAAGATTACGAGACGAGTTGTGCAGACGCTTCCAGAGTGCCTTTCTCATATAATGCTCCCCTTCTTCAGATCGTTTCAGAGAAACATCTATCTGAGACAAAAGCTTCATGGTCTCTTGCCCGGCTTGTTCGGCTTCGACAACCAGGGCATGTTGCTCCGGATTATCGCGAGTCAGGCTATTGAGCTCTCGATAATGGCTCTTGAGCTTCTCGGTCAAATCGGTGAGCACCGAAGAGTCAGGCATACGAAAATCGCGCTCTTCTGAGCCATAGTACATAGCCGCGTAGAAAACATCGTTGGATAGCCGGGTCACGACCTCGGATATTTTATTTGCCCGGGTGGCCCGCTTCAACTCGGTCTCTGCCTCTTCTTGTAAGACGCTCAGCCAGATCAAAGAGCCCAACTGAAAGAGGAGCGGCGTCACCACCAGAATAAGTACTTGAGCTGTGAGCGGCAGTCGCAATATCCCGAATTCTCCCCGGTGCCTTGCAAAATCATTTCATCAGGTTATATTCTTGTCTGGGACCCTGCATTTTGCAAGCCGCGGCTATTATCAAGAGCAAGAGGCAAATGGCTAAAATCCTTTTGGTGGAAGACGATGAAGACTTTGCCCTTACCTTAATTGCAGGGCTGAATAATGAAAGGCATACAGTGGAACATGCCACAGACGGTGCCCTGGCTGTCGACCTGCTTAACTGCACCGAGTTCGATGTGGTGATTCTCGACTGGGAACTGCCTTCAATGAAGGGCATAGAGGTCCTGCGCACTTTCAGAAACAGAGGTGGCAGAACCCCGGTTTTGATGCTGACCGGAAAGAGCGAGATCACAGATAAAGAGACCGGTCTCGATACCGGTGCCGATGATTATCTGACCAAGCCTTTCGATTTGCGAGAGCTGGTGGCGAGAATTCGCGCCCTTCTAAGACGCCCCGGTGCCGCAGTGGAAAATGTCCTCAGAGCAAGGGACCTGGTGCTCGATCCTGTTAAACACAGACTTACCAAAGAGGGTAAAGAGGTTCATCTTCTGCCCCGGGATTTTGCTCTATTAGAGTTTTTAATGCGTAATCAAGATCAGGTCTTCTCTGCCGACACGCTTTTGTCAAGAGTCTGGCACGCCGATTCGGATGCATCAGCAGAAGGCTTACGCGCCGCCATCCGAAGAATCCGCAAATGTGTGGATGGCGGAGCCGAACTCTCCGATTCGATTATCGAGAACATCGCCAGAGTAGGCTACAGGCTCAAGCCCTGACAAAATCCGGCTATCTATGTCAGGTAACGAAACCATAGATAGAACGATGCAATAACCAGGGACTCGAGCATTACAAAACCGCCCACTAGAGTAAACTCCATGAAACTGAGGGGCATACCTCGAGATTGGGCCATATCTGCCACCACGACATTGGCGGTGGCACCGATAAGCGAGCCGTTACCGCCCAGGCAGGCCCCCAGGGCAAGAGCCCACCAGAGTGCATCGCTGGACACAGTATGTTCCTGTACCGTCCTCACCAGCGGTATCATGGTGGCAGTATAAGGAATATTATCGATTATGGCCGAGAGAATGCCCGAAATCCAGAGAATGGCGAGGGGCATGAAATGAACATTATCACCGGTCCATTTGATGAATTCATGGGCGAGCATTTCAATAGCACCGGAATGTTCCACCGCACCAACCATAATGAATAGACCGATGAAAAAGAAAATCGTAGTCCATTCCACATCGCTCCAGATACTCTTGCGATTCTCGAAGATCAATAGAAAAGCCGCTCCGGCCAGGGCGATGGTGCCGGCTTCGAGATTGAGAATGCCGTGCAAGGCAAAACCGGTTATCACCAGAAGGGTGGTGATTAACGAGACTATCAAAAGCCGCATGTCGGCGATTGCTTCCCGGGCGGAGAGGTCCGAGAGCTCCTCGACAGAGACCTGACTGCCGGTGAGCTGTTTTCTATAAATCAGAAATAGTGTAAGCAGGGTGACCGGCAGGATCATCAAAACCACCGGCGCCAGGTTGATGACGAAATCATTGAAACTGAGCTTGGCAGCTGAGCCGATCATGATATTGGGCGGGTCGCCTATGAGGGTGGCGGTGCCACCAATATTGGAGCAGATGGTCTCGGAGATCAAAAAAGGAACCGGGCTCACCTTGAGGTGTTGGGCGATTACACAGGTAACGCTACCTAAGAGAAGCACTGTGGTGACATTGTCGAAGATCGCAGACAAGAGCGCGGTCATTAGCGAAAAAATCAAAAGCAGCTTGATCTTGTCGCCTTTTAAAGTACGGGCGACAAAGATGGCAAGGGCGTTTAGTCCGCCGCTGTGTCCTAGAACATTGACAATGATCATCATGCCCACAAGCAGGAATATCACGTTGAAATCGATAGAGGAGATAGCCTGTTGTTGAGTGATGCAGTGACTGACAATCAGAATAGAGGCACCGAGCAAAGCGGTGGCAACCTTCGGAATTCTCTCCAGGACTATCGAAATATAGGCTAAAAGAAGGATGGCGTTCGGAAAAATAAAAGACCAGTTGATATGAGTCATATTTATCTATAACCGAAACTTCCCCGGAGCGAAACACTGACTTGACAACGGCATTCCACCGAGTGCTAATTGGTCCTGCCAGGCCTCGGAGTGATGACTGAATGATTTCAAGATCTGCGTTTAACTTCAATCCGCCGCTAAAGAAAGATTAACAGATACATGTGATCGAATTGTGATCGGGTTGTGATCACCCCGACTGTCACTGTATTTCAGCGGATTAGCTAGATTGCTGTGCTGACCCGATAGTGCAGCGATTGAGAATCACTGGTGCGGCAGCAAAGCTGCTCTAGACCCTCTACACTGACTTTCGCCAGGCCATTGACCCCGGAGTCTTTCTCCAGCAGCATCAAATAAGAGGTGCTGCTGTGATCGACGATACCTACCTCGGGACTGAGCACCAGTTTGAGGGTCTTACAGCTCTTGAGAAGCGGGTCTATAGTGGCACGAACATTGAGGTTGTTGAAACAGGTTATCGGTCCGTCGAAAATAACCTCACCGGCTTCTCCGTCATCGCTCACCGCAGCAACCGGACTCTTGAAGAGAGCGACCAGGCAATCAAGCGAATTCCTGAATAACTGGCCAGGATCATGGCTCCTTCTACAATCGCACTTGAGGGCATAGAAAAGCAGAATACCGACTTTGACCAGGATACCGCTGGCGATACCGAGAAGCAGGTCGGAGCAGACTGTAACCAGCACAGTGGTGGCAAAAACTGCCATCTGTTCCATGCCGAATGCTGCTATCTGCTGCCACTTATGAGGTCCTGCCAGCTTATAGCCGATATGAACCAGCACCGCCGAGAGTGCCGCAATAGGTATCAGTGAGATGAGGTTATTGAACAAGAGTAGAAACGTGATTAGAAAGACAGCATTATAGAAATTAGCCCAGGCGGTTCTTCCACCGGCGACAATACAGGTGGTGCTTTTGATAATGCCCGGGATAATGGTAAGACCGCCGATTAGACTGGAACATATATTGGATACGCCCATGGCAAACAAAGTGCGATGGGGGTCTGATTTGCGTTTATAAGGATCGATTTGATCGACTGCATGGATGGTGGCAAGCGACTCGCAGCCATCGACAAAGGTGAGGGCGAGCACACTGAGAACAATAGTGGGTACCAGGGTCATATCTCTGAACAGACCGCTGAAATCAGGAAAGACCAGACCGTGATCCAATGGATTGGCCGGAATCTCTACCAGACAAGAGGGCGAGAGATGGAAGAGTTGGCCCAGAACAATACCGACCAGAACGACGATGAGATGCGGAGGTACGTGTCTAACCAGAGGAATTCTGACTTTGGGAAGTATGAAAAGCAAGGCAAGACATATGGATGATGTTGCCAGAACATATGGATTTAGGTGCAGTATATGAGAAGGTGTCTCGAAGATGATGCTGAAAAATTCGTGAGCATGATACTTGTGCCCGATAAAATTTGGAATCTGCTTGGCGATTATCAATAGACCTATGGCAGCGAGCATTCCATGAATGGCCGATTTAGGAAAAAGATAGCTGAACTTCGCCGCTTTGAAGTAGGTGAGCACAAGCTGGGTAAGACCGGCGAACATAATTACACCCAGTACCAGACGGTAGCCGACCTCCATATTGCCGTGACCAAGAGCGGTGATAGAAGAGAAAAGGACCGGTGCCAGTCCGGCAGCCGGTCCACTGACCGTCACATAAGCACCACCTAGTAGAGGAAAGATGAGTCCGGCGATGATTTCAGAAGTGATACCACATATCGGAGGCGCCCCGGAGGCGAGGGCGATACCCAGAGAGAGCGGAACCGATACCAGAGCGATGATGAATCCGGCGAACATATCCTGACGCCAGTGCTTCAAGCCTTTCAAGCCATTCTCAGGAGCTTCTTCGTGCCGATTCTCGTTTTTGATCTCGTGCTCTGACTCCATCGACCTGATCTCCATTTCTTTGCTAAAACTCGCCAATTCAAGTTGCACCGATAGAAAATCTATCGGGCACAACTCTGTCCGGGACTGTAAAACTTCTGGTTTTCGCGCTTATCTCATACTGTGAATAAGGGAACATCCACATTACTAACTTAGCAATGTCATGTGATGATGATGTGATCGTTTAATCACAAGCCAAAATTATTTCCTGAAACGATCACAGTTTCACAACAAAGCAGGAACTACAACAAAAAAGGAAGATTGCTTTAACGAACCAGGAGCACCGAACAGTTGCAACCCCGGGCTATCTCTTCGGCTTTTCTTGTAAGCAGTCGAGCGAAACGGTTGTTCGGCAGGGAGTCGGTCAATACCAGAAGCTCTATGCCGGACTCTTCGATGATCTTCTTCACTCGGGCAGCTTCCCGAGCACCGCAATCGAGAGTTTCTATTATCACATTGACCCCGAACTCTCTACAGCTGTGCTCTGCTGCATGACGGATTTTATCTATGAAAGATCTGGCAGCCTCGGGTCCACTCTCTTTGCCGAGAATGCCCTGGCAGATAATCAGGCGCAAGCCGACACACTGCTCTCCGGCAAGCATAGTCGCTTCCTGGAGAACTTTCCAGGCAGAACGCTCATCGGTGATGCAGGCAACGATCTGTTTTACTAAAGGGCTGCTCATATCTTAAGCCTAGATCATAAATGTGATCAACTTGTGATAAAGCCTGGGGCGTAGTTTTCAGAGATTCGGGCGGTTTCATCCCGTCCGGAATTCTTAAAATTTGCTACGACTGAGACCACTATTCAACCGTTTAACGATATAGTTGTATAATATTCCAACAAGAAGTTCAAAAAAGATAGGGGATTCGGCCATGGAAAATAAGAAAGAGCGATTGTTGATAGTTGGCGGAGTGGCTGGTGGCGCCTCCTGTGCGGCCCGGGCAAGACGCATGAACGAAGATGTGGAGATTATTGTCTTCGAGCGAGGCTCTTTCGTCTCTTTCGCCAACTGTGGACTGCCCTATTTTGTAGGTGACGTGATTGAAAACGAGAAAAACCTTCTCGTAGCAACACCAGAATTATTCCGCCAGCGTTTCAATATAGAGGTCAGACTGCGGAACGAAGTGCTGTCCATAGACAGGCAGACTCAGACGATAAAAGTAAGAGAGCGCGACAGCGGAAAAGAGTATGAAGAGCGCTATGATGATCTGGTGCTTGCCACCGGCGCCAGTGCCATACGTCCGCCGGTGCCGGGCATCGATCTGCCAGGCATATTTACAGTCAGAACGATTCCGGAGAGCCGCATGATCCGAAGCTGGCTCAGTGAATATTCGGTGAAGCAAGCTGTGGTGATAGGCGGCGGTTTTATCGGTCTTGAAATAACCGAGAATTTGATAAACAAAGACATCGATGTAAGTATCATAGATAAAGGCGATCAGATCCTCACCCCTCTTGATCCGGAGATGACCTCCGAGATAGAAAAGCGCTTGAAGAGCCATGGTGTGGAGCTTTATCTAGGCGAAGGGGTAACAGGATTCTCCAGCGGCGAAGAGGATAAAAAACTAATTGTCCACACTGATTCGGGCAAAGCCCTGGAAGCGGATCTTATTATCCTTGGCGTGGGTGTACGTCCGAACAGCGCCCTGGCAAAAGAAGCCGGGCTGGAAGTGGGCGCCACCGGCGGTATCGTTGTAACACCATATATGAACACCAGTGATCCTCATATATGGGCGGTGGGTGATGTCACAGAAAACGCCAATTTCGTCACCGGAGAAAAACAGGTGGTGGCACTAGCAGGACCGGCCAACAGGCAGGGCAGAATCGCCGCCGACAACATTTTCGGGCAGAAAAGAAGATACCGGGGCACCCAGGCAACAGCGGTCTGCGGCATCTTAGGCCTGACGGCGGCAGCCACCGGAGTAAATGAGAAGAGTCTGAAAAAAGCAAATATCAAATACGAGAAAGTCTATCTCCATCCCGGACACCACGTGGGCTACTATCCCAACGCCAAACCGGTGCATCTGAAAGTGCTCTATGCAAAAGAAGACGGTAAGCTGCTTGGAGCCCAGGCTATCGGTGAAGAAGGCATAGACAAACGCATGGATGTTATATCCATGGCATTACAACTGGGTGGCACCGTATTTGATCTCGAAGAAGCCGAGCTCTGCTATGCGCCGCAGTATGGAGCCGCCAAAGATCCGGTCAATATAGCCGGCATGATCGCAGCCAATCAACTGCGGGGCTATGCACCGCTTGCCCACTGGAACAACTTCCAACTGACGGATTCTAGTAAGAGCTACTTCCTCGATGTCAGGAATCCCTCCGAATTTGAAAGCGGCCATATTGACAACGCGGTCAATATTCCTCTGCATGATCTCAGAGACAGACTGGACGAATTGCCTGAAGACAGACCGATTCTGGTCTATTGCCGGGTCGGCCAGCGTGGCTATTACGCCACGAGAATGCTTCGCATAAAAGGCTTGGACGCCTATAACCTGAGCGGCGGCATTATCACCCAGGGAGATGTAAAGGAACCGGCTCTCAAAGCCTGAGCTTCCAAAGCGGTTAAAATAAGCCGAAGATAGAAGGTTCTGTATCTTCGGCTTGCCATGAGAATCAAAGAGATAAACATAAGCGGCTACCGCTCGCTGAGAAATTTCACCATCCATCCTGGTCCTATCACAGTCTGTGTCGGACCGAACGGTTCTGGCAAAAGCAATATCTATAACGCCCTCAGGCTTTTAAAAGCAGCCGCCGCAGGAGAGTTCGCCCGCTCTATCGTGGCCGAAGGCGGCATGGACTCCATCTTCTGGGCAGGAGAAAGAACCGAAGACGAGACCGGCAAAATCAAAATCGGTCTGCGTACAGGAGCCATGTCCTACTCTATGCGATTCGGGGTAATGCCCGTCAGTGAACGAAGCAGCGATGGTAGGCATGGACGAGGTCTTGAATATTTCAAACAGGACCCGGATATCAAATTCGAACAGGTCGAATTTATGGACCGGGGCAAGGCGATTCCCCTTCTGAAGAGAAAACGCGCTGCCGTAATCGCCAGAAACATGGAAGGTCGAAGTATTCCCTATGCCCTGCCTCTTGAAAGCGGCGAATCGGTGCTCTCGGCTCTCAGAGAGCCTCAGAAGTTTCCAGAGCTTTTTAAACTGCGCCAGGACTTCTTGAGCTGGCGTTTCTATGATGATTTCAGAACCGATCTGGATTCGCCGATTCGCAAGCCGCAAAAAGCGACCATGACCACAGTCTTGAGCGATAACGGTCATGACCTCACCTCTGCCATCGCCACCATCTGGGCTGTCGGAGACAGAGAACGCTTCGATAGTTTGATAGATCTGGCCTTTCCAGGCGCCGAGATTGACCTGGACGAAGAGGATGGTGTTCTCGATATCGCCATGGTCAGCCCCGGACTGTATCGTAAGTTAAGTGCCCGAGAACTCTCGGACGGTACTCTGCAATACCTTCTTCTGGTGACCGCCCTGCTCTCTCCTCGACCGGCACCGTTTATGGTACTGAACGAACCGGAGACCAGTATTCATCAAGATCTCATTCCGTCTCTTGCTGAGTTGATAAAAGAAGCATCTAGAAAGAGTCAGGTCTTCCTCACCACCCACTCTCAAGAGCTTGCCTCGGTCTTGAAAAAAGAATCTAATTGCAGACTTTTCGAACTGGCCAAAGAAGATGGTGACACCATCGTCCCCGCAGTTAGATTAGAGGATCAAAAAGATTACGAGGGCGATGAGAACGAAGTCGAAGAAGGAGACCTTATGGAAGACTTCTGTGACGATGAAGATGATGAAGATTGAAATTTAGAGATCTGATCTATGCTCAATTATTTTGCCGTAAATAACTACCGCTCCATAAAAGACCTCTGGCTCAAACTAGACAGGGTCACGGTCCTGGTCGGAGCGAATGGCTGCGGCAAAAGCAATCTTTATCGAGCGCTCATGCTGCTCGCCGCCACCGCCGAAGGAGACCTCGCTCATAAAGTAGCCGAAGAAGGCGGAATTGGCTCGATTAGATTCAGCGGGCCGACGTCAAAACAATTCGATTCTTCCGTGGTCAAACTGGCCATTCGTACTGAGAATCTCAATTATGAGCTGACTATTGGAGGGATTCCACCAGAATTATCCCGCTCGCCCGGATTATTCTCTAAAGACATCGAGATCAAAAGCGAAATCTTCTCCCGTCATTCTTTTAGCGGCAAAGCGCCCCAGAAGATATTTCAGCGTAGAAGACAAACCGCAGAAGGTCTGCTTGCCAGAGGAGGCCGTTCCGAATACACCACTTTGTTGAGGCATAACAGATCTGTCCTTGCCGAAATAATCGACCCGGAAAGCTATCCTGCCCTCACTGAAATAAGAGAAGAACTTGCCGGCTGGCGTTTCTATCATCGCTTCCGCACGGATAAAGAGGCTCCTGCCAGACAAGCGAACTTTCCGGTGGCGACCAGAATGCTCAATCAAGATGGAGGCAATCTAGCCGCCACCGTCGCCACCATATTCGAACTGGGTGACAAAGAGCAATTTCTGGCAGCCTTTGAAAGAGCCTTTCCCAGGACCTATATCTATGTCGAGCAAGAGCGCCTCGGTCTTACTCTCAAAGTGAAATATCCAGGTATAAAAAGACCACTCGATCTGGCTGAACTATCGGAAGGCACGTTGCAATACCTGCTTTTGCTGGCCGCTTTTCATTCTCTGAAAAGACCCGGCTTCATGGTTCTGAACGAGCCCGAGATGAGCATCCACGAAGATCTAATGGAACCGCTGGCCGACCTTATTGTCAACGCCGCCGCCGATTCTCAAATATGGGTCACCACCCATTCAAAATTGCTCTCGGACTATGTCATGGACTTCGGCGGCTATAGCGAAATAGAGCTGGATAGAGAGAACGGTGCCACCATCGCACCGACTCTTGGTCTGGGCGGCTATCGCTTCGAAGCAGAGGTAGACGATGCTGACTGAATTCGAGGTGACAAACTTCCGCTCTGTAAAACACATCTATATGAAGATGCGCCCGATAACGGTGATAGTCGGACCGAACGGCTCGGGCAAAAGTAATTTATACAGGGCTCTCAAACTCTTGCAGGAAGCGGCAAGGGGAAGACTGGCTGATGCCATAGCCACCGAAAACGGTATCGCCTCGGCGCTATTCTCCGGTCCCCGGGGAGATAAAAAAAACAATCGCATAAAACTGGCGGTCACCACCGAAAACTATCGCTATGGAATAAGCTTCGGCCGCATTCCTGTGGGGGCGAGATACGACGAATCATTTTTTTGCGACGATCTGGATATCAAAAGCGAATCTCTCGAATTCCAGACCAGACAAGGAACCTTCAAAAAACTATTGACCCGACGAAGAAGCAGCATAGAAGCGGTGGATAACAATGGCGTCAGAAGCGACTATTCCATAACAGTCCCCACCAATGCTTCGGTGCTGGGTGGACTCGGGGACCCTTTGCGTTATTCCGGACTGCATAAATTTAAGATGGAGGTCCTGCGCTGGCGTTTCTACGAAAGTTTCCGCACCGACAAAGAATCTCCATTGCGCATGCCCCAGCCGGGAGTCTTCAGTGGCGCCCTGGATGCCACCGGCAACAATCTGGCTGCCACGATCGCCTCTATTGTCACCGCCGACGAGTCGGGGGATTTTGAAAACGCCTTAGACGAAGCCTTCCCTGGAACCACTCTAAGCATCAAAGCCGGCCGGCAGGGACTGAAGCTTGCCGTCAACTATCCCGGCATGGCAAGGTCCTTGGAGGCGCCGGAGTTATCGGACGGCACCCTGCAATATATCGCATTATTAACCGCACTGCATGCACTGGATCCACCACCGCTACTTGCTATAAACGAGCCGGAAACCAGTATCCATGATGATTTGATGGAGCCTTTAGCAAAGGCGATAGCGCGTGCTTCGGAAACCTCACAAATCTGGATCACCACCCACTCAAGACTGCTGAGCGATTATATCCTCGACCATGGCGGCTATGACGAATTGCCCCTCGAAAAGAAAAACGGCGAAACGATGGTAGTCGGTCAGGGCATAGACGGAAGAATAATCGATGTGGATGACGAGGAAGACGATGAAGAAGCTCTCAATCTTTGAGTAGACTCAAAGCCTCTTTTCTTTGATCTCTATCTTCCGCCAAAACTCCTTTGAAAACTGTGGTCAAGGTTCTGGCACCGGGCTTTTTGATACCGCGCATAGACATGCAGAAATGTTCGGCGTCCAATAGAACAGCGACGCCAAGGGGATCTATCCCCCGCACTATGGCGTCTGCTATCTCTTCTGTCATCCGCTCCTGGACCTGAGGACGACGGGAGGTGAGTTCCACTACTCTCGCCAGTTTCGACAAACCGGTGACCACACCTTCCCTGGGCAGATACGCTATGTGAGCGGTGCCGATAAATGGAACAAGATGGTGCTCGCAGAGACTGTTGAAGCCTATATCCCTGACCACAACCAGGCCTTCTCCCCCTTCCTTGAAGGTACAGGTAATTTCTGAAGCGGCATCGACTCCCACTCCGTAACAGAGTTCTTGAAACATCCTGGCGAAGCGAGCCGGGGTTTCTCGAAGCCCTTCCCGGAAGACGTTCTCACCAATTCCCTCCAAAATCAAAGCCCCTGCCCGGTGCAATTTATCCTGGTCGACCCTTGCTCCGGAACCGGTTTTGGTAACAGATCTGGGCCGGCTCTTCAGCTCCGGTACTTTCAGTTCGCTCAACGAGATTTCCATATATAAAAACTCCTGACTAACAATAGATTTTCTTTCACTCTTTTGATACTACAGAAGCGACATGAACAAAGAATGAACCAGCAGCATTAACAGAAAAAGTTCTCAAAACTTATGTCCGAGATATTTACGAATACCAAAAGCGGCATCGGTGCCCGAGCCCATCGCCCAGGCTATTCTGTCAACGCCGCCACTGACGATATCACCTGCACAATAAACCCCTGGCACCGAGGTGGCGCCAGAGCGATCACAGATTATATGATCCCTATGGTCCATATCGAGCTGTCCGGCAAAAAGCTCAGTGTTAGGAGCGTAGCCTATCTTGACCACTACTTTGGAGCAAGGAATCTCTAACTCCTCGCCGTCTTTGCTTATGAGAACCCCGGTCAGGGCTTCGGCGCCCAGAAACGCACGGATTGAACTATCTGTATGGACGGTGACGCGAGGACTCTCCTCCACCGCCTTCACCACATCTGGTCGCGCCCTGAAACTAGAGGAGCGATGGATCAAATGCACCGAAGCGGAGATTCTGCCAAGATCAAGCGCGGTAAGTAAAGCACTGTCTCCGCCGCCAACCACGACTACAGCTTTTTCTTGCAAAGCATCTTTATAGATGCCGCTTCTATAAAGAATATGGTCTGAGACCCTTTCTATGCCCGGAACTTCGAGAAGTCTGACTCTATAGCCGGTGGCAATAGCTAGAGCACGATAAGAGACCTTGCCCCGATTACTCACGACCAAACTATTTTTGAGATCTACCGATGAGACCGGACAATCTGTTAAAAGCCTGTCTGCCACTAGAGCGTGCACGACCTCTTCTAGGGCTCCTGCCAGAGACTCTCCGTCATTGTGGTAGCCCGTGCAAAGGTTTCTGATGGGGCTGGGTATCTGCTTGAGCTGCCCGCCGGGAGCCCTTTCTCTTTCCAGAACAAGAACTTCCAATTTGTTGTCGAGACATTCCAGGGCGCAACTCACCCCGGCCGGTCCGGCACCTAGAACAAGAACCTCGGTCTCTATCATTCTGCTTGATTAAGGGAATAAGGAGCAAGCACCTCGACCACGTTGCCGCCCGGTCCGTTGAGGTAGCAAGAGCGACTGCCGTCGCGGTGCTGCTTCAGCTTGCCGAATTGCTCGGCGTCGTCTCTGACTATGCCCAGGTGGGGCGGATGCTCCTCTTTGACAACAAATGCCAATTTGAGGTTGGAGAACTCGAGCATCGCCCAGGTGGCGTCCCTGTAGAGCACCTGGCACCGAAAACGCTCCTGATACCAGGTCACGGCAGCTTCTATGTCGTCAACCTCGAGGGCGAGGTGATCGATTGCATCCAGCGCTGCTCTGCTTCCGGTACCGGTGCTAGAACTCTTATCCATAGCCCTAGATTATCCTACAGGTTGGGGCATTTTGCAGGGATCATGAATTTTTCTAAGCAGGTCCTCGTAGGACTCCGAAAGGGTTGCGTAGGTGACATTGCCGACCTGCCCCTTGAAATAGACGATGGTTTTGCCGGTCTCTTTCCTGTGTGGCTCCAGATAGCCGATAGAGTCTACATTGATAAGGATACGGCTATCGTCTAGTTTGGTCTCGATAAACAGCATGGGTCAGCACCTCCGTCATAACACTGTTTTCAGCTTAGAGGAAGGTATGTGAACAGACCATGAACCCGTCGAAAAATCGCTCAGATCTCAAAGTGATAGCCCACACCATAGACCGAGTCAAGCAGCCCTCTATATGATAAAAAGCGGGCGATTTTCTTGCGAAGATTTTTAATATGGCTGTCTATAGTCCGATCGACGCTTCTTTGCTCCGGTCCGGTGCAGAGCTCATGTACATGGACTCTGGTGTATACCCTTCCCGGGTTATGAATGAGCTTGCTCAAAAGCCTGAACTTCATGGGGGTAAGCCCCAGCCTCTCGCCGCTGAGAGAAATCCGCAGTCTACCTGAACGAAAAAATACTTCCGTCAAAGTCCATCAAGAATTAATCGGCAATCTCTTTCAAAACTTCACCGGAGCTTGCCGAGGGCGGCTTGATGCCGAGCAAGGCGGCGATGGTGGGGGCAATATCCTGGGGGTCTATAGACCGCAGATAATAGCCGGGTCTGACCCCGGCACTTAAAAACGCCACCGGTACATAAGTATCATAAGACCAGACCGAACCATGTTCACCGGGCTGATTCGTCCTTTTCTTTCCGAACATGACATATTGCCTGGGCACCACATGGACATCGCCGGAACGCCGAGGATGGAAGTTGGCCACAATCCTGGCATAATATCCGGTATTGGCGGGCAATTCGCCCCGGGCGATTCTAGATCGCCCGGCGGCATAAGCCACCCCTGGGTACTGCATGGCAATCTCGGCGGCGGCGTCCTGCACAACTTCGATACCGGCACCGATACCGCCATCGGCGATGAACTTGCGGTCGAGATAGATGTAAGGATAGACAAAAGCTTTGATCAAATCGTGCTCGGTCGAGAAGCGCTCTTTCAGACGCGAATTTACAGAAGCGCAAAACTCTTTGCTCGGAATTCTGTAAGAATCTATAGAAAAAGCCTGCATCGCTTCGGCGATCTCAGCCACGCCATGATCGGCGGACAGTACTATCAAAACCTTATCCAGTCCGACTTTCTTATCGACAAAAGAGAAAAGTGCAGCAAGATTGCGATCGACTCGAAGCAGATTATCCTCCGCCTCTAGACTGCCTATACCCCAGCCATGACCGACATAGTCGGTAGAAGAGAAACTGACCGATAGATAGTCGGTGCTCTCTCCTTGACCAAGAGCGAGTTTGTCTATGGCATGCTCGGCGAAGGAAAGCACCAGTTCGTCATTGACCGGGGTGTGTAAAAGTGTTTCATAAAATTCTTCGTCGTCCTTGCAAGCAAAGGACTTGGGAAAAGTACGCCCCAGATGCTTGTAGGAACCCTCGAAGCTTCGGTCGTCGATATCTTTTCGTAGATAAGAGCCTTTATCTCTAAGTAACGTCCAGGCTTTGTTGCGATAAGTATCCGCCAGCTTATTGCGATTCCACTCCTCTACCCAGCCCGGCAAAGAATCATTGTAATATTTGCTGTTTACAAACTTGCCGTTGGAGAGCCAGAAAGCCTTACCGCAATGTCCGCCGGGTAAAATCGCCCCGCGATCTTTGCCGGAAACAGCTATAGATCTGGCTTTTCCAAATGAGGATATGACTATCTCATCACCGATGGTAGTGGATAGAAGATGAGCCGGGCTTCTTCCCTTTTCACTGGAGGTGGAGCCTGCGGTGCTGACAGCGTTTTGATCTACTAAAGGAGAGCTTTGATCTTCTACTGAATAGACCACTCGCCCTTTCTCATAGTCGTACCATTCACTGTTGGTGATACCATGTCTGGCAGGCACGGTACCGGTGGCAAGGGTGGCATGACCGGGGGCCGTCTCTGTGTCGGCATGGCTATAATGAGCATTGGCGTAGTATGCTCCCTTGTCAAACAATAGCTTGAAGCCGCCCTCGCCGAATCGCTCTTTGAATAATAGAGGTTGATCGCCACGGAGCTGGTCTATGGTAATTTGCAAGACTAGCTTCACCCTGGCGCCCTTATCGACGGCGAATCCGGGCGACCCCAACAACATTATTGCTGCCACAAGCACAAAGATGCAGCTCGACGGCGAGTGAATCGGCTTTATATTCAAAAAAACGCTCTCCCTGGAATCAAAGGCTTTGATTATAATAGATTCTTCTCAAAGGAGCAGTTAATGACCTATCGTCCTATCCTCGGAACCCTCGGCTATGTAATGTCCAGGGATAAGCAAAGCGTCCTTCTGGTGAATCGCAGCAAAAGGGCGGATGATATACACTATGGCAAATACAACGGTCTCGGCGGCAAATTGGAGCCCGGTGAAGACATAGTCTCGGGCTTTGTCCGGGAAGTTCGGGAAGAAGCAGGGATAGAACCT
Organism: bacterium; assembly: GCA_016124935.1. Lineage (GTDB taxonomy): Bacteria > Cyanobacteriota > Vampirovibrionia > Obscuribacterales > Obscuribacteraceae > RI-106. The sequence continues at coordinate 112,700 of WGMS01000028.1, read as the reverse complement.
GTTGATATCATCTTGAAAGGCACCATAAACTGGCCCGGTTTTGGTGGAGTCGGAGAGGACTGGTTCGGCTTTATTTTCAGGGTCGATTCTTACGACGGAGAGCCCCTGAAAGAGAATCACGAGGGCTTTCTCGAATGGGTCAGAATAAGCGATTTCGCCACGGTGAATTTCTGGGAAAGCGACCGCTACTGGCTGGATATGATCTTTGACAAGAGCGATAAAGTGTTTCACGGAGTGGCGCCCTTTGACGAAGGCAAGATGATTTCATGGAACCACGTCAAAATTTAAGGGTGAAATCATCGATTCTCATTTTCTCTCTATCTTCTCTGGCCAGGTCGACTTTGCCTAGTTTCTCGTATACCCGAGCGCGCATCTGATAATAGTCGGCTCTTCCAGGCTTCATTTTAATTGCCTGACTGAAATCCTCCAGAGCTTTGTCGTATTTACCAAGCTCGAAGTAAGCACAGCCCCGGTTGTAATACATATTCGAGTTATTCTTCTCCAAAGTAAGAGCAGTTGACAGATCTCTAACCACCTCGTCATAACGCCCCAGGCGTTGAAGGAAACTTGATCTCATACGAAGGAAAGAGCCGCTCCCAGGCTTCAATTCCACCGCCTTATCCACGTCGACCAGGGCTTTATCGAGGTTGTCTTCCAGGGCACTTAGTTTAGCCCGTTGAACATAAAAGCTCTCATCTTCCGGGTTCAGCTCTATCAGACGACTGTAGTCATCAAAAGACTTCTGATACTGCCCGTTCATTCGATAACAATTGGCTCTCAATGAGATAGCCTCTTTCTGATCGGGCAGCTTTGCAAGGAACAGATTCAAATCTTTAATTGCATCATCAATCAACTCCATATGCATATAACACTCGGCTCGACCAAGCAGTGCTCCTTCATTTTTCGGCTCCTCTTGCAAAATCCGAGAGAAACAGGCAATGGCAGTGCCGTACTTCTCTTGCTTGATCAAATCCCTGGCCACACGAAGCAGTTTAGGAATCTTCAGATCCTTGAAAGCATCGGGTAGGTCGTACACTTTAGACTGATTGAGCCTCACCCCCTCGGTCTGTTTTTTGATGGCGACACCGCCCTCTTTCTGGGTCATGGCTATCTGGCTCGAATCCTGCAAGACGAGACTGCCCAGATAAAGAACCCCTGCAATCGCCAGGACGGGAAGGACAATCAAGGCAAGCTGAAGCCGTCCGGACTGTCTCTTATCTTCCTGCTCGGGTAAAGGGAAGAAAGTTTCGGCGCCACGGACAGCTTCCCTGATTTTTTCTCCTGCTTCCACAGGAACAGGCAATGAAGCCAACACTGATTCTAGGATTTCTAGAATAGCCGAGAAGCTATGAGGACGCTCCTCCGGGAGCTTGGCCAGGCAGGAGAGAATAAGCTGCTCTAGCATATCGGGGCAATCTTCTCTCTCCACAGAAGGTACCGGCGATGAGGCATGCTGCATGATCATCTCAAGCGATGATTCAGCGATAAAGGGCTTCCTTCCGACTATAACTTCATAGAGTATGCAACCGAAAGAATAAATATCGGACCTTTCGTCCACAGACTCACCGTTAGCCTGCTCCGGACTCATGTAAGCAGGGGTGCCCCGGACCACCGCACCGGAAGTAGTATCGACCTCGGAGCTGAAGTGCTTGGCGATGCCGAAATCGACAATCTTTACCTGGGACGCGCTTGCATCGAGAAGAATATTGCTGGGCTTAAGATCCCTATGCAAGACTCCTTCCCGATGGGCATAGACCATACCGGCACAGACCTGGATGAGCACAGGTAGCAGTTCTCTAAGGGAGCTGAGGCCCAGACTGCACAGGTCGCGACCTTCGACATATTCCATTACCAGATAAGGAACCTGGGTCTTGGTAAGATTGAAATCAAGAACCCGGACAATATTTGGATGATTCAACTGGGCAAGTGTCTTCGCCTCTCGCTGAAGTCTTATCAAATCTTGATCTTCGGCGCCTCTTGCCAGAATTTTAATAGCGACTATGCTGTCTAAAGCTTTATCCCGGGCGCGGAAAACTTGACCCATCGCCCCTTCGCCGACAAAACTCGGATCCAGATAACGGGCTAGAAGAGAAGGCGGAAATTCCTGTCGCGAGTCTGGCACGAAGCCCCCTCAATTCGAAAAACACCTTATTAAATTTACCCGAAATTCATCGTAAAATAGTCAGAGAGCATGGACGGCAGGAGATCTGAGTGAATCTGGAAATCGGCTCGGTAGTCTTTGAAAAATTCGAGATTCTAGCACCGCTTGGAAGCGGCGGCATGGCAACGGTCTATAAAGCCAACCACATCCATCTGGACAAAGTGGTGGTCTTGAAGATGCTTCATACCGAAGGTTTGAGCGACAGAGCCATGGTGCGCTTCCATAAAGAAGCGAAGATACTGAGCCAGCTCAACCATCCCAGTATCTCTCCGTTTTTCGACTTCGGGTTATCGGAAGACAACATCCCCTATCTTGCCATCGAGTTTCTCCAGGGAGAGACCTTGAAAGATAGATTGAAAGCCGAAAGCTATCTAGAGTTGGAAGAATGTCTATCCATAGCCCTGGATCTGGCAGGTGCCCTCGCCCATGCCCATGCAAAAGGGATAATTCATCGGGATGTGAAACCGGCCAATGTCATGGTGACTGAAACAGACGGCAGCCCCAGGGCTGTCCTGATGGATTTCGGCATTGCCAGGCTGATGGAAACCGATGAAGAAGATCAGAGCCTGACTTCCTCGGGAGAACTGATCGGCAGTCCCAGATACATGAGCCCTGAACAGGGAGAGAGTGGCAAAACAATCGATGCAAGAACCGATCAGTACTCTCTTGGTTGTCTGATCTTCGAGATGCTCACCGGCAATGTGCCGCTTTCCGGCGACACTGTCTTTGATACTATCAAAATGAGACAGACTCTGGAAGCACCGCGATTGAGCGAGATGTGTATGGCAGAGATTCCGGAATCTCTCGATGACCTGGTTGCTAAGTTGCTGGCGCGGGCTCCCGACAATCGATTCGCCTCCATGAAAGAGGTAGCAGCGATTGCGGAGAATCTTCTAGATGAGATCGCCGCCAAGGCAGCGGAAGAAGGAGAAGAGAAAGAGAAGAAAGATGCACCGCTGCTCAACCTCTGGGCACCGGATATTCAGGAGCTTCTCCGCGCAAGAAAAATTCAACTGATGCTGACAGGAGCATTAGCTCTGGCCGCTTTTTGCCTGGCAGGAAATATTTTCATGACCAGTACGAAAAAGTCCAAACAAGCAAATGTGCCACTCAAAACACCTAAAGTAGGGGCTGCGTATATGCCGATACTGTCGCCCGATGACGAAATTGATATAAACAAAAACAGTAAAGTATTCGACCTGCGTTCGCCGAAAGATTTAAAAACGCTATCCCAGGCGAAAGACTTACAGGTGATTGAGATTGGAAACTTTCCCAATATCGATCTCGATGACCTGTCGGCTCTAGCGGGACACGACAAACTTATAGAGCTCTACATGAAACCGAGTCAATATCGATTCAAAAGCTTCGCGAACATAGCCGGCTTGAAAAATCTGCTTTTTCTAGAGATTAAGAGTATGCCTCTGGAAGACAAACTGTTAAAAGATCTATCTGTGAACAAATCACTTCAAGTACTTATTGTCACCGATTGCGGTCTCACCGCTGCTTCTGCAAGGCATATAAAAAACATTCGCAATCTCAAGAACCTATTCATAGACGATCACTTGCTAGACAGCCCAGAATTCAAACAGTTGTCAAAAGATCTTCCCGATTGCCAACTGATCGGAACAAAAACCATAGTCAAGAATAACAGCGCAATAGAATTTCTAACCGATGAAGATATGAAAAGGAATCCGGACTATAACATAGAAGAGAAGGAATCAGAAGAGGTGAGATGGATTCAATCACCTCTAAAAAAACTGGAGCAAGAGCGACTGGAAGAGTTGAATAAACTGCCGGCAACTGCCGAAGAGACAATCAAGAAGAAAATAGCTCTATTCGAAAAATGTCGAGACCTCGCTGTCAAGTCCCAGGGACCAGATTGCTCTGCCGCACGCCGTTATCTTCGCGAGATTGCAGGTCAACAACAGATCTCCGGCGATAGTGACGCCGCCCTCGATACCATATCGCAGATCGAGCGAAGTATAGCCAGAGAAGGAGATCATTGTGAAGAGGTTGAAACTCTAACGTTCAAATCAGACATTTTGTGGGCGGTGGGAAGAGAGAAAGAGAGCATCGTACTGGTTGAGAAGCTCATTCCCATGGCAAAAGAAAGGCAGCTTTATGTGAGATTTCCTATACTCGATCTAATGGAACGACTTACTATTCGGTACGCCATGATGAAAGACTGGGAAAATATGGATAAAGCCATCGACCAACAGATAAGCTGGCTCGATCGCTGGCACAAGAAGAAAGAAGAGGGCTACGGCTACTACCTGATCTGGCCGTTGCGATTCAACTGCGATCAAGCAGCAAGAATGACGGAAGAAAAAGAAAAAGAAGCAAGGATAAAGAGAGTCCACGAAATCGGCAACAAAATAGTAGACTGGTTTAGCGGTCTGGTTGAAGACAATCGGAATGGGAAAGTGGCTCTGCATCAAAGAACTTATGATACCTACATCGAGACAGAGGCAAGACTAGCCACATTCACGGACGGCATAAAAGGACAGAGAGCACATCTGGAAAAAGCCTATCAAGCCATCGACAATGCCAAAGGTATAGAGAATCGCAATCCGGTGCTTTGCTACCAGTGCTACGTTACCCTTGGTCGGATCCTCCGCCTGGAAGGAGAAAAGAACAGAGCCTTTGCGCTCTTTGAAAAGGCTCGAAAGCTTCTACCGCTGCTGCCCTCCAATTTCAAGAAATCAGCGCTTGAGCAAATAGACAGAGAAGAGAAGGTTCTAAGAGATGGATAAGTCTCTCTGTCCAATCTGTCTGCAACCATCCCCGGACTCCGCTGAGAATTCAGGTAGCTTGACCCAGTGGGTCTCCGGCTGTCGATGCTCCCAGATCAAAGAAGAAGAGGAGCTCTTTCTATCCCTGCGCCTCTGCACACGGTGTCACAAAAGAATAAATTTAGTGCGTCACGGCAGTTTTACCCAGTGGATTTTCAGAACAGATCTCTGCAGTTGTGAAAAGCCGAAGCTGGATGATCTCGCTGTCGAAAATACCATATCCGGTGAGCAAAATATCCTGGATTATCCGGAGCTGGAACATGTCGGCGTGGACTTTCCCCGGGAGCGATTCAAACCGATTGAGGAGCTGGGTCAAGGAGCGAGCAGCAACGTTTTCCGCTGTCAGGACAGATTGCTTGGCAAGATCGTCGCGGTCAAAATTCTGACCAATCTAGATAGAGATGCCGTCATCTCTTTCCAGGAAGAAGCGAGGATGACTTCGAGACTGTCTCACAAAAACATCATCGAAATAATAGACATCAGCAGCACTGAATCAGGCACCCCGTATCTGGTACTGGAATATGTCCTGGGAGTAGATTTAAAAACACTGCTGGCGGAAAAAGGTGCCTTCACCTGGCAGGAGGTTCTTGACCTGGCGATTCAGATAAGCGATGCCATGGTCTGTGCCCATAGAGAAGGGATATATCACCGCGATCTGAAACCAGCCAATGTTCTTATCGCCGTTGATGAAAGTAGCAATTCAAAAATGCAGGTCAAAATCATTGACTTCGGTATCGCTGCCAGTCTCGAAAGTCGGCTCGAATACCAGGGTAAGACCCTGGCTGGGACACCCACCTATATGAGCCCGGATCAAGCCCTGGGGCAAAGCTTCGACAGCCTCTCCGAAGTATATACAGTAGGCGTGCTGCTCTATGAATTGCTCACCGGATTCCAACCTCACCAGGGCGAGACGACGCTTGAGATACTTCAAAAAAAACTGGAGCAGGCGCCACCTCCGCTGAACGCGCCTCCTGACCTTCCCGAGATTCCGAACAACCTGAAAGAGGTGATCTATAAAGCATTGAGCCGCAATAGAGAGGTACGCTATGCCGACTTCTCTGAGCTGAAAGCTGCCCTGGAGAGTTGCCTAACTGATACCAGCTTGAAGCCAGCTGAAATCGAAGAGCCAACTCCACATATTGCTGTGGTATCCGGGCAGGAATCACCGCCCAGAGAAAAGCTTCCAGCGGTTGCGGCAGCGACCCTGGTCGCTATTATCGCTCTGGTCGCGTATCCAATCTACCTTTTGTTTAAGGAAACTCCAGACTATAAGCCCTCTTATAAAATATCGGGAACAAAAGCAAGGCTGAATAATTTTGAGCATAAAGAAGATTTGGAACAGTTGACTCTGGGTTCTTTTCAAAAAGGTTCAGAAGATGGAGAGTTGATAGGAAAAGGCGTGATTTCAGCAAAGACCCTGGACCAACTGGAAGGTGAGACAAGCGCCACGAAGTTGCGACTGAACAAAGTGATGTTGGAAGGTCCTGCCATAGAAAGACTATCCAGGCTCGACTTGAATCTAGAAAGTCTTGATTTAAGCGGTAACGGCATCAAAGACCGAGACATTCTCTCGATGAAGAATTTCAAGCATCGTAAAAATTTGAAAGGTCTAGATGTTTCAAACACCGAGGTAACTGGAGAGAATCTGGATATGTTCGAGAATCTCGAAGTCCTTCATATAACAGGACCTCATATAACCGCTTCTGGTCTGGATAAGATAAGCAGACTCAAGAACATCAAGGTCCTTTCTCTTTCGGGCAACAAGAATATTTCTAAAAGAGACATAGAAAAGCTTGCGTCGAATTTGAAACTCAAAGAGATCTGTGTAAAAGATACAGGGCTATCTGCAAAAGCACTCCTACCCCTGGCAAGGATCTCCAGTCTGGAAAAACTTGCTTTCAATGACAGAAAAGTTAGTGCTGCGGATCTTGAACTGGTGAAAAGAAGCCAGATAAAATTCCTCGAAATATGGCGTGGTAGCCAAATTTCGGAAAAGGCTCTAGAAACCCTGCCGACACTGAGCGGGTTGAAGAGCCTGGTCATCTTTCAGCCTGTGATAGACGAAAATCAGATCGAGAAACTGAAAAGACGGATGTCTGCCCAGATCAAACTGGATTTTCCCGAACGCATAAAACACGGGTCTTAAATTTCAGATTCTAATTCTGACTAGACAGAAGCAGAAAGAGCGGGACGGCAGACATAGCTCAATAGCTCATCAGCGTCGTAGGGGACAGACTCACCATTCCTCTCCACCAGCCTGCGCAAACGCTGCCAGCGAATACCGAGGGTACGGTTGTTCCGCTTATAGACGATGCCCAGATCCAGCAACTTCTTGCAATCTGTTTTATACTCTTCGGGCATTTGTTTAATCTCGACCCCATCCTCTCGGTGAAGCCATTTCAAGAAAACCCGACAACCATGTATAACATTGAAAATCTTATTTGTTCCGTTACTCATCAAATACCTCATCTAGACTTCTAACAGTTACTTACATAGAAGTCCGGACGCTAGGTGGGATGAGAGCTATGACCGGAAAAGAATAGCCGTTCTCGGTAAATGTAGAACACTTAACCACCTCCACTTGACCACAATGCGGACCGTTCTACTGTCGGAAACTTCTCTTTCTCTCATTGATTAAAATTTGACACGAAAGATCCGGCGCCGGGGATCGCCCGCGCACTTGCTCAAAGTCTCCATAGTCTGCCCTACTATAATAACACAGAGCCCCCTGCCTGTCAAGGGCGCGGCACCGCATATGGTATCATAATTTTATCCGACGCATCTTTTAGTAGTTCTAGAAACTTTCACGGTCACAAGATGAACATGAAATTTAGGATAATCTACAGAAATGTTTAAACAGAAGATATCCGATTTCAATATAGAGTCCACTGGCTCGACAGACTGGGTTTTCCTTGCCCACGACCAGCTCAATGACGCCTTCAGCTTGCTGCAAAACAATAGACCATTGCTATTAATAGAGAATCATCGCTATTTTTCCAGGCGACCGTATCATAAACAGAAACTCGCCCTGGTTTTGACCAATCAAAGAAATTTCGCCCTGGAACAGGCTGCGAGCGGTCGCAGAGTTCGTTATCTTATCACCGAATCTAACTTCGTCGAATGTCTGAGAGAATCAATCGATGTTCTTGGCCCATCGTCTTTGACCATGATGGAAGCAGCAGAAAGAGAGATGCGAGCGGAGCTCTCTTCTCTGATTGCAAAAGGAGATCTGAAAGTTGTCCCCCACGAAGGCTGGCTCACTAATTCTGACGACATGAATGCCGCGCGAACCGGCGACAAGTGGCGAATGGACCGATTCTATCAACATGTCCGTAAACGAACCGGCATTCTCATGGACGCCGGCTCTCCCCGCGGAGGCAAATACAGCTTCGACCCGGATAATAGAAGACCCTGGCATGGAGAGCCGGCAGCTCCGACACCACCTTCTTTTGCCGTCGATGATCTGAAACAGGCAGTATTGAATTTGATAGCGGAAAGATTCGCACGGCATCCAGGTGACATTGATGAAGGTTCGCTGCCGGCAAGCCTGGAAGAAGTTGAGCAGTACTGGCAATGGTGCCTGGACAACTGTATGGAGAATTTCGGTCCCTATGAAGACGCCATGTCTACGAAATCTACCGGCATCTTTCACACAAGAATATCGGCACTGATGAACCTTCATCGACTGCTACCATCGAGGGTGGTGCACGACGTATCTGAGCTGGATATCTCTCTGAACAGTAAAGAAGGCTTTATTCGTCAGGTTCTAGGCTGGCGAGAGTTCGTCTATCAAATTCACCGGGCTACCGACGGCTTTAGAAAACTGAAGGCTACATCCTGCGCGGATCGCCCCGGAGACGGTGGCTACAGCAACTGGACGAAAGAAGCCTGGACTGAAGATAGCGGCAGTGAACCCGACCCTGGAGTAGACGGTGGTGCCTGCCCGGATTATTTCAAAGCGGATAACCCACTACCTGCGGCCTACTGGGGAGAGAAAAGCGGATTGAATTGCCTGGATACCGTGGTGGCGAATGTCTGGTCAGAAGGATACAGCCACCACATAACCCGGCTGATGGTGCTATCTAATATAGCCACCTTGCTGGACCTATCGCCTCGCGAACTGACCGATTGGTTCTGGGTAGCTTACTCTGATGCCTGGGACTGGGTGGTAGAGCCGAATGTGCTCGGTATGGGCACCCATGCCACCGGCGACCTGATGACCACAAAACCCTACGTGGCAGGTTCGAATTATATAAACAAGATGAGCGACTTTTGTGGAGGCTGCAAGTTCGATCCTAAGAAGAACTGCCCCATAGGCAGACTTTACTGGGCATTTTTAAACAGACATAGGTCTAAGCTGGAAGAGACCCGAAGGTTATTCATGCCGCTCAACAGTCTGGCCAAAAGATCCGATGCCGACAAAGAGCTCGATCTAAAAACGTATTCTATTTGCCGGAAGAAACTGCGTGACGGAGACTTACTGGTTCCCGAAGACTTCCAGTAGAAATATCCACAGCCTCAAAAACCGCCGGTAGTAGTATTCTGAACCAGGCTGTATAGGACTCGGGATGCATGACTATGTCTTTGTGCACTTTGTTGAAATCTTGCCAGACCACTTCGCTGACTTCATAAGGATCTGGATCAAAAGCGCCGTCGTAGAAGCCTGTAAATAAATGATCCAGCTCATGCTCGATCATCCCATTTCCGAGTTCCAGACGATATATGGCATGGCCTGCTGATTGCAGCGCGACCTTGGCGACACCCAGCTCTTCTTGCAGCCTTCTTACACCCGCTTCGGCTGTGTACTCACCCTCTAGAGGATGAGTACAGCAGCTATTGCTCAATAAATCGGGAGAATGATACTTCGACCGAGCCCGGCGCTGCATAAGTATTTCACCGCTAGCGTTGAAGAGAAAAACCGAAACCGCCCGATGAAGCAAGCCCTGCCTATGAACGATGAGCTTGTCGGCAAGACCGAGTTCGCGGTCATCTTCATCGACCAGAATGACCAGATCTCTTCGGGAGTTTAACGGCGAATCTTTCATGATCACCATAATCTGGCAAAAATCTGTACTTCCGGTGAACAAATAGCTGCTGTCAAGCTTCTGAAATCAAAGCCTTGACTTCAGCCAGACTGTTAGCTTCCTGAGCCGGTTTGTCTTTGCGCCAGCGGCTCATCCGGGGAAATCTGACGGCGATTCCGGACTTGTGGCGATTCGACTCTTGAATGCCTTCAAAAGCCAGTTCGAAAACCAGCTCCGGTTTGACCACCCGCACCGGACCAAACCGTTCTAAGGTATTCCGCTTCACAAAGGCATCGACTTGCCGAATCTCTTCGTCGGTAAGCCCCGAATAGGCCTTTGCAAAAGGGACCAGTTTGTCCTCTTCCCAGACGGCAAAAGTGTAGTCGCTATAAAGGCTGGCGCGCCTACCGTGCCCTCGCTGGGCATAGACAAGCACCGCGTCGATGGAATAAGGGTCGACTTTCCACTTCCACCAGTCGCCGCGCTGACGTCCGACTCGATAAGGCGACTGCAGTCGCTTCAGCATCAGACCCTCAACCGCTCCTTCGGCTCGGTCACGGCTGCCCTGCCTCAGATCTACCAACTCTTCCCAGGAAGCGAAATCTAAAGAGGGGCTGACCATGAAGATGTCTTGAAAAAAACCACCGGCGGTGATTTGCCTGAGCAACGCCCTCCTCGACTCAAAAGGCTTTTCTCGTATGTCCTCTCCGGCAAACTCAATCAGATCGTATGCCATCATAGCCACGGGAGCCTCTTTTAATAGAGTCTTTCCGACTCGTTTGCGGCCCAGTCTGCGCTGCAAGGTAGAGAACGGCATAACCCGGCCTTCACTCCAGCAGATTATTTCGCCATCGATGACGGTGCCATCGGGAAGGCTGCGAGCCGCTAACGCCAACTCGGGAAATTGTTCCGTCACAAGCTCCTCCCCCCGGGACCAGATATAGGTATCTGCCTGGCGGCGAACTAACTGAGCTCTGATACCATCCCACTTCCATTCGGCAGACCAGTCGGACGGCTCGCCCAAGTTGGCAAGCTGACCCTCCAGAGGATGGGCTAGATAGAAAGGATAGGGACGACTGCGGTCGGTGTCATCGGTCTTTTCTGCAATCAGGGCTCGATAAAAATCAGGAGTCGCCTCCCAGTGGCCCATTAAGCGATGAGCAATGACCTGGGGCTCTAAAGAAGCCACTTTACCCAGGGCACGGGTGACAAGACTCTGGGAGACGCCAACTCTAAATGCGCCGGTAAGAAGTTTGTTGAATATAAATCGCTGACCGGCATCCATTTCGTCCCAGCTAGTGAGGATGCTAGCTCTAATTTCGCTCTCAGAAAGGCTACGCAACCGGAGCAATTTTTCACCGACTACCAGATGCAAAGGCATATCCAGACTTCGTTCACTCTCAGGCAAAATCAAAGCGATGGTCTCGGCCAGATCGCCAACCGAGTCATAGCACTCTGCAAACAACCAGTCGCTCATGCCGGCAACCTCTGCCGCCCAGGTCCGAAGCAACGAGGTCTTTACGAGGCGACGCGGCTTCTTGCCGCAGAGAAAGTAGATTGCCCAGGCGGCATCTGCACTGTCGGCGACTTTAAAATAAGACACCAGAGCATCCACCTTCTCGGTGGTTTTATTAGTCTGATCAAGCCGCATATAAAGTCGTGTAAAGCTTTGCACCGGCTACTCGCCCCCGTTCTCGTCGGCAGCATATTCTGTGGCAAGGGTCCTGGCATCAAGCCCTTTTTCAGTCAAATTACGCACCATGGCCGAGGTATAACCGTGGGTGAGAAGTACGGTGGCGGCGCCACTGCCTTCTATGGCACTGTTCAGACCTCTCCAGTCGGCATGATCAGAGAGAACAAAACCCCTGTCCACCGAACGACGCCGTCTTGCCCCTCTTATTCTCATCCAGCCGGAAGCGAATCCGGTGGAAACCGAACCGAATTTCTTTACCCAGGCGGACTGATGCGCAGACGGTGGCGCCAGTATAAGTGCTCCGCGCCAATCATCCTTTCTTTCACCGCTTACTCGATGGGTAACAGGCAGAGTCACCCCGGACTCTCGATAGATCTCGTTGATATTCTCGACCGCTCCATGGGTATGGATAGCGCCGATTGAAGCATCGATGCCAAGCAGCACTCTCTGGGCTTTGCCCAGAGAATAGACAAAGAGTATAGAGGTCTTGCCCTGATCTCTATTGGCGCACCACCAGCGGTTTATCTCCGAAAAGACCCTCTTGCTTTCGGGCCATTGATAAACTGGCAAGCCGAACGTGGACTCGGAAATGAATGTATGACAGACAACTGGCTCGAAAGGAAGACAGGTAGGATCCGGATCTGTCTTGTAGTCGCCGGAAACAACAAAAACCTCACCTTTATACTCTACCCTTATCTGAGCAGAGCCCATTATATGACCGGCAGGATGGAAGGATACGCTGACACCGTTAATGGTTGTAGTCTCACCGTAGCTGGTGGTCTCGATACGGGCATCCTCACCAAGACGTAGCCTCATTATCGGTGCGCTATCAGCCTGGCACAAGTAGCTGCGACTGCCCGGTCTGGCGTGATCCGAGTGGGCATGGGTAATAAGAGCGCGATCTACCGGTCGCCAGGGGTCGATGAAAAAATTCCCGATTTCGCAGTATAGCCCCGAATCGCTGAGCTTGAGCAGTTCCATCAACTCCCGGCTCCTGTTGCCTGATCCTTAAATTTTATCACCGCCTCTTCCGTGACCGCGTAAACGGCTACAGCCTTTGAGGCGTCTATGGTACTGCTCCCGGTGAATCGTCCGAAAGCTGGAAGCACCAGCAGATTGCGCTCCAGATAGAAACAGGGCAATCGCTCCGACTGTCCTCCCTTGCCAAAAAGCCTTACTGCCGGATGCAGGTGCCCGCAGATAGTAGGCTTCATTCTCCTGTTCTTAGCTGGCGGATGGTGCCTCAGGGCTATCGGTCCTTCCTGAATAGATTCGCCAAAGCGCTCGAAATTCCAGCACTCAGGAACTTCACCACTACTCTTCTCGTGATTGCCTTCGAGCAACTTGACCCGAAGCCCGGGGTACTGCCCTCGCCAGCGCTGTATTTTTTTTACGGTATGTCCGGTCATCCCCAACCTGGCATGCTGAAAGTCACCAAGCAAAATAAGGACTCTGGCGTCAGTCCGTGTAATGGCTCGGGAGAGCCTCTCCAAATCAGCATCCACCACCGACTCCGGCACCGGGATTCCAGAAAGCCTGAAGGTGGTATCTTTGCCGACATGAACATCCGCAGCTAGAAGAGCCGACCTTTCAGGCCAGTAGATAACCCGCTCAGCCATGAGCAAAAGGTTCTCTCCGGCAAATTCTATGTCTTGATCTTGCAATTAGCTCTCCTCGAACCAGCATAAAGAGATCCGGCGTGTTTAGCCATGGCCAGCTGCATCCTTGCCAATCTTGTCTCGAAACGCTCCGAAGAGAGCTTCTCTCTCAATCTATCCACAAGGATAGGGAAAGAGAGAGGTGATGGCTTATCCAGTTGAATCAATACAAATGAAGATGAGCGTATTCTTTCGAGAGCTTTGATCAGCCTGGTAGACTCGAGCTGACCGGCAAGCAATTCTCTTCTTGCTTGAAGCAATAAAAGATTCTGGGGATCGTACTCTTTGAAGACATCGAAGAATAGTTCCGAAGAAGCCTGAATCTGCCTTGTGGACTTACCGGCACCAGGATAGCCTTGAAAAACAAGTCCTGCCACCCTGGCAATCTCACGAAAGTGTCGGCGAGCCATTTCGGTGGCGTTTATGCTTCTCAAAATCTCTTCATCGAGATCATCACCACAGAATAGAACACGCAGTCTATCCAAATCCAACTCAATCCTTGTCGGGCTGAGCAGCTCGAATCCATAATCGTTTACCGAAATAGTAATAGTGGTCTCCTCCTGCTGGCAGATTCGATAGGCTATCAGGGCAGAGAGACCCTCGTGCACATTACGCCCTTCAAAGGGGAAGAAAAAAAGATGGGAGCCTTCCCGGGTCTCTACCTGTTCAATCAAGATCTCATCTTCTGCCGGCAGCTTTGACCAGAGCTTCTGTAGTTCGAGAACCGGTCTGACCGCCTCCATCTCGCGGTCGGCATAAACTCCTTTGCCGGCCTGGGCGATTCGCAAGCGAACGGTGCGGGAAAGTTCGCTGGATAGAGGCATTTTTCCACCCATATAGCGGACCAGAGAAGCGCGTCTACCCCGGGAAGCACGCACATAAGCCGTCATCTCCCTTACTCTGACCAGCTCCAGCACCCGACCGCCGAAAATAAAATTGTCACCCCGTTTGAGCTTGGAGATGAAGGACTCTTCGACCACACCCAGGGTCTTACCCTGCAAGAATCTGACTTGCATGGAAGAGTCACTGGTGATGGTGCCGATAGACATGCGATGTCGCCTGGCTATGGCAGGCTTACTGACCACAAACTTATTGGGCTCCTTATCCCGATCCAGTTCTACTCTTCTGTACTCAGGATAAGCGCCCAGACAGCTACCTCCGAACCGGACAAAATCAAGCGTCCATTTCCACTCTTCATCACTGAGATCGCGATAGGCATGGGTAGTTCTTACCTCCGCCAGAAGCTCCTTTTCCAGAAAGCCTCCACCGGCAGCCATGGTAACCAGATGCTGAATCAAAACGTCCAGGGGTTTCTCCAGAGGAGTGCGCGCTTCCAGTTTTTTCTCTTCTATAGCCAATCTGCAAGCGGATAACTCTATAAGCTCGAGACAATTGGTGGGCACAAAGGTGACACGACTGTCCTGGCCCGGGCGATGGCCACTGCGACCACTCCGTTGCAAGAGTCGGGCAACCCCTTTGGGGCTGCCGAGCTGGATGACATGATCGACCGGGGTAAAGTCAACCCCCAGGTCAAGACTGGATGTGCAGACAACACACTTGAGCGTCCCTCCATTGATGGACTTCTCCACCCAGTGTCGAATCTCCGGATCGAGAGAACCATGATGCAAAGCCAGGCACCCGACAAGATCATCTTTATGGTTGAGAATCTCCTGGTACCAGCGCTCAGCCTGGGAGCGAGTATTGGTAAACAGCAAAGTCGACTGGTTACTTTCTATAGCCTCCACCACCGCTGGCACCATTAATGTATTGAGATGCCCTGCCCAGGGAAAGAGTTCGACCTGGTCGGGAATGAGAGATTCTATATGAAGATCGTAGTGCGTGTCTGCGGTAACGAGAGCAGGCTCAATCGCAGAATTGGAAGCTCTCACCCCCAGCAATACCGACAATGCCTGCCGGACATTGCCCAGGGTGGCCGATAATCCCCATACTCTGACTTGCGGGCGAATCGCTCTCAGTCTAGCCAGCAAAAGTTCCGTTTGTACACCGCGTTTGGTGCCCACCAGTTCATGCCACTCGTCCACCACCACCAGATCCAGAGTTTGAAGATTCTTCAGAGTATCCTCGTAGGATAGCAAAAGGGTCATACTCTCGGGAGTGGTGATCAAGACCTCGGGCAGACGACTGAGTTGCTTCTTCTTTCTATAAGAGCTCGTGTCCCCGGAGCGGACCTCAACCGACCAGCCCACATCCATCTCTTCAAGAGGCAGAGCAATGGCGGCCGCCAGATCATTAGCCAGGGCGCGCAAGGGTGTGATCCAGAGTATTCTCAAGCCGCCAGTTTTATCCGAGCAGGAAATACCGTCTTCAAAAAAAGGGGCTAAAAAAGCCGCATAAGTTTTACCGGAACCGGTAGAGCTGTAGAGCATGCCGCTTGCACCTTCACTATAACTCTGCCAGACCTCTCTCTGAAAAGGGAAAGGGCTCCAGCCTCTTGCGCCGAACCATCTCTCTATCTTCTCTTTCATGCTCCGGAAAGCGCAGATTGCGGCGGACTTTTAGTGGGACCCATGACTATTCTTCGTGAAGTAGCCTCGGCAAGACCTTTGAGCATGCCATGAAAGACAAGATCATGCAAAGGCGTTATCAACTTCCAGTAGGCAATACCAAGTAGTCCGGAAGGCAAAAACTTGGCTACCTGGGTCAAACGAGTGCGTCCGTCAGGCTGCTCTTCGATTCTAAACTCCAGAACAGCCTCACCAGGCAGACGCATCTCTGCCACAAGACTGAGATGGCGACAAGGTTCCACATGCCTGACTCGCCAGAAATCGAGGACATCCCCGGAAGAGACGCTCTCGGGGCTGCGACGTCCTCGCCTCAGACCGACCCCGCCGGCCAGTTTATCCATAGCGCCTCGCAACCGCCAGAGCCAGTCAGCATAATAGTAGCCAGTCTCGCCACCAAGACGAATGACCGGACGCCAGACCTCTTCGGCGGTGGCATCGAGCAGTACTTCCCGACGGTCTTCATAAACCGTACCACCAGCCCAGCGAGCATCTCCTTCATTACTCCAGGCCACCGGCCAGATCTTGCCGGCATCGGTCCAGTGACTCTCGACTTGATGATGTTGCATCCGGTCGAGGGCAAGGCGAATGGCTTTCCTGCAAGTATAGAGTTCCTGGGGAATGAGCTCTTTGATTTCATTATTGGTACAAATGGTCGGGTTGCGCAGTCCCTCGGCAAGCGGTCGACCAAGAAAGGCCGGCACCGGCGTAACCAGATGAATCCAATAAGAGCTCAGCCGCGGCGTAAAAACCGGCACAGGGATAATCCAGCGTCGGCCGAGACCGGCCTCCTCTGCGTAAGTGAGCATAAGCTCTTTATACGTGACTACCTCGGGTCCACCGATATCAAA
This sequence comes from bacterium, assembly GCA_016124935.1. Classification (GTDB taxonomy): domain Bacteria; phylum Cyanobacteriota; class Vampirovibrionia; order Obscuribacterales; family Obscuribacteraceae; genus RI-106. The sequence goes on along the minus strand of WGMS01000028.1, from coordinate 95,999 downwards.
GGTCAGATTGCCTCTATCTCTGAGGTCAAGATCCAGGCAACCTCTCAAATAATTAAGCACGTTGGCGATAGCGATCGGCTGGGTAGGGACAGAGACCCAGCGGGGGGTAATCATAACAGGAAGCCTGTCGACCAGATAACGAAGAATCTCGAAAGAAGCGCTGCCAGAGCCAATTATCATAGCAGCGCGCAAAGTTGTGACCGGCACCGGACCAGACCTCAAAATACGCCCGACTTCGGTTCTGGAGCGAAGGTGCTTGCTCAAATCGGGAGAGTCCTCCCCGAGACCGCCCAGATATATGATATGCTTCAAACCACTTCGACCGGCTGCCTCGACCATATTGCGAGCTGCTTCTCGGTCGGAAGAGGCGAAATCATCACTGCTCGAATTCATCGAATGCACCAGATAAAAGGCCTGGGTGCAACCTTCCACAGCCCGAGCGAGCGAGTCACGATCCAGCACGTCCGCCTCCAAGATCTCGACCCGACTGTCTCTTGCCCAGGCTCTGCCGGCAAGCTTTTCTCTGCTTCTCGAGCAGACCCGGATCTTGAAATCCGGATCATCGGCAAGCAAACGGGAGACCAGTCTGGTGCCGACATAGCCGGTGGCGCCAAGCACTAGAACTCTTTCCATATCGTCTCGTCCCCCTTCCATCAGCTGCGCCCTCCTAGACCCTGCACACTACTAAGAAGAATCGCCACCACCGCAACGCTTCTGACAGACCAGAGCAATGTCCTTACCCAGTTGGTATAAACCAGACGGTCAATAAGACTGGCTGAATATGCCGTGCTCAACTTATCGTGGATGGGAACCTGCACGAAAGCGGTGGCGGCAAAAATAGCCAGTATCAGTATCAGAGCCAACACACTGATAAATCGAGCCGGCTGCTCAAGTATCAGAAGCGGCAGCGCCAGGGCAGTGAAGAGCTCAGTGAGCATCAATGGTGCCACCACCAGAGTAGTCAAATGCTGATGTAAGTTTTCGTACTCGGCAAACTGCTCCGATCCCACACTGGCGAAAAGAGGATAGTGCACAATCTGCACAAACCAGATAATACCTGTCATGGAGAATGTGGCAAATGCATTCAGGAGCAAGATCCATAGAAATGGAGGCATGAAATGACCTACCTGTGAATAGACGAAAAGTTGGCTGGTCAAGCAAAAGCGGTAGAGATGGCCATGGAAAGCTTTTCGATCAACAAGTGTACTTCCACTTTAGGAATATTGAAAGTCCTCACTCTCATCTGCTCTCCTGCATGCTCGAAAACTATTACATCCAGATAGTTTGCATAGTTTCTCCATTCAATCTCATATCCTCTGCCGTCTACCTTGAGAAGGAACAAAATAGAAGTATCAAGAGACTGGACAAGCCAGTCGAGAATATTTCTCGAATCTTTCTCGCTAAGGTCCAGACTTAGATCATCTGCGCAGAGCTTGATAAAGCCAGTTTTTGATTTTACTTCGATTCTGCTCAAAGCGGGCATCGCACCAACCTCATTTATAACCTATCAACATTGTGAGCCTAAATTGTGAATTTCATATGACCGGATCAGCCGCAACCATCTTGCCTGCCAGGTTTCGAGGCAATCAGCTTTTGAAAGCATCCTCAATTGCCGACTGAGCGGCAAGATGCTTACGTGCTTCTTGAAGAAGCGCAATTTCACTACTGAGACGACGGGCGACATCATCCAATTCAAGAAGCTTCTGCTGCTCTGAAGGCGAGCCGTAAAAAGTCGCCGGAACAAGATAAGAAAGCTTCTCCGGCTCAGCAGGCCATACCTCCGTCGGAGCAATCCTCTGGCCTGTGACCCGAGCGGATAGCCTGAGCAAATCATCTAACAGTCCTCTGAGTTCCGAAGATAACAATTTCTCTCTGGCTCCGGACTTGCCAGGCGTACAAAGACGGATCAGGGCGCGGGGAAACAGGTCACTCTCATCCAGTTCAAGCAACTCAAACCGCCGGTCTCCTTCCGCGCAGATGTTGAGCCTTCCCCGGCTCAATTTCTCCACCTCCACTACCCTCGCGATGCACCCTACGGAAGCCACCTTCCCATCACTGAAATCTCGACGAACCACGCCAAACGCTCCGTCGCCTTCTAGAACATGACGGAACATCAACCTGTACTTTTCTTCGAAAATATGTAAGCTCAGCTGACTGCCCGGAAACAGCACGACGTTCAACGGAAAAATAGGAATAGATAGAATTTCTTGCTTGATTGACATGATATTTACCTCTTGATTGGATATTAGCCGCCAACCGGAAACTTCTCGTGAACTCTCCAGCCAAAATCTTTGGAGTTCATCTAAAAGTCACGGAAACATTTTTAAAATCAGATAGAATTGATAAACCGAGTTCTGTCAACCTGAATTGTTTTCAGTGGTTGGCGTCTGGACCTCGAACGATCTGATCGTATTCATATAAGGTGAATGAGATGGCGAAAATCCTGGTAGTAGAAGACGATCCAGACCTCCTTCAATTGATAACCATGGCGCTGAGCGCCAGAGGCTATCAAATTCAAAAGTGCGAGGGTGGAGAAGATGCCCTTGGCATGCTCAGGGTTTATAAATTCGATCTGGTCGTTTTGGACTGGATGATGCCGGAGATCACCGGGGTAGAAGTATGTAGACAGTTTCGCCAGATGGGAGGTAAAACTCCGATACTGATGCTGACCGCTAAAGCATCGATCGACGACAAAGAGATCGGGCTAGATGCCGGTGCCGACGACTATCTAACCAAACCCTTCGACAATAAAGAGCTTGCAGCAAGAGTGAGAGCCCTTTTGCGCCGTCCCGCCAATCTGGCTGCCACGGTCATGGAATTCGGTCATGTCAAACTGGATCCGGCGTCCTGTCAGGTGTATAAAAATGGAGAGCTCATTCATGTAAGGCCGAAGGTTTATGACATGCTCGAATTCTTCATGCGTCATCCTGACCAGGTATTTTCTGCCGAAGCACTTTTGCAACGCGTGTGGATAGACGATAGCGCCGCCTCCCATGACACGATTCGGACCCATATCAAACTATTGCGAAAGTCCCTGAAGCATCCTGGTTGCCCAGATTTGATAGAGACCGTGCGCGGCAAAGGTTATATGCTCAAATCCGTGTAATAGGAACTTCAAACCAGAAAGTGCTGCCGGAGCCGAGCGTGGTATCTACCCCTATATTGCCACCATGCATTTCGACCAGAGACTTTGAGATAGCAAGCCCAAGTCCGGTTCCGCCTTCTCTTCTGCGGTCTGAAGAGTCTATTTGTTGAAACTTCTGAAAAAGCTTGCCGACCTCACTTCTTGGAATACCGGGCCCCTGGTCGCTTACACTGAACCGAAGAAAGTTCTTGCGACGCAAATCCACGACTATGGTGACATCGCTTCTTTCTCCGGAAAATTTGATGGCGTTAGCGGTAAGGTTTGTAAGCACCTGGATAATTCGATCGCGATCAGCCTTAAAAGCGGCTTCAGAACCTGACTTGATATCAACCACAAGACCGATAGACTTTTCACTGGCTGTGGGGCTCAACTCTCTTACAACCTGCTCTACTATTGAACGTGCCGTAATGCTGCTATACCTCAATTCGAGCTTTTCGGACTCAATCTTCCTGAAATCGAGAATGTCGTTTACCAGGCGGACAAGCCTATCGGTGTTGCGAAAAGCAATCTCGACAAGTTTTTTCCCTTCCGGGCTGAGACTTCCCCCTTCACCCTCTTCAAGCAAGCCCAGAGAAGAGCGGATTGAGGTAAGAGGCGTACGAAGCTCATGGGAGACAATCGAATAGAACTCGGATATGCGAGTTTCCGCTTCCACCCTTGAAGAAATGTCATTCTGAATGCCGATGAAATTAATCAGCTTGCCTTTCTCGTTATGAACCGGCGACACCGTCAACTCATTCCAGAAGACTGATCCGTCCTTTCGATAATTCTTCAAAACACAGGTTATGGCCCGGGTCTCTTTTATGGCGTTTCGCAAGTCGTCGAGGGCTTTCTGTCTTCGATCTTCTCCCTGCAAAAATCGACAATTTCTACCGACAACCTCATCGGCACCATATCCGGTAAGCGTCAAAAAGCTTTGATTGACATAGACAATTGGGTTGTCATCCAGGGTCGGGTCGGTAATCACGATTCCGTTCCGAGCAGAAGCAATAGCCCGCTCCAGAATAGTCAGTTTCTCCCGGGGACTCTTTACACTGTCGAGAATCGGAACGCATGCGCTCTCTCGACCTTTGAAACTTTTGTTTCTTTCAGAATCTTTGCTGCTGGAACTTGGCATCTAAGGGCATCCTGTAATCCGGCGTGTAATATTCTACCGCTTTTATCAAAAGCAATTCGCCTGGTCTAACTCTTGGTCCTCAGCCAGGCCAGTCCTCCATCAACAGACAGAACTTCGCCACTTACCCAGGAAGATTGAGCCGATAGCAAAAAAGCTGCCGCCGCCGCTATATCCTCCGGTGCACCCAGTCGACCGAGGGCATGCATTTTCTCCGAGGCATGACGATTAACTTCGCTGGACCATATCGGTCTGGTCATCTCTGTTTGCACCATTCCCGGTGCTATGCAGTTCACCCGAATACCTCGTCTTGCGTAGCTGGCTGCTGCTGACCGACATAAGCCAATGACGCCGGCTTTGGCTGCCGCTATCGCTTCATGAGAAGGAATGCCGGCAATGGCCGCCGCCGAAGAGACCAATACAATGGATCCTCCTGAGCGCATCATGGCTGATGCCGCCGCGCGCACCACCCTGAATGCGGTAGTTAAATTTAGAGAGATGACTGAATCCCAATCCTCATCACTGGTTAAATGAGCAGGTTTCAAATGGACGGAACCGATACAGTTGACTACCCCGGACAGGACCGAGCCGTTCTCAACGACCGCTGAAACACATCTATCGATGGAGCCAGGCTCGCTAATATCTAAAACAGTTGTTCTGACTTGCAGTTCCTGCCCGACGCGTTCTAGATGGGACCTGTCTCTACCGGTTATGACAATGTCTGCCTCCGGTGCGTCCTCTTTCAGCCTTCTTGCCAGGGCACTACCTATACCGCCACTGCCACCGAAAATGATGAAGCATGGTCTCTCCGGCTTTGACTCTGAATCGGTCGCCATCAACTGTCCTCCAAAATCCCATCGAAATTACAGATATGTATAGAATATAGGCGGCTGGTCGTGACTAGACCGTGAACCTCCAGAAGTTCTCGAATCATCAATCTGAGCGTTCACGATTTGACCACGCTGGAAAGTTATATATGGATTATGGCAATGAAATTCTACAAAGAAAGTGTTATCAATGCTGAGCCTTCAGAAGTATTCCGCTGGCATATGGCTCCGGGAGCCTTCATCCGTTTGAAGCCCCCCTGGGAAAATGTGGAGATGGTTCAATCGGAGCCGGAGCTATTTGAAGGAGCAAGAGCCTTGATCCGGATTTATCCTCTGGCGGGCTTCCGAGGTTTTTATATCGATTGGCTGGCAGAGCATTGCGATATCGAATCAGATAAAGGTTTTACAGACTTTCAAGTGCGGGGTCCATTTAGTAGATGGAAACACAGACATCGATTTCAAGACCACGATCACGGCTGTCTATTGCAAGATGAAATCGAGTTCGAATTACCTTTCCATCCATTGTCTATTCCGTTCTATCCATATATAAGGAGTAAATTGGAAGCAATGTTCACTTATAGACACGAAATCACCCGAAAGGATCTGGACTCGAAAGGAGTAAAATCGATGAACGTTTTAATTAGTGGCTCGTCCGGTCTGGTGGGCTCTGCCCTGGTTCCGTACCTGAGCACTGCCGGTCATACGGTGACCTGCCTGAAGCGCAGCCTCTCAAACAAAGGCGGCAACAAAGAGATTCTCTGGTCACCCGGAAAAGGAGAGCTGGATGCCGCTTCCCTGGAAGGCATCGATGCGGTGGTGCACCTTGCAGGAGAGAACATCGCCAGCGGTCGCTGGACCGAGGCGAAAAAGAAAGAGCTGGTGGATAGTCGATTGCAGTCCACCAGATTGCTTGTGGATAGTTTCGAGAAAATGGAGAAGAAGCCATCGGTATTTATCTGTGCGTCGGCTATCGGCTTCTATGGAGACCGCGGGGACGAAGAACTCAACGAAGAAAGCCAGGCCGGCTCCGGCTTTCTTGCCGACCTCTGCAAGGACTGGGAAAAAGAAGCAGCCAGAGCAGAAGCTCTGGGGATCCGCACCGTCATGCTGCGTATCGGAGTGGTGCTATCGCCGCAAGGTGGAATGTTGGCTAAGGTTCTGCCCCCCTTCCAGATGGGCGCCGGAGGCAACATCGGTTCAGGTTCCCAGTATATGAGCTGGATAGCCCTGGATGATCTGATCGGCATGATTAAATTCTCCCTGGAAAATGACTCGGTCAGTGGACCGCTAAACGCCGTTGCACCGGAAGCGGTCACCAATGCTCAATTCACCCGGGTTCTGGGCAAAGTGCTGGGCAGACCGACCATCTTTCCTGTGCCGACATTTGCCGCCCGTCTTCTATTCGGCGAGATGGCCGAAGAGACGATGCTTGCCAGCACCAGAGTCGCTCCGGATAAAGCCGAAAAAGCCGGCTATCAATTTCGTTATCCCAGTGCCGAACCGGCATTGCGTCACCTTCTAGGGAAGAAGTAACTCTATAAACAGGAAAGTAAATGAGTAAAGCCACCATCGTCCTTTTCAGAAACGATTTGCGTCTCGAGGACAACCCAGCCCTTTGCGCAGCCATCGCCCGTGATGCACCGGTGATCCCTGTCTTCATCTGGTCTCCGGAAGAAGATGGCCGCTGGCCTCCTGGTGGGGCCAGCCAGTGGTGGCTGCACCATTCTCTATCGGCTCTCCGCAAAGAACTGGATAGTATCGGATTGAAGCTGATTATTCTTCGGCACGAAAGCTCTCTTGCCGCCATCGAGAAGCTGATAAAAAGAAGCGGCGCCGACTGCGTGTTCTGGAACCGGCGCTATGAACCGCTCTTGATAGAGGTTGATAGAAAAAACAAAATCGCTCTAAAAGAACGCGGACTGGAGGTCAAGTCCTTCCCGGGCAACCTCATCTTCGAACCCTGGACCATTGCCACCGCAGGCGGCACCGCCTACAAAGTCTATACTCCATTCTGGCGAGCCTGTCGAGAAGCAGCAGAAGAAGCGGTCAAACCACCACTGAAAAGACCGAGTCAAGCCCTCGCTTTCGCGAGCGACTTAAAAGGACTTTCAATAGAAGATCTCAATCTCCTTCCTGACCCCAGGATAGACTGGGCGGCAGGAATGCGGGACTTCTGGCAACCCGGAGAAGCCGGCGGTAAGACGCGGCTCAAAACTTTCCTGACAAAAGCGATCTCTGAATACCAGACCGAGCGGGACAGGCCCGATCATGATGGAGTCAGCTATCTCTCTCCCCATCTCCACTTCGGCGAGATAAGCCCACGTCTTATCTGGCAGGAGGTGCAGGATGCCGTAAGAGATACGACCTCGGACAAGAAGAAGAAAAATGCAGAAGTCTTCTTGAAAGAGGTTGTCTGGCGAGAGTTTGCCCACCATATTCTCTATCACTTTCCCGATACCGTTGAACAGCCCCTGAGAGAGAACTTCCGGGACTTTCCCTGGAGCGCCAAAAACAGAGAACTCTTCAAATGCTGGAAAAAAGGCAAAACCGGCTATCCTATCGTTGATGCCGGAATGCGCCAGCTCTGGGCCACAGGCTGGATGCACAATCGAGTCCGCATGATTGTCGCCTCATTCCTCACCAAAGATCTGCTCATTTCATGGAATGATGGAGCAGAGTGGTTCTGGGACACCCTGGTCGACGCGGATCTTGCCAGCAATACCTTCGGATGGCAATGGACGGCAGGATGCGGAGCCGACGCCGCTCCATTTTTCAGGATTTTCAATCCGGTTTTGCAAGGCAAAAAGTTCGACCCCAGAGGAGACTATGTCCGCACTTTCGTGCCCGAACTCAAAAATGCACCGGACAAATGGATTCACGAGCCATGGACCGCAAACCCGGAGGACCTGGCCGCCTGTGGTATAGAATTGGGCAAAACCTATCCCTATCCCATCGTGGACCACGGTCAGGCAAGGAAGAAAGCCCTGGCGATTTTCTCAGAGATAAAACAGAGCTGAAGATCAAGGATCAATTTGAGAGCGAGACAATTAAAATTTCGCGCCTTTTCTTGACATCTATTCCGTACAGCATTAAACTGGACTAATCTTAGTAAATCCGAGTCTGTTCCATCCCGTTCCTTTCAAAAATCAGTGCCCATGAAAAATCTCTTTCTGGCGCTCCTTTCTGGTGCGTTTACTCTTTTACTGACGGCTCAAGGAGCCCAGGCCCAGCAATATCAGGCGCCTTACCAGGCTTATCCGGCCTACCCCTACAATGCCGGTGCGCCGATGCCACCTGGGCAGATGCCCCCGATGCAGTATCAATATCAACCTTCAGCGGCGATGCCTCAGTATATGCCACCGATGCAGCCGATGCAGCCGATGCAGTCTCCGCCCATGCAAGCGAAGCGAGCTTCCGCTGTCGACCAGGATCAGTACGAAACCACCTCTTCCACCATGAGCCCCTACGAACAACAAGAGCTGGCTCTTAAAGAAGCAAAAATGATTCGAGAGCTGGAGAGCATGAAAGAGAGTCGCGAAATGGCCGAAAGCTTCCGGCAGAGCACTGACTCAGACAGAACCAGAACATCCTCGATTCAAGAAGAAGGCTATCTGGCAGAGTCAGGCAAGAAAGGCAAATTCAGACGCACCTTAGGCGGCGTCGGCTCAGCCTTCAAAAACACAGCAAAAGTTGCCGGTCCAACCGCAGCCTCCCTGGGAAGCAGCGTCGGCACCTTCTTCCTGATGCGAGCAATCTTAGGTCCGCCGACCTATTAAGTCAGCAATATTCACCGGTCAAGAGCAGATAAGATAATGCACCGGGTCGTCTCCCGGGACATAGGCTGAATGCATAGTCCCTTCAGGCAATACCAGTTCATCTCCCGGCTCCATCAGGTAGACACTTCCTGAGACTGTAAATTCTATAGAGCCCTCGACCACGATTATGTATTCATCGTGGCTATGGCAATGAGGACTGTAAATCGTTCCAGGGCCATCGGACCAATTAAAAATAGAAAGCCCGCGGGCGCGCAATGCCTTCTCCAGAGCAGCATGATCCTGAACCGGTGCGTGCATTCCTTTCAATAACTCAAGGCTCGCCATATTTCTGTAATTCGTACTTTCCCCAATTGGCCAGTTCCCAGCCCCTGCTTAAGATGGAGTAGTTGGCATCAATATCCGAATTTTATTCCAGTCGATAAATTCCGTCTATATAATATGTTCGAACAAAGCCGAATCGATGACACTTCGGTCCCCAAAACAAATCTGCTTGAGAGCGGCATACAAAGCAGCGCTCCGGAGCACAAATCGGCTCTCCAGAGACCGTCGCTTCCCCAAACCGACCAGAACCTGCCGCTTCCGGATCTAACCCTGGTCACGGATGCTCAGAGCGCAGCTTGCCCGGTCACTGAGGCATCCAATCACTATGTCACATTCATAAACCGCGCCGCCAGAAGGATGTATGACCCGGGCAGCCTCGGCCAGATTGACCTTCTCAGGAACAAGTTCAACTGTCAGATCAAAACTGTCGGTGACGCAATTAAGTATGCCGACGAAGCCGTGCGTGAAAGTGGCGACAGCTACAATGACGTGCTTCCGCCTAAAGAAGCCGATGCCCAGAAAGAAGCCTGGAAAGGCGAGATAACCGGCATCGGGGTAACCCTCGGCAAGCTGCCGATAGAGGGCCCTACAGAAAAAGGACCGGTGAGAATCGAATCGGTCTTAGCTGGCGCACCGGCAGAAAAACATGATCTGCGAAAAGGCGACATCATCACCCACGTCAATGGCGAGAGCCTGGATCAGTATACCTACGATGAGACCGTAGGCAAGATACGTGGCCCGGTGGATGAAGCGGTGACAATAACGCTCACGAGAGATGGCAAACCCCGAAATGTTACCCTGGAAAGAGCCCCGGTCGAAATTGCCAATCTGGAAGAGAAGCGCCTGGACGGCAATATAGGCTATGTCCGTCTCTTCAACTTCAACCAGGAAGACACGGTGGAGGATGTCAAAAAAGCTCTGGAAAAACATAAAGCTGCGGACTCCTACATCATAGACCTGAGAAACAATCCCGGCGGCATTTTCCAGAACGGCTACAAACTGGCTGCGTTATTTCTAGACAGTGGAACGCTTCTCAAAACCAGAGAAAGGACCGACTCAGACCCGGCTCAACCGACCTACCAGACTGAGACCTACAGGCTGACAGACAAAGAGATTGTGGTGGAGAGCGAAGACGAAGCGAGCCAGAGCAAAGAGAGCTACACTGAAAAACGGGAGCAGGACATTATCGACAAGCCTTTTGTGGTCCTTGTCAACGGCGGAACTGCCTCCTCTTCAGAGATCTTCACCGGCGCAATCAAAGCCAGCAAAGAAGGTCTGACTATGGGTTCCAAAACCTATGGCAAAGGCATCGGCCAGTCTATATTCACAAACATGCCCGGTGGCAGTTCACTGCAAGTCACTTCATTTCGGATTTTCACGCCGGATGGGCACTGGGCTGGCGATGCTCAGAAGAACAGATTCGGTATAATACCGGATATGGTAGTAGACAATCCGGATGGAGTCGCCATCGGAAGTGCAGATGACAAGCAGCTTGAAGAGGCTAAGAAGTATCTTCACGCCCTGACCACGAAACAATAAGCTATCAGAAGCTTATCCGAACAACTCCGCTTCGACTGCCTCGAAGTCAGCCTCGGCAAGACCACGGCTGTTCACCTTTACCTGGTCGAAAAGTTCTTGAGCATCCGCCACTCCGGAACTTTCTGATCCGGCAAAATCAGCAGCACAAGCAGGATGAAGAAAGCCCTTCCTCATTCCGAAGGCACCGGCTTCGGTATCGGTATTGACCGCGATACGCAGGTCGCCCTTCTCTATTTTTTCACCGCATTGAATGCATGAGGAACGACCGGTGGATGCGAACTCTGCATAGGGAAGACTGGTAGGCTTCTCTTTCGACTTATTCTCTTGAATGAGCTTGAGCAATTCTTCTCTATCCGGAACTTCAAGATCGCAGTCTATCAAAGCCTGTTCCAGTACCGTGGGCTTTTTCTTGGCTCCGCAAAGCAGGTGGTGCCAGCGATAAGACAGGGAGCCTTCGGAGAACGGATTCGGGAACTCCTCTCCCAGCCTCAGATCGCCCTTCTCAATGGTCTCTTTGCAGACCTTGCAGCTTGCCCGCCCCGATTTGGCTGTTTCGATGATGTGCGCCACCGGTCCTCTCCTCCTCTAATCTTTAACAAGGTCTCCAATCAAAAGATCCTACCGCATTTGAGGGCGATTTTTCTCTAAACTCTTATCCTTGCGATCTGCCTTTCAAACCTGATAAAGAGACCTCTACCAGTGGGTGGAAGAATCTTTGACAGAAGCGTTACCCGAGCGGAAACGACCGGCGGCGCCATGGTCGCCTCTGCTTTCTGCATCCCTGGCCCGCCTTTCATAATCGGGAATTGATGAAGAAGAGCTGCTCGAACTGGAGCCGCTGTTGGAGCTTGCATAACTATTGACCTTGGAATGATCAATTGGCTTGCGAAGCCATTCTCGAGAGCGCTTACCGTCCTGGTCGAGCCAGATTTGCTGCTGGTCTGCTGCCGCTTTGATGTGGGCAAGTAGTTTCGACGCTTTGCCTTTGACCGGCGAGCTTCCGGGACAGCGAAGACAGCGTACTAAAAAGCGTCTCGCTTTCACATAATGATGTTCCAGCTCACAGGTGACCACCGCTTCCAGGTAATACCAGTTGGGATTATTGGGCTCCAACTCTTGCATACGATTGTAGAGATTCTGCAACTTCACCATTTCGTTGCGGCGACTGTCAAAACTGGCGTTATGGGCACCGCTTTCCACCAGGCTGCTTTGCATAGATATCGCTTTGCGTCCCACCGAGGAGAGCGGTTCTCCAAGAATACTTACCGCGGCAAGACTCTCCCTGTAACTGTCCCGGGAAGAGAGCCCGAAGATAAAGGCGTTGGCGTAGTTAAATCTGGCTGCCGCACTGTTGCCGCCGGCTTCGTCTTTGCGAGCCTGAAGGAGCGCCCGCTCTGCCTCTACCCGGCTCTGTCGATCTGCCCGGGCCGCAGGAGAGATAAGACCGCAGATCAAGATCGAAACAAGAATTAGTCCTGGATTACGATATGGAATACGCATGGCACAATGTTATCATAGGACGACAGATAAGCAGGGGCAGGTTTCTAATGAATCGATCTCTTTTCGCCAGCATTCTAGCCGCGCTCATACTTTCCGGTTTTCATCCAGCAGAAGCGGCTGTGGAGCCGCGTCTGGCCGGGACCTGGACCCGAGTCGATTCCGCCGGTCAAACTGTAACCTTCTCGATAGAGCCGGGCGGTCGCTACTCTAAAGCAGTCAACGGCGGCAGAATAGTGGAAACAGGCAGGCTTCAAATGGTGGATGGCAACTGGATGACGTGCACCGAAAGCGGTCGCTCGGAAAAGGGTACGTTCAGCATAATCGGAGGCAAACTGGTTTTAAGAGGCGGAAGCGCAGGCACCACCGATTGGGTCCAGGTATCGAAGCAGGCATCGGCCGTGAGTGCCACAAGATATGGTAAGGCAGAGGATATCACCAGGGCGACCATACCTACCGCCCCTTTCCCTGTTTCTAAAATCGCTTCACCAGGAGATTCCAGAAACTACCGGGCGCTCTCGAGAAATCTCAATCAGATGAATCACAATAATCAGATGTCTCCGAGGGCAAGAAGCTTCGGTCACGGCAACACCAGATCCGGTCTCGCCAATATGACCAATTATGCCGCGACCTCAGGCGGTGTAAACATGACACAGCCATCACTTCCCGTGCCGAGTCATAATGACGCAGCCAGCGGCAGAAGTTCTCTGAGCGCTAAAATTAGAGCACAGCAAGCGCTACAATTGTCTGCTATGCCGGCTGCAAAAGTAGTGCAGGCTGCTCCCAATTCCGACGAATCCACTGCTTATGGCTCCAGGAGCCTGGAAAGCAAAGCCTTCGGTCCCCCCAGGGTAATCAGAATAAAGGTGGGTGCACCACCGATTTAATTTGGGCTCCAGCGGGTTTTGAACTCCGAGTCCACGGCGAAGTATGGCCTGCTGTCGCTAGAAACAAGTTCCTGCCCGACTTCGAAAAGCAACTCCACATCCTCCACCATACCGCTCAGATCCCAATCGCCTTTTACTTTATCCGATGGCTTGTGATAGTGATTGCGGATATACTCGAGCTTCTTTGCTTCGGCATAGCCCGGTTCGCGGTCTATATAGTCCGAACCGGGAAACAAGAAGAAAAGCGCCGGTATGCCTTCTTTTAGAAAGGACATATGGTCGGAGCGAAAGAAATAACCTTTCTCCGGCTCCGGATCCGGTACCACGCACCGCCCCTGGCCGGCTGCCAGTCTACTGAGATTCTCATCCAGACTGGAGTGCCCAAGAGCGATACTGACCAGCTCTCTGGTCCTGCCCCAGACATTCATCACATCCAGATTGATTATCGAAACGGTGGCATCGAGGGGCATGCTGGGATTGGCTATGTAGAAGTCCGCTCCAAGAAGCCCCGATTCTTCGAGGGTGGTGAATAGAAACATCACACTGCGTTTCGGTCTGACAGAACTATTCTGGAAGAGCCCGGCGATTTCGAGAATCATAGAGACACCGGAGCCGTTGTCCACGGCACCGCTATATACATCGATGCCGCCGTCTTCTCGCTCCCACAAACCGAAATGATCCCAGTGCGCACTATATATGATGCACTCGTTTTTCAAGACAGGATCGCAACCTTCGACTCGGGCGACGACGTTATTCGATTCGAAAGTGCGTATCTTATTGGCCACCCGAAAAGAGGCAGAGCCATCTAAAGGAACCGCCTTGAAACCTTTTTCATTGGCGCTCATCTTCAGACTGTCCAGATCGTGACCGGCTCTGGAGAATAGTTCTCCGGCGCACTCGGACGAAAGCCAGCCTTCAAGAAGCACCCTATCGGCAGGGCAACTCAATTGATAGCATTCACCGCTCCAGCTGGCCTGGACTACATCGAAGCCATAGCCGGCTTTCCGACCATCATGAATAATAAGAGCTGCGGCCGCTCCCATCTCAGAAGCCTTTTCAAATTTGTAGGTCCAGCGTCCATAATATGTCAGGGTCCGCCCTTTGAAAAGCATGGGGTCGAGTTTCCCTTCCCCTGGAGGGAACCCGGGATCGGGGCGTTCGGGTTGACCTATTAAGATGACCACGGTCTTGCCGCGAACGTCAACGCCTTCGTAGTCGTTCCAGCCATACTCTGGCGCTTCTATGCCATAGCCGACAAAGACCAGTTCGGAAGAATCTACCTTGATGGCTTGCTCACAGGCTCCAGGATGTCTGGATTGACCGACGAAATCCTCAGCGAACTCGAGCGCTTTCGACCAGTCTCCGGAACGAAGCTTTAGTTCTGGAAGACTGATGATACCAGTGACAGGCATACTCTGAAAGTAAGTGCCGTTGTCTCCGGCCGGCGTTAGTCCGAATTCCTCCAGTTGACCGGCAATATATTCTATGGTGCGCTGCTCGCCTCGAGTGCCGGGAGCGCGCCCTTCGAGCTCATCGGAAGCCAGCTTATCGATATGCCCTAAAAGAGCTGCTTTAAGCTTCCTTTTCTTCAAGAGGAACCCTCGACGGGCGTAATGTTGTCTTTGACGTCTTGCTTCATCGAGTCGGGCAGATCGTCCGGCTTATCAAGACGGACAAGCAGCCACTGCTGAGTGCGATCCTTATCGAAATGCACCAGAAGAGGTGCCTGGGAGGACAGCAGGTTACCCAGACCGGTATCATAAACGACCTTGTCATTATCTCCTACGGTCCAGGCGACACGCTGGGTCTTTTTATCGAGCTTTCCATGAATCTGCTGCGTCTGACCGGAAAGCGCATCATAATAGTTTCCAGCGATATTGCCCTTCTTGTCTATCGCTATCTGGAACAGCATGGTGGAGTTAGTCTGGGAACCTTCCACCATAGAGAAAACTCCCAGCGGCTTCCATGTGTCCTTTTTGGTGGGAGGCTTGGCGTTGGACTCCCTGGCAAGATTCTGAGCCTGGCTGTAATACTGGTCGGCACTTGCATAGGGAGTGCCGTTGTAATAAACCTGATTATTGTTATAGGTTATATTCTGACCATAGCCATAATACTTCGGCTTGGAGACTGCACTCATGGCGAGCATGCCTGCCAGCATTGTCCAATCGGTGATCATAAAAGCCATGCCCAGACCCCAACCGGGATACATCCAGCATCCTGGCGCCCCCCAGAAGCCGTGATATCCATAACCATATCCAAGTCCGCGATAACCACCGACGAAGACATTGTTGTGGTTGAAGTTGTTTCTTACCGCTATGCCCTGGTTATTGATATGGTTATTTGAATAATTGTGCAGATTATGACCGGCACCGATAACATTGTTACCCGAAATACGTCCGTAGCCAAAGTTTCCACCCCGACCAAATTCTCCACCTCTACCGATATTTCCGAAATTACCGGAGTTACCGAAGCCACCGCCACGGCCGAACTCACCGCCGCCTCGACCGAAACCTCCGCCAAATCCGCCGCCTCGTTCGAAGCCGCCACCGCCGTGCATACCGCTGAAGCCGCCACCACCGAAGCCGCCGCCTCGACCGAAACCTCCGCCGAAGCCACCACCACGCATACCACCACCACCGAAGCCACCACCACCGAAGCCCCTGGCCAGAGCGTAGCTGCCGTTGCTGGCGAATGACAGGACAAGCAATATAGGAATCAATCTGGACTTGAGTTTCATAACCTTACTCTCGAGGCTCCTGCAGGAAAAAGGGGAACTATTGAATCTTTTCTATCTTCAACTCGGACTTATCCGGAATGGCGATACCGTCCACGGCCTGATCGACAGCCTTCCAGAGATAAGCCTCAGGACCGCTCGGGGTGATCACCTGGGTAGAGACGATTCTAGAACCGTCACCGTCATTGCGAATGGTCTCGACAACCCAGGACTTACCATCTTTAAACCAGTACCCTTTACCCACACCGCCATCAGAATCGAACATCCAGGAGGCCACAGAACCGGTGGCAGGGTCGACTCCGACAATTTGAATGTCGCGATGTTGAATACCGTCACTGGTTTTAGACATAAATTTCAAGACGATAAATTTTTTGTTGGCAGCCAGTTCGGCGTCAATATCAACCTGGCCGTCCTTGCCAGCTGCCTTCCATTTGCCAAGCAGCCACCCCAGATCATCTACAGTTTGCTTCGGCTCATGGACAATATGCTCTACGGCATTGGCGATTTTCCATTGCCCATCTCGCTTGACATGGACCACTGTGTAACGTGTAACCTTACCAGGGTTAGCCGCATTGCTAATGGTGCCGCGTTCTATAGCCGTACCTTCCCCGATGAATTTAATCGACTCTATGTCAATCTTCAAAGAGATTTTGGCTTCACCGGCAGTGTCGAAGAAGTTCCTGTAAACTTCTTTGATAGCTGCGACGCCTTCTGCGGATCTTCCAAATGGTCCTGTATAGCTGCCTTCAGGTATCCACATGGCGACTATCTTATCGAGGTCTTTCTCTTCGAAAGCCTTTTCGTAGGCCGAAGCCTGGGTTCTTATCTCACTCTCCGCCGAACTCTGGCTTCCGGTTGCGCCCGATGCATCTGCCGAATCAGCAGCCAGTGCAGCCGAACCGGACCACATACCAGGCAGAGCGGCCGGGGAAAAGGCCAGGGTAGCTGATGTCAACAGAACCATTTTCCTGATCATAACGATGAGGGCTCCTTGCGTCTCGATTAGAGGAAAATTCTAGCAAGTTTTAAAAGCGTTCAAAAATCTTTATTTCAAAGAAAAATCCTGAGATACTTCAACTCCTGAATTCTCGACGTTATTACTTGGACATATCATGACAAGCAAGAAAATATGTTTGCCAATCCTCCAGGTTGCTCCGGGTCTGGCTCTTTTAATGAGCGGATCGAACTGGCTGACCCTGGAAGTATTGGCCGCTTCATCAAAGGCACAGAGCTATTTAGAAACGGCAGATAGCGCAAGACAATCGGGCAGCTATAAAAAAGCGATTCCGAAGTATAAAAAAGCCCTGCAAGAATTCGAAAAAAGCGCCACTACCGATGAAGGCTATGCCAGAACACTTACCGGTCTTGCCATAGCTCTTTCGAAAACGGGAGAGTGCAGTGATGCGCTGACCTATTTGAACAAAGCCATAGATCTCTGTCGAGTAAAAGATTTCCAGGACAAGAAGCTGGTGGAGGATTTGAATGGAACTTTTCTAGAACTGACTAATTCATGCACCCTGGTAGAACTGGACAGCCTTGGCAAAGGAGCCGCCGAAGCGTTAAAGCAAAACTCGTCCCAAATAGCGATTAAGAAAAACGGTGACCTCTATGAAATAACCATCGACTCGCCTTCCCGATTCGACAGTCCCACCGGCAGCAATACCATAGACACCATCAGGCTGGAGAAAAAAGTAACCTTCAATATGAGCAGGGACCAGAACGGTCGAATAAAAGCCACAGAGATAAAGGGCTTTCAAATACGCTCGGTCGAAAAAGACATGTGGGTGAATCTCTACGATTGCGAATTCAATCCAAAAGATCAGGAGGGCAACTATCCTTCTGTAATTTCCGCAGGAAAAATGGGTGTGGTCAAACATGTGAATCGGGCACTGCCTCCCAGAATCTTTGCACCGGTGGAAGGCATCATCGCTTCTATAGATTCGATGTCGGCACCGAAAACACCGCCCTTAGTGGTACCCGCAGATCCGGTCGAACCGGTCGAACCGGTCGAACCAGTCAAGCCGGTCGAGGCACCACCGCAGGCCGAAACGGAGACACCAAAGGTCGAGGCTCCAACTGAGACTATGCCGCCAGTACCGCCCCAGCAGACTGAGACACCAATAAATTCCATTTCTGAAGAGATTACCCCCCGGGAAAATATCATCGAAAAAATCGAAGTGCCTATCAAGCATGTCCAGCAACAAACGCCTCCTCCCGTACAAGAACCGGATCAATCGCAGGAACAGGAACAGAAACCGCTAGTTATTGAATCGCCGCCGGCAACCGCTCCTGTCGTACCAGCGCCCGGGGCGAGCTCTGTCAAGGACAGATCTCAGATAGAAGACAAAGATGATGACGATGACGATGACGATGACGATGATGATGATGACGACGATGATGACGACGACGACAAGAAGCGGAAAAATGTCCAAGACAGAGACGACGATGATGATGACGACGATTGAGACACAGTAAAATGTCGGTTCCCGGTGTCATATTTTTTCCAGCTACTAGAGATAGAGATAATGTAATCTGCCAGGATAGCTACTATTATGACCCCGGGGTAATCATGGGAAGCATTGAGTTCGTTGGCTATCCCGGCTAATTCGATGCTTTGATCCGTAGAGAAGAAAAATAAAAATGCCCATGGAGCGAAAGCCAATGCCAGGAAAGAAGTTAAAGCGCAACCAGATAGGAAACGCCCTGTCCGAATTCGGTCCGGCCATGTGGGTTCTGTTGATTTGCATATTCTTTCCTCTGGTAAATATGCTCAGCCTGGCTGTCTCCTACGGACTCTGTGTAGTCCTTAATTACAACCAGGTTCATGAAGCTTCTCTAATCCCATCAGCGGACGCCACCAGCCCCACCGGCATCGTAAAAAAGCTGATTCCTGACCAGTGGCTATCCGGAATGGGTAAGTTCACCAATTTGAGCGGCTATCCAAGCACTAATGTCTCTTACAAAAATGGCGTCACCACCGGCTCGGAGACAGAAAAAATTGTCGCGGTCCAGACCACGGTCAATTGCAACCCGTTCTTAACTATTCCTCTGCCGGTGGTTAACGTTCCGGGCATCAATGGTCCGATGGCATTCACAGTGTATTCGGAAAGACCGATGGAGAACCCGGACTATGCCGGAGTAGCATCGGCACCACCGCCACCGCCTCCATCAGGAGGCGGTGGCAGCAATCCCCAGGCTACCATGTTCAATCCTGGCCCAGCCGGTCCTAACGGCCCAGGCGGTCCCGGTGGTCCAGCCGGTCCTGCCGGTGCAAATGGCCCCAGTGGTCCTGGTGGTCCTGCCGGTCCTGGCGGCCCAGCCGGTCCCAGTGGTCCTGGCGGTCCCAGTGGTCCTGGCGGTCCCAGTGGTCCAGCCGGTCCTGGCGGCCCGAGTGGCCCTGGTGGTCCTGGCGGACCCGGTGGTCCTGGCGGTCCCAGTGGCCCTGCTGGTCCCAGCGGTCCTGGCGGTCCCAGCGGTCCTGGCGGCCCCGGTGGTCCCAGTGGTCCAAACGGTCCTTCCGGTCCGGGCGGACCCAGTGGCCCCGGAGGTCCTGGTGGTCCCAGGGGTCCGAACGGTCCTGCCGGTCCTGGTGGACCGACTGGTCCCGGCGGTCCTGGTGGTCCCAGGGGTCCGAACGGTCCTGCCGGTCCTGGTGGACCGACTGGTCCCGGCGGTCCTACTGGTCCGAGAGGTCCTGGTGGCCCCAGAGGCCCAGCCGGTCCCTTGGGTCCAGCCGGTCCCAGTGGTCCCCTTTTCTGATCAAGATTGCCGAGTTTGAGAGGTCCAGCCGGCCCCAGTGGACCTGCCACTCCCGGTGGCTAATCTTCAATAGGAATTGAACGGCCTGCCGCTCCGCTATCGAAATCGACTTTCTTCAAGTCGAGAGAACGGCGATTCAAGTTGTCGTAGCTCTTGTAATAGATCACTCTATTAGTAAGGTCTTCGATCACCACCCACTGAATATTCTCCACTTGCCGGTCCGTGTCGGCAGGATCCCTGACCAGACCTTTGGGATAATCGAGACTGTTCAATATATGCTCGGCAACATTCACCGCAGAAGCGGCATCCGCTGCCGGTCTGGCACTTGCCACCATAGTGGCGGTACGAACAAAGCGAGCAGGAGGAGTCAGATCGCCCGGCATTCCCAGTAGTCCGCTTCCTTTGCCGGTCTCGTTTATCTCCATACCGGCGACTTTTGGCCGGTCGTGCCCTTTCGGACTGAGATGGACATAGTTGCGAAGATTGGTGATATGCTAGGGAAACTGAGGTGAATTGGTCAACACCCCCAGAGGATTGTCATAAAATCTCTTCTTGCCCTCGATGAACTCGACCACAAGGGAGTTTCCCCCGGCGTCATGCACCGCTATATGCACCGTCGGCACTCCACCAAGAGCTTCTATAGACTTTCCCCAGACCAATCCATTATTCAAAGCCTGCCTGGCTTCCTCCACCGTAGAGCAGGTGCCGAGAATATAGCTGCCCACATCGCTCAACTCCAGAGCGCGGTTATGATCAACAGGCGACACTTCTTCGTAGACGCTCTCAGGAAGCCACAAAAAAGAGAACGACAGACCCTTCTCGTTGACCCCCTCGGTAGGAAAGTCCAGACCGAAAGCGTTGAGCATGACATATCCAAATTTTGCAGTCCATGCCAGACCTGTTTCTCCACCAGGAGCTTTAGATTGGCGCTTCTGCCCCCGGGGTTGCACCACAAGCTTCGACTGTAAGTCTATGGGGAACTCCATGGTTCGACCGACGATCACGCTGCCGTCAGCAGCTTTGACAAGGAAGTTCGTGCAAGCTGGGGCGGAACCTGCTCCTCCCAGTGCAAGAGTAAGAGATAACGCAACACTCTTGATAAAACTCTTCAAAATCCTGTCTCCTCCTGGTTGACCAGCAAATAGATTTTCGCACATCTTCAGCAACTCATCTAAGAATTGCGGGAAGCGCTAAATCCGAAAAATCTATTCAAAACTATTGCAAGAGCAGGAAGAAGCAATAGTGTCAAAAGAGTCGCCGGTAGAATGCCGCAAGCGATTACTATGGCGAAAGGTTTCTGACTCTGGGAGCCTATTCCGGTCGACATAGCGGCAGGAGCAAGACCGACGGCCGCCACCAGGGCCGCTATCACCACGGCGTTCATCTTTGCAGTGGCAGCTTTTCCGATTGCCTCGGCTGCGCCTATTGCCTCCATATCCATCATTGTTTTCATGGCCGATACGACAATCACCGCATTCTGTATCGAGAGCCCGAAGAGAACGATCAAGCCGACACCGGAGGAGACGCTGATAGTGGTTCGAGAGAGGAATAACACCACAATTGCCACCGCCGCCGCCACCGGGACAGCGCTCATGGTCAGGGTGGCAAGATAAGCAGAATCGAAGGCAAGATAGAGCAGAATAAAGATAATCACCAGGGTGGCAGGCACCACCAGGGACAACCTCTCACCAGCAGCCCTGGCCCGCTCGAACTCGCCGGCGTAAGATATGGAGTAACCAGGCGGCAGCTTCAGCTCTCTGGCGATTCTTCTTTGTGAATCGAGGACTGTGGAGCCCAGGTCACGACCGCGAATGTTGGCGAATACCGCCACTCTTCGTTTATTCTCGTCTCTCAGGATAGAATTGGCGCCCTCTACCTGCCGCACTCTGGCAATCTGCCTGAGTGGCAGCTTCAAACCGGATGGTGCGGTCACCTCGATGTTGCCAAGTTCATTGAGGTTGTCTCTATAACTCTCGGCCAGCCTCAAGACCACCTCGAATCGACGCTCGCCTTCGAGAATCCTTGTCACCACCTGACCACCTATCGAGGTTTCTACTATGTCCAGAACCTCCTCGGTACTGATACCCTCCCTGGCAGCAGCCTTTCTGTCAATCTCTATTATCATCTGGGGCTGGCCCAGAATATTGTCCTGACCGACATCGACAATGCCCGGGATAGAGCGAAGTATACCTCCCAGTCGACCGGCAAGCCCATCGAGAACTTGAAGATCCGGACCGAAAATCTTGACGGCGTATTCTCCATTTTTAACACCGGACATCGCCTCTTCCATGCTGCATTTGATGCACTGCGAGAAGCTCAAGAATAGCCCGGGCACCACCCGGTTGATCTCCTCGTTCATGGAGTGGATCAGATCTTCTTTAGAGTGGAAGCTGCTGCGCCATTCGCTCTGGGGCCGCAACCCGACAAGCACGGCGATGAGGTTGAAGGGATTGGGGTCGGTACCATCATCGGGAGAGCCGATTTGAGTAAGAGCGCTTGTCGTCTCAGGATATGAGCGCATCACTTTTCTGATTTTGCGAGCAATCTCGACAGCGTTCTCCAGAGAGACACTGACCGGGCGAATATTGGCTGTCAGCCAGATATTACCCTCCTCCAGCTCCGGTATGAACTCTGCCCCCAGATGCGGCACCATGCTGGCCGACAACGCGAAGAAAACCAGAAAACACGACAACACCGCTTTTGCCCTCTTCTGCAGAATGCCTGTCAGACCGGAGTAAAAATTCTCCAGTTTGATCACGATTGGGTTTTCACGATGCACCGGAGGTCTGAGCCGGAAAACCATGTAGCAAATCACAGGCACCACCAGAATCGTCGAAAACGCGGCAGCCAGCAAAACCAGATTCATCATCACGGCCAGCGGCTTGAACAGCCGTCCTTCCACATGCTCGAAAGTGAGAATCGGCAGAAAGGTCAGTGCGATGATAGCGGTGGAGAAAAGAATCGGCTTAGCCATCTCCGATGCCGCTTCGCAAATGCCGATTCGCAAAGAATCAGGGTCGTCGCCGACTTTGCCGATTCGTCTCATGATGTTCTCGACCATGATCACCGAGCCGTCGACTATGATACCGAAGTCGATGGCGCCAAGAGAAAGCAGATTGGCGGAGATATTGAGTCCTTTGAGGGCGATACAAGAGGCAAGCAGGGCGGTGGGTATTACTATAGAGCAGATCAGAGCGCTTCTCACTTGAAAGAGAAAGAGCATAAGAATGACGACAACCAGAACAATTCCTTCGGCGACGTTATGGCTGATGGTCTCGATTGTTTTGTCTACCAGAGCGGTTCGATCCTGTAAGGGTACAATTTTCATGCCCTCCGGCAGCTGGCTTTCGATATCGCCCCAGGCTTCCTTGAGATTCTCTATCACCCGGGAGGGGTTGTCGCCGCGACGCATCAGCAAGATGCCCTCAACGGCATCGTCATCGTCATCGAGACCGACCTGCCCCTTGCGCACCGCCGCCGATATCTTGACCGTGGCCACGTCCTTGACCCGAACCGGCGTCCCCTCGCGGTTGGATGAGATCACAACCCCTTCGATATCCTCGATAGATTTAAGCAGGCCCAGTCCGCGGACCATGTAACGCTGGTCGTTGCTGACAATATAGCTTCCCCCGGTAGAATCATTGGACCTGGCGATCGCTCGCCTGATATCATTCTGGCTCACACCAAAAGCACGCAAACGCCCCGGGTCCATCTCGACAAGGAAAGTACGAATTGGGCCACCGAATCCGGTGGAGTCGACTATGCCATCTACAGACTTGAAAAGCCTGTTCAAAAGCCAGTCTTGAGTCTCCTTCCGGTCCATCGAGGACCAGTGGCTGCCTTGTAAAGTATAGCGATAGATCTCTCCTACCGGACTGGCATTCGGTTCAATTTCAGGCTTAATCCCTTCCGGTAGATCGAGATTGGCCAGGCGCTCCAGAACCTGCTGCCTTGCCGTATAAGGCTCGGCATGACCATCGAAAACAACAGTGACCACCGACAAACCGAAGATAGATATGGAGCGCGGCGGCTTGCCGCTGGGGATGCCGTTCAACTCCTTCTCCAGGGGTATGGTGACCAGACGCTCGACCTCTTCCGGCGCTTTACCGGGGACCTGAGTAATGACGCGAACTTGCATACTGGCAATATCAGGAAATGCTTCCAGGGGAAGCTTGCGGTAGGCAACGACACCACAGCCTAGAGAGACGAGCAGCACGAAGATGACGAAAATACGCTTTCCGATTAGCCAGTCGGTGAGACGGAAAATGATGGACTTCATGGGCGGCGGAATTGCTCTTATTTTCTAGTGGATCAATTAGTGGATCAATGCCAGCTTTTCATAGAAAGCGAACGAAGCGCCAGGGACTCCCGCGTGACCACCTGTTCACCGCCTTCCAATCCTTTCTTGATCACAGCATAGTCGCCCACTTCTTCACCCAGCTGAACCGGTCTCTCCACGAAAGAGAATTTACCCCGGGGGACATAGACGACTTTCTGGGAACCGGCTTCCTGAACGGCTTTCTTCGATACCGTAAGGGCTGCGCACTCACCCACCATGATCTTCATCCGGGCGAACATCTTTGGTTTGAGCTTGGTCTGGGAGTTGGGGATCACGGCACGCACCGCAAGGGTTCTGGTCTCCGGATTGATGGTGCCGGCTACATAGTCGAGCTTTCCTTTGAAGGTCTCGTCGGGAAAGCTGTCCACCTGAAACTCAATCGGTTGACCCACTCTCACATGTTTGACATCCTGCTCGAACACATCGGCGACAAGCCAGAGATTGTCGATATCATCGATAACGAGAAGAGACTGGGAGGGGTCGATGAGTTCACCGGCATTGACATTTCTCTCCAGCACTATGCCTGCCTGGGGAGTGGTCAACGGAATAGAGTTGACGACGTCCCGTCGTTCCATAATTGCTTTTATGGTGGTAGAGGGCATTCCCAGAACCGAGAGCCTCTGCTCTAAGCAGGTTCTGGCTCGCTTCATCTTCTCCCGGGCGATTCTTACCGTACCGGCTCGTTTAGTCTTGAGCGCCGCAACGGCGTTTTCGTGCTTTTCCAGATCGGTTATCGCCGACTCCACATCGGCTTTGGAGCCGATTTTCTCGTCATACAAAAGCTTTGCCCGTTCATATTGCTTTCTGGAGAGTGTCAGCTCGGTTTCGGTCTGGGTGGTGTCGAAATCTATTTGCTGCAAGTCTTTAGAAAGCTCCGAGTCAATGTCGGTCTCTTGTTTAAACAGGTCGGTGACCATAGCTCCTATCTCCTGGCTGGAGATTACCGCTACGGTCTGGCCTTTTTTGACATGGTCTCCCAGAGAGACCTCGAGAGATACTATGCGACCGGCAGTGGGTGCACTCACCCGGGTTATGGCGCTGGCGTTGGCCTGGAGTTGCCCGGTGGCTTCCACCACAAGGGGCAGATGACGTTGTTTCACGGTCCCGTAGGAGATTCTCTTTAGAATCGAGCTGTTCGGGTTGAGGGCTATTTCGCCATCGACATCGGCAGCGGGAAGGATCTTGGATTGCTGGCTGGACGCGGTGCCCTGACCTGGGACCGGGGTGGCTCGACCGCCCATAGCCCAGACTGTGACCAGGGAAAATGCGCCAAAAGCGACCAGAAACAAAAGAAACTGCTTCGTAAGAAATGCTTTTTTCAAATTGGGCTCCAATCTATAAAATCCCCAGAAATGCCTAGCTCCCAGTCCAAAACAAAAGAAATTATAGAGTTATCCGGGAGGTCTTTACGAATTAATTCTATCGTCCAATTGTGAACGAGATGAGCGAGCGAGTCAAGCACTTTCTATCTAATTTAAATGCTGAATTCTTCAATAAAGATGCTATGATCGAAAACAGCCACACGGAAGGCATCAAAAAAAGGAAACCAGGAATCCAGGCAACTAAATCAGAGAGACCGTATCTGTATGCAGGGTTTCAGAGTTCTGCTCATCGAAAGCAATCCGGATGATTTAAAGCTATTCAGTCATCTAATTGAGACCGGCTCACGCTCGGAGTTCGAGGTGATTGCCGTCGACGACCTCACAAGAGGCATGGAAGCCCTGGTCAAAAAAGAGATAGACGCCCTGGTCCTCGACCTGGATCTTCCCGGGGCAGAAGAGCTAGATACTTTCCGCCTGATTCGCACCCGCTATCCCCAGCTTCCCATTATTCTGATAGCCAATAATCAAGATGAGCGCCTGGCATCCGAGGCGATTCAGAGCGGCGCCCAGGACTATTTTTTAAAAAGCGAATTGAGCGCCAGTCTTTTAGCCAGAGCGATTCGCTATGCCGTCGAAAGACAAGCCCAGGAGACCAAAATCACCAGCTTGAATGACGACCTCGAAAGAAGAATCATCGAGCTGGCCTGTGCCAACCAGGAGCTGGATACGCTCTCTAAGAACCTGACCCTGGCAAGAGACCAGGCCCTGCAGGCAAGCTCCTACAAGTCGGAATTCCTGGCTAGAATGAACCACGATATTAGAACACCGCTCTCATCTTCAATCGGTGCCGTCGAACTGTTGAAAAGCACCGGACTCGATGCCGACCAGAAAGAACTGCTCGATTTAGTGGAAGGCTCCAATGCCAGCCTGCTCAAAATCGTCAATCAGGATCTTAATTACACCAGTATGGAAGCCAGCGAAGTCGGTCTGGATTACACCGATTTTTCCATGGTGAAGCTGGTGGAGGACGCCGCCGAGCTGATGGCACCACTGGCTGTTCGAAAAGGCATCAGTATGATGACTTACATAGATCCCGTAATCACAAGCCTGCTGGGAGACCCGGTCAGGGTCAAGCAGATTCTGCTCAATCTGATAAGCAACGCCGCCAAATTCACCGAAAAAGGAGAGATCTTAATAAGAGCGACACGGGAGTCCTATGACAAAGAATCCGTCCTGGTAAGAATCGCGGTAATAGACACCGGCTGCGGCATGGAAGAGGAGAATATAAAAGAGTATTTCGATCGACAGCTACCCACTGATATCGGCGGTGATGGCGATAGCGAATACGAACAGAATGCCGGATTCGCCGAACTGCGACAATCCAACTCTGGTCTTGGCCTTGCTATCAGTAAGCAGCTAGTGGATATGATGGGCGGTCAGATTGGCGCCACCAGTATCCCCGAAAAAGGCTCCACTTTCTGGTTCTCGATTCGCTTCCGCAAAGGTAGACCGGTAAGAAAGATAGATGCTATTCCCCTTCATGCCATGGTCTCCAGCTCTCTTGCCGGATACAAGATACTGGTCATAGACGTAAGCGACAACGCCCGAATCATCACCCGGTCCTATCTTCTAGCGGCAGGCTTCAAAGCGACCGCCGCCGCCAGCGCCGGTGAAGCCCTGGAGATATTGAGGCATGCTTCCTCCCAGGAAGAGCCATTTCAGGTTGCGATCATCGACCTCGATGATTCGAAACATTCAGTCGCCCTGGCAGACGAGATCCAGAAAGATCCAAGCATATCCCGCACCCGGCTCATCTATATGACTTCGAAACGTCAACCGGCGACGGAGCTGTGGAGCAAAGGTTTCTCATCCTACCTGACCAAACCTCTCAGACAGACCGCTCTTATCTCTTCGATAGTGGATGTCACCCTGGGACAGGTCGAGGAGTCGGACAAACCTAAAGACAGAGAAGAAGAATGCAATGGCAAGAAATCGCTAAAAGAAGGAACCAAGATTCTCGTTGTCGAGGACAACTCTTATCTTCAGGTGGTGGTAGGCAAAGTCCTGCATAGATTGGGCTGCCTGGTCGACCGGGCCGAAAACGGAAAAGAAGCGCTGGAATTGCAGGCAGTCAATAATTACTCTCTTATTTTGATGGATTGTCAGATGCCTGTTATGGACGGATTCGAAGCCACCAGGCGGATTCGCGAGCGCGAAAAGGACGGCTCGATTCGCACCCCGATCGTGGCGATGACGGCAAGTATTCGCCAAAGTGATCGGGAAGCCTGTATGAGAGCCGGCATGGACGACTTCCTCAGTAAGCCTGTCACCATCGACAAACTGCAAGAGGTTCTCTCCAGCCTTTGTTGATACCACTTGTTCGATCTGGATTTCGTACTACTCTATAAGAGTTTGCAACATACAAGAAAGTATCATTCATCCGAGTGAGTCTATTTGTTTCAAAAAAGAGTAGGATTAAGTTGTTCAAAGCAAATTTCCCCATGGAGATAATGCGATGTTCAAAAACCGCAAAGATGCAGGATTGCAACTGGCTTCCAAGATAATGAAGAGCGCAATCGGAAAGCGAGACCTCAACCAGATAATGGTGGTCGCTCTACCCCGCGGTGGTGTTCCGGTGGCAACAGAGATTGCCGAGAAATTTGAAACAGACTTGACTATTTTAGTGTCAAAAAAAATCGCTGCTCCCTTCCAGAAAGAGCTGGCGCTCGGTGCGGTGACATCTTCAGGGGTGACCGTTCTCAACGAAGAGCTGCGCGTCAGGGTGGACGGCATAGATCGTTATGTCGCCATCGAACGCAAGCCTGTTATGGAGTCCGCTATAGAACTGGAAAAACGCTGGCGTTCCGAAGCAGGAATCGCCGACCGCTACAACATCAAAAACAAAGTAGTGATACTGGTTGATGACGGTGTCGCCACCGGCATGACTACCCTGGCGGCGCTGCGGTGCCTGGGGGCGTACGGCGCCAGAGAACTGATTCTGGCCACCCCGGTAATTGCAAAATCGGCCTGGAATTTATTGCAGCCGGAATGCGCAGAGATTATCTCTTTGAAAAACCCGGGGGATTTTAATGCCGTCAGTGACTTCTATGAAGACTTTCACCAGGTCGAAGATGACGAAATGATCGGCTGCTTAAAAGAGCTTCGCAGCTTCGCCCTGGACAAAGTAGAGTCAGCCTGAGTAAGGACTTGCTAACAATGGGAAGCCAGGCTCACGGCTATGGCGGGACAACGATTCTCGTGGCCCTCGGTCGGACAACAACTGCAAATTTTTGCCGCATCCTGCAACTCTTCATTGCCAAAGCTGCTCTTCCACTTTTCTCCATAAGCGACCAGCGCCGTAAGAACAGACTCCAGTTCACGTCCCAGTTCGGTGAGTGAGTACTGGGTATGCCTGGCCGGTCCCTCTTTGTCTACTTTATCGACAATACCCTGATCTTGAAGCATCTTGAGACGCTGAGTCAGGGTCTTTGAGCTGATCGGCTTAAGAGACCGGTAGAGTTGGGAGGGGCGTTTCGGACCGCTGAAGAGTTCTCGGACTATTTGGCTTGCCCATTTGTGGCTGAGTATTCCGACGGTTATATCGATCGGACACTGGGACTGATTTGTGCTCATTTCAATTGTTCTCGAAATAGTTTCCAGGAAAAGAGAGTGCTCGTCCTGTCCACAAACACTACCCAGATTAATCCTAACAACAGAGATTGCAACCGGAATCATCCGCTAGAGCGATAAAAGAGAACGATCGTAGATAGCAAGCGAGATAGAAACAACTCGATAATCAGCCAAAAGGACAGAACCAAATGGTTACCATTTCGGCAATCAAGCGCCTCGAAATCTCCCGATTCGTAACAACACATCCTGACTCGACTCTTCGCTATGATATGCCGAAATCTCATTCAGGTAAAAGTGATGAATTCTTTGATTCTCGAGACCTTCTGCATTCTAGTAATCGTTGCGACGAACGGCTATCTGTCTATGGCGGAGATGGCAATTATCTCCGCAAGAAAAAGCTTGCTCAGAAGCCAGTCTGAAACCGGCGACAAAAAAGCACGACTAGCACTCTCCTTTGCCGAAAAACCTGGCGAATTGCTATCGGCTATTCAGCTGGGTATAACCAGCCTCGGGATTCTCGCCGGCGTATTCAGTGGGGCCACCATATCCCTCGCGCTCTGTCGAATTCTCGAAAACGCAGGCTTACCGACAATTTGGGCAGAAATTTCGGGAATCGCCTTAGTAGTAACCTGCATCTCTCTACTCTCGCTGATATTCGGTGAACTGACCCCAAAACGACTGGCTCTCTCGAATCCCGAAGAGACCGCCAGGGCAACAGCCTATCCCTTGAAACTGTTGGTTCTCGTACTGGGACCGGCCGCAGGCATATTGAATGAAATATCGACAGCCCTGGTCAAAAAACTGAGATCGAATGCCGCCTCACGCTCAAGAGTCTCTGACGCGGAGATCAAAGAGCTGATGGCGGAAGGAAGGAGAAGCGGAAGCTTTCGAAAAACAGAGGCGGATATGATAAGCGGTATCCTCAAACTTGATCAGATTGCAGTTGATGCGATTCTAACACCGAATACGGAGCTAGATTGGCTGGATATATCCGATTCTCAAAGCGCCCTTATGAATAAGCTGCGTTCAAGCAAACAGGAGAAATTCCCGGTAGCCAAAGATAGTCTCGACGAATTTTCCGGAATGGTCAATGCCAGAGATTTACTCCTTCAGTTCATCACGAACAATCGACTCGATCCGGAAGAATGCCTCTTTCATCCTCACATTGTCCCGGAGAACAAGAACGCCCTGGAACTGCTTGAGGATTTCCAGCGTTCAAGAATACACGCAGCGCTGGTTCTTGACGAGTATGGAGCCGTTAAAGGAATGGTTACGGCAGACGATATTCTGGAGATCATTACCGGGCACCTCCGAGAGTTCGGTGAGAGCATCCGATGGGAAGCAATACCAAGAGAAGATGATAGCTGGCTTGTGGACGCCTATATGCCGATTAGCAACTTCAACAAATTATTCGCCTTGAAAGACACTAATCAGACCTGGTATCACACCACCGGCGGTCTGGTAATTCACAAATTGGGACGCATCCCCAAAGAAGGCGACATCTGCGAAATAGAGGGACTCCGTATTGAAGTTGTGGATATGGATGCAAACAGAATCGACAAACTCCTGATTAGAAAGATCAAGACCGACAAAGCCCTGTAGTCTGCGCAAGAAAGTCGCTGCAAAGTGCCGATGATGGAGAGAGACTTCTACAACTTCGCGGGCACCACCGAGGGTGATATCAGCCTCGACCTGTTCGTAGACAAATCAAAATCCGCTGCCTGCATTCCGGACAATCTGGATTCCCTGATTCGAAAAACAAGACGAATGGGATGAGAGAAAAAAAAGCTTCCACAGCCTCGAGAAACTCTTTAGGGAATGGACGCTCGATCATGCAAACACCACTCCAGGGGAAGATTGTGGTAGACTCGAAAAAGTAGGAAAGCGAACAAAAACCAGCAAAAAACCTTGACCCCTCCATTTATAAAGTTATTCATAGCAGCTGTAATATTATTCTATGCGCTCCTTCAAAGTGCGGCGTTGGCAAAAGAAGGCGGCGGAACTCGCTGGCAACTGGAGATCGGTACAGAAAAAGAAGGTCCCTGGCTGCGATATTTTGTAATCGACAGTCAAGGCACTGTTAAAGAGATGCGTTTCAATGATGAGCCAATGGTCCAGCCGCAATTCATCTCGACTCGCAAAATCTCCGACCAGCAATTGCAAAAACTCAAACTGTCGTCTCGATGTCTCGAAAAAATCCAAGGTATTGACCCGTCGAAAGCGCCTAATCAAGCACCTCTACTGGTCTGGAGAATCAAAGAACTTGAAGGTGCGTTGACGATAGACAAAAAGAGTACCTGCACTGAAGTCAAAAATCTTTACCGTCAGGTCAGGAAAGCTGTTGATGATACTCGTCCAATCCCGGGGGCAAAGTCGAAAGATCCGGTCGCGAACCAGGCCGAACATAACTCTTGAAGACCGACTCAAGCAGAACAGCAGGAGCCCGAATCTCTTCTATCGGTTCATTTAATCTTGAGACCAACCCGGCAGAGAGTTTCAAAATAGAGGCAAGACTTAAGAAGGGCGCTATCTTTGTTATATGGGTGGCATGCTCGTCGAGGCAATCGGAAAGACCCAGGTCTTTCAAAATCATAGCCGAATCGGCAAACTGGCAGAAACTGTCCTCTTCCAGACTCAAATTAATGCGACCATCTCTATGGATCCCGAACCCCACTTCACGCTCAGTGCCAAGCAGGCGGCTGCGAGCATTGAAAAAATACTGGGGGTCGGTGATGAAACTGTCGATATTCAGGGTCTTGTCGCCAAGCTTGACTACAGCGTAGGCGTGGGTGATACGCTCCGGAACAAGCGCAAAAAAAGAATCGGGAAAAGTACCGTAGAGAATATCTCGTTTGATTTCGACAAAACGCATCCTGGCGTCGAACCCGAGCGCTCGCAGCAAACTGGTAAACAGCCTGGTCTGGGGCACACAATGTCCGCGACCGACCGCAAGGGTATAGTCCGGGTCGGCCAGGTCGAACTGAGCAGTCCAGCCGAACTTGATCTCATCTCGAACAAAGTTATGAACCCGACGCAGCAAATATTCGGGCTCTTCCGATTCGCCTGCAAATAGATCTACAAGGTCTAGAAACTTCGCCATGGTCGACGCTCCATTCTGAAAGACTTACTTCCAGTAACGAGGATGTCAAAATATCGTGAACCGTCTGTGACCTCGCAAATGTTCTAGAATATGTTTCCAGACCGTCGACTGCTCGGAGGAAGAGACTATAATGAAAATCGCGAATAGAACAGCCATCATGGCACTGGCTCTTTCTTTTGTGGCAGGCACCTGCGCCATCGGACCGAAGGCGTATTCGGCTTCTCCTGAGCGAGGCAAGCACAACCGAACCGGAGGTAAGAAAATGACCGAGAAATCAGTACTGGACTTCAAGGCTCGCGCCCTATCCGGCGAAGAGATAGATCTCTCCCGTTACAAGGGCAAAGTCCTGGTCATTGTGAACACTGCCAGCAAATGCGGCTTCACCCCACAGTATGCCGGTCTGGAGAAGCTTTATGAGAAGTATAAGGATAAAGGTCTGGAAATTCTCGGCTTCCCTTGCAATCAGTTCGGTGGACAGGAGCCAGGTTCGGAAGAAGAGATAGCTAATTTTTGCCAGAAGAATTATGGGGTCGACTTCCAGATGTTCGAAAAAGTCGATGTTAACGGGGCCGATGCCCATCCTTTGTATAAGTTTCTCACCCATGAAGCACCCGGAGCTCTAAAAACCGAAGCGATCAAGTGGAATTTCACAAAATTCCTGGTGGACAAAAATGGAAAAGTGCTGAAGCGATACGCACCGAATGTAGCACCAAAGGATCTGGAAGCAGACATTGAAAAACAGCTCTGAAGATACCAAGAAGAGAAGATAGGGCAGATTAGACTCAAAACAAGCTTGGAGCCGGTGGCAATTCTCAAAGGCGACTCTAGAAAACGATAGGGACTAAAACCAGCGCTATCAAAGAAACAAGAACCACACCGACCAGATTTAGCCAGATTCCAGCCCGGATCATCTGTGCCATTTTGAGCTTGCCCGAACCGAAAACGATGGCATTGGGCGGAGTGGCCACCGGCATCATAAAGGCACAACTACTGGCGAGAGTCGCCGCCACAATCAAAGAATATGGATCAACCTTGAGCGCCGGAGCAAGTGACGCAAGGATAGGCAAAAACGAGGCAGTGGTCGCCACATTAGAGGTGAGTTCAGTAAGAGCGGTGACTGTAAAGGTAACCAGCAGGATGTGCATGAAACCTGGCAACTCGGTAAGCAATCCGGCATGGCTGCCGATGAACTCGGCTACTCCTGTATGCTGCACCGCGGAAGAGAGACTCAATCCACCGCCGAAAAGCAGAAGAATTCCCCAGGGAATTTTGGCAGCGGCTTCCCAATCCAAAAGGAAGCGGCTCTCTTTCAGATTTACCGGTATAACGAAAAGTAATAGGGCGCAGAACATAGAGACTCCGGCATCGGTCAGACCTTTGAAAGGGGAGCAACCGGCGAGAAGCGGTCGAAATGTCCATAGTAAAGCCGCTATCAGAAAGACCAGAAGAGTGAGCTTCTCGGCTCTACTAACCGGTCCCAGCTCTTTCAAACCGCGCTCGATCATCTCGACTCCGCCTTCTATGGGATTGTTTGTCACCGGGAAAAGCATCTTCGTGAGAATTATCCAGGTAATCGGCAAAAACAAAAGGGTGACACTGAGACCGATAGGAAGCCAGCCGGTAAAGCTCAACTCGCGATGGTACTCTTCGCTGACAAAGCCGACTAAAAATGCGTTGGGACCTGTTCCTATAATGGTAGCGATACCACCGATAGAGGCAGCATAGGCGATGCCTAAAAGCATGGCGATGTCGAAATTACTCTCTTGCTTTTCATCTCTAGAAGCCTGTTCAAGTTCGATGACGCTCATGGCTATTGGCAGCATCATAGCGGCAGTAGCGGTGTTCGAGACGAAAGCGCTCAAAAAAGCGGTAACCATCATTACTCCGCCTATCATATTGATGGGATAACAGCCGACGAGACGCAGAGTGTTGTATGCGATACGACGATCCAGGCGCCACTTCTCCAGAGCGATAGCGATCAAAAAACCACCGAGAACAAGAAAAACCAGAGGATGAGAATAGGGCGCCGTGGCAGCCTCGATGGTGGTGGCACCCATAATAGGGAAAAGCACTATCGGCAACAATGCCGTCGCCGAGATATGAATTGCTTCGGTCAGCCACCAGACAGCCATCCAGATAAGAACAGAAAGGGTGACCCTTCCTGCAGAGGCGAACTCTACAGATTTTCCGCCAACGTCCAGATAAGACTCCGGCAGCAATAAATAGCTGATTGAAGCTAAAACAGGTCCGGCAATTAAACCAAGCCATTGTATCTTCGACTTCAAATCCAATCTAATCTATTCTCACCCCCCTCTAAGTCCCTGTAATAAGAAGCTCAGCATTATAGAGCAGAATTTTTCAAAAGCCTGTTATTGACAAGCATGAAAAAGTACCGAGATGCTAAAGTAGGAGACTTGTTTTCCTTTACCAGAAGCCCCGGAAGAACAATCCTTGAAAGATCAAACCTGCAGGACCAGAAGAATAGCCGCCACTCTTCTTACGGCGAGCATCGCCCAAACAGTCCTGACGGCAGGAGCAGAGGCATCCGAAGAGAGATTCAAAGAGGCGATGCAATTGCGGGAGCAACATCACTATAAAAAAGCCAAGAAGATCTACGAAGAGCTGATCAACACCGATCCTCAAAACGCCAGAGCGCACCAGGAACTGGGTGCCGTCTACGCCTCCCAGGGCAAATATTCTGAAGCGCTGACCGAAGAAGGAAAAGCACTCAAGCTAGATCCGCAGCTTCATCTCGCTCATATCTATCGAGGCATGATCTACTGCAACAAAGAGCGCCTCCTCGATGCATACGAAGAATTCAAAAAAGCTCAGCTCATCAAACCGGAAAGTTATGTAGTACACATGCGGCTCGGTCTTGTCGCCAGCCGACTGAAGCGCTTCCAAGAATCTCTCGACTGGTATCAGGGAGCGGCCAAGATCTTTCCGGAGCGAAGCGCACCACATCTGGCGCTAAGTGAAGTCTATATAAAAATGGGCACGATAGACAGGGCAATTCAAGAAGCAGAACAGGCAGTCGATCTGGAAAAGACAGCCTCTACTCTCGGCTACCTCGGTGATGTCTACTCCCTGGTCAATAGACTGGATGAAGCGAAAACCAACCTGGAAAAAGCCCTGCAGCTGGATCCGGCTCTGATTCAGACCTATCTAACCCTCGGTCGGGTCTATGTCCTGACCGGTGATTTCGAGAAAGCGGAAACGACCTACGAAAAAGCACGGTCTTTATCCAGTGGCAATAGAGAAGCCTGGCTGGCTCTGAGTCTCTTGAAAGACAAGTCTATACATAGAGTGATTGTGGTCGACTCCTCCCCCGAATTCGTAGAAGAAAATGGTGCCTGTTTCCCCAGGATTACAATCACGGTCAAAAATGTCAGCGGCATCGATCTATCTGATAAACCGCTGGAATTCCGGGCGATTTTCGAAAAGCTTGAAAATGGCTCCCGCGCCCACGCCAGGGCGAAATTCAAAGGGGCGTTCAAACCGGAAGAGACCATAGAAGTAGCGCTGAGGAGCCGCAAAGCCTTCGACTTTCAAGCTGATTCGGGGAAGCGCCCCTTTGTTCAATGCACGGTCAACTGCAAAGTCGGAGAGACAAGCATGTTCCAATCCCAGTATATTCTTGACAGGCTCATGCAAGACAGAATTAAGATTAAAGACGCCGCCGGAGCCCCTGAACAGACTCCGAATCTGTGAGACAATCAAAAGGGGTCCCTTTTACCAGAATAACTTATGTCTGATCATACGAACGAAGAGACGGACGACCGAGATCTTGGTGGCGCAACCGGTCGGATGAATCAGGACAAAGAGAATAGAGTACCCAAGTCTTCGCGCGCTGACGGGTCGGGGACCTGGAAGCTTTCTCCCCAATCTACTTTGCAGAAGATGGCGGAGTTCAGCGGCGAAGTCAGCATTTTCGAATCACAGTCGCTCACCCTTCCGGGTGAGAAGCACGCCATTTCCTCTGATCGGTTCGAGACCCTGACCTTCCCTGAAACCCTGGCAGATGATGAAGGTCAGATATCCAGAATAGAGATCAAAGAGAGAAAGCAGCGTCGGCTCAAAGAGGTCAAAGATTCTCACGCCGAATTGCGAAAGCTCTCGGAAGAAGAGAGTATGATGAGCCGCTACCAGAAACTCTCCTCTATCAAAAAACAGGAAGCCCAGAGAGACCCCCTGGTGGGAGCGGTTCTGGCGAATAAATACAACATAAACGGCATAGTAGGCAAAGGCGCTAATGCCACTGTATATAGAGCAAATCGCCTATCCGACAACGCCACCGTTGCGATCAAAACAATCCGCAACAAAAGCTTCGAGGACGTAGTCAGATTCAATCTCGAAATAGACGCGATGGAGAGAATGAGCCATCCAAGCCTTGTTCACTACATAGACTGCATCCGCCTGGATCAGGGCAACATCTTTCTGGTAATGGAATTGATCAAAGGAATAAGTCTCCAGGAAGTGCTCAAGATCCATGGACCGATAGTAGATGAGGAGACGATCTGGGACATTCTTTTTCAAGTCAGCGACGCTCTCAAGCACGCCCATGAAAAAGGCATCGTGCACCGAGATCTAAAATCAGGCAATGTGGTGCTATCTAAAGAGATCAATCAACCACTCTCGGTAAAAGTACTGGACTTCGGGCTTGCCAAGCACCACAAAGCGGCTAATGTCACAATGCACGGCACCACCCTCGGTTCCCCTCTCTACATGAGCCCCGAACAATGTCGCGGCGAAGAGCCGACCGCACAATCCGATGTCTATTCGATCGGAATCATGACCTATGAGGTAGTCTCTGGCGTCGTGCCTTTTATCGGCGAGACAATAACCGAGATCATGGCAGCCCACTGCGATCCCGAGATGACCCATATTCCCGTTTCGGAAGTCTGCCCGGAGCTGAAGGCAGCAGACCTTTTCGACCGCTTGTTATATAAGGCTCTCAACGTGCATACGGCCTTCCGCTTTCAGGACATGACCGAATTTCAAGAGAGCCTGAACCACTGGATCGAAACCGTCAGAAGTCGAAGCTAATAATCGTCTCTTATAAACAGGTAGATGTATCTTCTGCAAGCTGCTATCTTTCTTTGAACATCGAAAGTTGTCTTGACAGCCGGTAAAAGGAATTTATCAACAATGAAGGGCATTTCCAAAAAATTCGGCATAATCAGAATCGCTTTTGTACTGGGCGCGATTCTTTGCAGTATGCAATCAGCATGGGCAACCGCTCACAAAATGCTCAGCGAAAAAGCTTATATCGCTCAGACAAAAGGAGAGAAAGAGAGCTTCTCAGCGACCCTTTCCGTGCCGGATGACTTCAAAAACTCACCCACCTGGTTGACTCTCTATAACGGTTATGGCAACCGGCCAGGATTTGGTTGGGTGAAGGTATCTATAGGGCCATCCGCCAAGGATCAAGATGGAAAGAGCGAAACCCTGGCCGATGAACACACCTTTTTGAGGACCCACGCCAAATCCATCGACCTCACCGGATATTTCGTCGATGGACCGCGCCAGTTATCCATAGAAGGTGCAGGAGATGAAGGAGCCTATTTCGCCTGGACTCTGACGGGAGCGCCCTCGGTACTGAGCCTGTTCAATGCCACCAAAGTCACCCCAGGACAGAAATTCCTGGTTCACGGCGTGGGCTTCGGAGTCGATAAAGACAAAGTGACTGTGACAATAAACGGTCAGGATTCACTGATCCTCTCGATTAAAGACAGCATGATGGCTGTCAGAGCGCCGGAAAAACTGGATGGAGATGCGGTCACGCTGAGGGTAAAAGTAATGGATAAATTGAGCAATCAGCTCAGCATCCTGACCGACTATGTACCTCCGCATCTGACTTCGATAAGTCCTCAAGGAGGTAATACCGGTGCCAAGGTGACAATTCGAGGCTCTTATTTCTCGAGGGTGCCGGAAGAGAACCTGGTCATGGTCGGACCGAACCAGGCGAAAGTCCTGCAGGCGATGGACACAGAAACCCTTGTCATATCCGTTCCGGATCTGGGAATTTCCACCGACACCCTTCCTCTAACTGTTACCACCAACGGTATCAAGTCAGACAACTATCTCAATTTCTGGTGCGGAGAGAACTTCTTTTAACGCCCTGTTGACAAGCGCCTCATTGCAACTACTAATGTAACACAAACATTAGAAATCCATGACTTGACAGCCATACGGAATATAGTGATAGGTCATCCAATTAAACGGCATACTTACTTGAGGAACATGCAAAGATGATTCGAGGCATTCTAGTCCTTTCATTGTTGCTCGGCACTGCCCTGGCTCCTGGAGCCGCTATGGCTGAGGGAGGCGCCTCCGGCGTCACTCCCATCCAGGTGGAAGAAGGGAAAGCCATAGAAGTGACCGGCAATATCAAAGCAGGTAAAAAGATCCCTCTCGAGTGGGCGGAGAAAAGCTCTGTGGCTTGTTTCCCCGGCACTCGATTCGAGATGTTCGACGGCAACCATGTGTTCTACAGAACCACTCTGCCGGCAGGCAAGCAGATAAAAATCCGGCTCGAGCCTTCCGACAAATCAAAAACAATCAATCTCTACGCACTCAGACAATCAGCAGGCGGCAATCAGCCAGTGCCACCAAATGTAGATTCAGCAATTTCGGCTGAAGCCAGCTATCCGATCTACGCGAAGAGAGGCGGCAAAGTAATTAAAAATGCCGATGACGGAGTTCGCAAAATCGACTTCATTTCGGTGAATAGCCCCTATAGTATTCTCATCGGCGTTGCCGGTGCCAAAGGCGCTACCGACGGTGAATACAAATTGAGCGTAGACATCGGACCTCGCAAGTAAGGAAACCTGGTTTAGACTGTCCTGACGGTCTAAATCCACTTATAAAGATTACAAGGGAGGTCCTTTGCCGGACCTCTCTTTATTTATATAAATCGGAAATCCCCACATCTTTCATATATAATGAACCACCGCCTGTAAATAGCTCAAAGAGGACCAGGAAATGACTTTTCCTAATAAAGCAAAACTTCTACTCACCGCGTCACTGGTTGTCACGGGGCTAAGCCTCGGCACCGGGGTCAGCCCGGTTCTGGCCCAGGATAACTCCGAACCCCAGGTCTCCATGGTTACTCTGCAAGCAGTCAAAGGCCCGGGCGGAGGCACCTCGGTAATCACTCCTAAAGGGATGGTCGCTCCCCTGCCCGGAGCAGGCGTCAACGGCGACACGGCACAGATTTTCATAGGCTCCAGTGGCGGCTTCTGGTACACCGACAAAAACGGTCAGAACGTCGATCTCACCGAGGCGGTGCATCGATTTCAGGCCCAAACGGCTAATATGGCACCGGCCCAGGTACCGCAGTACGCGCCTCAGCCTTATTATCAACAGGCCCCTCAAGAACAGGTTCAGAACCAGAGTTCAAGCAGTAGCGGCGGCAGCAGCGCCATGGGAACAGCGGCAGCTGCCGGTCTCGGCGCGATGACCGGAGCGGCTGTGACAGGGCTGATTAACAGGTCCTATTACGACGCCCCCTATGGAACCCCGATGTACTATGGTGCCGGCGGTCCGTATTATTACAATAACGGGGAGCGTATGACCGTAAACGATCTTTCCCCCAATCAAAAGGCTGTTGCTTACAACAAATACTCAAGCAACCAAAATGAACAAGCCCAGCGCCAGGCCGCAGCGCAACAGCACTACCAGACCCGGCAGAGCAACATGCAGACAGCCTATAGCCAACACCAGAGCAATATTCAGCAACAGCAAAACTGGTACCAGAACCAACTCAAAGAGAATCCCCAGAGAAGGGAGAGCTGGCAGAATCAAAGGAGTTCCGGGAACAATCCCTTCGTAGCTCAGCACTACCAGGACAATCCGACAGGCAGGTTCAACGCCGGCGATGCTAGCGCTTCCTCATTCAAAGAACGCAATCATGACAGGGAGCGTTCCGCCGGCGGAGGATTTAGAGACCACATGGGCGGCGCCAGACAGAGCGCGGGCGGCGGTCGCGGTGGTCTGAGAAGAGGCGGTCGCTGAATATCAGATCGTTCCAGACTGGACTCTAGAACCAGTAAGGGGTTTTCGCCGTCCAGGGATTCTTGGGGAAGCCTTTGTGCAATGCCTGGAAGGCTTTCTTAGAATACTGCGTGGTCTTATCGTTGGTACAGCCGTATCTGGTGGAGCGCACCGCCAGGTGAAGCGCTTCCGCCAGGCGAGGGTCTCTGGGTGCGACCGCGTAGTATGCCATCACTCTGTCGACCAGGAGATTGGGCGCGGTTCCCATCGCTATCAGTTTTTTGTACTCTTCTGCTCCCTGGGTCTGCTCCGCGGCAGACAGGCAAGAAATTCTTGCGTTATCGTCCTTGAGCTCCTCATCACACCACCAGTTGTCACGATAACTGTCGATCTCGTCGAATTTTGACTGTCTCGGCAATCCGGCCCGGACATAGGGTCTCATGGCCGGATTCTTGAGTATGATATCGATGGCGAGAAAGTCCTTCAACGCCGGACTCTTGGCAGTGGAATAGGCTGTCAACTCGTTTTTGAGCTGCGGTCTGAGAGCGAGCAGCTGTGCGGTCAACCGGTCTGCCGCCTTATCGTCTTTTAGCAGCACGGCCCGGGTCCAGGCAGCCTGGACGATGTTCAACCTCTGATCTTGACCGAGACTTTTATGAGTTGCTAGTTTCTCCAGGGCGCTCAGCGGCAGTCTCTTGTTTATCAAAATCGCCGCTCTATTGGTAAAACGCGGCGGATAAACAGAGAAGCTCTGCTTCTTTTCATAATCTTCGAGTTGCCCATCCGGTAGAGCGGCAGCATCATTGTCCCAGGCTATTTCAGCCGGTCTCGCCTCGACCAGAGAAGCGAACTCATCGAAACTCTTGCAAAGACCGAGTTTCTGATCACTCAGCAAATTACGAGCCGATGGCGGCAGCTTCTCGCCAAGACTACCAAGAATCTCGGCTACCGCCGCGTAAGCCGACTTTTCATCTTTTGTCTCCAGAAGGCGGACCCGGTGAAAAGTCACTGTAGGATAAGCAGGGGAATCAGACTTGACTCTGGCTGCTGCTTCCAGCACCGCTTCGACCCTTGGATCATCCGCCTTCAATTTAGAGATCAAAGAGAGAAGCCAGGGCTCTCTGTGGACTTCGTCGGCTGCCTCCCATCTTTTAAAAGCCAGATCGGCAGAGGCCGCATCAGTTGCCTGGAAGTTGAAAACCCAGCGACTGAGGTCGTCATCGAGGGGACTCTCCTTAGGTTCGGATTTGGTCGCCGACTCCTCACCATCATCATCTTCCCGGGACGGCGCATAACGGTCCATGACCCAGGTCAAGTCGGAAAGAGCGTTTCTGTAATCGGCTCCGGCGGTATCACCCTCTAATATGGCGATCAGCTCCCGGGCTCTTTCGACTGGTTCGGTCCTTACTCTGATGAAAGAGATCAATCGAGCGGCTGCATCATGGAGATCTTTAGATTCATCACTTTCTCTAATCTCTTTCAAGATTGTGAGAGCTTCGGCAAGTTCTTCCGAAGACGCTTTTGCCAGGGTGGCTTTGCGAGCGATACTACGGGCGATGAGATAACGAGCGAGCTTATTCCAGCGTGACTGCTTATCTTCATTGATCTTTCTGAACCCGGCTATCGCTTTATCGAAGTCTCCGGCATAAAAATGAAAACTGGCGATCTGATATTCCCTGTCGCTACGCAACTCCGCATCAGCACTCTCCGGCAAGGGATTCGGCGCCACAGGCTTTACTTTATTGTTATAAGAGTCGCCACCGCCGGCGAAGACCAGATCCTGGGCGGCAACCCAGTCCGTCGTTCGCTTGTCTTTAGCGCCGTATTTGGAGATATAACTCTTGAGCGTCTGAGAGGCGGTCAGGAAAGCATCACTATTGATATTCAGAAAGGCGCTGTAGTCGACATACTTGTAGGTCTCTATCCGATCTAACTTTGTCTCCGCCACCGCTTTGCGGGCCTTGAGCCAGGTGTCGGTTAAGTCACGATAATCCGGGTCCATAGAAGCAGAGAGTCGGCTATCCCAAACGAGGGTGAACTGTTTGTTCATCTCTGTCGTAACCGCTTTGCCGGTCAAGTGTCGATATGCCACCACCAGGTAGGATCTGGCATAATCCGGCTGCAGTATGCCGAGATTGCCTCCAGCAAAGAGCTTGAGAGGAAGATCCGGATGCAGCTCATGATGAAAGACCGCCTCCTCGAAAAATGGTCCGCAAGCTATTACTTGCCCAATACCAAACACCGAGCCACCAATCACCGCAGTTGTAAGAACTGCAGCCATCGCTTTCTTGAGCTTAGCTCTGGCGGACACGACCCTCTTCATAGAATCTCCTCTTTGACTTTCGACAGTGAACGTTTATTCCATAGACCAGGAGAGAACAGATAGAATCTGCGATCCCCGGCAAACTGCTTGGGAATTCCGGATTTGAATTTCTCGATCACATCGACTTCGTCGACACTGAAACCGAAAGCGACAGAATCATTAGAATCATTAGAAGGACCGGAGCAAGCCAGGGATCTACCGGATCCTATGTGGGAGAGGACCGCTCGTCTACCATTCCCCATTCGAAAGAACATAGGCACCAGCTGATCGACATCCTCTCTCAGGTCGGCAAGCCAATAGTCGCCCACAACCCAGGAAGCCAGGCAAGTAATAGTCAGCTCTGTCCTGGCTGGAAGGCTGTTGCGAATTCTCTTCACCAGAGTTTTGTAGAAACTGCGTTTTGAACGAACACAGTCGAAATCGATCTGAACAGAACGGACGCCGGGTCTGTCGGCGGTTTCTACTATGGAACGAACCAGACCGTCGAGCTGCGCGTCAGAATAATCCGTGCCTCGTCTCCTGTCGACTTCAATTCTGCTCACCGCCTCAAGATAGGTACCATCGGGCACCACCAGCGGTTGGAGCCGCGGGATGCGCCGCCACTCGGTACCGGTGAGCACAAGAGTCTGGGCCAGATATGCCACCCCGATCTCGTCTTTTTCCCCATCGATGAAATCGATTCGATGGGG
Source organism: bacterium (assembly GCA_016124935.1). GTDB lineage: Bacteria > Cyanobacteriota > Vampirovibrionia > Obscuribacterales > Obscuribacteraceae > RI-106. The sequence goes on along the minus strand of WGMS01000028.1, from coordinate 53,002 downwards.
CAACTCCCAGGCCCAGAGCATGAGAGCAGGTCTTGGAATATTGTTGGAAGACCGACAAAAAGCGGTGCTACCGCTGGTTACTATCGATGATACCAGCGAAATAATCGCTGCGATCATGATAAGAGCTGGTAGCACTTTGTTCTTCTTCAATTAGACCGGTGGAATTCGCGACAGGGCAGCAAGTCTACTACTTGGAGGTTGCTTGCTGAACTTTGACCTTCATTTCGTCATAAGGGGTCTGGGCAACTTGCTTGCTTCCGTCAACGAAATGAAAATCCGTGTAACCGCCGCCGATATCAATAATGCGGATCACATTAGCAAGGTTGACGGTCTCGAATCTTTGCTTACCGGTATCGATTTCAAAAAATATCGCGCTCATGACTTCTTCCTGTTGGTAAGTGAAAACAATTAACTGGACTAACAGGCTGGTTATTCTACCACCAAAATCCTCTTTGATTCCCGGCACTAGTTCTTGCCGATTTCGGCGAGGAGAAACTCTGCAAAGAGCCTGTCGCTGGGCGCCAGAGGTAGACCGACAACTTCACAGGGCTCTACCCAGCACAACTCGGAATGCTCTATCAACTGCGGCTCTCCCAGGACGCTCACCGCGGTAAAACATATTGTCAGACCGGAACTTTTGTCGAGGGCGAAGAAAAGAACCGCACCCACATCCAGCACTTCCAGCGCCAGTTCTTCCTGTAATTCCCGCCTGGCGGCATCAGCCAGACACTCTCCGACTTCCAGTTTGCCTCCGGGGAACTCGAAGAGCCCTCCATGATTTTTATGCTCGGGACGTCGGCACAACAAAAACCTTCCGGTGCGTTCGATAACCGCAGCTAGTACCCTGTTCTCTTCACCAGTCATCTCAATATGATACAGGAACTCAGCTCACTCATTATTGGCACAAAGGGTCCACCTGACATCCGTTGACGAATAGGATGAGAGCAGATAAATCGACCGCGGTGGCAGGAGCTAGTATTCTTGTATTATTGATTCCGGTTCTATCGAATCTGAAGAACGGATCAAGAGACAAAGGCGTGAGCATAAACGAGAACGAAACCGAAATATTGCTTAGACTGCTTCAAGGGAGCGGCGTCGTCGTTCGCGAAGAGATAGATACGGCGAGAACCATGGCTCAGAATCTCAATCTATCCGTGATCGACGCCATCAAACGCTCGGGTATGCTATCGGACAGTAATCTCAGCCTTGCCCTTGAACTGCAACAAAGAATAGCGCACCGCGAGCTCACCTTCGATGTGGCTATCCGAGCGCTGCGCATAGCGATGCAGAAACTGGTCAGTATTGACGAAGCGATTACGAGCGTAAACAGCCTGCACGAGAAGACCAGGATAGTAGTCAGTGCCACCAACGAACTGACCACGCTGCTGCTGCAGACCAAATTCATCTCATCCGAGGATTTAGGCCGCCTGATTAAACTCTCCCAGGATTCATCGATGATGATCGGTCATCTCCTGGTCATGGACAACAGGCTGACCCCGGCAGAGTTGATCTCTTCGCTGGATGCAGTCGTCACCCTTAGAGGCAAGACCATCGAGTCGGTGAAAGCGACCCAGGCTCTGCGCTATGCCAGACAAAAAGATATCGTCTACGAACAGGCGCTCTACGAACTGGATTTCGTTCAAAACGTACAGGAGGCTGTTCTTCAAGAGAGGGATCTCTTCACCATGGCCGGTGCTATTACTCGCGAGGACCTGGCAGAGTGTTACGAGATCGAAGTGCTGAAGAGAAAAGAATTCGGTCAAATCTTACTGGAGCGCGCCCTGGTCAATTCGTATCAGCTTCAGTGCGCAGGCAGCCTGGTTGATCTGGTGGCGAAAGGAAAGTTGAAACCCTATCAGGCAGCCCATGTCCTGGACAGAATTTGCAACCACGGCGACAATCTGAATAAAGCGCTCGAATCGATATCACCCACCGAGGCTCTAAAGAAACCGGAGATCAGCTTTCCTCAATACCTGCTCAAAGCCGATGCTCTAGCCAGCCACGAACTGACCATGGCTCTTGTACCGGACCATGGCGTACCAAGGCTACAGATGGAGACCCTGGTGAAGTCGCAGATTCTGGAGAAAGACTTCCTGGTCACCGCATTGAGATTGTACTCAATTCATATGAGCGGTTTTCTCGACTTAGAAGACTCGGTAGATATATTGCGCTTCTGCAAGAGCAAAAGCCGCAACCTCGACAAAACCCTGGAAAATCTCAAAGTCTACATTCCCCAGCGAGCGCAATGGACATGGCTGAAACAAGAAAGTTAAAAGCCGGAATAATAGGAGCCACCGGTTACACAGGCATAGAGCTGGTCCGGCTCCTGGTCGGTCATCCCGAGGCTGAAATTGCCCTGCTTACCTCAAGAAGTTACGCCGGAGAGCCATTCTCAAGAGTCTTTCCCTCCTTCAACGGTATCGTCGATCTGGAGCTATCCGGCAACGACCATATCCACGGCCGGGTGGAGGATATCGATGTTCTTTTTCTGGCGTTGCCCCATGGGCTCTCAGCCAAAATGCTGCAAGAGATTTCTTATCGCAGCAGAATCGTTATAGATTTAGGTGCCGACTTCCGCCTCAAGAACAAACTTGATTATGAGGTCTGGTACGACCTCCGGCATCCCTTTCCAAAAGCCCTGAAAGAGGCGGTTTACGGTCTGCCCGAAAGACACAGAGAACAGATAAAACAGGCCAAGCTAATCGCCAATCCTGGCTGCTATGCCACCGCCAGCGAACTGGCTCTGCTTCCCCTTGCCTGTGCCGGTCTTCTTCAAGAGCCCATCATAGACGCCAAATCCGGAGTCTCCGGTGCCGGACGATCTCTCAACCTGGATACATTATATAACGAAGTGAATGAGAATCTGAAAGCCTATAAAGTAGCCGGTCACAGACACACCCCGGAGATAGAACAAGAGCTTTCAGAAGCAGCCGGGCAGCCTATTAAAATAACCTTCACACCGCATCTGATACCGATGCAGCGTGGCATTCTGGTCACCGCCTACTGCCCGGTTCCCGATGGACACAGCTTTGATTCGATAACGACTCTATACAAAGACTTCTATGAAAAAGAACCCTTTGTCCGGGTGCTGTCTCTAGAATCGGCCCAGACAAGATTTGTGCGGGGATCAAACTATTGCGATATCGCCCTCAAAGAAGATACGCGCACCGGTCGGCTGATTGTCACCTCTGCCCTGGATAACCTTATAAAAGGTGCTTCAGGCCAGGCAATACAAAATATGAATCTGGCTTGTAACCTGGATGAAAGAGCCGGGCTGGCGCCTGTTCCGCAATTTCTGTAAACAGATGTGGAAAGTTTTTCTTGACACCCCCCTAAGCCGATGTTAAATTCCTGTTCTGGTCAGGCGCTGATATGGCGCCTCTCTAACAGACCAGATCCATCAGTCCATCGAGAATTATTCGTGTTGAATCCAGCAACAACCAGCCATCTTAGCCTCCGACGAAGCCCCGTGACGACGCGCTCGGGTAGATTCTGGCATCGCTGATTTTCTAAGCGGATTTGTCATTTTTTTAACCCCGAGCCCATTGAGCTCGGGGTTTTTCTTTGTTTATGGAGTTAAGGATATGAAGGCGACAATCAGAACGATAAATGGCGGTGTAACCAGTGCCCAGGGCTTCCAGGCAGGCGGCGCCCATGTCGGTCTCAAGAGAAAGCGCAAAGACCTCGCCATAGTTGTAAGCGACTGTCCCGCAGTGATGGCAGGGACCTTTACCCAGAACACGGCAAAAGCACCGCCTGTCCTCTGGAACCATAACATAAACCAGAAAGGCGAGCCGGTGAAAGCTCTGGTGATAAACAGCGGCAACGCCAACTCTTGCACCGGTCCCATAGGACCTGTCCACGCCAAAATGATGGCAGAAGCCCTGGCAAATGAGCTGGGAGCAGCCACCGAAGAGGTTCTGGTCTCCTCTACCGGCATAATAGGCGTGCCCCTGCCCATAGACGATGTGGTCAAAGGCATAGGCATCGTCAGTCAGGAACTCGGGCATAACAGAGAGAGCGGCAAAAGAGCGGCTGAAGCGATAATGACCACCGACGCCTATACCAAAGAGCTGGCAGTACAGTTCGAGGTTCAGGGCAAGACCATTACGCTTGGCGCCATGGCTAAAGGCTCCGGGATGGTCCATCCTAATATGGCAACCATGCTCTCTTTTATCACCACCGATCTAAAAATCTCCAAACAACTCTTACAAAAAGCTCTTTCTGAAAGCGTCAACAAATCCTATAATATGATCTCGGTGGATGGCGACTCTTCCACCAACGACATGGTCGTGGCCATGGCCAACGGCATGGCCGGCAACGAAGAGCTATGCGAAGAAGATATGGACTATCACCTCTTCGCCGACGCGCTCAATTATCTCAACGAGCATCTGGCCAAATCCATCGCCGCCGATGGAGAAGGGGCCAGCAAACTGCTCGAAGTCGAGGTCAAAGGCGCCAACTCTCTAGAAGATGCCCGCACAATGGCCCGGGCGATAATCTCTTCGAATCTGGTTAAAACAGCAGCTTTCGCCAACGACCCCAACTGGGGAAGAATCGTAGCGGCGCTGGGCTCTACCGGAGTCCCCTTCGACATGACGATGCTCGATATAAGCATGGCGGGCAATCAACAGTCGGTTTATCTAGTGCAGAACGGCACCCCCATGTTTGTAGAATCAGTGAGCGTAAACCAGATTCTCAAAGCGGATCAAGTATGTGTCACCGTCGCCATCAACCAGGGTCAATGCTCTGCCAAAGCCTGGGGCTGCGATCTGACCCATGAATATATCGAGAGAACCTGCAGATACACCAGCGACCATGTGATAGAGAGCCTGCCCAAGCTGCAAGCCCTGATTCAAGAAGGCGAGGTCGCGTAATAATGAAAACTATTGAAGAAGAAAAAAACATCGTGCTCATAAAAATAGGCGGCTCTACTCTAAAGTCCGAAAGCGAATCGGCTCTGATAGTGAAAGAGATCACCAAACTTGTAAAATATGGCATCACACCGATACTGGTGCACGGCGGCGGCCCGCATATAAACGCGCGGCTGCAAGCCCTGGGTGTCGAGCCACAATTCAAAAACGGTCTAAGAGTTACCGATGCCACCACCCTCGACGTGGTTATAGACGAACTGAATCTAGTAAATCAGAAACTCAGATCTCTATTTGCTGAAAACGGCATCGAGACCGTGGCCATTAACGACACCCATGAACTCTTTAATTGCAAGCAACAAAAAAATGGCGAACTCGGCTTCGTAGGCGAGATCACCAGCATCAATCTGGATAATTTCCAGTTTGATGATGCAATGGTCGTGCCGGTGGTGGCACCATCCGGCATCGATGAATTCGGACAGAAATACAACATCAACGCTGACCATGCCGCCATGGCTCTCGCTGCCGCTTTAACTGTTAAGACCCTGGTCTATCTATCTGACGTTCCAGGGTTGATGAAAGACATGGAAGATCCCGAAAGCCTGGTCAAAGAGTTGGCGCCCGAAGAGGCAAAGACGATTATTGAATCGGGAGAGCTGAAAGGGGGCATGATCGAAAAGCTAGCCAACAGCTTAGAGGCTCTTGTGCGCGGCGTTGAGCAGGTCTGTATCGCCGACGGCAGGGTGGACGGAATTCTTTTGAAAGCGGCGCTCAGAGAGTTTTTTGTGGGCACCACCATCAAAGCGAGGGCTTGAGTAAAATCAAGTCCGAGAGGTTACGGCAAGACCGCAAGCAAGCACCGAGGCGAAAGAGAGAGCCAAAAGTGCGCCTGCAAAATCGCCACGGTCAGGAGACCCTGGTCAGAAGCTGCTCTCCCTCTTTAGTTATCGTAGTCATCTAATATAGATGAACTATGGCACCGCTCTCATCCACTTTGAACTCGAGGGCAGAAGGGTCGCGGGTCAGACCGGGCATACGCATGATATCACCGGCAAGGGCCACCACAAATCCGGCACCGGCTGCTATTTCGAAGTCTCTTATTTTTACGACAAAATCGGTCGGTGCCCCAAGGCGTTTTTCGTCATCACTGAGAGAATACTGGGTCTTGGCCACACAAACCAGAGAATGACCGAAGCCATGCTCCTTAAGCCACTTGAGCTGGCGCCTCGCTGCCGGCTCATACTCCACGGCGCTGCCACCATATACTTCGGTGACAATCTTTGTAATCTTCGATTCTATCGTATCGTCCGTATTATAGAAAGGCTTGAATTCGGGACGGCTCCCTTCGCAGAGCTCGAGCACTTTTTTGCCCAGCGCCTCTACTCCGGCACCACCTTCCAGATAAGGACTGCAAGGTGCTGCAGCCCAACCCCTGTCTTTGCAATAAGCAAGAACAGCCTCCACCTCTTCTTCGCTATCTTGCTTGAAGACATTGACCGCAATTACAAATGGCAATCCGGTCTTAGATACGATAGACACATGCCTTTCTAAATTAATCGTTCCTTCTAAGACCGCATCGACCGAGGCATGATCCAGATCCTTAAAAGAGACCCCACCGTGCATTTTTAGCGCCCTCACGGTGGTAACCAGCACCACCGCATCAGGAGTCATCGTTTCTCTGCGAGGAGAGGCTACTATATCGCAAAACTTTTCGAAGCCCAGATCCGAGCCGAAACCGGCTTCGGTGATAACATATTCCCCAAGGGCGCGAGCCGCTCTTCCCGCCATTACACTGGAGGTGCCATGGGCAATATTGGCGAATGGACCACCATGGACGATGGCGGGGACCTGTTCTAAGGTCTGGACTAAATTGGGTAATAACGCCCGGGATAAAAGAGCAAGTACTGCATCTTCTATCTTGAGATCGCTTACTCTAACAGGCTCCTTGCGCATATTGCGGGCGATTACGATACGTCCTATTCTAGAGCGTAAATCCTCAACAGAATCAGACAGACAGAGAACCGCCATTATCTCTGAAGCGGCGGTGATATTGAAGCCGCTCTCGCGAGGATAACCGCCATTGATACCACCCAGCCCTATAACAATATCGCGCAGAGCCCGGTCGTTCATATCGAGCACCCGCTTTTGAAAAACAGCTCGGCTGTCTATTCCGAGCTCATTACCCTGATGTATATGATTGTCGAGCATAGCCGAGATCAAATTATTGGCAGAGGAGATGGCATGGAAGTCACCGGTAAAATGAAGATTGATCTCCTCCATCGGATAGAGTTGAGAATAACCACCGCCGGTGGCACCGCCCTTCATACCGAAAACCGGTCCTAAAGAAGGTTCTCGCAGAGCGGCCAGGGCATTGTTGCCGAGCCTCGCCAGAGCCTGCACCAACCCGATAGAGACGGTAGTCTTTCCTTCTCCTGCTTTTGTAGGCGAGGTGGCGGTGACCAGAATCAATTTGCCGGATTTCTTCGAGGTCAAAAGTCGCGCCAGGCACTCTGGGCTGAGCTTAGCCATATAGTGCCCGTAAGGAATAAGATCCTCTCTATCGAGGCCTACTGACTCGGCCAGCTCATATATTCTTTTGGGAGTGATAGAACGATTGATCTCTAGATCGTTTCCGACGGCTGGTCGGGCAGACTTGTCGTAAGTAGTCATGGGTCACCTTCCTGATTGCTCCAGACAAATATAACCTAGATAAGCGCCCATCAAATACACTGAGCGGATGTCATTATGCAGATCGAAAAACGAATTGCCTTGTGCTCGCAGAGCTTTTCCGGACAATCTAATGATCGAGTCGAGCTCAATCCGGTACAATCGCAAAAAATTCAATTAGCCTAACCGGGCAGGTGTCATTTATATAGTCCCCGCGTTTCCACTTCAAAAGAGGAATCAAATTTATGTCAGCAAAATCTAGTACCGCCGTCAAAGAGATAGAAGTCTTCAATCCGGCCACCGAAGAGAAACTGGGAGCAGTTCCCTACAGCACCACCGACGATGTGGTCAAAGCGGTGGAAGCGGCCGAATCCAATTTCAAACGGTGGAAAGACACCTCTGCCAATATAAGAGCCGAGTTGCTCCATGGCGCCGCCCAAAAAATGCGCAAGCATCAAAAGAAGCTGATCGAGCTTCTCACTCTGGAGCAAGGCAAACCCGTTCCTGAAAACGAAGAAGAGATGGAATGGGTGGTCAACACCTTCGACTATTACGCCGAACTGGGCAGACATGAACGTGGTCGAGTACTGCCCTCCAATCAGCCTTCTCAGTTAAACATCGTGGTAAAAGAGCCTTTCGGAGTGGTGGCATGCATCCTGCCCTGGAACTATCCTCTTTTGCTGTTAGCCTGGAAAGTCGCCCCGGCTCTGGCCGCCGGCAATACCGTGGTGATCAAACCGAGCGAGCTGACTCCGCTTTCCACCATGTATATTATGGAGCATTGTCTAGACGAGTTTCCCAAAGGGGTAATTAATATAGTCAACGGTCTCGGTCCTGATGTGGGCGAGACCCTGGTCAAGCACCCTTCTGTCAGAGCGATTGCCTTCACCGGCAGTGTCGCCACCGGTCAGCGCATAGCCAGCCTGGCGGCACCGGCTATGAAGAAGCTGCATCTAGAGCTGGGCGGCAAAGACGCGTTCGTGATTGCAGAAGATGCCGATCCGGAAGTGACCGCCAAGGCACTTGCCTACTCTGCGCTCTCTAATGCCGGTCAGGTCTGCACCTCCACCGAGAGGGTCTATATTCCACAGAAACGAAAAAAGGAGTTCACCGAGGCAATTGTAGAGTTCGTCAAAAAGCTCAAGATAGGCCCAGGCATCGAGCCCACCACCGATATCGGCCCGATGATTGGCCCTACCTTCAGAGACAAGGTCGCCAACCATGTTGAAGACGCAAGAGCCCATGGTGCAAAGGTCCTTGTTGGAGGCTCGGTTCCGAAGAACTTCGACAAAGGCTATTATTTCGAGCCGACTGTTCTGGTCGATGTGGATCATTCCATGAAGATCATGAAAGAGGAGACCTTCGGTCCGACCATTCCTATGATGGAATACAAAAACTTCGAGCAGGCGATTGATTATGTCAACGACTCCGAATTCGGACTCGGTGCCTGCTTGCTCTCCAGCGACCCCATGAAAGCCAAGCTCTTCTTCGAAGATGTAAAAGCCGGCACCATCTGGATAAACGATCCACTGACCGACAACTATGCCGGTCCTTTCGGAGGCATGAAACTGAGTGGTGGTGCCCGGGAACTCGGTCAAGAAGGTCTCGACGGGTTCCGCGAAGTAAAGCATGTCCACTGGGAATTCGCCACCTCGGCTAAATCCTACTGGTTCCCTTACGGAAAGAAAGGTTAAAGCTCCAGAATCAGCCAAAAGCCGATCCAATCCGATCCGAACCGGATCCCAAACTCCCTCCCGGGTTTGCCTTTTAAAGGCAGACCCGGCTTTTTATATCCAGTAAACGCTGCTTTTGAATGGAACCAGCAAGAGGGCTCGCTCATGCCAGAAACGGGCGAACAGGTCTCAGTGTCCTTTGAAATCGATGAGGGCGGTCTCCATCTCTAGATAATCACAGGGAATTGCTTGCAGTTCTCTCAAAACAGCTTCGCTCGCTTTGACCCGGCGCTTCTGGACAGCTTTCGCTTCTGGTAATTGATGGAGAGGGCAGGAACTGACAGTGGTAACGGATAAGCCACTAACCTTAGCCGGACAATCAATTTGCCTGTGGTCATAGACCGGTGTCATGGCGGTGAGCTGACCAAGAAAAGAGCTGCGAGCCAGACCGGGCTGGGCAGCAATAGAGAGACCCATTAGAAGCAGCGCAAGTATCGAATTGACTGAGCGCATTTAATCTTCTCCAGTAGATTCTGATTCTTGCCCTTGCCAGGACGTCACCTCTACGGCAAAAGGTTCCGAAATTAGCCGGATGACAAGAGATCCAAGGCGAAAGTTCTTGAAATTAAAGACAAAGTGACAGTTTGTGCGGTTTTCACCATTGCCCGATACCACAAACCTGTCTATATTGACCGTATAAGCCTTTCCTTTCACCAGGCTTTCTGGGCTAGCCAAGGGCTTCAGTCTCAAGACTGATGAATTTAATCCATGAACACGGATAGAATTAGGTCTTGGATGGTAAATCAGTTATTAGAGTAAAGAGCCCCGTACTCGGGGAGGGAAGCCCATGCAGGAATCATTACTAAACCCGGAAAACCGTAAACCAGGCCAAAAAGAACTAAGTACAGAGCTCATGGTTCACCCGACCGACCAGTGCAAAAACGAAGTATGTGTCGTCTCCTGGACGCCGGCATCGAAGAAGAAGCAAAAGACCTTCAAAAGCGACCGACAGCCCCAGAAAGCTTCGGATTAAACATCGAATTTAAGCAATTGACAGAGCCTTCCTTTTTAAAGGGAGGCTTTTCTCTTTTCAGGGTAGCTCTCCTCTTTTCGAAGCTCAACCGATATCTGTTGAGCTTTTTGCCAGGTGTAAAACCCGGTGATTGCTAACGAATAATTAGGAACAAACAGTTGTCAAGTATCACTGGATATAATGGTAATTCTATCGTTTGACGTTTCTTTTCTAGAGCAGCGGCGACCTCAGCTGTTCCGACATTCCACGAGTCGAACAAGCCCCGGTCCCACTGTTCACTGGAGTGCGCCATGACCCCTCAAACCTATATCTTCGCCCATATCATGATGGTGTTTGTCCTGATCGCTCTGTTTACCGGCAAAAGCTGTGATCGCAACGGCTCATCCTTCGACAAATCCCCCCTGTCCTACTCGATCGGCACCGGACTGCAGGCAGGCATTGCCGTGCTGATCTATACATGGAACGTCTTACATCTGGAGTCTCGTCTGCAGCTTCTACAGAGCTACCTGACCGCAAATCTGGGAATGACCGCAAGCACAGCTCAAAACGCAGCCGTCGGCATCATATATATAGCTGCTACCCTGACCATGGCTGTGCTCATCTACGGTATGAGATCCATGCTCTCCGGGCTGATGCCGGCCGAGAACCGCATCCGCTAGGAAACCGGCTAGTTTGTATTCACTATATCGAACTGAGAATCTTCGCGAAGGCAGGTGACGATCAAATCGAAGATTCTCTTCTCCTCCTCAAGACCGTTCTTCTTCTTTCCCCATAACCAGGGCATGAGAAAGGAGAACGGTCTTTCATAATTGGCCGATACAAACCAGGTCTTGGCGCCCTCGTCCTCATCGTCCTCTTCCGGCGCATACGAGACACAAACCCAGATGGGCTGGTCATTGCTCTTCAGCCAGAGACCCCAGCCATAATCTTCTTGAAGCACCTCATCACATTCGATACCACTGCTCGAAAGTTTCTCTTTCAACCAGGTGGCAAACGCGCTCCCCGGCTGACCATTGCAAGTCTCCAGATCGCCTTCTGGATGCGTAGGAAAAAGTCCTGACCGGATCTCTACCGTCAACAAAGCTTATTTCTCCTGGCTCTTGCCTGAAGAGAACGGCGCATCCGCCTTTGGCAATTCCTCAAGATACTTGCCCGGTCCCACATAACCGGTCAGCTTCTTGATCACTTTGCCCTCGGCATTCATAAACAATGCGGTGGGAATGCTTCTGATTCCGAGGCTATCGGAGAGATTCTGAGCTTCTTCCCCTTTAAGATCCAGTTTCACCGGAATAAAATCTCGATTAATTCTTGCCACCACATCCGGGTCCACGTATGTAGTCGCCTCCATTTTGCGGCAGGGCGGGCACCACTCTGCGCCAAGCTCCACAAGCACAAGCTTGCCAGTCGTTTTGGATGCGACCAAGCCTTCTGCAAGACTGTCCTTCCAGGCTATCTCGCCGACTTCCACGGCATCAAGTCCGACTCCGGCGAGAAGATCTTTTATCTTTTTCCCGTATCTGACATCCTCACGCTTCATATCCGTTGCCAGCATCAGAGGGTCAAGTCCATCTACAAACAGATATGACTTGGGAGAAGAGATAGCTTTATAGAAATGTCCTGCTCCGCTTATATGCGGAGCCTCAGTCACCACCAGTATGGGCGGATGCTCCTTGCCGACCAGCTCGACATTGTTCAAACAATTGTCTTTATAAAAAGATGCCGGCACCAGCCGCATCGCTATGGCACCGGGTACCGAATCCATAAAACTCTTCACGTCAAGCCAGGGCTCCTCCAGAATCAGCGCCTTGCATGGCTTCTCCCGGGCAAGCTTCAATGCGGCGTGGGCTCCCATCTCTCTTCCGAAAATAACCAGATGCTCCGGGGTGACGCCCCTGCCCTTTGTTAGAAAGTCATAGGCTGCCCGGCCATCCTCAATTGCTGTGTACTCAGAGAACTTGACACCTTTGTCTTTCAGTCCACGATAGTCGAAGAGGAAGACAGAAAGACCCGCATCATGAAAGACTTTGACATAGCCTGCTATCACAGGAAGACGCTTACTGAAGCCGTTGTAGCAGACAAGCACTGTGTCTGTGCTTCCTTCTGGTCCCTTGAAGTACCAGCCCTCTAACTCGATACCGTCACCGGTCTTGAAGGTGAGCACCTCTGGCGGGTTGAGACCGGCGTCTTTGAATTCGCTATCCTTAAAAGCCCCGGCAAGCTGCTCGAAGATGGCGGCACTGCGATTGCTGTCACCCATCATGCGCCGGCAGACTGTCGCCATATGTTTCAGGTCTTTCTCCTGCCTGCCTCGATAGAGAATGTCCGACAGAAATCCCGGATTGGTAACAGGAGCGAACAGGCAAATCAAGACTCCCAGACCCAGAAAGACACTGACCACGAGGAAAGCGAAAAGCTTCAAGAAATATCTGACGCCCTTTTTCTCTTTTGCCATAGCCTATCTCCCTCAGCCCGGTCCGAATGCTAGCTTACCGCCACTATTCTAACCGAAAAGATCCGGGAGACGATTTAACTTCGAATACACTTCGCCGCTAATGGCGCTCATACTAAAAGCTTTTCCGGACAGTGATCTATCGGATTTCACCAGAGAGCAGAATCTACTGATCCTCATCCAATTCATCGCCGTCTTCGGATATCATCGATTGAATGTATCTTTTGGCAGCGATAACTCGCTCTTCAAAATCACGACCGATTTCCTCATTCAATGCACCTTCTCGACTAGCGCGATTATAAATCAAGATAATCTCCTCTAGCTCGTCGTATAGATTTGCATTCAAAAACTCTTCGTCCCTTAAACCAGCTATAAATTTCAGTGGATTATCTTCAACGCATGAAACATCTAGATCATATTGCAGCGCCAGAGTTGTTATATAAGAGAGAAGCGCGTCGTAGAATTCTTTCAAATCTTGGTCTGCTTTGCTCACTTTTAACTCCAGAACCACATGGTATGAAAGTCCTGATTTAGACTCTGTAGTTTCGAATAAAAAGCTCTTCGCCTACTTTGCTGGATTTATCCGAATTGCAGTTATTCATGCCGTATTGAAGATTCCATTCGGATATATCGATTTCATGTAGACTCTCTTGATGAGCCCACTTATACAACTTTCGAATCTCGGGACAGTTGTCGTATGTAATCAAAAAGCGATGCCCTGTGTTCTTCAATATATTTGCTAATCGCTCGTGATCAAAGTCATGCAGCTTTCCGTCTCTTCCATATAGTTTTTTGGCAGTCCAATAAGGTGGATCCAAAAAAATAAAGACATCATTCCCGGGAGCACTGATTACTTTCTCAAAATCTCCACACGTTATGCGAACTCCCTTGAATGCTTTTGGCAAATTTTGAAGACGTTCGATTGATGATGCGGTGAAACGATTCTGACTAGCTTGACTGGAGAATCCACCAGCCCTCGTGGTGCCGGAGAAAGTGACGCGATTAAAGAAGAAAAACAAAAAGGCCTGCATGTATTCTTCAGAAGGCTCTTGGTCTCTTGCTGAGTAGAAGTACTCCTTAATATCTTCAGATGACGAGAAACTGCGCCGCAGTTCCTCTAAATCAGCCATCAATTCTCGACACTTTCCTTCGTTCTTTACTGTTTTCCAGAAGGCTATTAATTCTCTAAACTCATCATTAATCCAGTACTTTTTGGCGAATCCAATATTGCGGGCATGGAAGAAAACACTTCCTCCACCAACCATGGGTTCTCTGTATTCCAAAGCGTTCTGGGGCATCATCTTGCTGATCTGTTTGATCGCCTTTTGCTTGCCGCCAGGATAGCGAAGAGGAGAACGGTATGCTCCAACTTCTGCCCGTGGATTAGCGTTAGATGAGGAATTCACCATAACTATGAGTTTCCTATTGAGTGTTTACTCTATACTATCGCTCTGCGAGACTAAACCAAAGAAGAATAGGCTATTTTTCATGGACGATAGCATATCCAAAAGACATGCATACCGAGCAATGGTTGACTTCGCCCCTTCTAGATAATCCTGTAAATTAAACTGTTTAATATCAGCCAACCTAAATTCAAAGAATTAGCATGACAGCAAAAGCTTCTAAACACGGAAAAGCATTCGAATATGCATTATTAAGTGAGCTTGAGATAGAAATCAAGGGAAAGGCTAAATTCTCTATTGAAAAAAACACGCAATACGATAATGCCCTTGCAAGTTTTGAATCTATCGATAGTAGGGAAGCTGAGGCATATCGCGCAGCAGCTAGAGCAGGCGTATTGATGTTGCTTAGAAGAGAACCTCTTATTTTAAATCCTGCAACAGACAGAAGCCTCCTAAATATCTGTATTCAGAGCGATCAAGAAGGAGGACGAGGCGACGTTCGGGATATTGTACTCAAAAGAAGTGCTGAAAAGTGGGAAATTGGGATATCAGCAAAGAAAGACCATAAAGCACTGAAAAGTTCCCGCTTATCGAGTGATATCGATTTTGGTACCAAATGGCTGGAACATCCCTGTTCTAAAAAATACAAAGATGAAGTCAATCAGATTTTTGATTCGTTGAGCAGTAAAACAAGAGTCACAACATGGAACGACCTTGGTGACTATAAACTTGAAGTATATGAGCAGATTCTTCATTCATTCAAAGATGAGCTAGAGAGAATCTACAGAGAAGATAAAGCAGCCATGCCAGAAAGACTGATCCGCTATTTAATCGGACGGTTCGATTTTCACAAGATTATGAAAATTGGGTTGGATACACATCTCCAGTCATTCAATCTCAATGGCGACCTGGGCAAAAAAGCGGACAAAATCAAACCTAGACCCTCAAGCAACAAATTACCTCTTCCCAAGGAGATCTACAAAATTCAATTAAAGGGGAACGAATCCAGAAACACACTAATTCTCGCATGTGATCAAGGTTGGTTGATTTCGTTCAGAATTCACAACGCAAGTACCAAGATTGAAAAATCCCTGAAATTTGATATCAATCTTGAAGGACAACCTTACAAATTAGAAACCCAGATTTCTCCCTGGGGCTAAAGCAGAAATTTGGTGCGATTGACAATTCTCTCTATCACCACAATTTTGCAGATCAAAAAAAAACAAGAAGCGGCTCTAAAAACCTAGAACCGCTCCCCTTCAATTATTTGTACGGACTACCGAATAAAATCGTCTATTAGCCTTCCGGCAGTGCCAGTTGATCAGAGTTATCGCCTGTGGTTCTGATCCCGGACTCATCGACCTGGACAGCGCAGGCCTCGTCATTTACTTTCCAACAATCCCAGTAGTTATGAATTACCCAACCGTTAAAATCGTTCGACTTCACTCTTCGCCAGTTCCAGCCATCGGTACGGTCGATGCTGCATATGGACCCTTCGCTGCCGTATTCAAAATGATAGAAAGGGTCGAAGTCATTGTATCGAAAAGAGGTTATGCGCTCGCTGGCATCTCTAACTATGGTGGCACCGGAAGAGCTCTTATATCGTCGCTCGCTCTTGCTACCGCTTCCGGCGCCATTGCTACAGCTATAGTTTTGCACTTGATTGCCATTGTATCCGTACATGGTTACTCTCCTTATAGACGATTCGATTCAGTTGGTTTAAGTTAGAAATTAGATGGATTGTGTTATTTGGGAACAGAAACTTTTTCGTTGCAGACACTTACAGAAGCTTTTTGCAGATTGCGCAGAATCGCTTCGGTCATCTGCTTTGTATTGACACGCTTCTCGAAGGCTTCACCCGAATAAATCTCACCGGTGCGATAACCTTCTTCAAGGGAGGCTTCCACTGCCTCTTCAATCGCTTTCGACTCGGCTTCCAGACCGAAAGAGTATTTGAGAAGCATGGCTGCTGAAAGAATCTGCGCTATCGGATTGGCCACACCCTGGCCGGCTATGTCCTGGGCGCTGCCGCCCGGAGGCTCATAAAGACCGAAGTTGTCTTTGTTCAAACTGGCCGACGCGGCAAGTCCAAGAGAACCCGGCAATACGGCTGCGGCATCCGAGAGAATGTCGCCAAACATATTAGAGGTGACGATCACATCGAATTGAGAAGGGTCTCTAATTAACTGCATGGCACAGTTATCGACCAGCATGTTCTCGTATTCGACATCGGGATACTCAGCCGCAACTTCTTCTGCCACTTCACGCCAGAGCTTGGAGGTCGTCAGAACATTGGCTTTATCTACCGAGGTCAATTTACCTCTTCTTTTGCGAGCACATTCAAAAGCGGCATGGACAGCCACTTTCACTTGACTCTCTGTATATTTGGCTTCGTCGGTGGCATAGCGCTCGCCGTCGGCGACGTCTCTCTTATGAACACCGAAATAAGCATCCCCGACCAGCTCCCGGACGATCAAAAGGTCGATTCCCTTTGCCACCAGCTCTGGTTTGAGCGGGCTCAAAGATTGGAGTTGCGGATAGACCCTTGAAGGTCTCAAGTTGACCGCAAAAGAGAAGTGTTTTCTAAGAGTGAGGATAGAGTTACGCTCACAGTCTTTCCATTTAGGAAGCTGCATCTCCGATACCGGTCCGCCTACGGAGCCAAATAAGATAGCGTCGCATTTCTCGCAGATAGAGAGGGTCTCATCCGGCAGGTGAGAGCCATATTTTTCGTAGGCGCTGCCTCCGGCGAGGGCATAGACAAGGTCGAACTGGTGTCCGAATTTCTCTGCCACCGCATCGACAACTTTCACCGCTTCCTGCATTACTTCAGGACCGATTCCATCTCCTGGCACCACTGCTATGGTTTTCTTCATCAGAATAAACTCCTTGCTCATGCCATGGTGGCAGCTTTCTTCCGGGGCGCGGTGCCAATCTTCATCCAGTCTCTGGTGTTGGCGCGGCGGAAAGAATCGATCTCATTTTCATATGAGAGTATGTAGTCTATATCATCAAGACCCCCCAGGAGGCAGTACTTTCTGAAAGGATCGTAGTCAAACTTAAAGCTATCACCGTTAGAAGAATTTACTGTCTGGCTCTCGAGATCGACGGTTACGGAACCGTCACATTTCTGCAGTTTTTCTACCGCCTCTTTCGGCAACTGAATCAACAAAAGTCCGTTCTTGGCGCTGTTGTTGAAGAAGATATCGGCAAAGGACTCGGCAATCACCACTTTTATTCCGGCATCGGTAATCGCCCAGACAGCGTGCTCTCGGGATGAGCCGCAGCCGAAGTTATAACCTGCCACCAGAATCTCAGCCCCTCTGTACTCGGGCTTGTTCATCGGAAATTCCGGATCTTCTTTACGCAGGCGCGAGAAGAGATTGGCACCGTAGCCCTCTTTCGATACCGAGGTCAGAAACTGGGCTGGAATGATCTGGTCGGTGTCCACATCGTTCATTTTGAGCGGTATTACTTTTGATTGGATTGAAACAAATTTTTGCATTGGATTTTGCCTTGTTTTTGTTAGTTGAGATAAGCTCTGGGAGAGGTCAGCCGTCCTTCGATGGCGGAAGCCACCACGGTAGCCGGTGAAGCCAGATGGGTGATACTGCCCGGTCCCTGGCGCCCGATAAAATTGCGATTGGAAGAGCTTACACAGCGCTTGCCCTGGGGAACCCGGTCGTCGTTCATGGATAGACACATAGAACAACCGGGCATGCGGAACTGCGCCCCGGCTTCTTCAAAGACTTTATCCAGCCCTTCTTCCATGGCCTGTTTGCGAACCGACTCTGAGCCCGGGACTACATAAAGCGTTACCTGGGGATGGACCTTTCTGCCGGCAATCACCGCCGCAGCCACTCGCAAATCTTCGATTCTGCCATTGGTACAGGAGCCCACGAAGGCCCAGTCCACGGCGGTGCCTTCGATGGGAGCGCCGGGGTCGAGCACAGTATAGGCTAAAGCGCTTTCTGTATCCTCTTTCTCTGAGCCCTGGAGCGCATTGAAATCAGGCACTTTCTGCGAGATGCCTATGGCCTGTCCTGGATTGGTGCCCCAGGTGACCATGGGCTCGAGGGCATCGAGATCGATAACAATCTCTTTGTCATAAGCTGCCCCTTCGTCGCTGCAGAAACTGTTCCAATAAGCCACCGCTTCATCAAAGTCCGATGACTCCGGCGCCAGCTCCCGTCCTTTCAAAAACTCATAGGTGGTCGAATCGGGTGCCACCAGGCCAGCCCGGGCGCCGCATTCTATACTCATGTTGCAGACGGTCATGCGCTCTTCCATGGACATTGCCCGGACAGCTTCTCCGGTGTATTCGATCACATGTCCGTTGGCGCCGCCTACTCCAATCTCTGAGATAAGCTTCAATATCGCATCTTTGGCATAGACCCCTTTGCCGAGCTTGCCCTTGAATTCGACTTTCATAGACTTCGGCTTGGACTGAAGCAAACAGCCGGTGGCCATGACATGACCGACCTCTGAGGTGCCGACCCCGAAAGCAAGAGCGCCGAAAGCACCATGGGTAGCTGTATGAGAATCGCCACAGACTATGGTCATGCCCGGCTGGGTGGCGCCCAGCTCCGGTCCTATGACATGGACGATGCCCTGGTTGCCGCTTTCATAATCATAGAACTTGATACCGCTCTCTTTGCAGTTTCTGCGCAGAGTATCGACCTGGGTCTCGGCCGCTTTGTCATAAAAGACCGTACGGTCAGAACGGGTCGGGATGCTGTGGTCTATGGTCGCCATCAAGCGCGCCGGCTCTTTTATCTTGATGCCTTTCTCTTTCATGGTGGCAAAAGCCTGGGCCGAGGTCACTTCATGCAAGAGCATCAGGTCGACGGCGAAGACACAGGGGTGTCCCTCTTTCTCGACCACCACATGGGCGTCCCATATTTTCTCGACGATATTGCGTTTCTTAGCTGACATTTCAGGCTACGACCTCCTGGGGCTGTTTTGTTAGCGCTTCTATCCTGTTGCGTAAAAGATAAAGTTCGAAGCTCTCTAAAAGAGCCTGGCAACTGGCTTCGATGATATTGTCCGAGCATCCGACCGTGCTCCAGCGGTGGTCTTCGCAGGCCGCTTCCACCACCACCCGGGTGGTGGCACCGGTGGCTTTGTCAGGATCGAGAATTCTTACTTTATAGTCAGAAAGTCTTATTCTCTCAATCTCCGGATAAGACGGAACCAGGGCTTTTCTAAGGGCGCAGTCCAAGGCGTGCACCGGACCCTGACCTTCTGAAACGGTGTGATAAAGCTCTCCTGCCACATCGACCTTGACCACCGCTTCGGCAGAAAAGCCCGAAGCGCGGCGGTCAGAAACCGTGACCATCATGTCGACTAATTTAAAAGGCTCGTTATATTCCGGGGCAAGACGTCGCATCATAAGCTCTACCGAACCCGGGGCGTCTTCGAATTTGTAACCCTTCTCTTCGAACTCTTTCACTCTCTTCAGCAAAGCGCCCTCGCCACCGGGCACACCCTCTAGTTTGAGCTGGGTTGCAATCAAGCGCAGGTTGCCACGACCGGCAAGCTCCGATACAAGTATCTCTCTTTCGTTGCCCACTAAATCAGGCTTGATATGCTCATAGCTCTCAGCAAGCCTGGCAACAGCAGAGGCATGCAGACCGGCTTTGTGGGCGAAGGCAGCGGAGCCTACATAGGGAGCGTAGGGATCCGGGCTGAGGTTGGCTATTTCGCTTACACTGCGAGAGATTTTGGTGAGTTCTTTGAAGCTCTCTGCAGGCAGGCATTTATAGCCGAGCTTGAAATGAAGCGAAGGGGCAAGGGAGATCAAATTGGCGTTGCCGCAACGCTCCCCATAACCGTTTATGGTCCCCTGAATTTGTCTGGCACCGGCTTGCACCGCGGCAAGACTGTTGGCCACCGCCAGCTCGGCATCGTTATGGGCATGGATGCCTACTTTACCCGGGAACATGTTGTTGACTTCCGCCACCACTGAGGCGATGGTGTCAGGCATCGAGCCGCCATTGGTATCGCAGAGCACTAAAAAATCGCAACCGGCATCAGCTGCTGCGCTCAAGCAAGACAGAGAATATTCTTTATCGAGGAGATAACCATCGAAAAAATGCTCGGCATCGAAGGCGACCTCTTTACCACGAGCTTTCAAAAAGGCGATGCTTTCTGAAATCATTGAGAGGTTCTCCTCTTTCGAGACTCTCAAGACTTTCTCCACATGCATGACCGAAGACTTGCCAACGAGAGTGACAGCAGGGGTCTCGGCGTCTATAAGAGCTTTGAGATTGATATCTTCTTCACAGCTGACACCGGCTTTGCGGGTGCTGCCGAAGGCTACCACCTTAGAATGTTTGAGAGGGGCATTTTTAATGCGCTCGAAAAAAGCCATGTCTTTTGGATTCGAGCCGGGCCAGCCCCCTTCTATATACGAGACCCCGAGCCTATCTAATAAACGGGCGATTTTGACTTTATCATCGAGAGAAAAGGAGATGCCTTTCTTCTGCGACCCGTCTCTTAGAGTGGTGTCATAAAGATGGACAAAATTATCTTCATCCACTTTATTTTGCCGATACATCTTGCTTGGCCTCCTCTACCACTTCATTGAGGACCACCCGGGCTACATCATAAAGCTTGTCGATTTGCTTCATGGCATATTCGGCAGACCGCTCGCTCTCCACGGTCACCCGTGCCACCATCTCTTTGCCCGACTCTAGCGAATCGGCTTTCAAAGAACAAAGCGAGAAGCTGCGCTGACGCAAGCGCCCGAGCACTCGCTCGAGCGCTCCTTCGCTGTTTTTCATGCTTATATCAAATGTGTATCTCATGCTCTGGTTTCCTCTAACATCTCCGAGTTTGCTCTGCCTGGGGGTACCAGGGGCCAGACATTCTGTCTGGGGTCGATCATTACATGGACCAACAATGGTCCCGGTTCACTTTGAATTTTATCGATGGCGCCTGCCACATCGGCTCTATCATTGACGGTGATGGCAGGGATTCCGAAAGCTTTTGCTAATTCCGCGAAGTCCGGATTGTCCGAGAGATCGACTTCGCTGTAGCGCTCATTAAAGAAAAGCTCCTGCCATTGACGCACCATACCCAATGCCTGGTTGTCGAAGACCACCACTTTGACCGGTATGTTGTAACGCTTCAAGGTAGCCAGCTCCTGAATATTCATCATTATGGAGCCGTCACCACTGACGGTTACTACTAAAGACTCCGGATTGGCGAACTGGGCGCCGACAGCTGCTGGCAATCCAAAGCCCATGGTGCCGAGTCCGCCAGAAGATATGTGCTTTCTGGGGGCGTCGAATTTGCAATGTTGAGCTACCCACATCTGGTGCTGGCCGACATCGCAGCATATATGAAGGTCACGATCTTTGGTGGAGGAGAGCTGGTTCAAAAAGCCGGGCGCATAGACAAAATCGCCCGGCGCGTCATAAGAACAGGCGAACTCGGCTTTGCGAGCCAGGCACTTAGAGACCCACTCTTCTATAAAAAGCTCCATATGAAGGAAGTTTAGTGAGGTCTTGATATTGCCCACCACAGGACAATCCGCCGCCCTCAATTTGCTGACTTCACTGGGGTCGCCATCTAGATGAATGACTCTCGCTTCCGGAGCGAATTCGGCGAGTTTTCCTGTCACCCGGTCATCGAAGCGGGCACCGACTGCGATGAGCAGATCACAGTCTTGAACGGACAAATTGGCTTCTTTGGAGCCGTGCATGCCGAGCATGCCAAGACAGAGCGGATGATCGCCAGCGACCGCTCCGATACCATGGAGAGTGGTTACAACAGGTATGCCGGTGGCTTCGACAAAATTGCGAAGCTGCTCGGAAGCCCCGGCGATTCTCACCCCGCCACCGGCATAGACAATCGGCTTTCTACTGGCAGCAAGCATTTCTCTTGCTTGATTAAGCTGCCGGGCTTCCGGTCTGGGGACGGCTTCTTTGCGACCACCACGAAACTCGGGCAATTCAGACAACTCTACTTCGGCAAGGGCGACATCTTTGGGCAGGTCTATCAAAACCGGGCCGGGTCTGCCGGAACGCGCTATTTGAAAAGCTTCGGCGACTATGTCGGAAAGATCTTTGACATCACGGACGATGAAAGAATGTTTCACCACCGGCATCGAGATCCCGTAGATATCGACCTCTTGAAAGGCGTCGGTGCCCATTAAGGGGGCTGCGACCTGGCCGGTGACTGCCACCATCGGCACCGAATCTAAGAAAGCATTAGCAAGACCGGTTACAAGGTTGGTGGCACCGGGACCTGAGGTGGCGAAGCAGACGCCTACTTTCCCGCTGGCCCGGGCATAGCCCTCGGCGGCATGGGCGGCGGCTTGCTCATGGCGGACGAGTATATGCCTGACTTTAGTGTCCACCAGGGCATCGTAGACAGGCATTATCGCACCACCTGGATAGCCGAAGATGATCTCGACTCCTTCTGCTTCCAGCGCTTTTATCAGTATCCCGGCACCATTCACGTTATTTGGTCTCTACTTTCTGTTTTGTCTTTGTATTGGAACAGGCTTTCTCTTCTTTCTCTTTCAACCACTTCATCTGGCTTCTAAGCTCTCTGCCGACTTTTTCCACAGGGTGATCGAGGTCTTTTTCTAGTAGAGCCTGATAGTTTTTGCGCCCGGTTTTGTTCTCTTCCATCCACTCTTTTGCGAACTGTCCGGAGCGAATCTCGTCAAGAACGGTCTTCATCTGCTGCCTGGCATGGGCATCGACCACTCTCGGTCCCCGGGTGAGATCGCCGTATTTAGCGGTCTCAGAGACGAACTGGTGCATCTTGGCGAAGCCGCCTTCATAGATAAGGTCGACGATCAGCTTCACTTCGTGCAAACATTCGAAATAAGCGACTTCGGGCTGATAGCCTGCCTCGACCAGAGTCTCCCAGCCTTGCATAATGAGCTCGGTGACACCACCGCAAAGAACAGCCTGCTCACCGAAGAGATCGGTCTCGGTCTCTTCTTTGAAGGTAGTCTCTATAACACCGGCTCTGGTGCCACCAAGACCGTAGGCATAGGTGAGGGCGACATCCCGGGCGGTGCCTGAGGCATCTTGATGGACAGCCATGACACAGGGGACGCCGAAGCCTTCTTCGTACTGTTGACGCACCAGACGACCCGGGCCCTTAGGTGCCACCATGACCACATCGACCTCCTTTGAAGGAGCGATCTGTTCATACTGGATATTGAAGCCATGGGCAAAAAGCACTGCCGAGCCCGGTCTCAAATTGGGGGCGACCTGCTCGTTATAGACCGCAGGCTGAGCCATATCGGGCACTAAGATAGCCACCACATTGGCTTGTTTGGCGGCTTCCTCGGGACTTACCGGAGTGAATCCGTCTTCGGTCGCCTGTTTGTAAGAAGCACCGCCTTCTCTCAAGCCGATGACGACCCGGAAGCCGCTGTCTCTCAAGTTGAGGGCATGGGCTCTGCCCTGGCTGCCATAGCCGACCACGGCGACGGTCTTGCCATCGAAAAAGGAAGGGTTGGTGTCTTCTTCTCTATACATTCTGCAAACCATTTTTTAAATCTCCTGGAACTTGAATCTGTAGTTTTTCTATTGATTGCTGTTAAGAACTGCCGATTTTGGTGGGGGCCCTGGTGCCTGTCTTCATCCAGGTGACAGCGCCGTCGGAAGCAGAGGATACGAGCCGGGCATACTTGGCGAAGACGCCAGAAGTATAGGCCTGGGGTCTGGGTTGCCAGTCTTTTGCCCTTGCTTCGAGATCGGCTTCCACATCGAGCTTGCGATTTTCTAAATCGATGCTTATTCTGTCTCCATCTCTTATATGGGCTATAGGACCGCCACAGGCTGCTTCCGGTGCAACGTGGCCGATCATTATTCCGTGGGTGGCACCGCTGAAGCGACCGTCGGTTATCAAAGCGACTTTGTCACCGAGTCCGGCTCCGACGAGCGCTCCGGATACGGCAAGCATCTCGGGCATACCCGGGGCGCCTTTGGGACCGACGTTACGAATAACGATCACATCGCCTTCCTGGACATCGCCTTCCTGAACCGCTTTAAAGGCCTCGGACTCTTCGTCGAAGACCCGGGCGACCCCGGTGAAGAGCGGCGTCTCATGACCGGCGACCTTTATGACACAGCCTTCCGGCGCAAGACTGCCTTTTAAGATAGCAAAGCCGCCACGTTTTTGAATAGGATTATCGAGAGCCCGCACCACTTTCTGTCCTTCGGTCTCGACAGCCTTCTCCGCCTCTTCAAATAGACTGAGACCCGATACCGTGGGCGAATCGGTTATATGACCGGATTCTTTCATACGTTTAGCGATCAAGCGCATGCCGCCCGCTGTCTCGAGATCCGGGGCGGTGAATCTGCCCCAGGGCTTGAAGTCGACCATTATCGGAGTACGAGCCGAGACCGCGTCGAAATCATCGATAGAGAGCGGCACATCCATTTCTCTTGCGATGGCGAGAATGTGGAGAACCGCATTGGTGGAGCCACCGGTGGCGGCCACCGAAGCGATGGCGTTGACCAGGGCATCTCTTGTAATGATAGACCCCGGTCTTACGTCCTCTTTAAGAAGCTTCATGACCAGGGTCCCACAATCTTTTGCAAGCTGTATTTTTCGTGCGTCCGTGGCGGCAACCTCGTTAACGCCCATGGGAGATATGCCCATGAAGGCTGCGGCAGTGGACATGGTATTTGCCGTGAACTGCCCGCCGCAGGCTCCAGCCCCCGGACAGGCACGATTCTCGAGGTCGTTCAATTCGGCTTCGGTCATCAAGCCGGCGGCACAGGCGCCGACGCCTTCGAAGACATCCTGTATGGTCACATCCCGGCTTTGAAATTGGCCCGGCATTATAGAGCCGCCATAGATCATCAAAGAAGGAAGATTCAAGCGGGCAAGAGCCATTATCGTCCCGGGGATGGTCTTGTCGCAGCCGCTGAGCGCGACCACGGCGTCGAACATATGCCCGCGCACAGCGACCTCTATGGAGTCGGCGACAACCTCCCGGGAGACTAAAGAAGCCTTCATAGCCTCGGTGCCCATGGAGATGCCATCTGAGACCACCACGGTGTTGAACTCGAAGGGGGTGCCGCCGGCTTTTCTTATGCCTTCTTTTACAGCGGCAGAAAGATCGCGAAGATGGAAGTTGCAGGGTCCTGCTTCGGTCCAGGTGTTGGCCACAGCCACGAAGGGCTTCTTCAAATCCTCATCGGTAAGTCCGGTAGCTTTGAGCATCGCTCTAGCCGGTGCCCGGTGCATGCCGCTTTTGATCTGGTCGCTGTTCATAGCCATTTTGAAATTAGTCCTTAAGCAAAACCCCCACACCTTTCGAAGCGGTGTGGGGGTCAGTGTCGATGATTTTAAGCAAATCTCTTAGACTGGCAGCCCACACCCCTGATGCAGAATCAGCACCAGAATAATGTTGACGACCACGAAAATAAGAGAGTTTTGCATTTAGTTAGATTGAACTGTTCTTGGACGACTTCTCTTGCCTTGAGAAGAAATTCGATTCGTGCCCGGTGGGCGCTCGATAACACTCAAGTTTCAACATCATACTCCCGGACTTGTAGAGGTCAACCTTTCTTGAAGTAAGTAAACAAAAGATCGTTACACTTACCCGGGATTGAAATAGTGAAAGCGCTAGGCGACACTACGGCTGGATGCAGGCTCCCGGGCGGCTTCAGCACCCTCCAGGGAAAAATGGCGGTAGACATAGGCTTTGTTAACCGCATCTATATAGGCATAAAGAGCCGATATTTCAATATCCTGGTTCTTGGCCCGGCCCTCGGATCTATTTCCGCCCTCGTCTTCGATAATCACGGTAGAGACGCTGTGGGCATTGATACCGGAGCTATCGGAATAGCTCTCATGCCTTATGATGCGGGTTTCGCCGAATTTAGATTCGACCAGTTTTTTAAGGGCTGCCAGAGCCGAATCCTTCCCGGAATGGAAGGCGCTAAAAGCTCCGACCTCGCCGAAGAAGCGTCCTTCTAAAGTGACAGTGGACTGCTCGCCTTTGCGGCTGTAGTCCACGGCATCAATCCGCATGGGCTGACGATAAGCGAAATAATAAGAGATAAGCTCCTCGTCGCTGATACCTTTGCGCCGGGCACTGCTCTTGTCTTTTATGAACTGGGCAATGGCGGCTTTCTCGCTCTCGTCGCAAATATAGCCGAAGCGCTCGATTACGGAACGGGCATGATTGCCGCCGGATAAAGGACCGAAAGTAAAACTTATCTCTTTACCGACAGATCTTGGATCAAAAGGCTGATAGGCCATCGGATTCTTGAGGATGGCGTTTGTGTGTCCGCCCGAAGAATGGCGGGCGGCATTATCGCCGGTGACGGGCCAGTGCGGCTGCCTTTTCAACATATGCTCGGCGATAAAGTCGGAGACTTCTTGAATGCGGTCGAGCCTGGCATCGGTATGGACGCAAAAACCTCTATCTCCTGGCTCTTTGCCGAACTGATCGATTATCATGATGCATTGTTCGAGGGCGGCGTTGCCGGCTCGCTCGCCGACGCCGTTCATGCAGCCCTCAATCTGGGTGGCCGCACCTTCGAATACGGCGTTTATAGTGTTTGGCACGGCAAGACCATAGTCATTGTGACAGTGCACCGACCAGCATATTTCACGGTCCGGAAAGATTGCTTCGATCATACGGCGATGCTCTTTCATATGCTCGACAAAATAGTCGGCACCTTGAAGTTGGGATGCACCGCCTATAGTATCCGGACAATTGATTATCGTAGCACCGCCTTCCACGGCTGCTTTGATCAACTCGAAGGTGAACTGAAAGTTGTCGCCCATGCGAGAATAGCCCTCGGGGCTGAACTGCACTTCCAGTCCGGCTTCTTTTGCCATTTTCGTCAATTCATAGACATCTTTGATTATCGCCTCGGGCTTCTCTACATAAGAGCCAAGGGAAGCCTGCATCAACTCCGGGTCCACCGGCACATAAGTATGCAGGCGCCCTTTACCTGTATGGACAAGCGGCTTCAACGCTTCAATCGTTCTCTCCACCTGCTCTCTGCGCAATTGACAGAGAGCCGCGATGATAGGCGATGTCTCCCCAGCAGCGGTCATTTCGGCGGTCATTTCGGCAATAGTTCTTACTATCTCAAAATCGAGAGCGCTGGCGGCGGGGAAACCGGCCTCTAGAATATCGACCCGCATGGCAGCCGCTAGCTGGAAATAGCGGATATTGTTCTCAAAACTCATGGCCGCTCCGGGGCATTGCTGGCCGTCCCTCAAGGTGGTATCGAATATTTTTACGGGGCGCGAGTCGACTGAATTCATGGAATAGACCTCTTATTTCAGGATAAAGAAAATGGCTCTGTCGCAAGACAGAGCCATTTTGAGTAAAAAGAACCGGCCCTGCCTAAAAGATAACTTTCAGTAGCAGCAGGGACAGGTCCGTATTGATGGACGGAGTAACAGGGTTTGAAACTGGTGAGACGTAAATGTTCATGCCGTAGTTTTATACCGGGCCAATTTCAAAGTCAACAAAAATCTGCGGGCATTGTAACTTTTGTATTGCGGCTACAGAAGCCGATTTCGGCAGAGAATTCACATATATAAATTGAGATCTGATCTAAACTTTCATCTATAATAGATTTCTACCTGGAAACACCGAGTTAATTGAGTGAATTGAGTTATTCGATGAAAACAGCCCAGCTAACCATCTGCCTTCTGTTTATGCTGCTACCGGGCTTTCTGTCGGTCACTGACCGACCTTGCCAGGCCGCACCGGTGGTCAATACCGCCTTGACCAAATACACCACCCATGTCCTGGGACGCATTAGAGAGAGCTGGGCAACTTACAACGTCAACTCACTGACAGCGAAAGTGCGCCTGGAGATTGATGCCGAAGGAGCCATAAAAGGAACCAGCCTGCTCAACGCAAGCAGTGGAGCAGAAGACGCTGACAAAGCGGTAGAAGCTATTACTTTTGCCACCCCTTTCGGACCACCTCCATCGAAAAAGCCTCTCAGTCTAACAGTGAGCTTCAGACAGAGCTCGGTGTCGATAGAGGGACTCGGTGGTACCACCACCGGCGCTACCGCCACCGCAGCCAGATCACCCAGGACAAAAGCTTATTCCCCGCCGATACTTCCTTCTCACGCAACTCAAAGAAGCGCTTCCACCGGAGGAAGATATGATACTAGACAGAGCGCCAGAGAATTGCTCGACTATCTGGAGAACTGAATCGATGAAAAAGACTGTATCCGTGCTTGTCTGTCTACTGGCATTTATGCCTTCAGCCTTTGCCGCTTCGGTAAAAGCCGTCAACGTCGACGACCGCAGTGCGATTGTCCAGTGGTCTGCCGACCAGGCAATAAACAAAGTCTCCTTCAAAATAGAATGTCTTGACGATAAAAAACTGAGCCTGACAACCAAACAGATGATTCTTCCGAAAACCGACAAGGTTGGAAGAATGAGGCTTTTGCTCGCACCGGACAAAAGCTACAAGATTTCGGTCATTTCAACTCAAGGTGATGTCCAGGCCAATCTGGGCACAGTCAGCCTCAAGACGCTGCCCCCGGGGAAAAGAAATTCCCGGCCAGCAGTCTTCTCTCATCAACTCTCCGGAACCGACCTTGCTCTTGCCTGGGGAGATTTCCCGGGATTCGTCACCTACCGGCTCACGGTGGTAAAGAAGGACGGGACGGATAAACGGCAATCTGGCTGGATGGATAGACGAAAGAGATACAAATTCATCAAACTGAATCAGAAAAGCGACTACATTCTAAAGCTGGAAGGCATGGATAAAACAGAGAATATCAAGTTGATTCAAAAGAAAGAGATAAAAACCGCCGGCTAGTCCTGGTCTTTGAAAAACTCTCGACCGACATCGACAGTCCGATCATCGACAGGGTCATGCTGATCTATCAGCCGACAATCCGGTCGTCTTTTCTTGAATCGATTCACCGCACTCCGGGTTAGTTCTGGGTTATTGCGCAGATGGAGCTCCTTCAAACTCTTCATGCCGGCAAGAATAGAAAGTCCTCTATCAGATATCTCGGTGGTGGAGAGAAGCAGTTTCCTGACCGGCAATTTACGAAGGGCCTCTATGGTCCCATCGCCCACCGAAACATCTCGAAATACCACCACCTGCAATGCGGGCATAGTCGCCAGCACCATTCCACCTTTATCGGTGATACCATAGCAGCGCGCGATTTCCAACTCGATGAGATTTCTGCCTCCGGCATCATTGACTTTGAGATATGCGCTGATTCTAGCCAGATCGGCATCGGTCAATCCATCGCAAAAGCTGAATTCGAGAGACTTTAAGGTGGCGGTGCCTCCCAGTACTTTCAGAGAACTATCGTGAAAAGAGCCGATGTTCCTTAATGACATGTGCCGAAAGCGCTCCGGTCTGCACTCTCTAAGGTCCTGACCGGTAAGAACCCGGACTCCTCTAATGGTAAGGGTATCTTGCTCAATAATGGTTGTGCTGGGCTTCTCATCTACCTGCCAGATAGTATCAGCCCGGGACAAACTATCGACACTCTTCAAAAGAGCTCGACTAGCCTGATCCAAACGCTGCTCGGTCTCCCTGTCTTGAGAAAAGAGATTAAAATAGGCAAAGAGAGTTCCGGTCAGCAATAGAAAAAGAATGACCGACACTATTCGGCTGGTCGACACACCTCTGCTGCCTGAAGGCTCAGAAGGAAATCCATCGACCTCGGAAGATTCAGGATACGGAGACAGATTAAGATCCACCAGAGCATTTTTCAGCTCTTCCATAGTCTGGAAACGATCTTCTGGCCGTTTGGCCAGACACTTTGCCACTAAACTTTCCACAGACTGCGGGATATCTCTACCCGTTGCACTGCTCAATGTCTCTGCCAATTTGTTCGCATGAAAAGAGAGCGTCTCGAGGGCGGTATCCGCTTTGAACGGAGGAAAGCCGCTTATCGCCTGATACATAATGCATCCTATTGAATAGACCTCGGATGCCACCGTGTACTCCAGTCCATTGACCACATCGGGACTCATATAATCCGGTGTTCCAGCCAGAGTCATGCCCTGATATTCGGTAACGAAGCCGCTCATTTCTGAGACCTTGGCCACTCCAAAATCGATTAAGCGAACGCTTATCTCTTGATCTGATGTGCCATCAGTACTATCCTCCGGGAATCGAATCAAAATATTCGAGGGGGTCAGATCTCGATGAAAAATCCGCCGACCATGGGCATAGTCGAGGGCGACGCAAACCTCTTTCAAGACATTAGCCACAGTCTGCCATTCTAGATAGCCGACTTCTCTCAAGTGAGACTCCAGGGTTAGACCCGGAAAATACTCTAAAACCATATAAGGAATGCCACTATCGGTAGCACCGAAATCGAGAATATCTATGATATTCGTATGATTGAGCTTGCTTGTCGCCCTGGCTTCATCCTGAAACTGTATCAACTGATCTCTATCCAGGGTATGCAGGATCTTGACCGCAACCCGCTTGCCCAGGGTCTTATCCGTAGCCAGATATACTTCTCCGTTGGCGCCCATCCCCAGTTTCTTGATAGGCTCGTATCTATCCGTCGGAAAGTTATCAGCGTCCAGATTCATCAAAACCTACACTAAAGGACCTTAAAACTTCTGGCTTTCTTCTCAAGCTCGTCGGCTTGCTCGGCCTGACCGAACTGGCGCAAAACTTTGGCATAGTCAAAAAGACATTGCTGATACTGAGGTCCGCCGGCACCACCGGGAAGCTGATCGAAAACAGCTATGGCTGCTTTAAAATGAGTGAAAGCCTGGTTGAAATCAGGCTCCTTCTTATTGGCATAACAATTGGCCAGCTTATGTTCATGATCCGCCACGAAAATCTGACGGTTTCCTTTAGCTCTGTATTCTTGTATGGAGAATTCCAATAATGGGATTGCACTCTCATACTTGCCTTCGTTCATATACCGAACCACTTTGCGGTCGGTATCCTGAGCATCTTGCATCTCTTCTGAGCCATCGAGCAGGATGTTATAGGATTTTTTCTTCGGTCCGGTCTTTGATGATGACTCACTCTCGGAAGCGTCGTCTTTTGCCACCACCTCTGGTTTCTCCTGAAAGAAGAGATACCAGGTAGCCACCCCTGCCACACCGACGCCGACACCGATGGCGACCAGGGTCGCCACCATAATCAGCATCTCTTTGGGATCTTTACGCGGCTCGAGATTCTCTGACATTCTGAGACTCTTGACGGTGGACCTGGGCAGATCTTGCTTCTCTAGAGTCTTCTCTTTCAGGCGTCGCAAATCTTGAAGGATATCATCCACCGAAGAATATCTATCGTTCAAATTCTTCTGCAGGCACTTCTGGAGGATATATTGAAAGTCTTCCGGATTCACCCATCCCGCTCGGGATAACTCTTGCAGAGAAGGATCTACTTCTAGAAGAGGCGGATGAACCACGTCGATATGGTTGGTGAGGGTCTCGAGCATGGTATTGCCGCGAATCGGATGGGTGCCTGTCAAAACCTCGAACATGACACAACCGAGGGAATAGATATCGGAGCGATTGTCTACCCTGGCGCCCTTGCACTGCTCGGGGCTCATATAGAGAGGGCTTCCGAAAACTTCTCCGGTGCGGGTCAGGGACTGCATCTGATTGGCGTCTTCGGTTACTATCTTTGCCACTCCGAAGTCGACTATCTTTACCTGGTTGTTGTCGCCGGTATCGAACATGATATTGCTCGGCTTGAGATCCCGATGAATGATGCCCTTGCTATGGGCCAGGGAGAGACCGTCACAAATTTTCTCCAGAAGACCGACCGCCTCGGGCAAAGTGTAGAGACCTTCGCTGTTGAGAAACTCATCCAGGTCATAGCCGTCAACATAGTCCATCACCAGATACGGCTGGCCGCCTGTGCTGACACCGAAATCGCGATAAGTAGTCAAACAGGGATGGGCAAGCAATCCTATGGTCTGGGCTTCTAGCTTGAAGCGCTGCACCGCCTCGGGATCCTGCCATAGAGTCTTATCGAGTACTTTTAGCGCCAGGGTTGTTCCCAGTTGAACGTGTTCTACCTTGAACACCGTGCTCATACCGCCTTTGCCGATGGCGGAGATGATTCGATATTTATCAGCAATAATCGCCCCTTCGGACAGATCGCTGAGGTGAACTGCAGGGGCATCGGTGGGAGCGTCAGCTACCGAATCAGCGGTCGAGGGCTCGCCTGGGTTCAGGTGCTGACTCTTCCTGGTGACGTCATCATTCTCATGGTTCATGGAAAGGACCTGCTAAGACCTGTACTGTGGGACTAGACCCGGCTCCCCAAAACATCCTTGACATTGTAGCAGATCAGTCAGCATATCTATACGCGTCAATGCTGGGTCTTAAAGGGCGAAGCAGCCACCATGGGCGGCGCATCCCCCCTGGCCCTGGTCCGGGCCGGCATTCCGCCATCCATCGCTTGAAGACCTGGTGAGATTTATTGGTATCGACATAGACATCGCCATAGCGATCATCCGGCGCCGCTTTGCTAACCACCACCTTCTGGTGCCAGCAATGCATACCTGATACCGGATCCGGCTGGACCGGAAAAGTCATATTCTGATGCACTCCGGCATCGTTCCACCATACATTCATGCTGTCGGGATCGCTGGAAGTAAAGGGAGAGACACCCTTCTTCTGCCGCATCAAATATTGTCCTTCGCCTTTCTTATCGAGATCGACGACGGAAGAGAGCCAGCGATCGGTACTATCACTCTGGGCTAATCTCCAGCGCCCCATGTGATGCGAACAGGCTACCACCGAAGGTGCGATAGATTCGGTCACCCAGGCCCGGGTAATGAAGTAGCCTATCTCGGTGGCAATGCGAACCAGGTCGCCGGTCTTTACCTTGACGCCAACGGCATCGACCGGATTTATCCACAACGGATTGGAATGAGCGATTTCGGAAAGCCACTTTGAATTATTGGATCTGGTATGAATATGGACCGGTAGACGAAAAGTAGGAACCAGACATAGGTTCTCTCCGGCAAGTTCATTCTTCTCAAGCCTCTCGACCTCCTCTTTGCGGACATGGCTGTCGATATAACAGGGCAGAGCATAGTCAGAGAATCCCCATTCGGATAAAGTTCGAGAATAGAATTCGAGCTTACCCGAAGGAGTAGGGAAGCCCCGGCGAGGCACCCCGTCGATAACCACTCCAACTTGATGACGTCCCGCTTCATCGATGGGATTAGGAAGCGGCACGATATTTACTTTCTCTATTTTGCTCTTGTCTCGATAGACCACACCGGTCTTCTTGTCGACAACAGCATCTTGCATCTCCTTCTCCGAAAGTTCCTGTTCATGATTCTCATATACCGATGCCTGAACTTCAAAAGCACCATTACGACGCATATACTCGAGGGCACCAAGACCCTCAGCCTCGGCTTTTTCAGGCAGTCCGGGGACACTGTTTTCGAAGATCCAGCGATAATACTCATCGACAGTGACTTTCTCACCGGGTCGGTAAGGGGACTCGAAGTGTTGACGAATTCCCAGCGAGCCATCCGGGTCGATGCGCCAGCTCAGCTCTATCCAGAACTGGTTCTCTTCCCAGACTTCACCGGGATTGGTTTCAAGGGTGGTGGCGGTTGCTTCCCCGCCTTCCATACGCTCTTTTGCCACCTTCAGAACCGGCTGCCTGAATCCTATCCATGAACCGGCCTGGGTCTCGTAACTGTGCAGATCATGACGCTCCGGACCGAGCCCCATGGGTAATACATAATCGGCGAACCAGGCAGTCTCGCTCCAGGTCGGAGTAAGAGCGCAATGCAGTCCGACTTTATCCTCGTCGGTAAGCATCTCGATCCAGGACATACCATCGGGATTGGTCCAGACCGGATTGTAGACCCGAGTGAAATAAGTGTCGAGCTTACCTCTGCCTTCTTTAATCAAATGAGGGAGAAGAAAACTCATCTCGAAAAATGCAAGCGGAAACTCGCCCGGCCAGGTAATTTCGTTCCAGTACTGCGGATGGGCAGGCAGACTGAATGGCTTGGGAACGAACTTGTTCCAGGAGTTTGGTGCAGTACCGCCCGGAGTGGCAACCGCACCGGTCAGAACATTGAGAAAGAATAGACACCGGGCTGTTTGCCAGCCACCGAGATTGCCTGCAGAAGAAGCGCGCCAGGTATGAGAAGCAAAAGCGGTGCCTGCCCTTGCTATTTCGTCCGCCAGCTTCAGCACTGTGCCCGCGGTCACACCGGATACTTTCTCGGCATATTCCGGAGTATACTCTTGGTAGATCTCTTCCAGGGCTTTGATAAACTGCTCGAAATCATCCGGGTTTTCGGCACCAGTGCTCGTCAGATAATCCTGCCAGTTCACCCAGCGTCGGACAAACTCTTGATTGAAGCGCCGAGAGACAATCAGCTCCCTGGCTATGGCAAGCAATAAGGCAGCCTCGGTGCCTGGATAGCAGGGTACCCAATAGTCGGCATGGGAAGCGGTATTAGATAGACGCGGATCAAAGACGGCCACCTTGGCCCCTTTCATTTTCGCTTCCATTATGCGCTGGGCATGAGGGTTGAAATAATGACCGGATTCAAGATGAGCACTTATAAGAAGGATAAAACGGGCGTTGCTGTAATCGGGGCTGGGGCGATCTATACCCATCCAGAAGGCGTAGCCCGCCCGGGCTCCTGATGAGCATATATTGGTATGGCTGTTGTGCCCATCCACACCCCAGGCGGCAAGCACCCTTTCGGTGAATACGTCTTCTCCGGGCCGACCGACATGGTACATAATCTCGCGATGGCGTTTTTCTAATATGGCGGCTCTTATTCTAGTTCCCAGTAAATCGAGAACCTCTTCCCAGCTGGTTCTCTCCCACTGTCCACCACCACGCCGGCCTACTCTTTTCATCGGATAAAGTATGCGCTCAGGGTCCTGGACCTGGTTTATGGTGGCAGGACCTTTGGCGCAATTTCGCCCTCTTGAACCGGGATGCTCGGGATTGCCCTCGAATTTGCGAATAGACATATCATTTTTGTCTACATAAGCGAGCAGTCCACAGGCGGACTCACAGTTGAAGCAGACCGTAGGGACGATGGTGTAATTCTTCGCAACTCTTCTTGGCCAGGCGCGCGGGTCCCATTCTTGCCAGTTGTCCCATTTGTCTTTGGGAGGGAAATGTGAGAGGGTCTTCGGAACTTCCCTGACCTCCGTATCGGTTTTAGAGAACTCACGCTCTATCTTGAGACCGAAGCTATTGATCAGGGCATGGAGCCAGGTGCGCTTTCCTTTTGGTTTTGAAGACAGGCGGCTTTCCATTTGTAATACTCCAATAAATTAATTGACTCAATTAGCTAAGACGGACAGATTGTCCGGCCATGACGAAACAATGCTCATAGGCGAACAATCCGACCAGGCTGAGAAGCGCAGCCACCGGATAAACAAGTTCGAACTGAAAGAGAGAGTGACTGAGAGCAAGCGAAAGCATCACCACCGGTGTGATACTACCGGCAAAGACAAAACCACCCCAGAAAAGTTGTTTGTAAGCACCATAGACCATGATGTTCACAGCCCGGCTCTGAGCCTTTGAAGAATGTTCCACCATCACTTCTCCCAGCAACACCATTGAAAGTTTAGAGAAGATAGCCACAGTCAGGACAAAGGCGAGCACGGTAAGAACCACCGGCGAGCCGGAGAAAAAAGGAGCAGCCAGCATCAAAACCGAGGAGCCCCCTATCACGGCTTGCAAAAACAGACTGACCGGAAGCAAGGGATTCTGCCAGAGGTCACGACCTTTAGCCTGGGCGAAAAGATAGGCGGTGTAGATAGCGGTCATAATCGAAAGAGGCAGACTGAGATTGAGCATCAGCTCTAAAAGCACCGGCATGTCCAAGAAAAACAGAACCAGATCGAGCACCAGGGCAATAGAATAGAAAAGTATGATATACGCCCCGATGGCGAGCCAGGACTTCCACTGTGGCCTGGTCAAAATGGTGAGGAAGCGCTCGGGTCTATCGAGATCTTTGATGAGAAAAACACCGGTCAACCCCAGAAAGATCAGACCGGTAAGAGGTCCGAACCACAATAACCAGTGCGGGCTGGAGGAGACCAGAGGTACACCCAGAAAATAAAAGGCATCGAAATGACTCTTGAAATTGACCAGTCCATAGTGGTGCAAGCAAAATAGAAACCATGCCACCATGAAGACACCGGAGGCGATGCTCTTGGTCCAGAGATAGCAGGAGACATCGCTTCCCCAGGGGGCGCGGTGAGGCACATCATAAGCGACTTTCGCGCCGGTTACTCGATTGAGCGCGCTCGCCAGGGACAGATTATTGTCCAGGACCGGTCCGTGCTTATGATCGTGCTCTTTCTGATTGGACCACATGTACATGCCGGAAGGGTCGTGGCTCTGCAAATCCGGATTGAGGACAGCCTCATCCGCTCCTATATAAAAACACTTCGGTTCGGTATTCTTTTCAGGCTTTCTGACCTGGGTCTTCTCTCGACCTACCAGTTGAGAAATTTTTGAATTCGGATCATCAAGGTCACCGAATATGAGGGCTTCTTCCGGGCAGACCACCACACAGGCAGGTTCTAAGCCGACATCGAGTCGATGGGTACAAAAATTGCACTTGGCGGCGGTACCGGCATCGGGATCTATATATATGGCATCGTAAGGACAGGCGGCAATGCAGGCTTTGCATCCTATACAGGCATCGCTGTTGAACTCGACTATGCCATCCTCTCGCTTGAACATGGCCGTAACAGGACAGATATCGACACAGGGCGGCTTGGCACAATGATTGCAGCGCAAAACCCCGAAGTGCCTCTGGGCATTGGGGAAAGTTCCTTTCTCGACATACTTGACAAAGGTCCGATCCACAGAAAGAGGAACCTCGTTCTCGGACTTGCAGGCTGTGGTGCAGGCGTGACAGCCGATACACTTCCTCTGATCAATTGCCCAGGAATAATTCATACGAGCCCTCGAATCGAATTTCTAAAACCTATCACGCTCTCATCAAGCTTTCCCGGGGAAAGCCCCCTGAACTATAGCTGATTTGCGATAAGTAAGAAACATCTAGCTCCGGCAGTCTCGGTTATCGTCCGGAAAATTTAATAGTTCTCGTCATTTTTACGTTTTGCAAGTCTGCTTGGCGTTTGCGCCCGCAAAACAAAGAGCGCAATATCGAAACAAGTCTTGACAGATTCGTTGTTGGCAATCTACGATAGTTATCGTAATATCTACGTTTTCTGTCAAAGAGGATCACCATGCGCAACCTCAAAAAACTCGAAGCCGAAAAGCTGCTAGAAATAACCGAGCCCGAAGCTCTTTATTCTCGCGAGCCGAAGATGGCAAGAGAAGAATACCGAAGCCTGGTCAAAGCCTGGCATCCCGACAGAACCGACCATCCCATGGCAAGAACGGTGCTCGAACGACTCCTGGCACTCTATCGAGAAGCAAAGATCAAGAGCCTTGATGGCACCTGGGTGGAGCCGGTCGAGAAAGCCGAAGCAGAAGAACCGGGTCGAAAAAGAGTGCGATTGGAAGACGGCAGCATAAAAGCGATCTTCTACTACCGTCGCCTTCCTGTGGAGTTGGGCAATCTCTATATCGACGACCATTCAGTCACTTTCGAAATAGGTCTGGAATTCGAAGAACTACTGAAAGAAGCCAGAAAAACAATCTATTCTCTATCCTCCTCCTTTGCCGACAAAGAGATGGCAATTGAGATGTCCAGATATCTGCCGGAGATTTTAGAGAGCTTCCGCAGTCGCCATTATCAATATCTGGTTATCAGAAAAACCCCCGACCAGTTCCTACTGGCAGACGCGGGTAAGCTAGAAAAAGAACATGTCGCCTGGATCCTGAACAATCTCTATAATCTAGCCTGTTTTCTGGAATATGCCGGTATTACGCATAATGCCATCAATACGGAAACGGTTTTTATCTCGCCCCTGAGACACAGCGTCATGCTCTTGGGCGGCTGGTGGTACTCCTGCAAAACGGGCGACGAGCTGAAAGCGCTTCCTGATTCCAGCCTCGAAATAATTCCGATATCCATACTTGAAAGCGGCAGAGCCGGTCATGCCGCAGATCTAGCTCTTATCAAAGCGCTGGGGCTGTGCCTCTTAGAAAAAGGAGAAACGGCTCTGAGACCATCGCTCAGCGCAAAGACGGCCGATACAGCGCTAGAAGAATATCAAAAATGGAAACACGAAGCACTGGAATCAGTGTTCGGCGAGCCTAAATTCGTCGAATTAAAAATGGACAAAGCAAGTCTATATAGAAAGTAGAAGGAGGATACACCATGGGTACGACAAGATGGTGCCCGGAAGATTGGGCACGATATGTAGATAAAACCAGCCACAAATCTAGATCCGAGATTTTTAAACACAGCCTCGAAAGAGACCTGGATCCTCTCCATATAAAGGTGAGAGAATCCTGCGACTCAGAAGCCAATCCGAATTCGACACCGATTATAGTGGCGGTCGATCAGACAGGATCGATGGGCTTTCTGGCAGAAGTACTGATTAGAAAGGGTCTGGGTGTGCTAATCGAAGCGATCTATGATAGAAAACCGGTAACCGACCCTCACATTATGCTGATGGCAGTGGGAGACGCCTGGTGTGATCGGGCACCTTTGCAAGTCACCCAGTTCGAAAGCGATATTCGACTGGCCTCGCAACTGAGCAAATTCTACATAGAAGGAGGCGGTGGTGGAAACGCTTATGAGAGCTATAATCTCCCCTGGTATTTCGCTGCCACACGCACTCGCTGTGATGCCATCAAAAAAAGAGGTAAACGAGGCTATTTATTCACGGTAGGAGATGAGCCACCGCCGCCGGTTCTCAAAAAAGAACACGTGAAGAAATTTCTGGGGTCAGAATCTATCTCTGGACTGCAAAAGGACCTGAGCACCACAGAGCTTCTTGCCCTTGCAGAAAAGGACTGGGATATCTATCACATTATGATCGAAGAAGGCAGTTATTTCAGGCACAGCGGCGAAAAAGCACGAGCGGCCTGGCGGGATCTGCTGGGGCAAAAAGCAATTGGACTGTCAGATCACAAAGACCTGGCCGAACTCATAGTCTCCGCCATCTCGGTGGCGGAAGGCTCCGATCTGGACAGTGCCGTCCGGGGCTGGTCGAGCAGTACCGCGCTCACCTTAAAAAGATCGCTGCTGCCCTTTGCCGGAAAGAAACCGACAGCTGGTGGCATCACCTGGTTCCGCTAAGATCCAATGTTAAGAGATCGACCATCGAAGGAGTACCGGTCATGAAACGAGCATATATAGTCATAGGAGCCAATTACGGCGACGAGGGCAAAGGTCTTATCACAGACTACTTGAGCCGCAAATATGCCGGCAGCTGCCTGGTGACTAGATTCAACGGTGGCGCCCAGGCAGGCCATACCGTGGTAGATTACAAAACTTCAAAAAGGCATGTATTCAGCCACTTCGGGGCAGGCACCCTGGCCGGTGCTCCATCATATCTGAGCGAATATTTCATAGTCAATCCGCTCTTATTTGTGAAAGAACTCAAAGAGTTATCGAATAAAGGCATCGATCCCGAAATATCAATCAACGAGAACGCCCTGGTATCGACACCCCTCGATATGTTGATCAATCAAGCCCTGGAGCGAAAACGAGAAAAGCAAAAACATGGCAGCTGTGGAATAGGCATAAATGAAACAGTCACCAGATCAGCCACATTCCCAGGCTATCGTATCAGGGTAAAAGATCTGTTCGATTCGAGGGGGATTGAGAAGAAACTGACATTGCTAGAAAAAGAATGGCTTCCTCTCAGGCTATCTGCCCTTGCTCTCCGCCCTGATCATCTGGAGACTCAACTGGCTGGTGCCTCCATCGACAATCTGAACAAAGGTTTTCTTGAAGCACTTAAGACTATGCTCGAAAGGGCATTCGTTACAAGGGCGGATGCTCCGGGGCAATACGATGTGGAGATTTTCGAAGGAGCCCAGGGTCTTCTACTTGGTGAAGATAGAATGGATCTCTTTCCTCACTTGACCCGCTCCCGCACCGGCTGCGCCAACGCTCTCCAACTAATAGAAGGAAAAGCAAAAGAACCTGGCAAAATTGAAAGAATCGAGATCATCTATGTGACAAGGACCTATCTCACTCGACATGGTGCCGGCCCCCTGGCAAAAGAAGGAGAGCTGCCCCCATCATTCAGTGGACTGGGTAAAGATAAAACGAACATAGAAAACCCCTTCCAGGGCAAGTTGCGTTATGGACCTCTCTATTCGGCTACCCTGAAAAACTCGATAGACCTGGATCTGCGCTCGAGAAAGGACAACCTGCCGGTCAAGCCAGTGGTCGCTCTGACCTGCCTCGATCAGTTGGCCGAAGCGGACAGTGAATTGGCCAGCCTCAACTACCCGGTATTCTATAGAAGTCACGGACCCGATGCTGCCAGTATCGAGACCCGGTCGAGTTTGGTATATAATTCAAGAGATTTGCTGTTCATAACAAATAATCTTGGACAAGATGCTAATAAGCGAAGAAGACGAATCCAGAATAGCCTTTCTGCTGGCGTTGCTGAATGAACATCTCCAGGACAGAGAGAACTTCCCCGGCGAACAGATAGAGAACTGTGATCTGTTTGCCATAGACACCCACGCCTGTAATCTGATCGAGATCTTTTGCCAGATGGAAGGAGATCTAGTAATGCTCGACCGCTACTATGAAAAAGCCGGTATGCAAACCCGCTTCACAGATCTTGTCATAGACCTCTATGGAATTCTAGACAAAGTTCTAGCCCGGGTCAGCGAAAAAGAAACCATCGCTTATTTCCAGAGGCTGAAGCTGATGACCTCGATTATTCTCGACCTCTCGAAAGTTTAGGTTCCGGTCTCGGGCCGGGATTGGGTCTAGGCGGTGGTGGCGGCCCCGGAACAGGATCCGGAGTCGGGTCATCCGGCTCGCCAGGTCTAAGTTTTTTCAAAAACATATTCATATTTTCTTCGTAGCACAGGTCAGCCGATTTCAAGCTATGAAGTTAAAAGAACTCGACCATGGTCTTGCTATCTTTGTCAGCGATTCGGTATCAGAGTGTATAACTCTTCCATTTCCTCTAGAAGTTTCTACCATGCCAGTCAGGGCAAGTGGCGATGATTCTTGAATACTGAAGAGAAGGAGGTCCTTAATTCAATAAGGACCTCCTTCTTTAAATACTCACTGTTCAAGCTTCACCGGTTGGTTGCTATCTTTTTCTCTTCGACAGCCTCATTATTGAGAGCACTGATTCGATTCAGGGTTTTAGATGCCCGTCTGACTACATAAGGATTGCAATCTCTTTCAAGAGCCTTGAGGGCTCGCTTCGATGAATGTGGATTGGATGCCACAGTGAATCGCACGTTGACGCTCTCATCCTCCACCAGGCTCTCAATCACCTTATCCGGTGCACAATTATTGTTGGCAAGAGCGGTGCGCACAGCCGAATCATAATGGTCAGCAAGGCCCATTAGAACATCATCGGGAGTATTAGGATTAGCCGCCAGACGCTCCAGAATATCCTTCTCTGTCGACTGGGCATAGAGTGCCAGAAACTTTCGAGGAGTATTGGGGTCCGATGTTATGATGGCCGGAAGATGAGGATCACTGGCGGAATTCAACCCCCACTTCGCCGCAAGTCGCTCACTGTACTTATGAAAAAGTTCGAACGAATTATTTTTCTGACCAGAGCTATTCATATTTATATCACCTCCTGCAAGTCCGCTATCGTCCTGTTCAATTGATCTCTGCCGTGATGGCCGGCATCCTCCACCCGGGCCTTGAAAGTGACAGGCAGGGACTGGTCGGAACCTCCCGACCACGTTCTTCGATGACGTCGGCACGATTCCTTTCTTATAGCTTCGATCTGTTTCAATTTATGTTTATCTTTTGGTCTGTGCATAAAACCTCCTTGACATTTATTTAGCACAGCCGCAAAAACTTAATGCCGACTTAATTTCAAAAAGCGGCAACTGCGGTGAGAATACATGCTATCCAGTTTGAGTATCCGGCGACAGAGAGGAAAAGGAGGAGGGGCAGAGTATGTACACATGCAATAGCTTGATGAATAAGAGCTTTCGATACCTCTACCCGGACAGCACGGTGGAAGAAGCAGTTAATATGCTAAAGACTGATGATTCGAATCCAGATGATGTCTTTGTGGTAGAGAGCCGATTCAGTAAAAAGCTGGTCGGATCAGTGTCCGCCAGAGCCCTACTGATGAAAGTTTATGCCGAGAGTAAGGCGCCGGCGGCGACACCACTGAAAGAGGTGATGAATCCGTCTGTGGTGATTGCAGGCGAAGAGACCACTATTGAAGAAGCACTGCTTCTGATGCTCAAAAGTGGTGTTCGATGCGTTCCAGTAGTAGACCGGCGAAATACTATGGTTGGCGTTCTCTCGATGGACATGGTCAAAGACAGTACTAATCTAAGATTCTCGTGGAGCCGTCTGTTTAAATCGGCCGATTCTCATATTTTCGACACAGACTTCGAGAGAACTAGAGAAGCCTATGAAGAGAGGATGGAGATCGAACTGGCCAATCTATTGAGCATGATAGACATAATCCAGCTTAAATCACGAGTCGCCGCCCATGAAGCCAATTTGAACATCCTTCGCTCGAGTATTTTCGAAGAGATTAACGAAATGAAAGAGAAACTCGAAAAAAGCTATTTAGAGATGAAAGATGCTGACGAAGAGAACTGGTATCTGAAAAGAGACCTTTTTGAAAGAAGCAGGCACGCACTGAACGAAAAGTTGTATTCTCTGAACGATCCTATCGAACGCCTGGCAGAAAGAGACTATCCGGTATCAACGAATGGTCCGATTCGCTCTTCGAAGTAGGAGCTCTTTTATGAATGAGAAGAACCCGATTAAGGAGCGTCGCTGCCAGAAAGAATTTACGATCTCGCAACTTTCTAGAAAAACAGGAATCCCGACCTTCATATTGAAGTCCCTGGAGAAAGGTTCAAGAGAACCCAGCCTGGAAGAACTTCACTGTATCTCGACGGTACTCGATATAAATCCGATGAGCCTGGTAGAGAGAATGATACTGGACAGGGAAACAGGAAACGAGATGAAATCTTGAAAAGGAGAAATTGAACGTGAAGAGACTCAATCTAAATAAAGTGTTTGATCTGAAGCACAAGCTGGAGCTGCTGATAGCCTTCGGTACGGGAACCGTAGTGGGATTC
The DNA here is from genome assembly GCA_016124935.1 of bacterium. Classification (GTDB taxonomy): domain Bacteria; phylum Cyanobacteriota; class Vampirovibrionia; order Obscuribacterales; family Obscuribacteraceae; genus RI-106. The sequence goes on along the minus strand of WGMS01000028.1, from coordinate 9,787 downwards.
TCCGCCGGGTTCGCGAGCAGAGTGCTAAGCAAACTTCTGGAGAAAGACGGCACAGTCGTCGACAGCACAGAAAAAGCCGGTCTATCGCAGAACAAAGCAGAGGAGTTGAAAGAAGAGCTGGAAAACACACCGGCGGTACCGGTCTGAAAAACTAGCATCAACTCTTCGGTATGAGCGCCAGAGCCTGTTTACAAGCAGCAAGGTCAGATCGAGCCTCCTTTGCAAATCGAGATCCGGTACCATACCGGGTCTCGAATTTTTCTGCGGACCACTCGAGATATCCTGCCGCTAGCCGATACTGCTTGCGCTTATGCAGGGTCTTTCCGATCCAGAAGGCAGTCTCGAGATATTGTAATGAATCGGTCCCTTCTTTTTTGGCCCGATCAAAAGCCTCTACAAATTTGTTTTGAGCTTCTTCGAAATCTCCATTTCGATAGGCGGTCTTTCCCTCTTCGAGGTAATTCTCAGTTTTGGGACTCTCGGCGGTCTCCTTCGGCTCCGGTATCTGTAGCGGTCCTCGTTCAGCCTTGTCATGGTCATCACCAGACTTCTTCTTTTCTTGCTTGTCTTGACTATCGATTCTCTCCGATACCGAGGCTTTTTTCGAAGCGGCTTCGGCATCGAACAATCTGGTATCAGTAAACTGAGTCACCAGAGATAGAATCAATACCACCCCCAGAGGCACAAGATAAGAGAGCGGGTCGATAGACTTGACAATACTTTCAGGCTCTTCTTTAACTTCAGTATCTTCTTGATCTTCAGGCTGTCGGGCAGGCTCCGAAACGAGTTCCGGAGTGCTATCAGGTTGCTCCAGCTTTTTGAGCTCCTCTTCGAGGCGCACTCGATATTCCTCCATGGACTGAATACGATTTTCGGGACTCTTAGCCAGACCTTTGAAGACGAGTTCTTGAAGCTCATCGGGAATATCGGCGGTGGGGCAGCGATGATTGAAAGGCTCCGGGTCATCGTTTACATGATGATACATGCAATCCATGGCGTCGTCGGCATCATATATGGGGGTCCCGGTCAAAGTCTGGTAAAGCAGACAGCTAAGAGAGTATATGTCGGATCGAAAGTCCACCGTCTCGCCGCTTACTTGCTCCGGACTCATATATAAAGGACTACCAAATACAGTGCCGGCCTCAGTAAGTGTGGGCTCATGTTTCGAATCGCCGTCTTCCCCTGTATCGATCTCTTCGCGTTGCTCCGAGACTCTCTTCGCGATTCCGAAGTCGAGCAATTTTATGACTTCATTGCCCTTTTCGTCTTCGACCACAAAGATATTGGAAGGTTTGATATCACGGTGGACGATGCCCTTGGCGTGGGCGTGCTCCAGTCCGGAGCAAAGTTGTATAAACAACTTTAGACAGCGCCGAGGATCGAGCAAACGCTCATCATTTAAAAGATCTGCAAAACTTCTACCCTCGAGATAGTCCATGACAAGATACGGTCTGCCATCGGGGGTCAATCCGAAATCGAAGGTGGTGACAATATTTGTATGGTTGAGTCGGCTGGAAGCCTCGGCCTCCTTTTTAAACCGTGTCAGAGTAGCGGTCTGACCGACGAGCCCGGCGTGGAGCATCTTTATGGCGACCTTTCTCTTCATCAGTTTATGGGAGGCCCGGTAGACCTTACTCATCCCTCCGTCACCGATCAACGCCTCAATCGCATATTTTTCGCCTATCACTTCACCACGGGCGAGGTCATTAGAGATAGGAGTCAGAGGAAGCTCACAACTAGTGCACTTCTCTATCTCGGTTCCAAAATATTGATTGCAATTGATACACTTTTTACTGTTTTCCATTTTTGCCTTTTCTCCCTGGGCTTCTAACTGGATAGCACGGGTAGGGTGGAGCCGTGCTATGCAGAGCCCAGGCAACGCAATAGGGAGTTTATTTGTCAAATGGATGTCTCACTGGCTATTTTGGGAACAGGATTGCTCGTCTTCCTGGCGCATCTCTTTGCAGCAGCGTTTGATCGAGCCAGTATCCCCGATGTTCTCCCTTTGATGACCATCGGTTTGATACTCGGTCCTTTATTAGGATGGATCAGCAAAGACAGTTTCGGAGAGATAGGTCCCATCTTTTCCACCATAGCCCTGGTGGTAATACTTTTTCATAGTGGCCTGGAGTTGAAACTATCCGACCTGAAGAACTCCATTTTCGATGCCACCGGATTGACCGTGGTCAGCTTCGTGTTCACGATCCTGGTGGTCATTCTGGTGGGGACGGTCTGGCTGGGGTTGCCGCTCATAGGCTCCACCCTGCTCGGCTTTATTATAGGTGGCACCTCGGCGGCGGTTATCATTCCTCTAGTCGGCAAATTGGATATCTTGAAAGAGACCAAGACCAAGCTAGTGCTGGAGTCATCTCTGAGTGATGTGCTCTGTATCGTCGGCACCCTGACCGTTTTGGAGATAGCCTCCACCGGACAACTCGACGCCGGTAAGCTTATCGGCTCCACCGCGGCATCCTTTATTATGGCTGCGGCCATCGGAGTTTTGCTCGGATTCGTCTGGAGCTACATCCTCTCCTTCTTTCACGAGCTGGAAAATGCCATTCTGACCACACCGGCATTCGTGTGCATCGCCTATTCCTTTACCCAACTGCTTGGATTCAGCGGTCCGATTGCGGCTCTCTGTTTCGGAATCACCATGGGCAATATCAGAAATCTGGAGTTACCTACTGTCGGCCGGCTCTTCGGCATCGATGGAGACCGAGGAGACAAACTGAAGAAAAGTGTCGTCGGGCGAGTTTTCCTGGCTGTCGGCAGCTTTCTCAATCCTTCCGCCTCTAGAGAACCACTGAAAACAGATCAATTCAAGGCCTTCTCGTCGGCCAGACCGACAGGTCTGCACTGGATCGACCAGGCTGTAATAGGCGAACTGGTATTTCTCTGCAAAACCTTTTTCTTCGTCTACTTAGGAATCTGCATTCATCTTCAAGACTTCAAACAGCTCTGGGCAGGTGTTATCATGACTTTATGGATCTATTTCATCCGCATCCTGGCGGTGAAAGCCACCCTGCCGAAAGAGACACCGAAAGAAGACGCCCTCAATGCCTGCATTCTGGCGCCCAAAGGACTTGCCTCTGCGGTACTGGCGTCGGTGACCATGCAGTATGGATTTCCCTATGGCGAAGTGGTGCAGAATGTCGCCTATTCGGTGATTCTAATCAGTACGATCTTCACTGCTGTTCTAGTCTTCCTCTTGAAACAGAAGCTTCCTCTGGAGCCGCATAACTTTATGTTGCGGAAATTCGGTGCGGTGAAGGAAGCAGAAGAGACTGCATAGCAACGGGCTGCATCTCTTGTGCTAAGAGATCGATAGAGTCAAGGGAGAGGTTGGTATGAACTGGTTTACAGAGAATCTGGACACATTGAGCCAACTGCTCGCCCATCCGGTCTTCGTCAACCAGAATTATGAGATCACGGTCTGGTCTATACTGGTGCTGGTGACACTTTTCAGTCTGCTGGCATTGTCGGTATCCTTTCTAGGGGAGCAGATTAGAAACTCTCTCAAGGAAAGATCCGGTCTTTCGCACAGCACAGTATCTGTGATAACTCGTATAAGTCAGGCTCTGATAGTCTTTTTCGGAAGTACGGTAGTTCTCGATGTTTCCGATGTGGACATCTCAGCTTCTCAGATTTTCGAGTTTACCAGCACACTCTTCAAAATGCCCCTGATCCCTGTCGGGGAGCAGCCTATCACTCTATGTATGCTCACTTTTATAAGCGTCCTGGGATACGTACTCATCTACTTTACCGGAAAGCTGCAACGCTGGATGGCGGAGAAACTGAATAAAAGACCAAGCCTGGATTACGGAACAGCCCAGTCGATAACGTCGATATTGAGATACGCCTTGATAGGCATCGGTTTTGTGATTATTCTTCAGGCTGCCGGTATCGACCTGAGCACCGTCACGGTCATGGCCGGTGCCCTCGGTATCGGTGTCGGTCTTGGTCTTCAGAACATAGTATCGAATCTGGTTAGCGGACTGGTGGTCATGTTCGAGCGACCGGTCAAAGTAGGAGACAGAATAGAAGTGGGTGGCGTCCTGGGAGACGTGGTCAAACTCAGCCTTCGAGCCGCGACCATCAGAACCAACGACAACATTGAGATTATCGTCCCGAACAATGAGTTTATAAACGGAAATGTCACCAACTGGAGCCACTCTTCCCGGGATGTCCGACTGAACATTCCGGTCGGTGTCTCCTACTCGTCCGATCCCGAAACCGTCAGAGAATGCCTGCTGGCAGCGGCTGAAGACTGCAAGATGGTTCTCGAAGACCCGTCTCCTGATGTAATTTTCGACGGCTTCGGAGACAGCGCCCTCAATTTCGAATTGAGAGTCTATACCTCTACCCATGTCGATAAACCCCGGGTGCTGAAGAGCGCTCTCAACTTTCTCATCTTCCAGAAACTCAAAGAAGCGGATATCGAAATTCCGTTCCCCCAAAGAGACCTTCATCTAAAGAGTGGCTTTCTGAAAGAGGAGCTTGCTCCGCACGAATTCTTCAAAGCCCCCATTTCTGCAACAGGAAAACGAAATGACTGAGATTAGGAAGTTACTGGTGATCTGTCTGCTTATCGCTCTGGTTATGCCAACAAATATGGCATCTGCCCAGACTCCGGAATCAAAAGACGTAAAGCCGAAGATCGCTCTGGCCCTGGGTGGCGGCGGTGCCCGGGGAGCCGCCCATGTCGGTGTTCTGAAAGTGTTGGAAGAGAATGGTCTGAAACCGGATCTGATTGTCGGAAACAGCATGGGTGCCATTGTCGGAGGTATGTACTGTGCCGGCGTACCTCTTGGGAGAATCGAACTATTGATTCGGGACGGCAAGGTCAAGAAAGCTTTCAAGCCGGTTCCACCAGTGGTGCAGGTATTCAAGAAAATCGTCCAGGTCTTCAAGTTCTGGGATCAAGATGATTTCCCCGGCTTCTACTCTGGAAAAGCGCTGGAAAAATTCATTAGTGAACAGGTGGAAGAGGATCGTCAAAAGTTAGAGAGCACCTCTCCCAAATTTGCCTGCACCGCTGTGGATTTGATTGACGGCAACGCCTATCGCCTCGAAGCAGGCGATCTTGCCAGAGCGCTTAGAGCAAGCTCCAGCTTCCCACCGCTACTCAAACCGGTCCCCATAGATGATCATGTCTTCACCGATGGTGGTGTTCGCTCTAATGTGCCGACTTTTTCGGCTAAAGGTATGGGGGCAGACTACATTATCGCCGTCAATGTCGATGAAAAAATCGAGAGAATAGACAGAAAACAGATAGACTCTTACACCGAACTGGTTAATCGTCTCTCTTCGATTATCATCTATTTGAGAGACAAAGAGCTGCTTAAACAAGCGAATCTGGTCATCCAACCGGATGTAAGCGGTATCTCCGTCCTCTCGGTCGAACAAGAAGATTATGCTGCCGCGGTCAAAGCAGGCGAAGATGCAGCCCGAAAGGCTCTGCCAGAATTGAAGAAAGCCTTCGCCGAAAGAGATGGCGATAACACATCCGTATCTTCAGAATAGATCAAATCATTGTATCCGCGAAAGGCAGCACATTCTCTCCGGCACCGCCTACGTCGATAACTCTTATACCGCCTGGCAGAGATTGGAGATTCTCGACTCTTTGCTCGAATTTATTCCATAGCTCTTCAAAAGAAGCATCCACATGGGCATGTTCCACCGAAGGCTGACAAAAGCGAATGCAAGCCATCGGATAGATAAGAGCAGAGTTCACCAGATCGGCGATCTGAATTCCGACATGGTTTTCAGAATGACCGAACAAAGGCATTTCGAGTATGCGTGGATATTTGTCTCCAGCGCTTCTAAACTTCTCGGTAAAGATGCTGTGGGAGACCCTCTTATTCTGATTCTGAGTACGGCTGTCCATTATCATAAGACCGAGAGCATGCTTCGATTCAAGATACTCTTGAAAGACGCCATAGAGCATCTGACAGGCAGAGGTATATGCCGCTATACCATCGAACTCACCACCCGGTGGTTTGATATAGACTTTTCCCTGAATCACCCCTTCATACTGCTCCACCAGATTAAGCAGGGTACCCAGAAACAAGAGATTGTGTTCTCGATCGTTCTCTGAGCCCAGTCTCAAAGTACGACTTATCTCACTGCCTTTGACCTCTGCCAGAACCCAGTCCAGAGCATGGCGACTTCGAGATGCCGAGGGAAAGAACTGTTGCTTCAAATCGAGAAACTCATCGGTTAGATAGCGCAGACTCTTCTCCGGAAGGGTGACTCCGACCAGGGAGAGAACCGGCTGAATATCACTATCCCCTTCTAGAAGAGGTCCTGGACAGCCAGCTTCATCTACATATTGAAAGTACATAATATTGATCGCTTTCGGACAATCCCACTATATGGTTCTTTATGGCGGGGTGCTCGAGAACTCCCTCGACCACCTGGGCGCGACTCCACTCTCCGACCCTTGTCTTCATAACCTCGAGAACAGGCCACAGAAAATTATCGAATGTAGGCAGGTTAGTCTCTCCACTGCCGCCAGCTCCCCTGATCTCTGAGAAATTCGAGTCGAATCGCATAAAAACCTCCTTGGCTATTTGTTAATATATAGCCTGAAATGCGCCGAGCCTTGCCGACAACAGCGACTCGAACTTATGCTATCGAACCAATATCGGTCTATGCAAAACTGATTTGCAAAGGAAGAGGTGAAAGGACCGAAAAGGAGTAATGATGGGTAAATTCGAGATTTTTATAGGAGCGGATGAACAATACTATTTCAGGCTGAAAGCAGAGAACGGCTTGATTATCGCCGCTTCCCAGGGTTATACCAGTAAGCAGTCAGCCCAGAACGGCATTGAAGCGATTCAAAGAGTGGCGGCTTCGGCAGAGGTAGAAGATTTGACCGGTGAGACCGCTTACACCGGCGCCTCAGCTTGAGCGAAGAAGCTCTGTAAACATGCCTGAAGTGAAGAATTTTAGAGAAGTGATCCCTCAAGAGGGGTCACTTTGAAGGAAATCAGATCTGTGACTAGATTTCCAGATGATCCTGAAAGCAGAGCGCGTGATGATTCTCTCTTGCTTCCATCAAAAATTCTTCGATGCCTTGTATAGTCTGCTGAGCCCTCTGCCTGACATACGGATTCGGGTCATCAGCTTTCAATCTTCTTAAGATTGCCATCGGTGTTCTCACCGACTCGGCAAGCGCGTATCTAACGTCCGGACTTGGGTCGTAGGACAGCTTCACCATTGTGGTGCAATTTGCAGCCGGATTCAAAGCGACGGATCTGCGAACCTCTTTCGAAGAATCGACAGCGAGCCTCATCAAGGTATCAACCTTACAGGCCTGGTTCGAAGCCACACGCTTGCGGACCTTCTCATGCTCTGACTTAGCAAGCCATTCCAGCTCTCCTGGAGTGGTGTTCAAAGAACCTGCTTTCAGATGTGTTTTTGTCTTAATAGTCATAACCTCTATTCTCACCTCCTTTTCTTATTCTTGGTTGCTGCTCGGTAATGCTTTTTTCTCAGGCGCTCTGGATCTCAAGCTCTGTCCCTGAATCATATTGATAATAGTCGGCGATATCGGCAAGGGATATCACGCCTTTCAAAATGCCCCGATCGTCCACCACCGGAATGTCGGTGATACCATGGTTGCTCATTAGAGAGAGGACGAAGTCTATCGGCGCATTGGCGCCACAGGTAACGAGGTCTTGTTCTGCATCGATCACATCCTTGACCAGGGTGTAGACCGGGTGTCTTCCTTCGCTCAAGACTCTTTCAAGCAAGTCTCTATCTGATACGTGTCCGACCACTCTTCTTTCCCGAGTGTCATTCACTATCGGAATATAAGATTCGTTCGTGAATCGCATTATCTTGGCGACTTTATCAATTCTGGCGCTCTCGCCACAACAGATTATTTCTGTATTCATCAATTCTCCGCATAATTTCATAAGAACCTCGACTTCCACTTTCTCTGCTATTTTCTGTTCTGTCAGATTAATAGCATGACCAGCGGGTCTCGATGCCTTTGCTGAAATTAGTCGGACGAAGCAGACCTCTCTCTGCTTCGTCCAGCCCAGTCGGTTTGAATTAACTAGGCAATAATTGCTTGCAGACCCTGCTGAGTTGCCCTAGCTTTTAGCTTACGCATCGCTTTGCAAGAGGCTTTACCAACCTGGTCACGAGTCAGACAAAGTTCCTGGCTGACTTCGCTGAGAGACCGCTCTTGGCCGCCAGCAAATCCAAAACGCATACGGATTACCTGGCGCTCTCGTTTTGAAAGGCCGGAAAGGAGATCGTCGACCTGTTTGCGTACAAAGCCGGCATCGGCCTTAATATCGGGGGCCGAACTCTCTTCATCGGGGGTCAAATCTATAAGAGCACACTCATCACCCTCACCATTGGTGACAGGTTGATCTAATGATACGGAGGGCTGGGTATAACCGAGAGCCTTTCTCACTTTTTCGGGCTTGACCGAAAGAGCAAGAGCGAGCTCATCTTCACTGGGTTTACGACCGAGACTGAGAGACAGTTCTGCTCTGACCCGTCTCAACTTGGTCATGAACTCGTTCAGATGGACAGGCAGTCTTACTGTTCTCGATTTGTTGGACAGGGCTCTGGTCATGGCTTCTCGCACCCACCAGGCACCATAGGTGGAGAATCTGATTCCTTTCTCCAGATCAAACTTGTAGACGGCATTTAACAAACCGATGATGCCTTCCTGCATCAGGTCCACCATCGGCAAGCCTCTGTTTCTGTAGCGCCTGGCCAAAGATGCCACCATCTTCAGATTAGCCATGACTATAAAGTTACGGCTCCGCTTATCACCCTCCTGGGCACGTTTTATAAGTTGTTTCTCTTCGATAGCGGAAAGAGCTCTGATCTTGCCGGCACACTGCATGAGAGAATTGACACTGCTGGCGCCTCCCGGAGAATTAAACGTTCTCGAGATCTCATCTGCCGAATTATCCAGCAGCTCTTCAACGGAAAGATCTTCTTCAAGCTCCAGTTCATCATCATTATATTCAGACGACTCGATAGCACTCGACAAAATTTCCATATACCCTCCAAAAAATCGCTGTTAAGCCCCGCCGCACTCCTCTGGGCAGCGCTTATCTCATAATCAAATTCTTTTGTATGTCTCAGGGTCGGTAGCGGCTAACCGGTTTCAAATCTTCTGCGGCTGCTCTTTCAACCCACTGTATTCAATATACTACATCCGCCCTGCTTCGTCAACCAATTTGTAGATTTTAGTATTCATTTCTCTGCTTTTGTATACAAGATGGGTCAAAAATGCAGTTAAAAAGCTAGACTAGTTTGCCGTCAATATAGTTTCGTTAGCTTCGATATCAAATAGCCAACACCAATGCCGTCGCTAGAAGAACACCATAGGCGGTTCCAGCGATGATATCGACCAGACGCGGACTGATCGGATCTAGAATATTCTCTTGATCTGCTTCAGCCGCTTCTGAAATCTTCGGCCTCGGCAATTAAATCAAGCACGGAAAGATCGAAAGCTCTAGCCAACTTACTCAGAACATCGAGGCTGAAATTCTCTTTTCCTTTCTCCAGGGCTCTGATTCGACGGGCAGAAAGATTGGCGATCCTGGCAAGATCCTCTTCCGACCAGCTGTTTTCCCCACGTTTCTGCACTATCAGATTAGATAGAGCATCCATCTGATCAGCGACAATATGAATTGCCGCTTGGCGACAATTTGCTTGAGTACCCCAAAATTTATTAGGGAAGCAAAGAGTCAAAGGCGTCTGGTAAAAACAGTCATCAGATATCGCGATCAAATATTGACTAGATGGCAGT
>WGMS01000032.1 GCA_016124935.1 bacterium | reverse complement strand
TGCTAGAGAAATCAAGACTGGAGCTTGGGGCGGTACTAAACGAGATATATCGACTGCTACTACCTATACCGAAATCACCCCGTTCTCAAGCGGCAAATTTAAATTGTCGCGACCGGCAATTTAATTTGACGCCAGACAGGCGCTTCCTTTCAGCAACTGGAATGAGCGCATTGACTATGAGTGCTATAAACCGAATGGCTGGGCGAGGATTCTCGACGGTAACGGCACTGTATCCGGCTTCATCAATAACTATGAGTGGGCTTCTTTCAATGTCGGACCGACCCTATTGATGTGGCTGGAAAAATTCTCCCCTGACAGCCTCGCTGCCATGATCGAAGGAGATCGATTGAGTGCCCAGAGGAACAATGGGCATGGTAATGCCATTGCGCAGGTCTATAATCACATAATCATGCCGCTTGCCTCCGAGGCTGACAAACGTACCCAGGTAATCTGGGGAATAAATGCCTTTCGCAAGTACTTCAAGCGTGAGCCTGAAGGGATGCATCTGAGCGAATGCGCAGTTGATACCGAGACTCTGGAGGTTCTAGCCGAATACGGCATCAAGTTCACTATCCTCTCCCCTTCCCAGGCATGGCGTTTTCGTCCTCTTTCGACTGCGGAAAGCGCCGGGGAAGATAACTGGCATTACAGCCCTATCGATCCGACCTGTCCTTATCTGGTTCGCTTGCCATCGGGCAGGAGCATCGCCATCTTCTTCTACGATGGTAAAGTCAGTCAGCAAGTGGCTTTTGGCAACGCCCTCGACCAGGGGGAGAGACTTCGCGATATGCTGCTCGCTGGTTTCAAACAGGATAGTGATGACAGGCAGCTCATGCACATCGCCGTCGATGGAGAGACTTTTGGTCACCACCATCGCTATGGCGAGATGTGTCTTGCCTGGCTATTCAACGACATGATCAATCGCAGTGATGTCGAAGTCACTAATTACGGCAAGTTTTTAGCCGACAATCCACCGGCCAACGAAGTCCAGATTCATGAGAATAGCTCCTGGAGTTGCTCCCATGGCATCGAGCGCTGGCGCAACGATTGCGGTTGCAAGACCGGAGCCGGTGGAGGAAAGTGGCACCAGAAATGGCGTCAGCCTTTGCGGCGCGGGTTAGATGTTCTGGCGAGCCGGCTGGATCAGATATTCGAGGATTACTCCAGAGATTTGTTCAGCGATTGTTGGAGCGCCAGGAATGATTTCATCGACGTTATCCTGGGTTTGCAAGACCAGACTGAATTTTTGAGAGGTCATATCTGTCAACCCGAAATCGATCTATACAGTCTGGAGAAAGCGAGGCTATTACTTGAGATGCAGCATTATCGCTTGCTCTTCTTCACAAGTTGCGCCTGGTTCTTCGATGATATTTCCGGTCTTGAGCCGCTGCAGAACCTGCTTTATGCCGCCAGGGCGATTGATTATGCCGACCGGATTACCGGTGACGGCTATGGTCTTGAAGGCGTACTGCTGGCATATCTGGCAGAAGCACCAAGCAACCTGGCGGAGTATGAGAGTGGTCGGGATGTCTGGTTGCATCTGGTAAAACCATTGTCAGTCCAGCGCAGCCTGGAAGCATTTCTTTCGGAGGGGCTTGATCTTGAGGGCGCTGTCGAGCATATGGTTCGGGTTCTTAAATCCACAAGTCTCAAGAGCGCGCCCACTTTCGACAGGTGGGTGTTACAGACCGAGCTACTCAAAGCCTATTGCCATAGAACCGGTAGTGGCGAGGTGGCGCCCGCGGTGCATCAGAAATTTGTCGAAGCGGCAGAGGTGCTTGGTCTATCTTCCGAACTTCTCGGTTGGTGTCGTGCCGTGAAGATGCCCCTTTGAAGGTGTAAGGAGACCTCTTGTCAGGGAAGATACCGGAAAGTTGTTCTGGTCACCCAGAAGTCGGAAGAGAGGTCTTCTTTCGATAGATTGTAAATCAAACCGAGCTGTAATTTGAGTCCGCTCAAGTCCTGGACATCAGGACTTGAGCCTTCAAAGTCTTCAGGGAGCAATCCTTTCAGGCGTTTGACCGTCACCGCCTTGATAACGACTGGATATACAGGCTCCGGCAGAAGTATGCCCGGGATCTCAGCCCAGTCGGCACCTACCTTGTCTATTATTCTCAGGCAAGTCTCTTCCCCGACGGCTAGTGCTTTGGGGTGGTTCTCTTCTAACAGTCGACGACCTGGTCGAAAGATGGTTGTGAGAGACCGATCTTCTAACAATGTCTGGTAGAACTTGCGTATCCAGATAGCGTTTTTAGGCTTTGATCTCATCTGTCTTAGTTATCGTCGTCGTCTTCTTCTGTTAGATAGGGGCACCACTATCGCCGGTGATCGATAGCATACATCACCCATGCTCGTTTTGATTGTCCGCAAAACTCGTTCTTTTCCTTTCTTCTGGAAAGGTCGAGATCCAAATGTCCAAATTGTATTCCGAAAAATTGGAGTTACCATGAATAATCAACCTTCCAGCCCCCTGACCCTGAAAGAATCTATCGAGGTGACGTGCCGCCGCCTCTTTCCGGTTTTGCTGGAGAACTTTGCTCAAAGTGACAGTAAAGTTGATGGAGAAACCATTGAAGAGTGCTATGACTTGGATGAATACAATCGAGTCACTTTGAGGATGTTTATCAGCGCGGAAACCTCGGCGCAGATCATCAATCATTCTTCCGGAAGTGAAGTATTGGAAACGCTGCTCTCCTCTAATGCCTTTGCTAATGCTTGCGCTCGAACCTACCTCGCCGGGCAACCCCTCGATGAAACTGTTTCATTCTCCGTTCAGTCTGCAGAAGCTCTGTTGAATACTACCTTGAGAATAAGTGCCTGTACCATCAGAAAGTTCTGATTAATTAGGCATCGGCTGTTTATCAGAACAGCTTGACTGGTTGCGCTTTTGATTTCCTTACCGTGCAGCCGGGCATCTTTTGCTTGAGTGATTAGAGAGGGAGAAGAGGCTCTTCTTTAAGAGAGTGGCTCTTTTCTCTCTCTCTCTTTGACTGTCCTGCCTGAGATTGCGCTATCTACCAAAATTTTTTTTTTGCGCCGGTTTATAACTATAAGATATAAGAGAGTATAATGAAGCGATGATGAACTGGGTCTTGTATTTTTACATCATTCTATACGCCGGTATCAGTGGTGGCGGCATCTGGATGGATGTCCGAAGCGCTTATGTATGGTGGATAGTGCTTCTGGATGTACTTTCAAGTTTATATGGCTTGTCAGTACTAATTTTGTTCGCGGTCGGACATACAAGCCCGGAGATACTATTAATAAGTCGATTCCTTTACCCTGCCTTCATTGCAGCATGTCTTTTCGTCAATGGAATCGATCTTTATGACGAATGGAAGGAATCCCCCGATGAAGTGAGGAGCACGGTGATAGCAGCCGTGCTCGCAATTCTTTTTGAAGTCCCTTGCTATGTGATTTGCTATCAGTATGCTTTCGAGGGTTGAGAAACGGGTTTGTCTTCTCGACTGTCTTGCTCAGGCTTTCTCAAGACAGGCTGCCTGGTTCCTAACTTAGGGAGCGCTCGATTCGCTCACCACAAAGACGAGCGCCGATTATGTTTCGTGAAGCAGCGCCGATCTCCAACTCGGCAAGGGCGCCAGATACATAGAGTCGCTCTTTCCATCTCAGACAAGAGTCCACTATAGGGTAACCATCGTCGTGCATCGGCAGACCGAGACAGTCGGCCACTTCGGGCAACCAGTCTCTGCCCGGTGCTGAGGCAGTGAAGCCGGTCGCCAGAATGACGCGGTCAACTTCGAGTCGCTCTCCATCTTCGAGAAGTAGGACAACCGCACCAGTTGCGGAAAGCTCTCCTCCCATGGCTCTTGACTGAACCAGGCGCAGATGGCCCTTTTGTAGTTCGGCATAGAGTTCGATAGCTGCCCCTTCCGGGATACTGCCTTTGTTTCGAGCCATGCTGAGCACCCTGCGACGCTCGTTGTAAGAGACTAGTCTCTGGAACGGCTCTTGACACTTCGGCCCGACCCAGCAAGGGTCGAAGTCCAGTTCGTTGACTTCGATGGGCCCCTTTGTAATGAGGTAAACTCTGCCGCCTGTTTGTCTCGCGATTGTAAGGGCGAGCTGCACTGCAGTTAGACCACTTCCAACCACAGCATAGACATAGCCGGAGCCGATTCCATGCAGCGAGAATTCAGGCTCGAAAACGTGCCTGGCGTAGGCGCCTTGCTTGCGCAGTTCCATAGCCCAGGATGGAACACTGGGTAGCTCGTTAGAGCTTACAGCAATAATTACACGACGACTCTCCAGTACACCTCTAGTTGTGTCTACCAGAAAGTGTCCGCCAATTGTTTTGATCTTGGTAGCCCGCCCCTTCAGGTAGGATGAGTGGATTCTTGAGCGCTGCACCACATGGTCGATGTGTGCGTTAAAGTCCTTAAGCGAGGGGCGATAGGTGCCACCTTGAGAGTTGTAAGCTTTTTTTTTCTGTCGGCGGAGGAAGTTCTCCAGGTCCGATGGTTGGAAGTCCAGATGGTGAACCACAGGAGACCGGAGGTGAGTCATTCCTGTTCTGGAGGTCAGATCCTTCCAGCGTTGGCAAGGTGCGTCGAGGGGGTCGAGAATTGCCAGTCTGTCTAGCGGCACATTTGACCTGCCTGTTAGAAGGTTTCCCAGGTAGGTGCCGTGTATGCCACCACCGATGATGAGCCATTCAAACATAGCTTTTGCTCCCGGTTGATGATTTGATAGGTTGTTGAGAAGAGTAGAAAGTGAATGGAGCAAGGACTTCAGCTTCTATTCAGGCAGCCGAAGTCAGTTTGCGTCTTTTCGTCAATGGAATCGACGTATACGACGAATGGGGCAGTCGTCGGGACTGCTTTGAAAAGAGTCGAGGATGTAGTTGATCATGGAAGTCTATTTGAAGAAATTTTGAAAGGTGCATATAGAGCAGGCTAAAGAGTCCGGCTCTTAGAACTATCGGTTTAGCTTGCCAGGCAGGCTTCGAAGCCCGATTCAAGCTCTTTTGCGTTCAATTCTTCACCGATGAAGACCATTTGATTGTGACCGGTACTCTCTATCACCACGTAATCGAATCGCTCCGGATTCCGGGCTAGTTCACGAAGGGTTCTTACGAGGTCACCATTTATAGTGCAACAGAGACAGCCGTTATTCATCTTTATGATGCTTTTTCCGGAGGAGCGATCAAGAAGTTGATCGTCTATTGAGATTGCTCCGAATTCGTTCTCGATCACGGCAATCTTTCTGCCATGATCCTGGGTGAGAATGCGATTGAGCAGGGTCGTTTTGCCGGAACCGAGAAATCCTGTCAAAAGCCTTACCGGAATTCTTTGCTTTTTAGTGTTCACATTTTTGTTCTTTGCGAATATAGAGTTGATACCGTTCTGCTCACTTGAATCGTCCTGTCGACCATTACTCGAAGAATCTAGCTACTATGAGACTCAAGCATCCTCAGCTCGCATGATGTATTTCCACATGCGCGAGCTCAGACGGATATTTGATGCGTTATTGAAACGATAGGATGTCTTTTGCTTCTTGTTCTAGATCTCCAGAAGTTCCAGTGAGGAAAGGTAAGTCGAGTCTATTAATTTCTCGCGTTCTTGCGCAAACAAAGTAAACTCGACCCGGGATGGAATTCAAGCGCTTGAATCCTCAACAGCGCTGCATCATTCGATATTTGGAGTCGACTTTCGACAAAAAAAGCAGAAATGAAAACCGTTACCATTTTGGTTTTGCGCAGTTAGCGCTAAGTTCCGTCGCAGGCTTCGATAGTCATTCCAGTGTTATTACAGGATAGTATTCGAATTTCATCGAAGCGATCTTTTATGTATAAGACCTTCGTGCGGCATTCTGTGATGATGTTGTGATTATTCCGGGTTAGTATCGGGATGTCTTTTGAATATCTTGCTTCCGGTCTTTAGGGTCAGAAGCTTCTTTACTACGAAATTTCTATTCTCTTCTTCTTCCTAATACCGCAGGAGGTGGCTTCCCATGAGCGCCCTTTCCAGTTTTATCCAGATGGTGGATCAAAGCTACGCTGCTTCGATGCATTCTATAGAAAAGACCGATATCGAGCATCCTTACTGGCAGATTATGTCGCGGCTGGAGCTGCTCGACACAAGCACCACCAATGAAGCCCTTAAGCAGAGCTTGCTCCAGCTTGCTCTCGATATGTCGATCAATCCGGAAGATAAGCTGATTTTAGAGGGCTTGCTGAGGATACCGGCAATTTCGCTGCCGCTCGTGAAGTCTAAAATGGCTGCGGCTCTTAGAGAGCGTTATGCTTATTCACCTCTTTCTCCTGCCATGCTCGATACAATTTGCAATGCAGGTCCTATAATCGAGGTTGGAAGCGGCAACGGCTACAATGCCTGGCTTCTGCGCCAGAAGCTCTGTGCGGTCGAAGCCTATGATATCAGCCCGGTAGACCGGGGCGGTAACTGGTTCTATCTCAACGGTTTCGGACTGCCTGCCAGCAATCGAGAAAGCTGGACCGAGGTAAAGCAAGGTGACTGCACCGTGGCGGGCAGCTATCCTGACCATACTCTGCTACTCTGCTGGCCTGCCCGAAATTCCATGGCAATTGACGCGGTCAATTATTATCTGGGAAGCAGGGTCATCTTCATTGGTGACAAGAAAAACTGCGCCAGTCCTGCTTTTTTTGAAGAGATGGAGGAATACTGGGATCTGGAGCACGAAAGTGTTCGTTCTGTGTGGCAGATAAGCAAAGCAGAACATTTTTTGATCTACTCTCGATAAGGCAAGAAGACCCGATGGGTCTCCAAAATCTCAAAAGTCTTCTTCTTCCGGTTCCAGCGAGAAATCGAGCTCTCTGCGCTGGCAACCGGAAGGGGGAGATATGAAGGTTTAACAGCCGGGAGGGGAATGATATGTAAGCATTCTCCCTCAATACTTTCCGATGATCGTATCTCGCTCCAAATCCATCGCCACCAAAGCCTTGCTCATGGTCGTCCTTCCCCTGACCATGCAGGTTTGTCTGATGGCTTATGTAGGCTATCTGCTTTTCAAAGTCGATCAAGACTCCAAACAATCAAGGGTTTCCCGGGAGATTATCTATCTTGTGGACAGCTCAGAGGTGCAAGTTTATCAGCTCGTATACAACGCTATCAATTACGATAGTACGGGCAAAAAGAGATTTCGGGAAGGGCTCGAGAACCATCTGGACCAGCTCGAGAGTGATTTGAGCAGACTTTTGAGGCTTTTGGAAAGAGATCCCGAGCGCTCGAGGCAGCATGAACAGATAAAAACCATTTACGATCAGGTCCTCCCCGCCCTCAGAGTTATGCTCGATAAGGTCACGTCTAATAAGAAGAGTGATTATAAATTGGTGGATGGCTTTTTGCTTAATTATGAGTTGCAGAAGATACTGGATGATTTCGTCAATACCATAGATGATATCGGTAAGTTCGAGAATCAAAAGCTCGGGCAGGACCCGTTTACCTTTGAAGAGTCCCGCAACTCTGTCTATCTCGGTCTTCTCTTGAGTGTAATCGCTAATGTGGTGCTGGCTTTTTTCCTGGTGCTCGGGTTCAATGCCACCATAACCAGAAGACTGCGTATGATGCTAGACAATAGCATCCGGCTTGCCGGGGGGTTGGAGCTTCTTCCTCCCCAGCGCTACGAGGATGAGATTGGAGAACTCGATAGAGGTTTTCACCGGATGGCCGAGGTATTGGATGAATCAAATCGCCGGGAGCGAGCCATCGTAGATAATGCCACCGACATGATCTGTACTATAAACGCCGACTTCTCATTCTTTCAGATGAATCCGGCCTTCGCTCGCATTCTTGGTTATGATCCTGAATTTTTGAAAGGAAGGAAAATCGTCACAGTAATCGCCGAAGAGAGTAGAGGAGAGGTTCTCGGTCGTCTCGACGGAATTTCTTCTAATAGCACCGATGAGCAGTTCGAATCGCTTCTGGTTAAAAAGGACGGCAGTAGAATAATCGTCTCCTGGAATGTTCATTATTCGCCTTCGGACGACAGCTTCTATTGCGTCCTCCATGATATTACCGCTCGAAAAGTGCAGGAAGACCTCACCAAAGCCAATGAAGAGCGAATTCGGATGCTGATCGAGAACATGCCGGTGGGTGTGCTTAGTTTTGACGAGGATGGCAGTATAGAGTCCGTAAACCCGAGAGCGGCTGAATTGTTCGGATTGACTGCCGGAGAGCTTCTTCTAAAGCCGGTAACCTCAATATTGCGAGAATCCGCGCAAGGAGGGGAGCAGCCTGCTCTGGTAGATTTGATAGCCAGGCAGAGCGTCGAGGCATTCGAGCTTTTCGCATTGACCGGCTCCGGAGTCGCCATACCGGTAGAGTCCTCTCTGACTCGATTTGCGGTGGGTCCGCTCATTCGTTATCTCATCACTGTAGTCGATATATCAGACCGCAAAGAAGCCGAGCAGATGAAGCGGGATTTCGTCGCCATGGTAAGCCATGATCTGAGAACACCGCTTACTTCGGTTCGAGGTTATCTGGAGATGCTCGAGCAGGGCATGTATGGCGATCTGAACGATGTAGGCCAGTCTAGAAGAGAGCTTGCCTGCAGGAATGTCGACAGGCTTCTCTTGTTGGTCAGGGACCTGCTGGATATAGAGAAGCTCGAATCCGGCGTTCTAGAATTGGATTCTAAAGAAGAGTCTCTTGCTGAAGTTGTCGGCAAAGCTATTGACTCGGTGGCGCAGTTCGCCGAGGATTCCGGGGTTTCAATATTGACCGAGATAGAGGATATGACAATTTCTCTTGATCGAGAGCGTATTCTTCAAGTGCTGGTCAATCTACTATCCAACGCAATCAAATTCTCTGATGCCGGCTCACCGGTTATTGTGAAAACAGAGAAGGTTGTGGAAGAAGTCCAGGCTTCCGCGGTGCCCACTAAATGGATGGAGCTAAGTGTTTCTGATAAAGGTCCGGGTATTCGCGAGGAGGAGAGAGAGGTGGTTTTCGAGCGCTTCAAGCAAGTGGGCTCCGGTGCTCAGAAGAAAAAAGGAAGCGGTCTTGGCCTCGCCATCGCCAAAAAGATAGTCGAGCAGCACCGGGGTCAAATAGGTGTTGATAGCGAGCCAGGCAAAGGGTCTACTTTCTGGATTCGGCTGCCCTTATAGATAGACCTTCGACGTATGAAAAGAAAAGACGCCCTGCGCGAAAACAGAGAAGTCCATAGATGTGCTGGTTGGTCTGATTGATCGGGGCCACTTCTATAGTCGAGTTCGGAGTTTTTGCAACAGAGCCCAAATTTGTACTCTGAAATCGTCCGACAAATTGGTTGTTTCGGCTTGTTCTTGCAGGAAGGATTAAATGGTACAAGCAGCCCCAAATAAGCCTTGAGGTTTTTAACCAGTGGCTTTCTTGCGTTTTTTTCTAGCCTGCTGCAATGTTTGTGCTATTCGCAACAGCCGAGACAGACTAGCTGATTCATAATTGGTTGCCTCATCGTTCTGCACCTGCTGTACGCGCACGCCAAGCTGTTTAGCTAAGTCCTCTTGCGACCAACCAAGAGCAATCCGGCGCTTGATCAGCATTGTCGGAATTTCAGCTATTAGATCAAGCGGTGGCGGTGCTTCTTCCCCGCTCTTAATACGTTCATATTCTCTGATACTTGCCTTGAGCTTCTTTATCTCACCAAAGATTGTTGCTCTGTGGGCTTCTCTTACCCATTTCTCTTGGTCGGCGGTTAGCTCATTATGCTTCTCCAGTGATGCTTGCAGTTCTTTTAAACTGGATTTGGCCACTCGGTATTGTAGGTCGTTTTTTATCATGACAGTTCATCCAACTCAATGGAGATAATTCCTTTCACGTCTCCCGTCCGGTCATCGAGCTGAAAGTAATTCAGCATGTCAAACACGGCAGGATTAGACAACGTAATCATAATTTCTCCAAGATATTTGTCTTTTTGCTCTTTCCTGGGCGGCAAGACATAGCGTGTCAGAATAAACAGAGGATCTATCAAGCTATCATCAACACCTTTTGGCTCCCAGCAAAGATCGTAGTCACCCGGTACCTCCTTATTAGTGATGAAACTGCCATTCAGGTACGCTTTCTTGCAGCCAGCCATCTTTAAGTTATCTAGTGCTGCTTTGAGCCCAGTGAGCAATTGCTGCCGCTCATTGTTGTAACCGTAGCGATCCTGGATTTCTTTCCAGCTGGCTTGATGAACGCCTGGTGGCAAATTTCCTCGACTGTCGTATTTAGGTATCATACCACAAGTATATACTTGTATTGATTACTGTCAACAAAACTGGCTCTCTTGCAAAAACCGACTAAATTTCCAATTTGCAGGCAGCTTTCTGGCACTCGCTTTCAACCGAAGCTATCCGGCTCAAAGCCGCCGAAGATGTGAAGGCAGAAGAGCGCCAGTTAACAGACGCCATCTCCGCAACGGAAATTGCAGGCATGTGAATCGAGGAAACTGGAGGCTGCTGGAAGGTCGTGCAAGGAGAGCTTGTAGGTGGAGGGGTATGAAAGCTTGGCTTCAATTGCTGGAAGACATGGAATTGATGCTCTCGCCTTTTACCGAGTCGCTCTTGAGAGAGGGTATGAAATTCTCCACTGTCTGAACTCTTGGAACCTTGAACCAGAATATCGATCCTGCTCCGGGCTCGCTTATGACACCAATCTTGCCACCATGTTGTTCAATGAGAGTCCTGCAGAGAGCCAGACCCAGACCGAAACCGCCGCCACTGCTATCTATCTGGAAGAAGGGTTTGAAGATAAGCTCCTGATACTGAGGAGCGATGCCGGGACCGAGATCGCAGACACTGATTTCGTAAGAGTCCGCGAAGCCTTCTAGTTTTATAGTAATTTGAGAGCCCTCCGGAGCGTTTTTGACTGCGTTGTCCAGTAAGTTGAAAACTACCTGAATCAGTCTCTCCGCATCGGCGGCTATTTTGACCGAAGTTGGAAGATCAAATTTAAAACGCAGATTTTTCTTTCTTGCTTGCAGATCAATTGCCGTCAGGGCTTTTTCTATAACCTCGACCAGGCATGTGTTACCTATGTTCAGTCTGATCATGCCCGATTTCATGCTTTCGAAGGCTAGCAAGGTCTCTGCCATAGAGATCATTCTTCTGGTGCTTCTCTCGGCAATCTCTAGGCTTTTGGCGCCCTGGCTTTCGAGATTTCCGTAGGTGCCCATTTGCAGGAGTTGAAGGAAGCCCATCACCGAGTTTAAAGGGGAGCGGATATCGTGGCAGAACATCGCCAGCAGTTTTTCGCGCTTGTCAAGCAGGTCGTTCTGGGTCGAGACCGAAGAGACAATCAGCTTCATCGCGTCTCTGGCGAACTCCGGCTCGGCTATCACCGCCACTTCCAGGCTGCGTCCGTCGATGGCGTTGGTGACGACAATTTTTTCACCGATGGAATTTTTTAGATAAGAGAAGCAATCGCTTCTTCCCTCTTTATCGACCTGGAGCAGCTCGGATATCGGTATGCCGATAAGATCATAGCGGTCTTCTCCCAGCACGGATTCGGCATAGCCGCCCGTCTCGATAATCTTTCCATCGTCCGATAATAGGATGGTTGCGATTTTCACCGGAAGTTCCTCTGTTTCGATCTCCTGTATACAGTTTGCCTCAAAGCTATACCTTTCTCATGTGGGAACCCGCAAAAATCCATAGCGCAGCATGGTTCTAGTGGAATAATGGCTTAGTGATAGAATTTCATCTGGGGCAGATGTTCTTGTGGACATCAAGCGTCGAAGAGGAAATAGTAAGAGTGTCGAAGATTCTAGTCGTAGAAGATAACAAAGACCTGACGGTCATGATCAACGATTTACTTACCTTCGAGAAACATACTGTCGAGATAGTCCATAACGGACTCGATGCCCGTGAGAACCTCCGAATGTCCGAGTACGATCTGATTATTTTGGACTGGGATCTGCCCGAGATGTCCGGTATAGATTTGCTGAGAGAGTATCGTGGGCTCGGCGGCACGGCTCCTGTTATTTTTCTGACCGGAAAAGCAGAGATCACTGATAAAGAGATCGGTCTAGATAACGGTGCCGATGATTATCTGACCAAGCCATTTCATATGAAAGAGTTGGCGCTTAGAGTTAGGGCTCTGTTGCGTCGTCCTCGGGCTTTTGTCAGCGAAATGCTTCAGGTCCGTGATATAGAGCTCTATCCAAGGGATCACAGACTGCTTAAAAATGGTGTCGAGATCAAGGTTTATCCGAAAGAGTTCGCGCTTTTAGAGTTTTTCATGAGGCACCCCAATCAGATTTTCAGTGCCGATGCCTTATTAGATCATGTATGGCGTTCCGATTCCACAGCCTCCATTGACACGGTCCGGCAGTCCCTTACCAGGCTTCGGCAGAGTCTCGATGAAGACAAGAAAAATCCTTTGATAAAAACCATATATGGTGTGGGTTATAAGCTAGAGGCTTAGTCGGCCGCCCTATAATAAATCAAGCGTCGAAATCGAACTCCCGTCCCAGCCATCTCATCAGCTCCTCGTTATGCGAATCGCAGTCTTCCGGCACTAGAATCCCACGCCGGAAAGCCTCGTAGACGATTCTTACCCGGGAGTTCATCGCTTCCCATCCGGCACTCTCCTTGACATGGTCGTCGAGGCCATTGAGCAGTTTATTGGAAAGGGATGTGATTCTATTTTGGGCCCCGCGAACGCTTATGTGCTCCCTGAGCGCGATTGCTCTATCTGTTAAACCGAGAGCCAGGTCGACCAGAATATCGAATTCATTGTCGTTCAAGCCCTTTATAGGGCATTGCAGTCTCTTCTGAACGTTTCTCACCACCGGATCTATGTAGGGAATGTCCTTAACCAGCACTGAGCCGAAAGCGCCTTTCAGCACATCATCGGTCTCGGTTTTGAGAGCATAGCCGTGAATGGCGTCATCGGGAACGATTTTGCCTATCTCCCGTACATAAGTCTCGCTATGAAATTGCGACCAGAAAAGAATCTTCTGATTCGGCACAGCTTCCCATATTTCCTGGGCTGCTTTTATTCCGTTCATCTCCGGCATGACTATGTCCATCACTACCATGTCCGGCTTGAGAGTCTTGAACTTCTCGAGCCCTTCCTGACCGGTAGTAGCTTCGAATATCGAGGCATCCGCATCGATGCTTTTGATCAGAGCGGTCGCATGTTTGCGAAGCCCTTCCACGTCGTCGACTATGAGAACTTTGTACAATTTCTATCTTTCTCTCTCGTTCAAGCTGTCTAAAGAAGCAATGATAACAAAATAGATAGGTCAAAAAGGCTCTGTTCGTATAAAAGAGCTTTCAAATTTAGCCAAAGATTTCGATTTCGGGAAGCAGGTCTTCGAAGATACTGGTTCTTTTAGTATCTTCTTTATTGTCTTCAATAATTGTCTCTTTGATACCGAGGCTACCAGCCAGGTTTCTGTCCATCGAGCCGGTATCCTTTTTGCCCAGCACTATTGTGACAAGCTCCTCTATATCTCTCTGTTTATGGCGCTTGTCCAGATAGAACTGCTCTACTTCCTGCCAGGTCGGCAACTCGATAAATTGGCCGAGGGTGAGCTCCACTACCTCTTTTCGCTCTATTCTGTGTCGCTTCAGCCTGAATTGATTTATCTCGACAATGAGCCATGCCAGGTTCTCATCGGATAGATAGAGCGAAGCTATAAGAGGCAGGGTATCGCCCTCGGCGATCTTATATCTCCGTCTATCACCACCGCTTGATTTGTCAGGGTCACTGCCCTGGGATTGCTTTTTGTTGCTGCCGCCACCGCCACTGGAACCAAAAGGAATGGTGGCGCCGAAGGTGCCATCTAAATCACCGTTGCCTTCCGGTTTCTCGCTGGTGCTCAATTGTCTTCCCAGGTAGAGAAATCTGGATCTGGCGTAATAGTTTCGGCTTTCTTGCGCAGCAGCGGTGTTAGCTTGCTCTCCGGTTGAATACGAGAACGGAGTCAAGGTCAGATTATTGGCAAGATTGATGCCCTGGCTCTCTCTTGTCACAGCAAAGCGGGTTAATCTATCCGGTACCATATCCAGGGGCAACTGTAGATTCCTGTCCTGATTAGTGCCACCGCCGGTAAGATCCACTATCTGATTCTGTAAGCTCAGCACCGGGACATAGCCTTTGTTATTTACTGTGACATCTTGCGTAATCGGATTCAGAAAAGGAGATTGCGACTGGTTTTGAACTCTGAAGGACTCCGACACCATTGATCCGGGGGAGGAGATGCTTGATTTGCCGTTCTCCATGGGTGTAAAGGTTTTTGTGGATAGAGCCGGGCTCAGGTCTCTGTCTACTCTGATCTGTTTATTTATGCTGGTTTCGGCAATAAGCTCCAGTTTCTGGGCCCCGTTCTCTCGCACTCCGGCGTTCATAACCATCATCATCAAAGCGGATACGGCTACTTGCTTGGCTCCTTGCAGGACTTTGAAGGTCCGCGGTGCCGCACTCTCCGATTCGGGCAGCTTCAGTCTGGCATCTTTGTCGTTGAGCTTCAATTTGAATTCTGTGGATTTGAAGCTGCCATTGCCTGAAGGATCCAGATGGCGAGTGGCTCTGTCCTTTATGTTGGTGAGATCGAAAGAGCGGCTTTTCAAAGCTGTTTCAAGCCCGGACGTACCGGTTGTTTTGCCTGTTTCTCTGGGCGCCTCCAGGGGACGTCTGCGATTGGCTATGCAAGAGGCGGTTATCAAGGCTGTGACCAGCTCGAGCCCGGCGTAGCGATGATCCGGCTTTAGCGGCCTGGCGATGGTGAACTGTCTTGTTGCAAGACCCTTTTCAGCGCCTTCTCCTTTGGCTATGCCGAAGTTGTTCGATATAGTGAAACTGTTCACCAGCTTTCCTTGGCCGGCGATCGAATCGGGCATTCTCACAGGGGTCTCCAGCGGTACCCTTGCCACCAGTCGCCCTTGACCCAGATCTCTTATCTGACCGGCCAGGGATGTATGGGGGAATAGTCTTCCCTGGGTTGCTCTGCCGCCGGTGGAACTCTTCTCTGCTCCATCGACAGCTGTATTGGCAGCGTTCTCCTGGGGGCGTATTCGACGAATCGCGCTTACTATAAGCAGCCCTGTCAGTGGATCGAGTACATAGAGATTCTTTCCGGCTATACCTTTAATTGAGTCTATCTTCGCCGGATTGGTGATGGTGAAATCGCCCGCTTTCAAACCTTTGATAGAAGCAACGTCGGTGAGGCGCTGGGGAACAAGTCCGGTCTGATCGCCTGAGAAGCCAGGCAATGTGGGTCTTTGACCACCTACTCCCTCCAGGCTTCGCCCGATGGTGAGCTTGACCTCTCTTGTGCCATTGAACACGGTGGCTTTTACATCTCTGACCCCGTCCGTCGAGGTCCCTTTCTGGCCAGCTTCGGCTTGCTTGCCGTCGAGGCGACGATTGGCATTGGCGATGGAGCTGAAGATCATTAAACCGGTCGTTAGCGTAACCGGATCTATGGCATAACGCTTGCCGTTGACGGTCACTTCCTTGGCTGTGCTGCTCTTGCCGTCGGCTCCGGACGCTTCGGCATTTTTAATGGTGAAATTGGTCGTTTTGCCTGTCTCTAAGTTGCTCAAGCTTCTTGTAATCAGACCGTTGCCCTTGCCTGTTGCCGCAACGGCCTCTGCGGTGATCTGGCTGTTGCCGATAATAAGAGCGCTTACTCTGCCATCCAGCCTGGTTGTGTTGCCGGTTGGCGAGACGGCGTTATCCAGACCGCGACCAACAGTTTTTGTCGCTGCGGAATTCTGCGCCACCGCCGCCGACTCCAAGCCGGGTTGCGAAACCGCTGTTTTCAGGACTGATTTTGCGTTTATCTCAATTGCTGGAGCCGCTTTGCTCGATATCTCCAGCTTTGAGCCTGATTTAGAGTCGATTGGTTTATTGGCGGTCTGAAGAGTGGAGACCGCTTCCTGGGTCTGGCCTTTTACCGAAATATTTCTAGCCAGGGCGCTTTCGCCCTGCCCTGGGTTGGCGCGAAGCAGAGAAGCCAGGTTCTTTGCGTCGACTGTGTTTTTGAGAGGCTGGCTGGAGACCTCTATACGATTGCCGGACAACTTGCCCTCTAGTTCGACTTTATTGCCGGGGACCATATCGCCTTTACCAGACCGGACCGTCGACTCTGGCTTTTCAGAGCCTCTTTCATTAATTGAGCCGTCGAAAGCAGCGGATCTGGAGAGCTTCTCTTTTGCTGTTTCAGAAACCGCCGCTACTTCATTGTTTCTTGTGGGTTTGCCGGAACCGGAAAGAGGATCAGCTTCCAGGCTCTGCACCCGGGTGGCTCTATCTTTTGAGCCGACTTCCGGCTCACCTGTTTTTTGACTTTTCTGGTCTGCGACTACCCGGTCTCCGGAGGCGGTCGAAGTGACTCCTCGTTTGGGTGTCAAGTCTGCCGGCGCTGCTTTATCATCGCCCTGGGCAGTGATTGCGGATCTTGAAAGGGTTGTCCGGTCTCCTATCTGAGTGCCTTTCGAGGCGATTTCCTGGATCTCTCGACCCAGTGGCTTAATCTCATTGGCTCCGGATGTCCTGGCGGTTCTATCTCCATTGCCGGGAATGGCGGCATTGAGAAATCCAGGAGGCTGCTCTATGGGCTTCGATTTCGGGTGTGACTCCGGCAGGGTAGAGAAGGTCTCATTTTTGCCAGGGGTGAGGTCCCTATCCTTTCCAGAGGCAGCAGTTCTGACTTCAGGCTCTGTTGCCTGGATCCCTCTTTTAGCATCGGCGTTTTGAGGCGCCAATCTATCGGTGGTGGCGGCGGGGACTTCCTGAACGCCTCTGCGGGGCGAATCTTTCGTGGCAGCCTCCGGAATCTCTATAACCGGCTTGTTGAGGCTAATGGCTAGTTGTGGGTCCGCTGCAGGCTCTTTGCCGGCAGTAATATCAGTTCTGGGAGCCGTTCTTTCCACGCCTGCGCCACCAGTATCGTTTCGTCTCTCCGGGGCGAAGCTCTGGGTTCTGAGATCCACCTTATTGGGATCTACATCTTTCAGAGTATTAGTCGCCGTTGCGGCGAAGGATTCCACAGCGGTTCTGCCTGTGGTTCGCTCTGTTCGCTCTACTACCGGCGCGCCCTGATCTCTCCTGACGGTGGCGGCTATATCATCTCCCGGGACCTTCGCAGGAGCAGCAGCTGTCTCTCTTCGGCTCACGGGATCTCCCTGATTGCCGCTTCCTTTATCGGCAGAGTCGCCCAGGGTTGGAATTTTAGGATCCCTGCGGTCTGCTTGGTTGGGTCTATCGGGCTGAGAGTCCGACACCGGTTTATCGGCAAGCACTTCGGCGCCGCGGGTGGCAATCTCTTTGATATCCCTGGCTAGAGGCTCTACCGGAGTGACCGGGACGTCTTTTCTCTGGCTGCCGGAAAAGTCGACGGTCCCTGTTTTTGGATCCGGCTCGACGGAAACCGGGCGATTGCCTGTATCTGAGCGGGTCGGCTCGATTTTTGTAGATTCCGGAGCGGTCGCTCTGGTTTCCGCTGCTTTCGGAATTTCAATAACAGGCTCGTTCAATTTGATGGCGAGGGCATCATCATTGCCGCTTCTTTCGGCTCTGGTCTCAGTTACCGGGGCTGTTCTTGGCTGACCCGGCTCTCGCTTGGTGGCGAGATCGCCTGTCGAAAGGTCCACTCGATTCGGGTCAGTTTCCCTTAGCGTATTGGTGGCGGTGGCAGCGAAGGTTTCCACCTGCGGCTTGCCCGTTCTATAGAATTCTTGCCCCCCGGCTGCTCCTGTTCTGTCAGGGACTTTGGCTGCGGTTACATCAGAAGCCGGTTCGGACGCGGGCTTTGTCGCAATCGTTTCGCCACGGAGAACAGGTGTGGTATCTCTTCCGGTGCTTATGGGCACGGATTCGCCGACTTTTGTTTCGCTGACGGCGGCCGATCTTCTATCGGCAGAGTCGTCGACAGGCTGTCTCAGTGTGGTTCCGCGATCTCCTGTGTTGGGTCTATCGGGCTGAGAGACTGATACCGGTTTATCGGCAAGCACTTCGGCGCCGCGGGTGGCAATCTCTCTGATATCTCTGGCTAGAGGCTCTACCGGGGTGACCGGGTCGCCTTTTGTCTGGCTGCCTGAAAGGTCGACGGTCTCCGCTTTTGAATCCGGTTGCGTTGTCACCCGCGGTCTGGTGCCATCAACGGGCTCGACGGGAACCGGGCGATTGCCTGTATCTAAACGAGTCGGCTCGACTCTGGCAGCTTCAGGGGCGGTCGCTCTGGTCTCCGCAGCTTTCGGAATTTCAATAACAGGCTCGTTCAATTTGATGGCGAGGGCATCATTATTGCCGCTTCTTTCTGTCCGGGTCTCGGTTGGCGGAGTCGTTCTTATCTGGTCCGGCTCTTTTCTCTCCGGGCTTTGTTCTGCCAATCTCGTGTCAACTCTCGATTCCACAGCAGGTTTGACGGCAGGCTCGGTCGTGCGCTCGGTCGGCTCCGGTTTCACAATTGCTTCAGAAATTCTTTCTGTATCTCTTCTTGCAGTCAGATCTGCGGTTGCTACTTCGACTCGATTCGGGTCGATCTGTCTTAAAGTATTGGTGGCGGTGGCAGCGAAGCTCTCTACTTGCGGCCTGCCCGTTCTATCGAATTCTTGCCCCCCGGCTGCTCCTGTTCTGTCAGGGACTTTTGCTGCGGTTAGATCAGAAGCCGGTTCTGACGCGGGCTTTGTTGAAGCCGTTTCGCCACGAAGAACAGGCGTGGTATCTCTGACGGTGCTGGCTGGGACCGGCTCGACGACTTTTGTTTCGCTGACGGCGGCCGATCTTCTACCGGCGGAGTCGTCGACAGGCTGTCCAAGTGTGGTTGCGCGATCTTTTGCGCTTGGAATATCGGGCTGAGAGACCGAGACCGGTTTATCTGCAAGCACTTCGGCGCCGCGGGTGGCAATTTCCTTAACATCTCTGGCTACTGGCTCTACCGGAGTTACCGGTTCGCCTCTTCTCTGACCGCCGGAAAGGTCGACGGTCTCCGCTTTTGAATCCGGTTGCGTTGTCACCCGCGGTCTGGTGCCATCAACGGGCTCGACGGGAACCGGACGATTGCCTGTATCTAAACGGGTCGGCTCGATTTTTGCGGCTTCCGGACCTGTGGATCGGGTTTCCGCAGCTTTTGGAATTTCAATAACAGGCTCGTTCAATTTGATGGCGAGGGCATTCTGGTCGCGACTTTCAGATACTGGCGCTGTCCGGGATCTGTCCTGGCCTGTGGTCTCGACTTCTGTGGGACGAACGGCTTTTTCCGCACCGACCGGTTCTCTTACGGGTTCCGACCTCAATGGCGCCGGCTCAACGGCTTTTATCAGGGCCTCGGGGTTATTGACGTATCTCTGGGCGGATTCGTCCATCAAGTCTTTTTGATGATTGGGAAGTGGCTCCCGGCGCACGGCGGTATTTACTGTTGGCTCCGGAGGGCGTTCTGTGACAGTGCTGGTTTCAGGCTTCTGCGGAATTTCTATTACCGGAGCACTGGCCGGAACTGCCAGTCTTCCATCGGTTGTAACCGGCTTTCTTGCGTATTCTGTCGCCCTGGTCTCGAACTGATCTTGTGGCATCGATGGATCGAGATTGCCGAAGACTTCCTGGCGGAAGCTCCTGATTCTGGGGTCTTCCTCTCTTCTTGCTGCAGGCGGACTGACCTCTTTGACAATCTCCCCATCGGCGGACAGGTCATAGACCATAGCACCCCTTTCACCAGGCATGTTGACCACCATCCTTGCCGGATGGTCACCGGGGTATCTGGTGATGGTGATCGTGCCCCCATCGGCAAGGGTGCGGGTCATGGAACGGGCCTGATCTGGATAGCCGTGAATATAATCTCCGTTAGCAAGATAGAGAGTAGCCTGGGTAACGGGGTAGCGAGTCTGGACTTTGACGTTGCCGTCCACTTCCTGGACTTCTGCAATGATAGTTTTATCGTTGTGTCCGTTGGATTTAGCCTGGGAGCCTTCTACTCTCCAGAAGCTCAGGTCTTTGCCGGGTTCTTCGCCCAGTCTTGCTTTCAGGGCTTCTCTATCCTGGGCGTCGGGCTGATATCTTTCGTAGCGTACTCCATCGGCGGCGACAAAACTGTTGACCTGGCCGCTTTCGTCTCTTCTTACTTCGGATTGGAAGCCGTTCTGGTGGGTTATGGTCTTTTCTGCCGCCGGTATATTAGAGCTGTCGGAGGTCTGCGGAGCCGCTTTTTCTGGAAGTCTGGAAGCTTGCTCCTGGCTTCCGTTATCCGGTTGTTTCGTAGTCGATTCTTGGACGGATGGCTTTTCTGCTGTTCTTACTACCGGATTTTCGACCTCGGGTATCTTAACCACCGGCTCGTTCAAGGATATATTCAGAGCTTCTTCTCCGGCTCTTGATTCCGGACGAACATCAGGCTTGGCAGGGCTACCGACTTTCGCTTCGGCGTTGTCCCGAGTTTCGGGCACAAGAGAAGAAGGTTTTGAATCCGGAACAATCGCTTCAGGAGCTTTCGAGACTTTTGTTTCTTCCGGAACTTGTCTGTCTACCGGCTCTGTTCTCGTCTCTCTATCAGAAACTCTTGCCTCAACCGCAGATACTGGCTGGGCATCGCTTTTAACGTTTCCACCGAGGGTAGAGAAAGCCTGGGAGGTGAAGTCTTTCATCTCGGCATTTTCCAGATAGCGCTCCGCTCTGGATTTGCTATCGGCATCGCCCAGGCTTCTTGCTATCCGTCCGTTTTCATCCAGCTCAAAAGCCAGGGGACCGCCTTCTCCCGGTTTGTTAATCACCAGTCTGGGCGCCGCCCCATCGGGGTATCTTGTCACCGTGGCGGTGCCGCCATCGGAGAACGAGCGGGTCATGGTTCTTGCCTGCTCGGGAAATCCATGGATATAATCGCCATTGCCCAGGTAGAGCGTGGCTTGCTCGACGGGATATTTCGTCTGGACTTTTACGTTGCCGTCCGCTTCTTGTACTTCGGCGATCACAGTACGGTTGTTGTGACCATTGGATTTGCCCTGGGAGCCGCCGGTGATTTCCCAGAATGCCATGGTCGAATCGACAGGCTTGCCCAGCCTCTCAGACATCGCCTGACGCTGGGCTTCATCCGGCTCGACTCTAGTGTAGGTGACTCCGTCGGCTGCGGTGAAAGATTTCACCGTGCCGTCTTCGGATCTGGCAATCGATGCGCTCCTACCGATTGCAGTCGGTTCGGGTTCAGGAGATTTCTTCTCGGGAGGCGGAGTTTTTGCTGCAACTTCGGCCGCGACTTCCACAGGTTTTGAGCCACTTTCTTCAGGCTTAGCAGGAGTTTCGGGGATCTTGACGACGGGCTCGTTCAAAGAGACAGCCAGAGGCTCCTCGGCTGTTCCGGATACCTCTCCGGTAGAAACTGAT
>WGMS01000043.1 GCA_016124935.1 bacterium | reverse complement strand
AGTGCAGGACCCGGAGTCAAACCCTTTAGAGCGAAGCTTGGTTTGACGCTGGGGCACAAGTGGTAGGCTACTTGCCCGGCAGGAATGCAGGGCGTGCGGCGGCTTTCGAAATCTCAAGCAGCCCTACATACAATCTTTTTAGCCGCAGCCATGGCCGCTTTGGTGGGCGCAGGAGGCGACAGCACGGCCTCTACAAAAGCGACACGATCCGCTTTTGCCATATCAACAAACTCGTGTTCTCTAAGCTGCCGAGCCGCAGCCTCTGCTAGTATTGGTTTGGCCCAGCCACTTACAGTCTCACCACGCAAAGCGGCGGCTTTTTCAAATCGCTCTTTCAGTTCAGCAGGCAAACGCATAGCCAATCTTTCAGTTTCATTATTCGAGTTTTTCTTCGACACGGCCATTACTATAACCCTGTAATCAGTTTTAAGAAGTGCACACTTTCGATTGTACGCCATAATGGCACACTATGACAACCACCCTTTTGCCTTGTACCTTGCTTTAACTAATACTCTAGTTCATCTAATGCCTTCTCAATCCGAACCAGACCAGGCTAAAACCAATTCTAAACAAGTACGCTCACCTGAGTATTTCAAGCGGCTTAATCTGCAAAGGCACCAGATTCATAATTCTGGTAAACAATTACCTCGGGACACCGCTTCCCAGAAGCGCCGCCAGCCCAAAATAAAAATGCTCGGGTTCATCGAGAATACACAATTCATAGACACAGGGTCCTACTTTCCTGATAGATTTCAGCTTACCACCGTTGAGGGAAAGTTCATCTCTTATTAAAAGAGCATCTTCCTCCTTATCGCTCCGGACAACCACCAGCACGCGAAATTCAGCAGGTTCCATGCCCGACCTTACATCAGACTCTTCAAATCTGATTGATCGAACTTTCTGCGGTACAGACTTGTTCAAGAAGAAAGACTCCGGAGAGAATACACGCTCAGCCACAACAGTCCTTGCAGAGGACTCTGTACCGACATCAAAAAACTGCTGCTTCTCTGTTTTACCTACCACCACTGGCAATACCGGTTTTTGCCCAGAGTCACTCTCCGGCTCGAAGTATCCCGGACTGGTAGCAGCCAGGTCTGGTAATTCCCACAGTAACTTTCGGAAGCTTTCAAGGTCTCTATCCTCAGGTGCTGGATTTTCCTTCCTCCGATATTGGCATCGCTTGAATTTCGATCGGAATATTGGCAAACACAACGCCTAGTATCAGACGTTTTCCAATCAAAATCTTGCGATGGCGGCACGTATTCCAAGGCGCGTTGATGATTTTAAAATGTCCGCGCATTGGGATACATTTAATCAGCCAAATCGGGCTAAAATTGGTGGTTCCAAGAAGATTAATCCGAAGGGTATCGCAATATTGCGAAGTTGGGGTATACTTGAAAATGTCTAGGTCAACAGTCTATTGGTTTCAAGAGGACGAGAATTCCTGCCCCCTCAAAGAGTGGATCGACAACATCAAACCCAAAAAAGCTCAGGCGAAGGTCATCGCTCGGATTTTGCTCTTAGAGGAATTAGGGCATGAACTAAGGAGACCGCATGCCGACTACCTTGAAGATGGAATTTACGAGCTGCGGGAGAGATACAAGACCAATCAATACAGGATTCTGTTCTTTTTCGCTGGTAAAGATATCGTGATTCTGACCCATGGGCTAGTAAAAAATACGGATGAAGTGCCACCGACGGAAATCCAGCGAGCAAAGAAATTCAGACAGATGTACCTGAGCATGCCAGAGAAGCATACCTATGAAGAAGGTGATGATGATGAGTAAGAATAGCCACAAGAAAACAAAGAACGCTGGGGACATTCTGCGTCGTCGATACTTAGAAAAGGACCCCGAGCTGGCTAGCATGGTCGAAGACCATATGGTCAACCTCAAAATTGCCCAACAGATTTATGATCTCCGCATAGAGGCAAACCTTACACAGAAAGATCTGGCAGAAAAGATTAGCACTACTCCCTCGGTAATCAGCCGGCTTGAAGATGCCGACTATGATGGTCACTCCTTGTCTATGCTCAAGAAAATAGCGTCCGTACTCGGAAAGCGACTTAAAGTAGAGTTTGTAGACAAAGAAGATCAGTCGCTGCAGGCTGTATAGAAAGCCGGTCCTATAAATTTTTCCGAACTTCCCTTACTTAAGGGACGCCACCACTCTTGATGGCAGCATTATCGGCGGTACCTGCCAGGATACACTATCTTTCAATCTGCAAATTCAAAATCGACCATGTTCTGGGTGTTTTCGAATTTACAGCAGGAGCGCAACGCTTTCTGGGGTATCCTCGGCCCTTCGATCTCGCCAATTTAGAATAGAAAACCTACACTAAACTTTTTCTGAATACTGTCCGAAAGTTGTTGTCACGTTCCCTTCTTTGAAATATTGCCTGAAGCAGCCCAGGCGAACGCATAATTGCCGCCTAGCCGGATAATGTAATATATTCCCATGCATTCGCCCAGGTCCGCCTTTACCATTCTCATTGCCCTGTTAATGCTTCCTGCCACCAGCCAGGTACCTGTTTTTGCCGGCTCCAGCGAATCGATAGAAGGCAAAGAGCTGCCACCCGTTTTCAAAAGCTGGGAACAAGCGAAAAGCTGGGTGCACTCACTGCAAGATACCGCAACGAAAGCTGATGCAAACAAACTATCAAATCTAAAGCCCCGCCACCCGCGCTTGATCATATCTGCGTCGATGCTAGAACGACTGAGACGAAAACTGGCAGAAGACAAAGACGCCGCCGCTCTTTTGAATAATTTGAAAGAGAAAGGTGATGCGATGCTGACAGAAGCTCCTGTGGCGCAAGAAAAATCCGCAGAGAACAATATGCTTGAGATTAGCCGTCTGGCTCAAAAGCGGATAGTCACCCTGGCAGGACTGTATCTAATCGAAGGCAAGCAGACTTATTTGAAACGCGCCAAAGAAGAGATGAAAGCGATAGCCACCATGTCGGATTGGAACCCGAATCATTTCCTTGATGTTGCTGAGATGACCACAGCTCTTGCTCTTGGCTATGATTGGCTCTATGACAGCCTGACAAAAGAAGAAGAGGAGCAATTTCGCACAGCCATTCTAGAACTGGGTCTGAAGCAGGGACTGAAGCAATACACCGAGCACAAATGGTGGACTTTCTCTGCCTTCAACTGGAACATTGTCTGTAACGGTGGGCTTATAGTCGGGGCCCTTGCCATAGGCGACAAACACCCGGATGAAGCCAATCGAATAGTAAACTGCGCTCGCCTATCCGTACCGTATGCGATGGCATCCTATTCTCCCGATGGAGGCTGGGCAGAAGGTCCCGGCTACTGGTGCTACACCACAAAATTTGCCATGCTTATGTTCTCTAGCCTCAAATCGGCGATGGGCAAGGACTTTGGCTGGATGAGCAGTCCGGGCTTTGCTAAGACGGGATTCTATAGAATTCACTACACCAGCCCTACCGGCGAATATTTCAATTTCGCCGACTCGTCTGCGGAAGAAAGACGTGCCCCCCAGATGTTCTGGATGAGCCGGGAATTCAAACAACCACTATATGCCGGAGCGGAATCCGGCACCGCTTCGCGCCATACGACCATTTTTCATCTGCTCTTTTATCCAGAAAGCTTCAAACAGCTAGAAAGATCATCCCTGGCAAGATCCGCCCTGTTCAAAGGAGCTGAACTGGGTTTCTTTAGATCCGACTGGTCGCAAAAAAATGCTCTCTATCTAGGCTTCAAAGGCGGAGACAATCGAGCCAGCCATGCCAATCTTGACCTCGGTACTTTTGTTTTGGATTGGTCAGGAATACGCTGGGCCTGTGAACTGGGACCGGATAACTACTCTCTACCGGGCTATTTCGGCGACCAGCGCTTTAGCTACTACAGACTAAAAACCGAAGGACAGAACACCTTCACCATCGACGATGGCAGTCAGAATACCCGAGCCACGGCAAAGATTACCACCATGGTGGACAAAATAGACAAATTCTTCGCCGCAGTAGATCTATCGAAGACCTATCCACAGAAGCTCGCGGGCGCCAAAAGAACTTTTGTAGTGCGCAGGAAAGACGGCAAAGACAAAAGTGTCGTGATCACCGACATTTTAAAAGCACTGAAACCGGTGTCATATACCTGGCACATGCACACTGAACAAAAGGTAGAAGTCTCCTCGGACGGAAAAGAGATCTTACTAAGTCACAAAAACGGCAAGCACCTGTCCATGCGGATAGTCTCGCCTGCCGACGCTATATTCCGAACCAAAACAATCAGCCTGGCAAAACCGCAGTTCGATACAGCCGGTCTGACAGACATTCAAATCCGTTTACCGCTTCAGAAAGACGAGCGAACCATAGCAGTAGAGCTTTGTTTAGAAAGCCCCTGAGATACAAAGCTCATCTCAGCCGCGCGGGCTCTCGCGCCGGCGAAAGACCGCTGCCCAGGCCAGGGGTTCGAAAACGCGACCATCTATTTTGACTTTGTGAAAGACCGTCTCTTCCATGCGCAACAGGTCGAAGTTCTCTCCCTCCAGCTCTCGGCAAAGTTCATGGGCACGCACTTTGGGCGGTCCGTCCTCTTTATGCACTCTCTCGTTGGCGTTGCCGGTCATTACCAGATAGATGCCACCAGGTGCCACCACTTTCGATATCGTATTTATAAACCCCTCGAGATTGATCTCTCTGACCACATGATAGGTGCCTCGGTCAAAAACGAAAGGGAAAGCGTCGCCAAGCTCCGGAAGTGCGGTGACATCGGCCTGGATGAATTCGATTTCGGCACCTGTGGCTTCTGCCTTGCTGCGCGCTTTTCGCAAAGCCTCTTCGGACAGGTCCACCGCCGTAACACTAAAACCAGCCCGAGCGAGGAAGATGGCATTGGTACCGGTCCCGCACCCCAACTCCAGAACCCGACAGGGCTCTATCAGCTTTTCATTTAAGGCACGCGTCAGCTCCTTGGAAGCCTCACCACTGTCCCAGGGGGTGCTCTCTTCTAAATAACGCTGATTCCAATCTGTCTGCACGGGTAATCTCCTGAATTTGTAGATCTAATAGAATCTCACAAATAGGCTACCCTGACATCACAATGCGGCAACTTTTTCTTCAGATAGAGATAATCCGCTTGCTCCAGTCCTCGACACGTAACGAACTTCACCATCGCCAGATTCTTCATGGTGGCGAATTTCTCCAGCATCGGCTTTGATATCACACTTCTAGCCACATATAGACTTTTCAAAGCCGGCATTTTCGTCACCGAATCCAGGCCATTTTCCCCGGAATGCTCGAAACTGACATCGATTTCCCGAAGATGTTTGAACTTCGGCAACAGCGCGAAGCCTTCTTTGTCAATGGAAGTGCCCGCTATATGCAGCACTTCAAGATTCGGCCACTGCTCGTAAATTGTTTTTATGCCATCATTGGTGATATCAGGACAACTGGTCAAACGAAGATTTTTGAGCCGTACGTTTTTGAGAGACCTCAAATCGGCATCATTTATCTGGTTGCATCTAAAACGCAGGTCTTTCAAAGTTCGACTATTGGCGAGATAGCTCAGAGACTTTCCGGTGATATCTGTCTGCTGCAATTCCAGGACCTCTACCGGAAAAGAAGCGATCACAGGCATAGCTTTGTCCGTCACCTTTCTTCCCTGGATATCCAGATGCATCACTTTCTCTCCCTTGAGAGCGATGATATCTTTATCGCCGATGTCACCGCGCCCTTTGACATGAAGCTTTCCATCACCGGCTGGACTTTTGCGCAACTCCTTGCGATCTACTTCTCTCTCGAAGAAAGACTTTGTGTCGGTAAACGGCTCTGTCAAAGTCGCTTTATGACTCTCTGCCGCCTGATACTCGCTACCTTCGCTTCTATTAAGGTAAAAGTAGAGAGAGGTCGCCACACCCAGGACCCCCACCAGCAATGTGGCACCTATGGCTATAATGGTCCCCAGACGCCCCTCGCTCCTTGCTTTCTCGACCCTGGCTTTAGCCTCTTCCGGAGGCAGTATCAGAGTTTCGTCCAGGATAAGCTGCTCGGTCATCTCCAGATCGACAAGCAGATCCTGCATCGACTGATAGCGCTCTTCGGCTTTTCGCTTCAAACACCTGTAAACAATACGTTTCAGTCCACCAGGAATTTCGGCATCGGTGACCGAAGAAAAATGCGGTGGGTCGGATGTGGTCTTCTGCCTCATCACCTCGAGAAAGGATTCACCGGAAAAAGGAAGCTCGCCTGTCAAAGCTTCGAACAAGATACATCCCAGAGAATAGATGTCGGAGACCTCATCACCGCTGCCACCCTGAGCCTGCTCCGGACTGAGATAGGCAGGAGATCCCACTATTGCGTTGGTCATGGTCAGCTTGCCGCCGGCGGCTTCGTCGGTGAGCAAACGCGCGATGCCGAAATCTATGATCTTGACCTGATTGCGCTCTCCGGACAAGGGCGAGGTCAGGACAATGTTCGAGGATTTCAAATCCCTATGTATAACGCCATTCTCGTGGGCATAGGCCATGCCCCGCGCAATCTGCACTGCTATGTCGATGACGGATTCATAAGAAAGCCTACCGTATTTCTTGATGCAATCGCTAATGGTCGCACCTTCCACCAGCTCCATAACCAGATAGGGCTCGGAACGATCATTGAGACCGAAATCGTACACGGTGACAAGATTGTCGTGACTGAGACCGCCCGCCGCCTTCGCCTCGCGATGAAAGCGCTGAATCTGCTCGTCCGAGATTTTGGCACGATTCAAAATCTTTATGGCCACATTGCGCTTCAGCCTTGTATCCCTGGCTTTAAAAACCGTACCCATGGCGCCTCGACCAAGTTCGGAGACGCCTTTATATCGATCGGGTAGCTGGGTCGAGTCTACTAACACACGCAAGGACCGTTCAAAAAAAACCGAGGCAAGCAAGATCTTGATTATGACATTTCTCAGTGACTTATTCGTTACCGTCGCCGGGGTAAATATATAAAGACGACGATATCAAGCAAGAGGAAAGCAGATGGCGCCGAATACCTTCAATATGGGAGACTTCAATCCCCGGGATCTCTTGCCGAAAGACTTGATGCCAAAAGACTTGCGCCAGAAAGTCTATGACCATATGGGTGTCGACCCCTCGACCCTGCCCATCGTGAGCGAACAGTTCGACAAGTACAATCATCCCAATTTACAGATAGCCCTCAACGAAATCTGCGACGACAAAGACAACCAGGTCACGGTACTGGGCATTCAATCCGGGTTTGTGAACAATATCACCGGCACCAGCCTTAAAGACATAATCTCTCCCCAGTCTTTTGCTTCTATGGTAGGACTGGGAGGCGTCAAAGAAGGCTCGGTCCAGTATCTGAATATGGACATAGGCAATGGCCAGAAGCTTGCCTGTGTCCAGGGGGCGCTTTATTTAGTTGCCGAAAAGGGCAAAGACAACATAGTTGTCCTACTGCGACAGAATTCGATGATGGACTTTGCCGGTCAGTCCGCCATCAATCTTGATGTGATGGCAAAAGAGAGAACAAGAGCAGAGAGCTTCGTCCAGAGCATTCAAAAATCTATTAGAAAGAAAAACATCTATCGGGGCAAGATCCTCTCCACCAGCCAGGAAGGAGGGGGATTGAAATTTCATGATCTGCCTCCGGTGACCAGAAACCGCATCATCCTGCCCGACGGACTTTTGAAGAGAATAGAAAGACAGACTATAGAAGCGGGTAAGCACAGTGAAGCTCTGAAAAAAGCGAAACGAAAGCTCAAACGGGGCATCCTGCTGCACGGCAAACCCGGCACCGGCAAAACCCTGACAGCCATGTACCTGGCTTCCGAAATGAAAGAGAGAACAGTCATATTGATGACCGGCAGAGGTCAGGGTTCGATAGAAAGCTCCTGTCGCTTTGCCCGATGGCTGGAGCCATCTATGGTTGTTATCGAGGATGTCGACCTGATTGCCGAAGACAGAACCAAGCAGCAGGGCTGCAACACCGCAATCTTGCTAGAGCTGCTCAACGAGATGGATGGGCTTTCCGACGATGTCGACGTTCTATTTTTCTTGACCACTAATCGCCCCGACGTGCTGGAACCAGCCCTGGCAGCCAGACCGGGCCGAGTCGATCAGGCCTATGAAATTCCTCTACCCGACAGAGAATGCCGCAAACGGCTCTTCGAGTTGTATATCGAAGGAATGGACGTGGAAGTCGAAGATATGGAGCCCTATGTCAAACGGACCCAGGGGGCAAGCGGTGCATTCATCGCCGAGATTATGCGGAAAGCGGCGCTCTTTGCCGCAGCCGACGGCGAGCCTATTGTGGTCAAAGACAATCACATGGACGAGGCCATGCATGAGCTTCTTGTGGTAGGCGGAACTTTGACCAAGAGCTTACTCGGCTCCGGCGAGATAGGCTTTACACCGACCGGATTCAAAGACTCTTAATCGGATTCTTGACCGGGCCTTTGAAAACGTTGTAATCGAAGGTAAACTGAATATCCACATCCTCAGGAGCGCCCTTCGGCAGCGCCTTAAACGGCGCCGCATTGATAACGGCTTTCAAGGCAGCCTGATCGGCCAGTGCCGAGCCGGAGCTTTTCGTCAGCCTCAGATTACTCATCGCGCCATCATCGTGCACTTTGAAAACCACCGTGACTTTGCAGGTCTCTTTCCCTGGGGGAGGGAACCAGGCCCGTTTCATAGACCTCTGCAGTCTCGCCATATATGGTCCGAAATCCACGTCGCTATGCCGGACGGCCTCGGCAACAGGCGCAGGCGGTGGTACCGGAGCAGGCTCTTTGTGGGCGGTTTTGAAACAGAACCCCGCCATACAACAAACGACTATAACCAGTCCGCTGCCGGCAAGAATAGACGTCCTTCTCTTCATATCAAGGCACCGATAAGGAATTCATCTCTTCAATGGAACCATCATACAGTCAATTTGCATACCGGGTAAACACCGAATCGACATTCGTCATTGGTCACTGGTCATCAGTTTGTAATCGCTCCTGTAGGGAATGAAAAAATAGACAGGTCGAGCCCTTTATTCGCAGGCATCGCCATGGAAGAGATACCCGCCCTGGAATTAGAAAAAGACGAAGACACGATTGTCATCGCGGAGAAAGTCGACTATGACTTCATGCTGCCGGCTGACTTCAGCGAGCATGCTTATCGCCTGGAATACACTTTGCGTTCAGCCGCTTCTGGCAAGGTCGAAAATGCAAGCTATGGCTTGATGATGGTC
The DNA here is from genome assembly GCA_016124935.1 of bacterium. Lineage (GTDB taxonomy): Bacteria > Cyanobacteriota > Vampirovibrionia > Obscuribacterales > Obscuribacteraceae > RI-106. Next base: position 28,145 of record WGMS01000043.1, on the reverse strand, counting down.
TTTCTGGTTTTGATAGAGCTGAAAGTGGTATCTAAATTCGGACTGGAATACGCCCTGGAGCCGAAGCGACTGTTTACCTTGATATTTGTTCTAGCGGTATTCACAGCTCTTTTCGCCATTCTCAAATATGTAGGCAAGTCTCACAACCACTGCAACTTCCTCATTACCGATGGTGGCATAAAATTCTCTGACGCCTGGAAGTTCGAGCTGCACAAAAGATACTTCCGACCCTGGACCGACATTCATTCAGTGCAGATGGAAGAGAACATCTATCACAATAAATGGATCGGTCCGATGTTTCAGAAGCGCTCCAGTGTTGAACAGCTAAAATGGAGCAAAGACGGTCGACTTGATTCGAACTTGATGCTGCAATTCGACTACAAGTCAGGGGGCAACGCCAGTATCGTCCTGAGCAGATTGAATCGAGAACAATGTCGCTGCCTCTTTCTAGCCCTCGAGAACTTTGTAGATCAGAGCAAGCTCTCAAGAGAAGCGATTAAACTGAAGCATGCCATCATCGCGGAAACCACCGACGAATCCTTCACCGACATATGGATGGAGGATTTAGAGCAGCGCTATGCCATCACCAATTTCGTTCCACTATCATCGGGTCATCGCTTGCGAGACGGCGCCTTTCAAGTTCTCTCCATCCTCTCCACCAGAGGTCAGACTGCTGTCTATCTGGGCAGAGACAATGCCGGCAAGAACGTGGTGCTGAAAGAGCTCAACGCCAACTTTGCCACCAGTGATAGTGCTATGACGAAGGCCCGCCAGATGTTCGACCGGGAGACCGCGATCTTGTCCAGGCTCAATCATCCGGATATCGCCAACGTGATTGATAGCTTCATCGAGAACAATCGGGTCTATCTGGTCCTCGAATATATTCCCGGCAGCACCCTCAGGCAAGAGGTCAAACAGAAGGGTCCAAAAGAGATAGCCAGGGTAGAGGCGGTGCTCAAACAGGTTCTAAGCACCCTGAGCTTTCTGCACAACCTCAATCCCCCGGTCATCCACAGGGATATCTCTCCCGACAATATTGTCGTGAGAAAAGACGGAGCTGTAGCAATAATAGATTTCGGTGCCGCCAACGAGTTTATGCGCGGTGTAACCGGAACAATGGTCGGCAAACAGTCTTACATCGCTCCGGAACAGTTTCGAGGCAAGGCAGAGCCGACAAGCGACCTCTACAGCCTGGGCGCCACCGCCTATTATCTTCTCACCGGCGAAGACCCGATACCACTTTCTCGTTCATCACTACCGCGAGGCAAGGACGAAGACACCGGTCAAATAAGTGTTTTAAACAGCTTTATAGAACGCTGCACCGAATTCGAACCGGAAAAACGCTTTGCCGATGCCGAAGAGGCACTGGCATTTCTGAGCGAGGCTCGAAGCCAGTGAGATTCCTACCAGCATTACCGACCCCGGAGGGCTTGCCGGAACCGGAAAAAGGGGAGCACGAGGTTCTCGCGCTCTACAGCGCTTATCGCTCCGAGAAGAACAAAGGACGCGAAGCGACCCGAAAAAATCGCAAGAAACTGCTTTTGCAAATGCTTGGTTATTACACGGTCATATTTTCGCTCATGTTTGTAATCTCCAGTTTCCTGGGGGTGAGAAGCGCCAATTTGTCGGTGATTGTAATCTACATTGTGCTTATGCCGCTTTTGCTGGCAAGGCTCATACGCTATCTGGGACCGACCGCCATCCAATCGGGGAAGCAAGGTATCAGACTGCACTGGGCACACTTCTTCAAGACCTATTCCAGTCCATGGATTCCCTGGCAGAACATAGACTACGCCAGCTCGGATACCTATCAGTCTCTCTCGATGAAATTCTACGGCATGGACTCCAGCACCTCTCTGGATATAACCGTGGATGTGTCCAACTCTGAAAAGGCGGTCAAGGACTTTGTAGGAAAACTCTGGCTCTTCGGTCTCCACCACAAAAAACCGACCAGCCACAGCCGCACCATAAGACTGGACCTTGGCTCTTTCATAAACCAGGACGACATTCCCGCCTTTGTCGCCTCGATAAAACACTTTTTGCCGGAAGAGAGCTTTGATAAAAGCATCAGCGAAAAGCTGACCGAAGGCGGCGACCGAAGCTATACGGAAATTTGGCTGGAGCAATTCGACGGCACCCGTGCCTCTCAACTGCTGGAGCCGCTTCCGCCGGACAGCGTAGTCGGCGGGGGCAAGTACAAGATCATCCAGATTCTCGCCGCCGGCGGTCACGCCGTGACTTATAAAGGCGAGACCACAGACACAGACAATAGCTTACCATCAAAAACAATCGCCCTCAAAGAGATTGTCCTACCGGTGGCAGGTGGTGCCCAGATTCGCAAAAGGGCTCTGGAGAACGTCAAACGAGAAGCCGAACTGCTTCAGAAGCTTGACCACGAACAGATAGTTCACTGTCTTGATGTGTTCAGCGAAGGACACAAAGCCTATATCTGCCTGGACTATATAGACGGATTCTCGCTGCGCAGGCTCATTACCGAAAGCGGCCCCATGGAAGAGACCGGCGTGTTGAAGCTTGCTGGTCAGATGGCGGATATCCTGGGCTATCTCCACAGCCAGTCACCACCTCTCCTGCATCGAGACTTCACTCCCGATAATCTCATGCTAAAACCGGACGGTAACCTGGTGCTCATCGACTTCAACGTGGCGGAGCAAAGAGAAGGCTTCGAGACCTCCACCGTGGTGGGTAAACACTCTTACATTCCGCCGGAACAGTTTCGAGGCAAAGCCACCATTCAGAGCGATATCTACGCCCTGGGCTGCACCCTGCACTGGCTTCTCACCGCAGAGGATCCAGAGCCTATCACCGCTTCACATCCTAAAAACACAAAACCAGATGTAAGCGACGCCACAGACGATCTGGTCGCTCACGCCACCGCCCCTGATGCTCAAGCGCGTTTCAAAACCGTGGGAGAAATGCTGGCCCATGAAAGCCTGGCAGATCTAGAGATAGAGAGCCCGTCAGCCTGACCATACGCAAGCACGGTGCTTGAACCCAGGGTTCTCAGGACTCTTCTGCCGCCGGTCAGGGCGCGCTTTTCTGCCCTGGTCAGAGTAAGGATTTCGCATAGTTCTTCACTCATCTCTGTCGGCTCGATAAGAACCGCTCCCAGAGAAGAGAGAATCTCTCGCGCTCCCAGACGGCGGAGTGACCCGATAGAATCATCCATGGACAACCCCCAGAAGATGTCCTCACCGCTTGAATTTAATAAAGCATTTAAAAGCAGATCCCGACCGGCTTCATAACAGACTAGATTGTCGATGGAAGGAACAAGACAGACAAGACCAGCCACATCCTTGAAGCGAGATGCATAGTCGATCATGATCAATTCGATAAGAAGACGTTTTTGAGATCGCAATGAATTTGGCAAAATCACCCTGTTGAGGCGCCCGGGCATCAAAGACAGAGTCGTCTCGCCATTGAAACATCTGCCTGCAGCCCCCTCGAAAAATGCGCGAAATTCTGCCAGAAGCGGCGCCGGTAGTGGTTCCGGCAGATAGTGAAGCAACTCGGATAAACGGGGAAAACGCTTCTCTTTCGCCGCCCTGCCATAGGCGCGTTTTATACTACTTTCGATAGCACCAGAGGAAATTCCGCCTTTTCTAAGGCAGTCGGCAGAAAGGATCTGCTCTATCAAATTAACCAGAAACTTGAGTTTATACTTGTCAGGCGCAGGACATTGACCACCGTCGAAACTGCCGGGTAGTTCACAGGGATTGACCACAGCCCTCTCCCCAGAAGACAGAGGGTCGAAGTCGACTCCATATTCACCGCCTCGATTTCGACTTGGGTCAGACCCGCTTGCAAGAGACAGCACCGTATACGGCATCATATTCTGAAAGTTGTTTCCTCCGGCAAAAGGGCCCAGTCCGGAAGCCGGCATTGCCAGGATAGAGCGGTATCTACCTTTCAAAAAGGGATTGAATCTCACTTCTTTGTTCCAGAAAGCGCCCCGGCCAAGCAATACCGGCGATGGGCCCGCTTCCAGATCGCAAACGGCATCTAATAGAGGCAACTCTTCCAGGTCGGTGCATTGTAAAGTCGCAAACACTGACGAGTCCGGCGGCAGGGCGGGTGAGCCCAGCAAAGACGCTTTCCAGGCAGCGACCTGGCGATTCATCAGCCTCAGTGAATACTGATCGGCAGATTCACCATCCAAATTTTTCTTCTTCAGATCCAGGCACTCTCTAGAATCCGCGCAGGTCTGAAGATAGACAGATACGCCGACAGCTCCACGCGACTGCTCGCCAAGAGTCCTGGCTAGGGCCTGGAGCACGCGATTCTCCTCTTTCCCTTTACGCTTACTAGAGAGAATCAGATAGTCTGCTTCGTTTTCGAGAGATTGAATGACGACCACTACCGAAGTACCCTCTGCCAGCTTGTCGAGATCGCAATGCGCCTTACCAGCCTCATCAAAGACTCTGGTCGAAACAAATTTACTTCCTACTCTGGCCATGTTCGCCCTATCAAGCTCCCGGGTCTCTAGACCGGGAAGAGAAAGAAAACCAGCCCTTTCCAGAGGTTCTGCCTCCTGCTCTATGAACGGTGCAAGCTCTCTTCTTGTCTCTTTCAAAAATTCCTGGGTGGAAAGCGGTCTAGTATAGGCGGCCATTCGGTCTAGATAGCGGCGCAGCTTCAAGAGCCTTTCGTCTAGAACAGCAACACGCGCTTTGCGCCCCCGGTCAAGCACTCTAGACGAGCCACTGAGGCTTACGATCATCATACCGTTACCAGACTTGCCGGTAGCATACGGTCTGAATACAAGCTTCAAATCCAGCTTGCACAGCTGCAAAATGCTTCCCAGAGCACAGGCCAACTCTTGCCTTCGCGTTATCGTCAAAAAATCCCCGGCGCTCAAACCACTTATCTCCAGCACCCTGCCAAGGTTACCGTCACGATGTCGAACCAGTACAGGCTCACTGGCACCGCCGCTGACACCAAAGGGCAGCCGCAACCCCATCTCGATTCGACGAGACAGGGCGCCGCTATGATCTAAAGTCATAGAAACACCTCAATTTACCAACGCACTAACGCAAAAGAACTCTCTCCAGTCTATTGCGCTGCCGGTCGAAATCAACCGGGTTTACCCTGGTTTTCAAGAAGAGGACAAAAGCCACCGGAAAGAGCTATCTAAGCCGCAGTGACATGAGACTCTCATCATAGTATTCTTCTCTGTTTCCTTCCTTCAGCATAAGCGCCCGGGCCTCAATGCCGTACTGTACAAAGCCGACAGACTCATAGAGCTTTGAAGCTTCTTTATTGCCGACTACTACCGTGATCAAAATCTCCTCCAGACCAGGCATTGCAAAAGCCCGTTCAATCACCTCGTTCAATAGAGCCCGACCAAGCCCCTGCCCCCTTACCTCCGGCGCGGTGTACATGCCCCAGATCTCTCCTTTGTGTCGCAATTTAAGACCGCGCCGACGAAAGAATCCGGCCATGCCGACCATAGACTGAGAATCCTTTTGAAAAGCGCCGACCACAAAAGCGTTCTCGCTCTCTACTATTCGATCCCTTACTTCTTCGAGCGAAAGACTCTTCGACTCTTCATAAGAGCCACCAAAAGCTCCGGGCTCTTCTTTTAATGCCCTCAACCTCAGAGCTGAATAAACAGCTGCGTCCTTCGCCAGAAGAAGGCGCAACTCTGTCTTATTGTTCATACCCGATTCGTCTCCAAACACGAAACCCACCTTCGAGGAAAGTGGGCTTCAAACTGCTTTATCCGGCTCTTTCGACCTGTCTGAACCGTTCGACTAATGTATTGGCTCAGCGATGAATCGTGTTGGTCTTCAGAAGCCTGCTGTTTATGCCCCAGGAATATGTGGTGGTTGCACTGGTGCTGCCGGTGTTCTGCCCGATATAGTTGCGCACCGCTGGTTGATAGTTTGCCGAGGGAGTCGGATTTGCCGGACCCTGGGCGTTGCTGGTCGGGGTCGAACTGTAGCTGCCGTTGTTGTTACCAGTGTAATAACTCTGATGGGTGCTGAATCCGGTGCCGGGAGTGCCTGGCAAGGCGTAATTTCGTCCGGAATAGCTATGGGCAGGCCCGATGCCGTTGGTGTTTGAATTCTGATGGGTATTACCCATGGTGTGCCCCAGAGAAGAAGCGTGGGTGAACGCCGAAGAATGATCCGGTCCTCCGGAGTTGGACGCAGAGGAACCGCCAAAAACGCCGCCGGACATAGATTCAGCCTGGGCTGAACCGGCACTGAGGAAACCTAACAGCGATACTGCCAAAGCCACGCCAAATAAGGTTTCGAGTCTATTTTTCCTGGTCGATTTCTTGTTCATCTCGGTTCTTCCTCTTGAGCTTTTCATAGCACGGTCCTGACAAATTGATGACCGCCTCTCTATTTAGCTTCTAGCGCGCCCATGACATCTGATGATAATTCAAAAACTGCCGGGCACCAGTTAATAATACTTAAGTGCGGTCCGGAAATCTACCGTGATCTTCCCATAGTTAAGAACCCAAAGAGCTAGCTCCGTCACAGTTTAATCGCATTTGTCCGTATCAATAGTGGGGGGAAAGCGGGTCTACTTGCTCTTCCGCATGGGCTTATACATGTCGAAACTCTCGAAATCGAGGCTGTTGATCTTGATCACAGTCGCCATGACAGGCTTGGCTGTTTTGCTCTCGATTTCTATGCCTTTCTCGAAACTCTTAGAGGTTTCAGGACCTATGCCTTTTAAGAAAATCGTCTCGAACTCTTCGGTGGCATCATCGAGGGTAAGCTCCATATCGACGGTGACACTGCGCAACCGTTTTCTTGTGCGGTTGATCAAGAGTCCTTCCACATAATACTTTCCGCCTTTGAAAAGCAGAGAAAGTCCGCTGACGCTCAGCTCTCGGCGAGCAGCCACCGGCTTAAAATCTCCCTTTCCAGCAGAATCGTCCTGAAGCTGAGCCTGAACCTGAACCTGAATAGGTCCCTTTATCTTTCTGGACCGATCATCCACCGAAGAAAACTCTATATCAGGCGGTTGCTCCAGCCTCTGATTCAGCTTATCGAACTCACTTTTCATTTTGGAGGCATTAGTATCATCGTTCAGGCGGATATAAGTCACCCAGAGATTGTTCAAAACCTCTAGCCTCTCCTGATTGTCCTTGTTCGCCTTATCCAGAGCAGAACGCAAAACGCGTTCAGCTTCCTGGTAGTTTTTCTTTTTGTAGGCAGCCACGCCCAGGTCGTTGAGTTCGGCAACGCTCTGCTCTGCCTGGGCAGGATAACCTGCCAGGAGCAGGAGGGATAATGCCAGAAGAAAACGGGTCATCACTGCCTCATCTAAAACTATCCAGAATATACCCCGGAGGCCCCCGGCCCAAATAAGAACTGCGATAAGCACCGGCGTGAAGCGCGCCTTGTCATGATGTGGCAGCTCTGCGAGCGGTCTAATCTAGACCAACCGGCGCTGTCAAGAGAGGGACTGACAGCCGAAAAGCCTTTGGAATGGACTCAATCAAATTTTGACAACCACCGGACTCTCGACAACCATCGGGCTGCCAAGCCCTAAATACGTACTTATCTCTCTGGAAGACAGTCAAGTATTCAGAATATTCTGAATTTGCTTTTTTCAGTTTTCTATTCGGAATTTAGAACTCGAACCGTATATTTCTTCCGCTAATCAAGATGATTATTTGCACTCCACAGTGCTTAGAGAGATACACGTTGCTACGAGCCAGTCCCTGATTCCCAGTAGAACTTCCGAATTTTTGAAAGCAGAAGCGTCACCAATGCATTACATGCGGTGGCGCTTGTTCTCTAGAAAGAGTACATAGCAATGAGCGACCGAAACAAGATCGCAGTGGTTCTCGGCAGCGGTCTCATGCCGGACGGCACAGCCAGCCCGGTCACCCGCCTGAGAGCCCTGAAAGCGGCTAAATTCGTCTCCAAGCATCCGATGCCCCTGATTCTCTCTGGTCATCGTTCCATCGACGACAATGGAGCCCACGGCACAAGCGAAGCCGAGGCGATGCTCAAGATTGTTCGAGAGCAAGGAATCGAAACCCCCTGCATGCTCGAAGAAGACTCCTTCAACACCCTGGGGAACGCCATCCTCACAGCCTTCTACTTCCTGCAGAACGAAACTCCGGGAACGCTATACATCGTCACCTCGCCTTTCCACATGGAAAGAGCGAAGTTCATCTTCAGCCGAGTTCTCGGTCCGAAGTGGCGGGTGCGCGGTGTTCAGTGCAAAGAATGGTCCGAAGAGACCAGGCACAAGAAGAGCGATGAAGCGCTGGAGCGAGCCAGGGCGTTCTTCCAGAACGTCGAGCCCGGGGACATGAAGGCTTGCCTGATGCGGCTCGAAGAGTCCAGTCCGGCGTACCAGGCGATCATCAGAATAGGCTGATTCGATCTCCGAGCCTTCTCTGAATCTCCCCGCGGGGGCGACGGACTTCATCCGAAGCACTGTCGCCTCCGCCTTTTCAAACACATAACCATAGGTGGTGGAATCTATGACTCAAAGAAAAGTCTCTTTTGAAGATGTTGTTCGCATCTACAGAGAATTACCCAACAAGTATCGCGAAGCGAGAATTCGCTTCAATCGGCCTCTTACCCTGGCTGAGAAAATTCTTTCCGCCCATCTGGTATCCACCGAGTCCGGCGAAGCTGTTCCTACAAGGGGCGAGACCTACGCCTTCTTGAAGCCGGACCGTGTCGCCATGCAGGACGCCACAGCCCAGATGGCACTTTTGCAGTTCATGCAGGTCGGCATGAATCGCGTCGCCGTTCCCACGACGGTGCACTGCGATCACCTCATCCAGGCCAGACTGGGCGCCCAGCTGGACCTCGATACGGCGTTGCGCACCAACAACGAGGTCTATGACGCGCTCCGCTCCATGAGCACCAAATACGACATCGGTTTCTGGAACCCCGGCGCCGGCATCATTCACCAGGTGGTACTCGAACAGTACGCCTTCCCCGGCGCTCTCATGATCGGCACCGACTCCCACACCCCGAACGCCGGCGGTCTGGGCATGCTTGCCATCGGTGTCGGCGGAGCCGATGCAACGTTCACTATGGCTGGCGAACCCTGGGGTGTGCGCTGGCCTAAGTTAATCGGTGTCAAACTGACCGGCTCTCTATCCGGCTGGGCTTCTCCCAAAGACGTCATCCTGAAGCTGGCTGGAATCCTTTCGGTCAAGGGCGGCACCGGCGCCATTATCGAATACTTCGGTCCCGGCGCTAGAACCATCAGCGCCACAGGTAAAGCGACCATCACCAATATGGGCGCCGAACTGGGTGCGACCACGTCGGTCTTCCCCTGCGACGAACACACCCTGGCATATCTCCGGCACACCGGCAGGGAGGCAATCGCCGCCCTGGCCGACCACTACATCCCCTTCCTCAATGCCGACCCAGAAGTCGAGGAAGTGCCGGAGATGTACTTCGATCGGGTAATCGAGATAGACCTCGACAAACTCGAGCCGCACATTGTCGGTCCTCACACCCCGGACCTGGCCCGCCCCATCTCGGAGTTCAAAGAGGCGGTCCTGAAAGAAGGCTACCCGACGAAGCTCCGGTATGCCTTGATTGGAAGCTGCACCAACTCCTCTTACGAGGACATGACCCGGGCAGCAGCCGTGGCCAATCAGGCGCGGGCACATGGCATCAAAGCCGGCACCGGCTTTCTTGTCACCCCGGGCTCGGAACAAGTGCGGCTCACCATCGAACGAGACGGGCAGATGGAGGCCTTCCAGGCTATCGATGCCCAGGTCCTGGCCAATGCCTGCGGTCCCTGCATAGGACAGTGGAAGCGGAGCGATATCGAAGAGGGCGAGGCCAACTCGATTATCACCTCATTCAACCGCAACTTCAGGCGGCGCAATGACGGTAATGCCGAGACCCTCTCCTTCATCGCCAGCCCGGAAATAGTTACGGCTTTCGCCCTTGCCGGCGACCTGGCTTTCAACCCGCTCACCGACCCGATTCGTGCTGCCGACGGTACCGAATTCATGCTCGAGCCACCGGCACCAGCCGGTCTGCCGAAGCTCGGCTTCAGCACCACCGCCGAAGGCTATATCGAGCCGCCATCGAACGAAAGCGAGCGTGCTGCGGTAACCGTAGACTTCAAGCCCGACAGCGAGAGGCTTTCGGTGCTGACACCTTTTGCAAGCTGGAACGGAGAGGATCTCGACGATCTCCTCGTTCTGCTCAAAGCAGAAGGCAAATGCACCACCGACCATATCTCACCTGCCGGTGCCTGGCTGCGTTTTCGGGGACACCTCGATAAGATCAGCGACAACATGTTTCTGGGCGCCAACAACATGTTCTCCGAAACCGCCGGTCATGGTGTCAACGTCCTGACCGGAGAAACCGGCAAGCTCACCACCATCGCCCGTCGGTACAAAGCTGCCGGTCGCGGCTGGGTGTCCGTCGGTGACGAGAACTATGGCGAAGGCTCCAGCCGTGAACATGCAGCGATGTCCCCCAGACATCTGGGCTGCCGGGTTGTGATCGCGCGCAGCTTTGCACGCATTCACGAGACCAACCTGAAACAACAAGGGGTGCTAGCCCTTACCTTCGCAGACTCGGCCGACTATGACCTGATTCGCTCCGACGACCGCATCGCCGTCACCGGCCTTGCCGACCTCGCCCCCGGCAAAGTTGTTACGGTGGTGCTTCGCCATGGAGATGGCAGCATCGACTCGATTAAAGCGCGGCATACAATGACCGCCGAGCAGATCGAGTGGTTCAAAGAAGGCTCTGCACTGAACTATATCCGCAAGGTGCGTCAGTCGACAGAAACTTCGCATGAAACCGAGCCTGTCGCGGAGCCCGAAGTCCCGGTAGAATCCGGCTGCCAGGGAAGCTGTGGCCACGGCGAACACGCAGCCCGGCAGACCGATACCGATGGCAATGCCGAAACGCATCCGGACGGCTGTTGCGATGATTCCGAAGAGGGTGAATGCTGCATGATCGGCGACACCAGCGGACGCTGCCGTCGCAACTCACCGGACGAAGAGAAAGTTCGAAACGAAGAGCAGAAAGCCGACGAATGCCGGAGCAAATTCTTCCTGGCCCGCTGGCTCTGCAAGCTCCTCACCTGGCTTCGTCTGCGCTAGAAGCTGCTTTCTTAATCACCCGAGCTGATTTCCTAATCGCATGGGCTGAGCTAATGAACAGCTGAATCGATTTGCTTCACACCAGGGATTCGACCATGTCGAGTCCCTGGTGTGTTTTTCTTTCCCGTTTTATTGCTACATTTTATAGTATTTCTCGAAAACCTGACCCCGCCCATAAACCATGCCCTATGCTGCCTCAAAGTTGCCTATGTTAATGCAACACAGGAGTTGCATTGTAAAATTCAGGCGAAGAGTTCAATGATTCTCTAACTGCTGACTAGCTGCAACTTTCCGCTCTATGACTTGAAGCCAGGTAAATTTCCCTGGCAACAAAAAAGTTGCCAGCACATAGGGGCGGATCAAGAATGCAGTCGTCAGTTTTAGCCGAAATTTCGTTTTCTACTCTTCGCTATAGTATTAATCTCGCAGGACAAACAAGCGAAAACAGCCAGGGGTAACAGAATCAAAAACAAAGGACGTCCGGTGATCAATTGATGATCGCCGGACGCCCACTTGCTCAAAATCCAGAGGCACTCTCAGCTTACGTCATCCTGGAACAGACGCAGGGCGGATAGTGGTCATGCGGTCGGGTTCGGGTTCGGGCACTGAGACGCTTTCAATCGAGCGAAGGCAGACTCCCCTGCCCCCCTCACCGACTGGTAGTTTTGATCAAAGGGACCAGAATCGAGAACGCAGGAGCGCAGCAACCTGCCTCCTGGCATGTACGCCGACCTGATTAAATAACGATATCCGTGAGCGGATGAATCGATCCAGAGCTGCAATTGATGAGACCCGGTGGAATCGGCACGATCAATAAGACCTGTAAGACCTGTTGATGCAATCTCCATGGTTGTGGCTTTCTTTTTTCTCGACAGACGATGAAACCGCGAACCGCCGATCTCTGAGCGCGAGCAGCACAGCGGTAAAATCTAGAAATTCAATCTGATTATGGACTCTGGGGCAAAGACTCTGGAATTGAAGAAAAGGACAAAGACTCAATCATGACTCCATATTAAAACGGGCATGAATAGAAGATCGATAAGAGTTGCGAATCCTTGCATAGCGCGCATGGATCTATTGATACTGGTGCGTATCCCAAAAATCAATCCGCGAGACCGGCGCTACCAGCCCACCCAGCAGTAGAGATTCTTCTCCAGCTCTACTTCGTCCCGAATATCGATGCCATAGTTGCCGACAAGGGGAATAGACGGATCTTGTTTGCGACTCTCCTCAACCGCTCCCGGATGGACAGCGCAGATAAAATAGCCACGACGCTGGTAGAAGCGCAAACCATCGATATTGTCGTTGGTAGTCACCATCCACATGCGCCCGCATTCCAGCTTGCGCGCCTCTTCTTCGACAGCGTCTATCAATGCGGAACCGACTCCGCTCCACTGCTCGAAAGCATCTATGGTAACCAACTCACACTCGCCATCCTTGATGTGATAGGTAGCAACACCGAGCACCTCGCCATCTCTCATGGCAAGAAACCCCGGCAAATCTGCCGGCTCATGGGCGATACCACGAGTATAGACATAACGACCCTGCCAGATCTCTTGCACCCGCGACCGAAGCCAGTCCCGATGTTCGTCACCGATAGACTTTATCTGGATATCAGTTTGCTTCTTTGTTTTTCGATCTCTGGTTATGGTCATTTGCATAAATTTCCTTCTACCTCGTGCAATTCTCTCTCTTCCTCTCACTCAAGAGATAAGGGCGAACACAGATCTTCCGGTCGCAATAGACCGAAGATCCTGGCGCTGTATATGTCTGGTCAGGGACGCCGCTTTGAACGAATCATAACGACAATATTAAAGGACTTGAAAGGATCTTGCAAGCTAAAAGACATCCTTCAAAGATAAGGATCTCTCCGGACTTACTATGTTTTGGATGTTTTGGATGTCTTGAGCTGGTCGAAATAATCTCGGGTCAGTTTAAAAACCACCGGCGACAGAGCAAGAAGCGCAATAAGATTAGGAAACGCCATAAGCCCATTGGCTGTATCGCAAAAGTTGATCACATCCTCCAGCGAGTGAAGGGCACCAACCACGATGAAAATCACATAGAGCCAGCGATAGACCACAACCGCCCGGTGCCCGAATAGATAATCCACCGCCCGGTCGCCATAGTAAGACCAGGCGATGAGCGTGGAGAACGCGAAGAACAAGATAGCCATCGACACCAGCCAGCCCGAACCGGGTAAGCCCAGGTTGAAAGCATGGCTTGTCACCAGGGCTTTGTTGGTCACTTGGTTATGGGCACCGGTACAGATGATTACTAAAGCGGTCATAGAACAGATCACAAGGGTGTCTATAAATGGCTCTAGCATAGCCACCAGCCCCTCCCGCACCGGCTGATCGGTTTTGGCGGCGCTATGCGCCATGGCGGCGCTACCAAGACCGGCCTCGTTCGAGAACAATCCCCGGGAAACACCAGAGCGAATGACTCCGCCAAGCAAGCCACCGGAGACCGACTCAGGAGCGCTGAATGCCTGGCTGAAAATCAATCCGAAGCCGGGCAAAATTCTGTCGGCGTGGGTAAGCAGAATAAAGAGCGCTCCGCCTACGTAGAAGGTGCACATAAAAGGCACTATTTTGCCGGACCATGAAGCGATGCGCTTGATACCACCAATGATGACAAAGGCGACGACGGCGGCGGTGACCAGACCCACCCCCAGACGCACTACAAAAGCCGGGTCGCTTTCATGCCCGTAGATTATGCCGTTCACTGCCCCTACCATACTGTTCACCTGGAACATATTGCCGATACCGAAGCTGGCGATGGCAGTGAAGACAGCATAGAGCACCGCCAGCCATTTGAATTTAGCCCCCATACCCATCTCGATAAAGTGCATCGGTCCGCCGTGGACCTCGCCCCGCTCATCGACTTTTCTATAATGAACCGCAAGTGTGCAACTGGTAAACTTGGTAGCCATGCCCACTGCCGCCGTCACCCACATCCAGAAGACGGCACCGGGACCGCCCATCAGGACCGCCGCCGCCACACCGATGATGTTGCCGGTTCCAACCGTACCGGACAATGCCGTACAGAGGGCACGAAAGTGGCTTATCTCTCCGGGGTCTTCCTCCCGGTCATATTTGCCCGAGACTATCTCCAGGGCATGCTTGAAACCACGAAACTGCACAAGCCCAAAACGCACAGTCAGGTACAAGCCGGTTCCGACCAGGAGTACCATCGACGGTGTCCCCCAGACCATACCGCTAATCTGCTGCAAAAGACTACTGATGTTCATTTTATAGTAAAGAAGGCGCTCAGAAAGAAGCTCTAAAGATACCACGAGCGGACCACGAAATCCCAACTAGCCAGAGCATGAACTACAATTGAGTTCATGCCGGCAAATCCATCCAATTTCTCCATGTTGAAGGCGATCTTTCTTTCATCGATCATCGCTCTATCCATATCCATATCCGAATCTAAATCCGAATCTATAACTACGCAGTCAGACTGGCGTCTACACATAGAAAAGGCCTACGAAGCAGTGCAGGAGGACAATCGCGATGGGGCCATGGCAGCTTTGCATCTCGCCTTGAACGATATAAAAGCAAGCAGTTCCGAAAGCGCCGAAACTGTCTTGAAAGAGATGGTCAACGTTTATCGCAAATTCGGTCAAGATGAACAGGCCACGACGATCGGACGCCTTCTCCTGACGCCGGCCTATACCCCCCAGATGAGTAGTATCCTGAAAGCCCACCGCATAGCAGTGAGGAAAAAAGCGATTCTGGCGGCAGCCGATAGCGCCACCGCCAATAGTGACTATCTCCTTGCCGATGCGCTGTATTCTTCTCTGCTTCCCGGCCCGTCGTTTTATGCCAAGATTATCAACCGCGATCTATATAGTGACGACTATGAGTTTACCGTGGTAGACAGGCTGACCAGACTGTATCTCGCCCATGGTGACTGTGACAGAGCAGAGAGCCTCATCCGCAATACCCGACAGATGGAGAGACTGATTAACAGAGGCGAAGCCCGAAGCGAAGCAAATCAGAAAAAACTGGCTATGCTCGACATAGACCAGGCGCTGGTGGAGATGAAGCGTGGCAGGCATAAACAGGCGGCAAGACGATTCGAAAGGAGTTCGATAAAACTTGAAAGACTATTGAGGAGAAATCAGGACAAAGCACCTCTAGTGACAATTTATGCCGACTACGCCCTCTGCCTGGCCAGAATGAAACGAAACAGCGAAGCCGACCGGTACTTTCGACGAGCCATTAAAATAGCCGAAGACTGTCCATCTTTGCAAAAATCGACCTTGAGGACCATAGAAGCTAATTATCGATCTCTTTCCAGGCCAAAACGCAAAAGGGAAAAGGCTCCGTCCTTCAAAAGCCCAGCCCCTAAAGCGATAGATGGACTAGTCCCTCAAAAGGGTGATGAAATCAAGCACCCCGAAAACCCCTGAGAAATCGTCAAATTTTAATCTTCCGGCGTCCGCTAATTTGCCGTTTGCCTACCCCATTAATGCCCCCTTATACTCCAAATGTTATAAAATAATCATAATAGAGTATGGCTTTTACTAAAACGAGATATTCAGGCTGGACGATTTCTTTCCGGTTATACCGGACAGATTGTTCAAACCAAATTGATCGAAGCTTCAAATCCGTTACTCAGGCGGGAGAACGAAAATGTTAATAGTAAGCAGATTCAACAAAAAATCACGATCCCAGCGCGGCAATATGCTGATTTTGATAACAGCCGCCATCGTCGGCATCATGATCGGTTTGATGATCTTTGGACTGGGCTTTGTCCGATTACTGGGCACCAGTCAAGAGCAGAGAACCGCCATCGAAGCGGCAGCCCTGGCAGCGGCAAGAGATTGCACCCGCATATGCATACCGACAGCAGAGGTCGGCTGGGTCTCGCTTTCCGACTACGTCCCCAACGGCTCCAGAACAACAGCTCCTGATGGATACGCCTTACCGGTCCGCAGCATCAACACCCTCATCGGCACCGCCCGTCTGGACCTCATCATCGCAGACAGACTGAATGAAGACATCATGCGGGAGCTATCCAGAGTAGACTTGCAAGATACCCTCAGCGCCAAAGATCAGCTTGTCACGGCACTGCGGGCTGCCATAGCCCCGGGCGGCTCTGGATTAGACAAGGACGGCAACACTGTAAGACCATACCAGAGCGCCGAAAATGCCTACAAACAAAACCAAATACGCATGACCGGCAACTCCAACTATGTTGCCAACTCATTGACCCTCAGCCTGGGTAGCCTCACCGACGGCACCGCCACCAATATCCCGGTTCCCGAGCCACAAGCCATGGCACCGGTTCCGGCCAATAGCCGGATCGGCAACAATTACAAGTCCTATGTAAGCATCCCGGTCACTGCCGGCGGTGTGACCACTCGCTTCATGTTCGGCGGCATCGGCAACACCATTAAAATAGTTGATCATAAAAAGTGGGTCGCCACCCTCCCATCTGCTCCTTACGACTTCCCAACCATTGTCAGAGCAGAAGCCCAGCAACTCATAAAAGATGTCCAGCATCCCAACGGAGAACGGGTCAGAGCGGTAGCCTGCGCCCAACCAGCCAGCGTCTTCGACCCATTGCCCAGGCCGGGAGCGCTATCCATCAGCCTTCCCGACGGTCCGGTGCCAGAGCTTACCCAACCAGCGGACATATATCAGAACACGAAACTCAATAATCCTGGTATAGATCCCGCAGACCTCCTTACCGCAGAGGTGGGAGACTATCCCATGGATGCCGGCAGCCGCATGGCCAATTTAGTGTGGCCCCTGGATAGCTCGAACAGTATGCAGCCCACCGCCAACATCTGGAGAGTGGCTCTACACGACTGGATTAGAAGAGCCGGCACCAAAGCCAATATAAGCTCCGCGGTCAATATGGAGACCCTCGCCCTGGCGGCACCCAGCCCCGCCACCATCAATTGGGTCGCGCCCCTGGTTCAGGGAGGACCGATGCAAAACCTCGGCACCATTCCGGCAGGCATCATCCATATTTATAAGTGGCAGCCCAACGGAACCATATCTTATCAGTACAGACCGCTGACCCCATACCCTATCTATGTATCCAGTCACAGACAAATGTACTCGGAGACAATGTCGGCCATAGACAAGTCGGGCAGCGGTAAGTTCACCGTGTCGATAGCACTACCTTCCGACCCGACAGATCCCAAAGATGTTGTCTTCGAAGATGACTGGGACGCTTATATTCGCGACGAAGTTCGCAACCGCGGCGTCGTCAATAGACCGACCCCCTCGCCTCCCACCCCTTACAATAACTATGGCGGCAAACATGCCGGAGAGCCCCTGGGTAAACCGGCAGTGGCCTTCCTCAGAACCGACCAGAGCCGGCTGATCGCTGACAACGATCAGAAAGGCGGCAAACTCGTCGCCCGGGGTCTTAACTATTATGGTTACGGCGCCAGCGGCGGTAAAGGCAAAGGTAAAGGCAAAGGCACCTCCGGTGTTCAGGGCAGCGACACGGGCTTCCCGCCCTTTGTCGCCCCCCAGGATGATTTTGCCGACGGCATGGTTCCCGCACCTCCCATGGTGCCACCATTACCCACCGGTCAGCCCATGCGGCCGACCTATATGACCACCGGAACGGCTGTGGACTTCAAACTCCGCCGCCAGATCGATGTGGAAAAACTCAACGGTGCGCTCGGTAACACGGGCTATGTAGGAGAAGTCGGAGTACAGCTTCCCTGAGGGCATTGCACCTTGATTGAGATAAAAGGGGATCGGCTTTTACCGATCTCCTTTTATTTTGCGCTTACTTAATGTCTGAAGGTCTCTTCGCCATCGCTTCCACCATTATCCACAAAACACCAGCACCCACTGCTAGCAGGTCGAGCTTGCTGACAGAGAAGAACAATAGCGCCCCGGCCACACCATAGCCTGAGATGAAGCCATTATTCTCGTGCAGCATTACCGAAGACACCGACCCACCCAGAGCGATGCGCGATTTCAAAAACCAGCCGGCAAAGACTCCCTGGATTAAAGAAGACAAAAGCAAGAGTGCAAGCGACATCGCACCGAAGGGCTGCAACCGCGCCGCCCCGAAAGCGACAATTAACAGAAGCAAACAGCCTAAGCCAAGATAGACGCCTTTGACTTTAGACTTGAGCGCGACAAGAGCAATAACCGAGCCAAATAACCAGACCGAAACCAGAGCAAAATAATAGACAACCGCCGCTCCCTGACTGTAGAGCAAGTGGAATCCCAGGGCGACCTGACTGACCCCCAGCCAGAAACCGGCGGCAAAGTATCCGACTGCCGATACGGCTTGCAGATTTAGGTCTCTTACAGCCATTGCTTCAACTCCGGAAACTCGTAGCGCGAAAGAAGAAGAAGAGCACAAAGGTTCTCCTCGGTATGAGCTTTTACTCCACGGACAGCAAAGCGCAAAGCCTGATTATCTAAAATAGAGAACCGCTTTTTCTCTGCTTTTGAAGCTTCGTCTTGCAAGGATCGCATAGTGAAAGGCAATTGATCGGAGCAATAGAGTATGGTCAGACCGAGACTGTCGCCCTGAATAGAATTGACATCGGCGAAGACCTCGGTGGCACCGCGGGCGATAGAGGCGGCAATTCTGTCATCCAGTTGATAGCTGCAAGTATTGATGCTGACGATACCGCCGGGTTTGAGACAGCGTTTGAGCTCTTTGAGAAAGGAAGGCACATAGAGCAGTGCCGTCTGAATATGATAAGGAGCCGGAATATCGAGAACGACAAGATCGCAAGACCGATCAGGAACAGAGCGAACATAGCGCCTGGCGTCATCGATGACAAGCTTGAACTGCTCGCTCCCGGCGGGATTAGACTGGTCAAGCCGATTGAGCTTGCCAAAATATTTGAGACCTAAATCGGCCACCACTCGATCGATATCGACGGTGGTGACCTGATAGCCCTGCCGGACCAGATAACCGGTCGAAGACAGAGTACCGGAGCCCACCACCAGAGCCCGGGCGTCTCTATTATTTTTGACCAGTCGTCCGGGTAACTCGGCAATATAATAATTGAACCAGTGCAGGTCGCCCCATTCGTAATAGGGCACCCCATCCAGATAAAGAGACTTACCACGGTCATCTTCCACCACATCGATTCTCTGGTAAGGCGAATAGTGGGTCTCGAGAATTCTAGGATTCTCTTTGTCCCAGTAGACCTGGTAATAGCGTGTCGCTGCCGCCGCATCAAGAGAAGGATAGTAATATGCACCGACCAGGGCAATGGTCAAAGCTGTGGCGGTCAGGAGTCTTTTGCCGAAGGCAAGATGCAGGCACAGAACAAGGAGAATATAAAAAGCCGTCACCAGATTAGGCCAGGAGCCGATTACGGTAAGCAATAACAGAGCAAGCACCGAGCCCAGAAGTTCCAGCGCATAGAGCACACGAAAGTCCTCTTCGCCCGTGGCCAGGCGTGGCAAGAAGACAGCGAAAAACGCAGAAAAGAACATGCTACCCAGAATTATAACCGCGACCATGGCAAACAGCTCCAGATGCCAGGTTTTCATCAGGGTAACCGCCATACGGATACCGAAGGGTACAAGCATAAGAGCAAGGAAAGATAGAGCCGCCCAAATCACAAGCACCCGATCAGATACCCGGTCGCTTATAGAATAAGCGATGCTCGGTCCCATCAAAACCATGATCACAGAAAGCAGTGTGACAATTTCGGTAGAGAAAAAGGTAGAGCCGATTTCTCGGACACAGATATACTGCGTCAGCATCAAAATGGCTCCACAGACAAGCAGCAATAGACGATCCCGGTTCATTCTCCCGGGACCTCATTTGGCTCTTGCTCGGGCGCATTTCTATAGGTTCTGCCGATTGCACCGAGCAGATAGTGGCTATAGGTCAAAAAAGCTACCAGAATTAGAGTAGATCCAAGATTCTCCAGGGTCTCCTCCACCAAAACCGAACCGGCATAGAATCCCGCACAGGTAGTCTGGAATATTATCGCCACCGGCAAAAGCTTTTCTGCCGGCAGGCCCTGAACAAATTCGATCACCAGGGCAAAGATAAAAAATGCGTATCCCGAAGCGCATAAATAAAGACTTCTCGTCACCTGCTTCAAACGGTCAGACAGGAACCAGAGCGTAAAGAGAATGAATCCAGAAAGCGGAAGCGCATAGAATACGAGCCAGGGCGATTCTCGGAAATAGGACCAGATGTCGCCACCGATGCCCAGGGACATGAACCAGGGACCGAGCAATTCACCGGCAGTTTCGTGAATCATCGCAATCTCGTCGGCCGATGCCACCAGAAAAACCAACGCGGTCACAAGCCACCAGGTTCGATACCGAAATCGCTCTGGATGACTCCTGGCTGAAAGCCCCTCCAGAAAGTAGACGACAAAGGAAGAAAGCGCTATCGAGAACCATTGCATCGATGCGAACCAGGAGCCGATAGTCGACTCGGAATCAAGGTCAAAGAAAGACGCCGGAATATTGTCCTTGTCGATACCATAGCACCAGAAAGAGTGATGCAACCAGGCTAGAGCCAGAGAGAACAAAACAAGACCGATAAGAACTTTTGGAAGTGCTTTACCCAGGGCGATATGAACATCCCCGGCGATGTCTTTTGAACTATCTTCTTGATCCCGGTCTTCGAAAGTATTCAAAACAAGCCCTGCCTCACTGGCTCTTTGTCTGCTCTCCAAGCGGAACTTGCCTGGGTTTACCGCGTTCGTAGACAGAGAATGCTTCATCCACCAACTTGGCCTTATCCGTACTGGTATAAGACGCCAAATAATCATAAATTTCCGAGATATCCTGACACTTCTTCGCCACATCAGCCTCAAACTCGTTGGCGTAGTCCACCACAGCGATTCCGGAAGCAAATTTGGAAGCGTCGACAATGGTGGCACCAGTGCCTGAATACTCTTTGCCTATCATACTCTCTGCGATTTTTTCGGCGGACTTCTCGGCATCGGCATAAACCCGACGGCAGATCTCGGCATGCCCGTCTTCGTGTTGACGCAGACCTGCCGGTGGGTCGTCCGGCATCCACATCGTAATGGGCAGCGCTAGACCGACATCTATGCCGGTTACTTTTATTCGAACGAAACAGCCCCCCTGATCGTCGAACTGTTCCAGGACTTTATAGCGAACCTCGCAGGTGCATTCGAATTTCCACTTGGTCACACCGTGAAAAGTCTTACTCACCGCCGGTGGAGGATTATCCGGGTCGAAGCGTTTGACCTCCAGCTTGGCCTCGGCTTTTTTCACCGAAACAGCCCCGGGATCTGACACAACCGTGTAGGTCATGCCGATAATAGCCAGGGTAATTAACGATATCAGACCGATTTCGGCTTTCAAAGCGCCCTCTCACAATAAGCCTCTGACTGATTTTATGTACCCCTGAAATACATAGATCTCCTGATTTTGCCCGATAGCCTATTATCAGCTATATCCTAAAATAACCAAATGTAAGAGCTGTTCAAGTTCTTTAGCTTTGCATCTCATAAAGCGTGGTACAAGATCGTTACTGTTTGCTAGCTTATATTTCCATGTCGCTGAAACAACAATCGACCAGTGGTGAAGATATTCCGGAGCTGAAAAGCTCGGGCGATGTCGACGCGGATATAAAAGCCAATGAAGAGCTGACTTCCACCGAGAAACAGATTCTCGCTGCCGGAAAGTCCAGAGTTAAAAATGCCATCAAAAGCACCCTGTCGGACCTGGTTTTGATGCCGTCGGCAGACGAAGAGCCTTCGAGCACCGCCGGTAAAACCACCGACAGCCTGGTAGGCCAGGTCATTTTCGACAAGTACGGCATCTCTGGAGTGGTAGAGAAGAATGACTGCACCATCACCTACAAAGCACGCAATTTAGAAAACCGAGACAAAGTCTATGTAAAGACGCCTCTCTACGTCTCGGACGAGATCAATGCCGCATTCAAGAGCTATGCAGAAAAGAACCTGGTTCTTAAGCAAGAACATATCACAGATTACATTGAATACCTCGAAGCACAAGACGGCAGACCGTATTTGATATTCAGGCGGGTGATGGCTGTTGCCCTCGACGACCTTCTCGAAGAAGTCGTCTGCATATCAACCCCCAACGAGTTTGCCGACATCATAGACCAGGTCTGCATCGCCCTGGAGCACGCTCATACCGAAGGCATTCTGCACGGAAACCTCGGACCATCCTGTGTTCACCTGGTTGAGTCAGAAGGGAAGGTGAGCATTCTCCTTAGCGATTTCGGCTTCTTAGAATTGAAAAAAGCTGTCTACAAACACATCGGCAACGAAGCGCTTCCCAGGACAGAACTGCAGTTCTATAGTCCGGAACATGCCAGACAAGAAGAGATTATCCAGGCAAGCGATGTCTACCAGGTCGGCCTGGTCGCTTACTTCCTGCTGACCGGCAAAGCACCTTACGAAGGCGATTCCGAGAACGAGTTATTAGATAGCCATACCCGAGATAACATACGTCCAAAGAGCCTGATTCAAATAAGACGAGACTTCCACAATGTAGAAGATCTCGAGAAACTGCTTTTCGAAACCCTCGATTCCGACAGAGACTGGCGCATCCAGAAAGTGAGCGAGTTAAGAAAAGAGATTCAGACATGGCTTGCCGCAGAGCCGAAAAGCGCCCCTATTTCGAGCAGCCGAGAAGAGCTGACCGTAGAAGACGTGGAAAACATGAAGGCCTCGAAGGGTGATTTGAAGACCACGGTCCACAATCTGGTCGCGCTGCGGCGGCATCAAATCGAGCAAGAAGAGACCGTGATGATGAAGTTCTCCGATGCTCTTGCCAAATCCGGACCAAGACAATCGCCGCGCAAAGCGGCGATGAAGCTGATGATCACCTATGTGGGCGGAGCCATGCTCTTGCTGCTTATAGCCACCTACAGCATTCTCAACTGGGAGAGCATACAAGAGGCCTATCATACCCACTCAATTAGCCTCAGCTCGATTCTAAAAGGCGGCGCCGGTGAAGCTTCAACCCCGAATGAGGACGACGAGCTGCCTCCGATGGAAGGAGAACCGCTGGACGACCTGACGGCAACAGACGCCGACGCCAAGAAGAATGGAGCATCTGGTACCATCAGCTCGACCACCCCATCCAAAGCGAACCCTGGCGCATCTACCACGCCGACCGCATCAGCAACAACAGCCACATCAGAAGGTTCGAGAAGACGAAAAGTCTTCCGATACGAAGAAAGTCCTTCCTATATTCCTTTCATCCCCAAGGAAAAAGGCAGCAAGCCGGTCATTATCGAATAAGTTTGTTAGAGCAATAGTCTTCGACACCATCATCGGTGTCACCCAACCTATCGACTCTGATACCCGGCTATTCGCAAGCTGCGCTAGCCCGTTTGAAGATGCTCCAGCTCGGACCAAACAGGTCCGGAACAATACTTAACTTTATTCTGGTTGAGTAGAGAGCCTTTGACCTGAAAGTATTCTTTCGTTCTCCAAACCTTGTACTTGAGTTTATTTAAACAAGCGAGCCCCCCTCTAAAAACTGCCCCCTGACTATTTCGACAGCGAATTCCAGCATCCCTGAGGATTGTTGAGAATGCCGCTATCATCGAGGTTATGGGGGCTATCGGGCTCGTTCCGAGAGGCGAGGAGAACTAATATCAACCCGGATTCTAACCTGAATCCAGGAGAACTTATGAACGAATCCGAACCGAAGAAGACTACCGGTGTCTGGCGGCGACGTCTTGGTCTGTTGCTGGCAATCCTGGTTCTTGGAGGCGGCTTCGCCCTGACGGCGGTGCTCAAATCCAATCCGGAATTGCCGCTCGACTATACCATCGACGCCGGCGCCCCCTACGAATTCGATGCTCTCAAAGAGCTCCATGTGGTTAAGGGACTTTCTCCCCTTCAAGACGAGACCCAGCGCCTGCTTTCACGCACTGAAAGCAGCCTCGGTTTCGCCCGAATGGCTCTGGATAACGCAGCCTTTCAAGCCGAAAAGGCAAAGGAACTGGCTGACACCGATCCGCTCAAAAGCGCCAGCCAGAGCGCCGCAGCCAGCGCCAGCCTCCGAAACGCCGTCAAGTATCTCGACGAAGCCACCGGCGAGCTGGCCAAAGCTGAAGACAAGTTTGCCAGGCTGAAGGAGAACCTTGCCGCTATCGACCGGGTGGCCGCCCCACAAGCCCTGGAGAGGATCAACTCTGAGCCGAATGTGGCCAATGCCCGGATCGACAGCAAGACTTTCACCCTGATGATTGCCGAGCTGAAAAGTCAGATCGCTCAAAGCAGAGAGGCCGCCGAAGCCGGTTTGAAGACCGGCCTCAAGTAAGGCAAGCCCGCTTTTCGCTCAATTGACTCCAAAACACAATCCGTGAGGAAAGGAGATATCCATGTCAGCCGAGACTTCTACAGAGACTCAGGCAGAGACCGGTAAGATCCGCGCCGTCATCATCCGGAAGACCGGCCTCGGCGTCAGTTCTCGTATCTACTGGGAGTCCACTGTCTCCCCGGAAAAGATCACCTACAACGATGCTTACCAGGCCCAGGCCGATGCCGGCTATCACCCCCTGGGCTACGACTTCTTCGACTTCCATTGCCAGGAAGTGGAAGGCGGCTACAAAGCCACCTGGAATTGCTCGGCAAGCTGCGATTGAGGCTCCGGCTTCAAGCAGACTTAGCCTGATTTAAATTGCCCGGGAAGAATCAGGATCAGGACCAAGACCAGGAACAGATTCAAAATCCGTTCCAGTCAGCCAAAAAATGGACCGACCTGATTCTTCCCGGCTTTCTCTCGACTATTCCCCGGACATTTTCACTCTCTATATTTGGGGAGGGGGGACCTCACCTCAACTCGAGTTTCGTTTTGGAGTAATTTTTACTACTTTATTTAGTATAACTAGCCGGAACGCCCCAAACCACCCCGACGAAAAACAGGCAAAAATTTTGCCCGGAGCCTCTTGGCAATCATGTAGAGAAGTAAATGTAACAGGTTCACAAATGTTTCCATGACTTGGTTTTCGGGAGATTGTTAGCTTCTGGGTATCCAATTGTTCTATTTCATCTCACGGAAGCCCTAATAAAAACCACCCAATCCCTTCCCTGTCGACTTTCAGCGCTCTCTCCCCTGCCTTCCAGCAGAGGAGTCGAAAACGAGCAGCGGAATTCGGCTTGATAAAGAAGGGACTTTAGAGCTTCTGTGTTCCGGATGAATAGACAATTCGGATCGTAGCCGTGGTCAGGAATCATGCCCCGGGGGCCTCCTGCCACTAAAACCAAGTCGAGCCACAAGGACTCTAAGATGACCAACGCAACAGCCATGACCATCGACGCTACCCTGACCGCCAAGGTCGCGAAGGCGAGCTTTTCTCACGATGTCTTCCTCAACGCCCTCACCGACCTCTTCCGCTGGTTCCAGACTGCGGTCTCCGGCTACGAGGCTGTCGATGACATGGACCAGAAGCTGACCGAGCTCGAGAGCGCCATCGTCGCCGACGAATTCATGCCGGTACGGCTGCAGAACGAATGGGGCGCCTACACCCGTTCGCTCAAGAGCGCCTACGACAACTTCGGCCGCGATGTCGTGCACAAGCACGGATTCGACGAACCGGCCCAGGTTCGCAACCTCGCCCTCTCGATCGCCGGCAGCGCCTACCAGCAGACCCGCTCGCGTGCCCGTGAGTTCCTGGTGAACCAGATCGAGGGCGCCTTCCAGACCAACACCGGCGACTGAGCCCGGCTCTTCATCAAGGGTCGCTATCACGTTTCAATTGGACAGAAGCCGGTCTCCGGCTTCTGTCTTTTCTTTTTAGCGATACGTTCTATTATCTTCTATAGTTTTTATAGAACCAAAAACGAAAGAAGCGAAGACCGTTTTGATCTCCGCTTCCTTCAGCAAACTCCCTGCTTAAATCAGTGAATCGATCCGTACCGCCCGGGCATTCCGTAGAACTGCGGTCGGGTGAAACAGAGCTGATGCGGATGGGGCGGGCAGCTCAAGAAAGAAGTCTGCCACCCCCGGCACCAGAAAAGACGACAGATAGTCTCGATATCAGTGCGGGAGGTTTCGCAAGAGACCATCACCCGCAAGGTCTGCCCCCGATGAAGCACCTCTTTGTGCTCCTCAAGAGAACGACAGAGAAAAGCGACGATGTCGTCAAAAACGGCGTTGTCGGGCACAACAGCTTCGACTTCACCGAAAAGCGTTTCCGGACTCGGGATGTTTTGCATGTTCAACAGCTTCCTTTTAGTTAGGGTTGATGGAGAGAGAATCGGATGGAAGCCCACATCTTCTTGTTCGTTAGAGTTCAGCTAGTCCGGCTTTCTCCAGCGCAAAAGCCTGATGCCACCCTCGTCTTTGTAGAGCATCAACATGTCGACCTGGCTCACATAGATACCGGCCTTGGACTCCCAGCTCTCCAACTCGATGGTCGGTTGAACAGTACGAGCCCAGTTCAATGCAACGTCCGATGGAACGGTGCCGACATGAACCCATCGATGCATCTGGGGATGTCGGACCACAAAACCGAGAGCGAAACCCGGATTACTTCCTTTGGCCAAAGGATTCTCCTTTTCTGGCTAGATTTCCGAGCCTTTGGTCTCACCAGGCATTCCTAAGAAGGGGACCTCCGATATTCAGATCGGGATCTGGATTTGCTGTTTTGAAATTGCCTGGGGACTTTATTTAGATGGAAACGGGATACCTGAAAAAACGGAATGAAAAGCACAGCCTGGTTTTAGCAGTAAATAGGGGCCGAATCCCTGTAAATAAAAGGGTTTACGACACACTTGCGCCCCTCCCAGCCAGGCACCGATGCTCGCAACCATTACCAGATGCTGATTTACAGCCATCACCCCGGGCTAGCGCAGCTAAGAAAGTCCTTTACAAATGACTATCTCGAAGACAGGCAAGAATACCGTCGAAGCAGTGATGCAGGCTTAGACCAGCAGTCTAATTGAAATCGGATCTTATGCGAGCCAATTCTTAGAGGCTAGCGCTAAGTGACCGAGCTCCCGGTAGCAGGCGATAAAATTCGTGCATAATCCGAATCAGTGATGGATTGCCCCTCAAAAACCTGCAAGACCAGAGGAATCGAGGCGGATTTGGTTACATTTAGATATTGGGTATCGACACAAGTTCTTGATAACTTATAGGCACATTTGTTCTCTATTTCATTTCGAGCCAGAATAACTCTCCGGTAAGCAATTCATCACTACCAAGAAGAAGCATCCAGAAGCCCTCGAGCTTCCAGTGCTTGCCGGAGCGTTCGTTCTTCCGACTCTCGAAATCGAAACGGAGAGCTGACTTTCAACACAACGATTTGCTCCCGCCGCAAGCGAGAGCCCGAACCAAAAGGTGAATGCCATGAAAACTATCACGCTCGAACAAGCCAAGCGATGGTGCATCGAGGCTCATGGCGACCAGACTTACGGAAGCCATCCCTACGAGTTCCATCTCGACCGTGTCGCTGAAGTCGCCGTACGATTCGGCTTCGGTGATGACCAGACCCTGATGAAGTGCTACGGCCACGACGTCATCGAAGACACCGACAAGACCGAAGACGACATGCGCGACGCCGGCTTCCCCGAAGACGTCGTCGAAGATGTTTCTCTGGTCTCCGACGAGGATGGTGCCACGCGCAAAGAGCGCAAGGAAAAGACCCTCGTCAAGATCGCCACCAAGCGGTCGGCGATTCTTCTCAAGCTCTGCGATCGCATCGCGAATGTGGAGCACTCGAAGAAGACCAAGAACGAGAAGAAGTTCTCCATGTACCAGGAAGAATACGCCGACTTCGAAGCGGCGCTGCGCGACCGGAACGACAAGGGTCTCGAAGCCCTCTGGCAGCATCTCGAGGGACTCTTTGCCTGAGCCTGAGCCGCCGACCGGTCTGCATCTGTCCAACTCCTGGAGGATGAAACTCGATGAACAATCGCTACTACTGGGGACTTCGGTTCGAATCTCTTCGGAGCTTCGAACTGAAATCCTCTGTTTTTTCTGCCCCCATTATGCATGAATATAGTAAAGAGGAAAGCTGGTGGAATCCAACAGTGTTTCAAGAGGTAGAACTTGTACTTGGCAATTTTGCCGGAAGTAGATTTTGAGTTTTAATGGGTTTTTCTATTGACCGAAAGGGGTTT
>WGMS01000024.1 GCA_016124935.1 bacterium | reverse complement strand
TCTCGGACAAAACCTTTATCGGTTTGCCGGCTGGTCCTCCCAGGACGACTTCGTATCTGTAAATGCTCGAATCGTTGAAATTCGGCTCTGGCTTGGCCATATCGAGCGGGTTGGATGGTCCCGTAAACCATACTGCCAGCCGCGTGGGCTCACTCTGCATCTTCTCATCGAGGAATCTACTGAATGGAAGATTGCCATCCGGTGAGATAGAAAAACTCTCCCGAACGAACCACGCAAGGAAGGATAGAGCTTTCAATACATTCGACTTCCCAGAAGCGTTCTGCCCAAAGATTGCGACAACTTTAGGAGCCCGCTCAGGCATACCCGGCCCAATCACCGATAAACGGCCGGGACTGTCGGACACCGACCGACCAACCCTTAGATCAATAACCTGAGGGTCCCGGATTGAGTAGAAATTCTCGACTTCCAGCCTGAATAGCATTTATGCACCTTGATTTACAATGCCAGCATATCATTAAGTCACCTATTTGACCTTTTTTTGTCGTTTTTCTGTTTTAGCTGCAACCAGAATAAGTACTTATCCTTAAATCTGCGCAAACGTCGCAAAAGCCATCTTGTTGACATGGCAAACTCTTTCGTATATATTGCAAATATACGAACATGGAGGGCGATATTTGCGTACCAGTGATCGCGAGAAGTTCGTACGACTAGCCAATAAACGGGTTAATCGGGCGATAAAGGCTCTTCATCTGATTGGAAACCTGTCAAACAAGTCAAATTACGATTACACCGAAGAGGACGTAACGAAGATTTTTTCCGCACTAAGGTCCGAATTGGAGCGATGCGAGGAACGTTTCCGCTCGCCGTATGCCCTGGCAGAAAACGAATTTAGACTGGAATAATCCGCGCCGGATTGACTCAGCAGCCCGGGAATATTCAGAGCCACTCCAATTTGTGGTAGCGAACCTGCTACCACCAGACTTCCACACGCTATGAGGAACCAATAATGACCTTGACAGATTGCATGGAGCATAATGCCAGCAAACCATCTTTTCACAAGTTAATCAGACAGCAAGCAGAAGCGCTTTCCACAGGGCAGCAAGTAAATGTTGATGAACTCGTGGACACGCTTCTAACTTCACCGGCGCCCCAAGATTCTCGCGAAGCGAAACGCCTCGTCAGAAGTGCGAACTATCTGAAGAAGGCACTCTTCAAAGCGAAACACTATGAGCATTGCGTAGTGACATTGGAATTTGCCGTGAATACGGCAAAGAAGTTCGAACTGACCAAGCCACTCCTGAGATCCACAATGTACCTGGTGCGAGCACTCTGGACAATAAAAGACTATCAAGACGCTCTTAGATTTGCACGAGAAGGAGCGGAGTTAGCCAATCAAAACCAGCTTAAAATCATGTCCAGGCGATTCAGTCGATTGGAAGAGAGCCTGGACCAGTACATTGAAGCACTTGTAAATAATCCAGAGCAGCCCGGGTTGTCAGCGAACGAGCGCTTTCAAAAGGTCATTCTGGAACCAGCCTATGCTTTTGACTTGAGAGCACCGATAGATAGAAAACCACTCAAGCGACGCGCCGCCCATGTATCCACGCTGTTAAAGAAGCTCTGAGAGAGACACATAGACTCTAACTGGATCAACTTGACCCGTTGTGGGCGTTTTCGAGGATCACTCCTTGAAAACCAGATCTAAATCATATAAGGTAGATGGAGCTTTTCCTTAGAAGGTTGTTTCCCACATGATCGCCAAACCACTGATACAGAAAGCGATTGACGAGATGCAAATCGATTGCGAAGTAGCCGTCGAAGTATTGACGGAGGTTTTAGCATTTTGTTCGAAGGAATTGGCGAAAGAAATGGATGCTGACTATCCGAACCAGGAAAAGATCGAAACTCTTGAGAAACAAGTTCTAGAGCTGAAACGAGATAAGATGTCTATCGGTGCGGAAAGCACCGACGTGATCAACAAAGCTCTCTATTTTTATGCTCCACTTCTCAAAAGGAGAGCCGCAGCGCATGAACAGCAACTTTCAGCTGAAAACTGCTGAACACGAACGCATTTTTATGGTCCATTAATGCTCGATGGAACGCCGAAAGGTCTGGAAAATGAGGACAGGGGTATACTAGAAAAGGACCTCATGGAAAGACTTCTGACAAGTGACTGATCGAGTAGAAAAGTTTAAACCGGAAGAAACTGCACTTGATTCAACAGTGGGGAAATCATCTGAAGTAAGCAATCAAGAAGTCGGGCTTAACAACGAAAAGAATCAAAAGATTCATGATAGGACACAGGAGTATCAGAAAATAGACCAGTCCGCCAGTGATTTACTGGTTCCGAGAATTGGCAAAGAGATTCCAATAGTGAGCCAGAAAATAATGGAATTGGAGGATCACGAAAAGGGCATTGTCCACACAGGGGCCGGTCTTTTGCCAATGGTGCCGGAAGATGTGACTGTGTCATTGGCTGAGAACCTGCAAGCTATAGATCCTTGTAAATCAGAAGCAGACCTAAATGAGAGAAAAGGTGAGGGAACCCTTAAATGGATGGAAAAGAAAGGCATGTTGGAGGCGATGCTGCCACCAAATTTCATGGCCTTAATGACACCGGAGATGCAAGCCGGGTTAATTGCAGCTTTTCAAAATGGTAGCCAAATAGACGAGCATGCTAGCCTTGATACCACAGATGATGTCTTGACGAAAAACGTCCAGAATTATGTAGACGCTATAGATTTACCGGCGGATATGGTTTTTGCAGCAGGAAAAAGCTTTTGGGGGATTCTCGAATTCGAACGGGATCTGATGTTCAATCCCGAGCGCATGCAAGATACAGCTGGAATCGCAGGAGATTACATAGGAAAAGCCCTGGTCGGAGGAATCAAACTCTGGATTAAAAGTGACGAATATTCAGCCGGTGTTCAACAGAACGTAGATTACCGGCGTCCATTTCAGGATCTCGGCAATGCCGTTAACAAATGGTATGACAGCCTGACACCAGGCGATCAGATGCATGTGATGGCTGACATATCGGCAGGTTTTGGTTTAAATGTAGCCGCTGGAGAACTCAAAGAATTGGCGAAGCCAGACTCTTTCGTTCAATTTCTGCAAGAGACAGCCGAAGTGATACCAAAGATTCCGAAAGCACAACAAAAAGCAGCAGAAACAGTAAAAAGACTAATTGAATCTTTCTCACGATATAACGGACTTGCTGCCGCTGACAGTCCCGCGATTGATAGAGCTGATAACATGTTCCGGATCGGTGGGCAGGACTACTCTAATGATCAGCTTCTTGCTTCCAACATACCACCCACTATTCCAAACCTGGAGCAGATGCAACAATTCGAAGACATTAAATCAGATTTCGAGAATTTCTCGATGAGTAGAGATAGCCTGACCTGGGAGCCATCCGGTGATCGGCAAATTGCCTCAAAGGTTAACGATTACCCCAAAGACGCACAGTCCTGGAAAGCGGAGCTTAAACAGTTTAAAGACCAGCTTACCGTTGAGCTGGGTCACAAGCCAACCCAAGTAGACTATGCCAGAATCATCTGCAAATCAAATACTCCCGAGAATATAGCCTTAAACGCTGCTCTCTTGTACACGTTCAATATGCGCCCTCGTGCTGAAGAAGGAGAATTTGCATTTAAACATGCAGAGAGTATGTTAGTTCGCTCCAGGGCAAACGATCTGAAACCGGAAAATCCTAAAGAGCTAGATGCCGATGCGATTCACCAAAATTTTCCTGATTCGTGCCCTCTAATGTCTGCCATGATTGGCATGGCAAGAAGGTCAGAGGGGCGTGTCGCGCTGTCTAAGATGGTTCAGGAAAACAAAGATGGGAGTTACACTGTCACCTTTCCTGGCAATAAGACAAAACCTTTAACTGTTTCTAGGCTGACTGCTGGTGAGAAGATGATTGGCTCATCGACCGATCAGGGTTTTCTGTTACCCGCTGTTATCGAAAAAGCTTATGGTCAGTACCTCAACCAACAGCGCTCTCCCTCCGATCAATTGCCCATTCAGTCAGAAGCCACCAAATTCGGTAGTGATAATTATGGCGACGGTATCAAATTTCTCACAGGTCACGACGTGAAGAAGATTTCCACGAGGCGAGCTCTTAATCCACAGGTCTTTATGAATGAAGACTTTCTCCGCGACGCTCTTTCTGAAGCTCAGAAAGTTGGAGCTATCGCACTTGCCGGAATCAAAGGAGCTCCGGAACCCATGCTGCACAAAATGGGTATTCATGATCATCATGCTTATGTGGTTACCGGTTTTGATAGCAATGGAATTACGATCAGAGACACGCTCCCCTTGCGTCCTAGAATCTTCACACTGACATGGAAGCAATTTAACGACAACTTTAATGACTTAATTATTGAGAAAAAGAACGGAGAATAAGTAAGCATGTTTTCTTTGGTCAAGCAATTCTTACCCTTCGCCCTTCTACTGGTGCTCACACTATCTCAGCCCGCTCACTGTAAGTGGCCGGATACCGGCAACCAGAAAATAGATGCGCTTCTCGATAACGCGAGGTATTTGGAGTCTTCGAAATCCCTTTCTCTTTATCAGAAAGCTCTCGCTCTTGATCCAAAATGTGCCGATGTATATGCGGAACGAGCACGATATTTCGAGAGAGTCGGAGAGTACGATAAAGCGCTGAAGGACTGTGAAAGGGCACTTTCACTAAACTCGAACGAACCGATGACACACTTGATAAAAGCTAGAGCCTATTTACAAACAGGTCAATACAAGCAGGCAATAGATGCTGCAGAAAAAGCAAGCTCAATTCCAAACAGCTTCTGGTCGTTAGATAAAGACGACCTGCGCGTAATCGGAGCCAGTCTCTATCACTTAGGAGAATACAAGGAGGCAATCCTTCCTCTTACGACTGGCCTCCAACACGGCACAAGCCCAAAGGAAAGTGCCGATGCGTATTATTATCGTGGGCTCTGTTATGACAAACTGGGTGAGCTGGACAAGGCGGTTGCAGACTTCGACTCTGCCATAAAGATTGCTCCTGACCGCCCCAAATATTATGTTGAAAGGGCCCGAGTGTTGAGAAAATCCGGCAAAATCGAACTAGCCACAGCTGACGAAAAGCGATCCAAAACTATGAAAGAGAAACCGCATCGCCTATTTTATTGGTAGTGCAGCTTCTCTACTGTTACTAATTCACCAGCTTGCCATCAATAGAACATTCTGATCTCGTTGAAGACCGCCAGCCCAAACGCTTCTTTACAACAAGTAAAAACCTATCCTTTTCCCCAGTACAAAAATGCACCTGGGAGTATAGAATTGGAATTGTGGGAACAAACACGCACCCCCACAGTCTTTCATGAAGGTTGACAATTAGCGACCTGATTCAACCCAGAGCCTATCTGCAGATACGCTTCTGTTCAAACTGCTAAACCACCTTCTCGCTTTTCGCTGCAGCTATTTTTCTTCAATCATCTTTTTTCAACACCCTGCCTTTAACACGTCACTGACTGAGCAGGGTCCAACAGCGAACTATTCGCAAGGACAAGAATAATGGAACAACTGAATACTGCCTCGGCTGAGTCGCCTCTATTTAGGAATGTTTTGAGAGACACGATGTGCTGAATCGAGTCAGTGTCAGCAGCTAAAACTCAAAAAACAAAAATAACGAGTCTCTGGAAGAACCCGCTGCTCAAATCTTGTCTTGTTAGAGTGAGAAGAAACTTGGGCGGTGAGAGACTCGAACTCCCAACCCCTTCGGTGTAAACGAAGTGCTCCACCAATTGAGCTAACCGCCCCCGTCAAGGATTTAGAAGTTTACCATGCCTCTCCGGCATCTAGTACACCCTGGTTGGAATCTTTAAGGACAAAGTGGACCTCCTGGATGCCAAGTCCCTCGATATCAGACACGCCAGGCACGAAAGACCTCTATCTCTCAGGATGAGGTTGCCTGGCTGTGCTTTGTAAATTATCATCATCAATAGAGAATTCAGGATCATTATAGGGTTCTACCTATCTTTTCGAGTTATGAGCGACAGCCAGGACAATTCAAATTCAGATTCGGATCCGACACCGGATCTAAGAATCGTCGCCACCTGCGACCTTTGTGGAATGCCTGGCACCTCAATGTCAAGAGAAAAGACGGAAGACGATTCGGAAACCGGCGAGGATCGCTGTCCCGAATGTGGTCAATCGAAAAACCGTAGAAGTAACAGTAGCGGCAGCAGTAGAGGTAGCTATAGTAGCGATAACAGAGCTAGCCGAGACAACAGCGGTAGCCAAGGGACGCCGGAGCTTATAGACCCTTCGGTCATCTCCACCGAAGCCGGTCGAGAAGAGAGCGTTCAAGAATGGCTAGACCGAGAGCTGCCTCAGCATTATGAAGTGGAGGATATCCTCTTCCATTGCAATGATTACATTGCGGTCTATGTAAAAGATGCCGATTTAGTTAAGCGTTTTCTATTAAAGGTAGAAAAACGCCCCACGGCAAGGGAGCCTGTAGGATCGACTAAAATCGCCGAGGCGGAGCTGGTCGCGTCCCTCAATCATCCCCATCTTCTCACTGTATACGATACCGGCTTCACAAAGGAAGGACGGCTCTATCTGCTCATGGAACCTCCCGGCAGAAGGCATCTCGAACACGTTATTCAAGAAGAAGGCTTTCTCGATCTTCCTGTGGCGCTTGCTCTTTTCGAACAATATTGCGAGGCTGTCCAGGCCCTTCATGAGCTCTCTTTGACCCACGGAGCGATAAGACCGAGATCCTTCATGATTATGGAAAGCGATCAGACAGCCGACGGAATTCCAATCGGCAAACTCACCAATTATGGTATCACCAGATATTGCGAGGACAATATCAAGCAGCCAACCAAGGTCGGTCGAAACTATACCTGTATAGACGCTTTCTACTGGAGCCCGGAGGAGTGCAATCAGCTTCCTCCGGATCAAAAGGCAGAGATTTATTCCTTCGGTTGTGTTCTCTTCCATTCGATAACGGGTAAACCGGTATTCAGAGCAAGAGACCTCAAAGAAGCGGTCAAGCAGCACACCGATGAGACCAGGGCTAGATTTCGCAGACAGTACGAGATTCCGGATGATGTTCAAAAGGTGGTGCTGAAATTGCTCGAGAAAGATCCTGCTAAGCGCTATGCAGATTGGAAAGAAGTTTCCGTGGCGCTCAGTGAATTAGCCACCGGCAAGAAGATTGAGCGTATTAATATATGGCAGAAAATATTGAAAAGAGTGAAGAAAGAGAACCGCAAACGATTCTAAATCCCTTATAAGTCCGGTTAAAATCGCTGAAATAATAGTGCCTCGACTGTTATGCTTATTGCAATCTTGCTTATAGAGCAGGTATAAAAACAGTACATAGCAAGGTACAAGAAGGTACGGAAAGTGAGACTGACCAAGGGATGTAAAAAGGTTCTGGAAGTGCTGGAGACGGTAGACGATCTATCTAGCGCCCAGGATATCCACGGAAAAATGCGCACGACCGAGGAAAAGCCGCCGGGCTTGACCACGGTCTATCGCTCTCTGGAATCTCTGGTTAAAATGGGTCTGGTGCAGACGGTCGAACTCGGTGACGGTGAGCGTCGTTACGAGATGATCAAACCTGGAGAACACCATCACCATCTGGTCTGCGACGCCTGCAAAAACTCGGTACATCTCGACCAGTGCCTTATAGAAGAGTTGGAAGGCGGAATCAAAGCAAAGTACGGATTCGAGGTCAGAGGACATATTCTCGAGATTTTCGGCATCTGTAGTGACTGCAGCAAAGGCTCCAAGTCAAAGAAGTAGCCATTTGCACATCCGGGACAGCACTTCTATATGTTCAATAGATACGTGTTACAAATATAAAGGTGTGCGTTGTGATCAAAAACACTGGGATAAAAGACGGTATGCCTGAAGAGAAAAACGTTGGAGCAGAAACAGAAGTAGGTTCCTGCTGTAGTCACGATCACGAGCCCAGCCAGGCTCAACCTCCCCAGTCAAGCGAACATGCTCATGAGCAAAGCGGTTTTTCCCGAGCCGTGCTCTCTCTCGATAATCTGGGCATCGCCGCCTCGGTACTCTGTCTTATTCATTGCCTGGCAATGCCTTTTCTTATTGCGATTCTGCCTTTTCTAGGGCTCAAGTTCCTGGACAGCCACGAATCCCATATCTGG
This sequence comes from bacterium, assembly GCA_016124935.1. Lineage (GTDB taxonomy): Bacteria > Cyanobacteriota > Vampirovibrionia > Obscuribacterales > Obscuribacteraceae > RI-106. Next base: position 66,408 of record WGMS01000024.1, on the reverse strand, counting down.
CTGGGCAGCGCCATAATCGCCTTCGCTCTTTTCGCCATCGTGCCCGGATACTGGAAGCACAAAAGGGTCGAAATCCTCGCCGGCATGATCTTTGGTGTCGGACTGGTCATGATCGGCTCTTATTTCAGCCATCACTTCGCCCTCGAAGAGGTGGAATTACCTGTGGTCATCGCCGGAAACCTGACGCTTGTGACCACCCATATTCTCAATATGCGCCAGGTTCGCCGTTGTTGCGATCACCACTAGAACTTCGAATTCGCTGAAACAGTGCTAAAACACTAAAAAGGATTCATATAACCGCCATTCGGCCTTAACCAAGCATTAACCGCTCGGTGAGATTCTAACTATTGTTGATTAGCTCCCCGAGAGGCATTTGATCGAAAATGTACACGGTAATGTTCTACACGCTGGTTGCAGTACTGGCATTATCTGTTCTCGTAACCCTCATGTATGAGGAATTCAGAGCTGTCCGCTATTATTTGCTGGACACTCTTACAGGCTTCAGAAGATAAAACCAGACAAGGCTTTCTTTAGTTAGCGACTGCGAAAGCGGACCGCACTGGCGGCAATATCATCCCGGTAGAAGAAAAACCCGTAGCTTGCCCTGGTGAAGCCGGTCATGAAGTATCTGACAAGATCCGACCAGACGCTGCGCCAGATCATGAAACGCTCTTTTTTACGCAGACGAGAGACCATACGAAGTCGGCTCGAACTAACTCTCGGTCCGCTCTCACCGGTAAAGCATCGATGAGCATCGCGACCTGCCAGGGTTGTGTTTTTGGCAAGCTGACGATAGCCGGAGGAGATGCTGCCTCCCGAGCTTACTCTTTCGAGTACGCTGCCGGCGGGCAGAGCGATGCCTGGTAACCGCCCGGTACTTTCGGTAAAGTCGGGCAATGGCTGATTTTTACGTCCCAGAACTATGTTTTTTAAACCCATTAGATAACCAGAGTATATAGATCATATTTCGATTTACGGATCGAGGATGGTGATGAAACCTCTCGATTGATGGCTCTTTTCGCACTTCATTATGCAGCAGAAAGTCCAATCGCACAAGAAAAATCAGCCATCAAAGCTGGTACTACTTTGGGATAACTCATCGGAAAACCAGACAGGAAAAGCTTTTAACCCTCAACTTAAATTCTCGGCTTTAATCCAAACGCCCCCTTGGCATCCATTGCTCTCGGTCGACATTATCATCCGCTTTCATTGATACCAAGCTCCGCTCAAATCGAATCCGGCTGCAATCAGCCCAGGCTCGACCCTAAGAGGATGTCTAAGGATAAACTTGCCCCTAATAAGCTACCAAATACAGTACCGATCGTCGGGGCGATGAATATGCAACCTGTATCCAATCCGCACTTTCTTAAGCTCTACTTCATGAAGGATAAAGGGTGATCGTTAAGCGCCAGGGGCTATTTCATTACTCCCCGAGCCTATCCTGGGGTAAAATAAGCCCTTCTCGCAAAGAGAAATCAGCGTCCGTGGTTAAAACCACCAGCTCTACATTAGAGGTAGATGTAGTGAAAACTCCTTCCAGAAAAGATGACAAAGCCGTTAATGCGCGTATTTCGATATTGCTGGCTTTTCTATTCTTCTTTCAGTTCAGTTGCGTCGCAACCTTCGCCCAGGAAGAGGACGAGTCTGCTAAAAAGGTAGAGACGACTTCTTCTAAGGCTACTGAAGCTTCCGAAAACGACAAAGCTGACGCTCCGGTCGATGCCGAAACAGAGACCAGGACAGAGGCCGATTCGAACGAAGAAGCCGACGACGAAAGTGATCTCGGCGACGAGTCATTTTCGAAGGCAAATGACAAAGAGAGCGCCGGAACCTCGGAAGATGAAGAGGGAGGAAATCCCGACTCCGACCACACCGTCTATAAGAGACCGGACGGTAAACCTGTGTTGGCTCTGGTTCTTGGTGGCGGCGGCGGACGTGGCTCCGGTCATGTGGGAGTGTTGAAGGTTCTTGAAAAAGAGAAGATTCCCTTCGACATGGTCGTGGGCACGAGCATCGGCTCTATTGTAGGCGGATTCTACGCCGCCGGGATGCCGGTGAAGGAGATTGAGGAAATGTTCCTCGATTCTTCTCTCATGAAAGCCTTCATGACCGTGTCACTCAAGGTGAGAGTAGCCGCTGCACCGATTATGATCACCCCGAGGTTAATCGGAAGGCATCCCTACGACGGTCTCTATTACGGAAACAAATTCCGTAAGTATCTTCTCAAAAGAATGCCGCAAGGCAAAAAGAAGATCGAGAATCTCCCGATCAAATATGCGGCTGTCGCGGTGGACCTCGTAAGCGGGGAGGTAGTCTCCCTGACCCGGGGTAACATCGGATACGCCATGCAGGCAAGCTCTGCCGTACCAGGGTTGAGAAAGCCTGTCGAGATAGATGGCCACCTTTATGTTGATGGTGGCATATCCGAGAACGTCCCCGTCGCCCAGGCTAAGAAGCTCGGTGCCGACGTCATCATCGCGGTTAACATAGATGAGCACTTCAAAAAAGTGCCCATGGACGATTTCCGCCATGTAGGGGCGGTAAGCAAACGAATAGTGACCCTGCAGCTTAGAAACCTCGATCGACCGATGGCAGAACAAGCTTGTGTCACTATTCATCCTGATGTCACTGGAATCGGGCTCTTGTCAACGGATGGCAATGATGCCGTACGCGGTATTAAAGCCGGCGAAGAGGCAGCAAAAGAGCAACTTCCGGCGATCAAAAAATGCCTCAGAGATGCAGGCATCGAGATCTAACCAAGATCTAAAAAGGAATCGACCGAACCATTTGAAATTCTTTCAATTTTTTATTTCCCCCAAGGAGGATCATTTGCAATGACCACGAAGAAAAAAACAACCACAACGACTAAGAAAGCAGCCCCTGCTGCAAAAGCTGTAAAATCGACCACGACCAAGAGCGAAGCTGTCAAAGCCCCTGCTGCAAAAGCTGTAAAATCGACCACGACCAAGAGCGAAGCTGTCAAAGCCCCTGCAAAGGCAAAAACAGCCAGCAAGTCCCCGGCACCGGCTCCTGTAAAAGAAGAGCCCAAGGCAAAAGCCGAGGCAAAAGCAGCAGCGGAGCCCAAAGCAAAAGCACCGGTCAAAAAGCCTGCCGTAAAGGCAGTCAAAGCTGAATACAGCCCGGAGCAAATTGCAGAAAGAGCTTACTTCCTCTGGCTTGAGCGCGGCGAGTCCCACGGTCAGGATGTGGAAGACTGGCTTAAGGCAGAGCAGGAGCTGGCCACTGTCTAGAGCCGAATCTAGAAATAGATGACGATTTTAAAAGGCTGGGTTCTTCGAAAGAAGAGCCCATTCTTTTTTATCTAGTCTAAAATAGAAGCACAACAAGGTCTTAGAAAAGAGACAGATGCCAGAACAAGAAGAAGAAGAGAATCTGAATACCGACCCGGAAGATTTCTTCCAGCAACATCATCCCGACGTGCTGGAGGCAATGTCTCAACCCCAGGGATTGGAAACATCTCCCGGCGACTGGCAGCCTCACTATCAATCCCCTGCCATAAGCGTCAATCTCGGAGAAGTGGCAAATCGTGCCGCCCTTCCCCCGGACCCTCGCACCGCAGGAGCGCCGGGGGTTCCTGTTCAGCCCACCACGGTCAGTGAGGGGTCGATAAATGTAAGCCAGGCAAGACGTGGAGGAAGCGGATTCGACAGCTTTACCGGGGGGGATGCAGGACGACAATCCCGCGGCAACCTGCCTGTAAACGATCAGGTAAGCCAGCAGAGAAGAATGCAGGGGGGCAATTTAGCGCCTGGTCCTGGTCCATCTCAATCTCAAGCTTCAGCTTCTCCTGCAAGACCGGCATCACCGGCATCACCGGCATCATCAGACTTTTTCGGAAATGATGCGCCCCGGGCACAAAAAGCGAACCACAGTACTCAGGACGCCTTTTTCAAAGAATCTGGTCATTCTCAGGACCAGTCCCTGGCTGAGACCGTCGCCTCTCATATCCAGGCGCAGATGAATCCTGCCGCCCGGGGACAGAGCGGCAACTCCGGCTATGAAGCGCGGGCTGAAGCGCAAGTTCAGCCCGCGCCCATGCAGCCCCTGGGTGGTAGCAGTTCTTATGGCGGCAGCCTGCCAAACCAGGCTCACAGTCTGGCGGAGAGCCTTGATCAAGCGCGAGGCACTGCCAATGCCCGTCCTCCCCTGGTCGGCAAGCCCAATCTCGATGTCTATCAGGCAAGAGGCGCCCATCAACAACCGACCGCCTCGGTGAGGTCTACCATCACCAACCAGCCTGCCGCAGCACCCGCTCCTGATCTAGCGCAAAAACAGCAGAGCGGTCCTGGTTTGGATGAAGGTCTAATTTATGACGATCCGGAAAGTGAGGACGAAAGCGAATTAGAATCTGATTCTCGATCTAAGAAAGCCAATTTCAAGCGATTCGAGAAGCTGGTTCAGGATCCGGACACCCAGGCCCTTGCTCAGCTGCTTCTGCTCCAGGCAAAGGATGTGGCCTTGAATCCGAAAGAGTTCTATGCCAAATCGATAGAGCCTGGCAACTTCATAGAGCCGGCGTTTTTTTTGATTGCCTGCAGTATCATCGGCGGCTTGCTGTCCGGTTTCAGCCACCTGAATCTCTTTTATACAGTTAAATTCGTTTTCACCTCTGTGGTATTCACAGCGGTGGCAACTTTCATGGTCTGGAAGCTTTTTACTCTCTACGGCAGCGCCAAATCTTTAGAAGAGAACTTTCAGGTAATGGCTTACAGCCAGGTTACCCTTATTGTTCTTGGATTGCAATCAGGCATTCTGAGCATCATCATCGGTGTGGCTGTCTTCGGATATTCTCTTTATCTTCAGATGCTGGGCATGGAGGCGCTGCACGGGATGCCTCGCAACAAAGTCCTGGTGATACTGGCCGGAGTGGCATTCTTCTTTGCCGTTATAGGCAACAGCCTGCCGCTCAAGCCCTGATTAGAGCTAGTGCTCTTGATCGTGTAGAAATTTGTAATAGGTAAAGCAGGTGCCCTGATTTGACACCATGGTCGAGCCCTGGGGGTCGCTTGGCCGGCAGCTTTTACCAAAAGCCGGGCAATCTGTCGGTTTCTTGAAACCCAGCAGAATCTGGTTGGCGATACAGAACTCCGCATCCGGTCTTGATTCCACGGTAAGAGGGAAAGCTCGGTCGGCATCATAAGCCGCATACTCTTCTTTTAAGGAGTAGGCGCCGTTCTCTACGATTCCGATGCCACGCCAATCGCTGTCGACCATTTCGAACACATCGTTGATGAGAGCCTTCGCCTGTTTGTTGCCATCCCGGGTGACATCTCGCCGAAAAATGTTCTTGATGTCTGTCCTGCCGGACTCCAGCATCTTGACACAGGCGAGCAGCCCCTCGAGAAGATCCACCGGTTCATATCCGGATACTACGATAGGAACATCATACTTTCTCGCCACCCTTTCATAATTGCTATAGCCGGTGACTGCGCAGACTTCGCCAGGGCAGAGCACTCCCTGAACCGGGCTCTGTCCTGATTTCAATACTTTGTTGCAGACCGAGACTACCAGAGGGATTGAAGATAGCAGGAAGAAATTTTTCAGACCCAGTCGGCGAGCCTGCCAAACTGATAAAGCATTGAGTTCCGCTTTAGTTTCGAATCCGATGGTGAAAAAGACGAACTTCTTATCGGGTTCACTTCTTGCCAGGGCGAGACAATCGAGAGGTGACGGCACAGCTCGAACATCAGCTCCGCCGGCTTTGATCTCCAGCAAATCGACCCGGCTTCCTTTGAGTCGCAGCAACTCTCCGGAGCAGCAGAAAACCACGTCTTCTTGCTGGGCGATCTCAATTGCCTTATCGATTTTAGAAAGTGGCGTGGCGCAGATGGCGCATCCCGGTCCATGAACCAGATTGATATTTTCGGGAATGATCTGATCTAGTTTATGCTCGAGCATGGTCCTGGTTTGACCGGCGCAGACCTCCATGATCGTCCAGGGGCGCTTGCTTGCCGAAACGATCTGTTTTGCCAGTTTTTCCAGTTTTTCCAGTTGCCTGGTGTCGACTTTCTGGGGAGTAAAATCGACATCTTTCCACGCGAACAAATCCGAATCCCCACTTTGCCAGAATCAATACGATAATCTTTTTATGGCTTAAATAGAAGCCTTTCGGCATACTACTTAAGGGTGATTGCGCGCCCGGATCCAGAGCTCTACCTCCGTATACATCTTCATTACTGAGATTCCACGATCTGAGAAGCCAGATAAATTTTAAGGATATCATTAAGAACATGAAGAGCCGGTTTCGAGTAAAAACCGGCTCCTCCAGATTTGAGAGTTAACAACTCTAGCTGATATAGCACTTCAACTCGCTTGTGCTTTTATTGTTCCGCAGCTTACGCAGGGACTTCAACTCGATCTGTCGAGCTCTCTCTTTGCTTACACCGATTACGCTGCCGATTCTGGTCAGACTCATAGGGGCTTCGCCTTTAAGTCCGTATCTCAACTCGATCACTGCTCTTTCTTGTTCGTTCAAACTCGAGAGTAGATTCTGAACATCCTCTTTAAGCAGTCCCATGGCGGTCATCTCGTTGGGCAGAGGTTGGACATTGTCCTCCAGTAGATCTCCGAAGGTGCTATCGTACTCGGTGCCCACCGAAGCATCCAGCGAGTAGAGACGCTTCGAGGTGTTCAATACAAGTTGAACTTTCTCGAGATCGACTTTGAGATAATCGGCAATCTCCTCGGGAGAAGGCGGTCTGCCTTGCTCCAGATTGAGTTTGCGAATCGCTCTTTTGACTTTGATCAGCAGTTCATTCATATGAACAGGCAGCCTGATCATTCTCGACTTGTCCGCCAGGGCCCGGGTGACAGCCTGTTTTATCCACCAGGTCGCATAGGTAGAGAAGCGATATCCTAATTCCGGATCGAATCTATCGACGGCTTTCAAAAGACCGAGGTTACCTTCTTGAATGAGGTCCTGCATACTCAGACCTTTATTGAGATATTTTTTCGCAATCGAAACCACTAACCGGAGGTTAGCTTTTACGATGCGCTGGCGAGCCATGATATCGCCTTTGCGCGCGGCTCTAGCCAGTTCTATCTCTTCATCAAAAGAAAGCAAATCGGTCCGACCGATCTCTTTGAGGTAGACCTTGAGCGAATCTGTTTCGGGCTGTTTCATTCTGCCAGGCTCGAGATTCAGATTCGATTGTTGGTTGGCTTTTCTCTTTTTCGTGTCGAAAATCTCGAATTCATCGGTGGCGAACCTGACGTCGCCATCATCATCACTATCTTCATCGACATCCAGCTCGAAGTCTTCTTCGGCATCGAACATGATCTCATCGTCTGAGGAATCGTAATCGAATTGATTTTTTCGTTTGTGTACCTGGTTTTTCATGATTCCCTCCGGGTGAAGTACTAAAAGTTTCGAAGTTTTCTGATTCGCTTTCGACCCAGTCAGCCTCACGATCAAATCCACCGAACCTAGAGACTGTCGGGGTTTTGAGTTGTTCCGTAGTTGACTCAATCTCAATCTTTTCTTAAACATCCTCTCATTTTTGAATGAGCTACCAGATGCAGTGTCAGATCGATATTCAAATTAAAACTGGTCAGGAATTCTCTTTGACGTCAGCCCATAGAGCCTCTTCATCGTAGCTCTCGTCGGTGACATTGGGACCTTCAAAATTGACTTCGGCGTTCTCTTTTCGTTTAGCAGCCAGTTCACGCATGCCAGGATCCAGTTCGTATAAACGGAAAAGTGGCTCCAGAGAGGAATTTATGGCAGAGAGTATGGTCTCCACCTCGGAGCCGATTAGATTAAACGCCGCTTTGGCCTGGGGAGTCGTGGCATGGGTGTCGATATCATCGGCCAGACGAACCAGCCTGTCAGTCTCTCTGACCAGTTTGGTCAGGAGCTGCAGGACATGGATATCTTTCGTTTTTTCCGAATCGGATGACATTCGCTTTTAACCTTATACTCTATTTAATCAGGTCCGGGTCGAATTGGGAAAGAGGGGGCTTGCCAGAAGCCAATAATTGACCTGTCTAACCCTATCTGACATGATAGCCGGTAATTTCGGACTCAGTATATACCGTTTAGTATTTTATAGATGCCATTACTGGAGATAAAGCAGCTTAAGACAGTCTTCTCCACTGACCAGGGTCTGGCAAGGGCTGTGGACGGCGTCGATCTCTCCATCGACCCCGCTCAGGTCCTGGGTGTGGTCGGGGAGTCAGGCTGCGGCAAATCGGTCACATCGCTGTCCATCCTTCGCCTGGTCCCTCCTCCGGGACGGATTCAATCGGGTGAGATTATATTCGACGGTCGAGACTTATTAAGTCTCTCCGAGAAGGAGATGAGATCTATTCGAGGGAATCAAATCGGTCTCATACCCCAGGATCCGATGACCTCGCTCAATCCGGTCTATTCTATAGGGTCTCAGATAGTCGAAGCGATCGAGCTTCATCAGAAAGTCGATCGCAAAGAGGCTCGCAAAAGAGCCATAGAATCCCTCGAACAGGTAAAAATCCCCCAGGCCGCTGAGCGCTTAGACGAATACCCCCACCAGTTTTCGGGGGGAATGAGACAGCGGGTCATGATCGCCATGGCGCTATCATGCAATCCCCGCCTGCTTATTGCAGATGAGCCCACCACGGCCCTCGATGTCACGGTCCAGGCCCAGATTCTCGATTTGATGCGGGAAATCCGCAAAGAACGGAATATGTCGATTCTCCTCATCACCCATGACCTTGGCGTTGTGGCGGAAATGTGCGATCAAGTGGCGGTTATGTACGCAGGAGCGGTGGTGGAAAACGCCGAGGTCGAAGAGATCTTCCGGAATCCGAAACATCCCTATACCAGAGGCTTGATGGAATCGGTTCCCAGACCCGACTCGAAAAGGTTGAAGCCCATCGAAGGTCAACCGCCAAGCCTGGTAGACCTGGCCGAAGGTTGCCGCTTCGCCGCCCGTTGCCCCCTCAAGGAAGAGGACTGCCTCGCGGCGGTTCCAAACCTGGAAAGCAAAGCCGCCAATCACCTGGCCCGCTGCATAAAGGTCTAAATGCCCGGGGTCGACTCATCTGGGAAAGAATATTTTTCTAGAGCACCGCTGACAGTGCTTCTATTAATATCCCTGTTTATGCCGCTGGCTGCTGCCAGCCCGCTCCAGGAGAAAGAAGAAGGAGAAGAGGAAGAAGTCCTATCCTGTGACGGCAACTATCTATTGGCGCCGGCAGAACCCCGGGGACTTATCTTCGACTTCGAAGCCCCCTTATGGTTCCCGGACCTGGAGGTAGAGAAAGAATCAGAGAAAAAGTCGGAGAGCAAGCAAGATACTGCGACCACGCTCCAGGGCTATCTTAAATCGGAAGAGGCTGATTCGGAATCAGATCCGGTCTTACTGCCCCTGGTCCCGAAAACCGATCAAGAGAGTGAGAAGAAGCTGGATTCACTTACCGGACGGATAGATCAGACCGAGTTGCATCTCAGTAAGCAGAAAGCTATGTCGGAGACAGAAAAGCACAGGCTTCTGGTGCTGCGCGGGGTCAGATACCATGGAACCACCGGTATTTTGCTGATTGCCTATGTCATGGGCCCCTGGATGGTGCATACTGTGTTGAAAGGAACACCGGCAGCCCGCTACGGACTGAAAGCCGGCGATGTAATCGAAAAGGTCGATGGAGAGCCTATCAGAGGCATGCCCATCGACCGCGTCTTCTTCCGCATCACCGGTAAAAGAGGGCAGATGAAGGTTTTCGACATCCGCCGCAATGGAGTCGCCCTGCAGATCAAGCTGCCTTTATGGAGCATCTACGACATCAAAGACAGAAGAAGTCAATATATAGAGTACTACTGGTATCTGCTCTATCACAAAGCCATAACTCTGAACCAGTATCACAGACTGGTCAAGCCGTTTATCTATTTCGAAGAGCCCCAGCTCAACTCGCCGCCAAATTCCACAGTCAAGAACAGAAAGTCAAGATAGGCAAGACGCAAGCAGTCAAATAAATGCTTGTTTCTGCTATTCTATTGCTTTTTCTCTTTGTCTCCTTTACCAGATAACGGTCATATCGATGAGAATTCCGACAACCGCCCAGATCAGGCAACTCGAGTCCGAATGGATAAGCCAGTGCGGCAATAACTGGGGTCAGGTCTTAATGGAAATAGCCGGGCGGGCTGCCGCCATTCGCGCTTTGAGGATCTGGCAGGAGAGACCGGGGACGGTCACCATCGTCTGCGGTACCGGCAATAACGGCGGAGACGGATTGGTTGTCGCTCGCTATCTTAAACTCTGGGGCATTCCTTGTGAGGTCCTGGTATTGACGCGAAAAGAGAAAGAGCCAGGCAATATGGAGTTTTCAACGAGCGAATCCAACAATAACCTGACTATTCTAAAGAATCTGGCTGTACCGGTGGATTTCATCTCTTCCTTGAGAGAATCCCATTTCGAAATCGACCCGGAAAGTAATGATGATGATGATGACGATGATCTGGACGGTCTGGATCTGGAAGCCGACAGCCTCTTTCTCGATGCCGCTCTTATAGTGGATGCCGTGTTCGGCACCGGTCTCGATCGGCCGGTAGAAGGTCTCTATCGCCGCGTGATAGAGAGTATCAATAGAAGCGGCAAGCCGGTGTTGAGCATAGACATTCCGTCCGGTATCAACTCCGATACCGGACAAATAATGGGAACGGCGGTTAGAGCAGACGAGACTGTGACATTCGGCTATCTCAAACCAGGTCTTTTGATTTATCCCGGCAATACCATCAAAGGCGGACTGACCATTGTCGATATAGGGCTTCCCGAGTTGCCCGAAGTTTCACCGGATATCAATCTATCTACAGTGGAGATTGTCCGGGAGATGCTGCCCCTGAGACCACTGGATGCCCACAAAGGCACATTCGGTCATGTAGCCTGCATTGCAGGGAGCCGAGGCATGATGGGGGCCGCTACCCTTTCTGGATTGAGCGCCCTCAAGAGCGGTGCCGGTCTGTGTTACATGGCGATACCCGACACGGGCAGGCATGAGCCCACGGCCCTCGAACTAATTACCAGTATCATGCCTGCCACCGCCTCCGGTAGCTTTTCTCAAAAAGCCCTGGATGGTCTAAAGGAGCTGGCGGATAAGGTTGATGCGCTCATAATAGGTCCGGGCATCAGCACCATAGAAGAGACCGCCAAGATGATCTGCGGCTTTATCCAGGAAGTCACCAAACCCTGCATAATCGACGCAGACGCTCTCAACTCGCTTGCTCTTTACGGCTCTGGTCTTGGAGAGAACAGTGCCAACTGTGTTATAACCCCACATCCAAAAGAGCTGGCCCGGTTGATGAATTGCTCGGTGGCAGAAATTCAAAACGATCGAATCACGAAGGCACTGGAAGCGGCAAAAAAATTCTCCTGCACAGTTCTGCTGAAAGGCGCTATGACCGTGGTGGCAAACGAGGAAGGTCTTGTGTTCATCAATCCCACGGGTAATCCAGGTATGGCCACTGCCGGCGCCGGCGATGTGCTTTCCGGATTGATTGGCGGTTTGCTCGCCCAGAAAGTAGAGCCCTTTCAAGCAGCGGTGGCCGGTGCCTACCTTCATGGACGGGCCGGAGACATCCTGGCGGAAGAGCTGGGTGAGGCAGGCATCATCGCCGGTGACATCGAAAGAATGATCCCTCTTGCCATTAAAAGCGCCAGAGAAGGAGATAGAAGCGTTCTTGAAGCCAATTTATTGAGCGCCGACAGCCATAACTGAATTGAGAGAGTTGCCTCAATCGCTTTCTACCGCGGCTTCAAGGAAGGTCAGACCAGCGTTGTTTTTACCCAGCCTGGCTCTAATGCCTATAGGCAAAACCGAGGGACGTCCACCTTCTCCCAGAGGGAAGCCCACTGCATATGGTGATTGCAATCTATCCATCCGCTCTATGATAAGCTCATAAATAGAATGCATAGAATAGGCGCCACGCTGATAGCAATCATGAAATTCTCCATAGATGACGGCGGCAGCGGCTTGCATGGCACCGCAGACGGTGAGATTGGTCAACCAGCGATCGAGAATGTCGTTTCGCTCTTTATTGTCGTTCAAGAAAAGCAATCTGGATTCGGTCTCAATCTGGTAAGCGGTGCCCATCAATGACACCAGGGAGGTAAGATTGCCTCCCAGCAAAACTCCCTCCACATCCTCTTCTATAGAAGAGTGGCAATAAGACTTCAGATCATGCTCCGGGGAGTTGAAATCGAAATTCGGCTCGATGGCGGTAAGGCTGCCTCTGGTGCAGACCGCCTCTTTTACGAGCTCGAAGCCTCTTTTGTCAACGACTTCGTTCAGATTTGGTCCGTAGAAGACGACCATCCCACCGGTCATCTTATGCACGGCGAGTAAAATTGCCGTGCAGTCGCCGGAGCCGATTATCACTTTGGGATTTTTACTGAGGTGCCGGTAATTAATCTCGGGTAGAAGCCTCAAGGCACCATATCCGCCGCAGAGCATGAATATTCCTTCTATCGAATCATCCTCTATCGCTTCGTTCAAATCCGCCAGTCTTGCCGCATCGGTGCCGGCCATATAGCCGTGGGCATCGAGTACATGCTTGCCGACGACGACCTTAAAACCCATTTTCTCGACCAGGGCCTTACATCTATTGACCTCGACCGGACTGGGTGGTCTCGATGACGGCGCCAGAAGAGCGACCACCGAATCCTTTTTAAGGGCTCTCGGCTTGATTGCTGCGGTCATGAAAGACAAGCCTCATAGATATCGAAACAGAAAGTTTCGCCATCGGTTTTCAAACGGGCTCTTGCACCTATGGGTATAGTGAACTTGCATCGGGAATGACCGAAGCGCATGCCATAAACCACCGGTACCTCAAGATGGGAGAGCTTCTCTTTCAGCATCCTTTCCATACTGAAATTGAGATTGAGCCTGTTTCTTCTGCTCTTTCCAGGTTTGCAATCGAAACACTCGCCGATAACAACACCTTTGACCTTATCGAACTTACCAGCCAGCAAAAGCTGAGTAACCATCTGATCGATGGCGTGGGGTTCTTCGCCGACATCCTCGAAGAAGAAGATCTTATCGTCGGTGTTGATTTCGTATTCGGTGCCCATCAATTGCCTGATCAGGGTAAGACAACCTCCTACAAGGGGACCATCTCCTTCGCCTTCCTTCAAGACCAGCCTGTAGGGCGGGTATTCCGGGGCAAAATTGTCGCCATCATCGGGATCCTCTATGGCACCAATGGGATTCGTATCAAAAAGAGCCCGCTTGAAATTATTGAAAGTGTACTCGCTATCGAAAAAGGAGCCGGCTGTGGGACCGTGAAACGTTATCAAACCGGTCTTTTGATTAATGGGCAAAAGCAGTCCGGTAATATCGCTGAAGCCGATTAAAACCTTTGGATTATTTCGAATCAACTCGAAATCTATATGAGGCAATAAGCGCACGCTGCCATTGCCACCACGGATAGGGAATACCGCCTTAACCTCTTTATCCGCCCACATCTCGTGAAAGTCTTCCAGCCTGGCCTCATCCACACCGGCCAGATCGCCATGGTGATCTTTCAGGTGTCTGCCCAGTTTCCATTTGAGCCCCAGTTTCTTCAACCAGGCAAAAGTAAACTCTATCTGTCCGTCCTCGAACATGGGCGAAGACGGCGCCACTATTCCGACGGTATCACCAGCGCGAAGAGAACCGGGTTTTATCGTATCTGGTGCCGTATCCATTTAAAATGGCTCGTGGTGAAAGGCTCGCAGTGCTCGAATTTATAGAGAGTTTACCTAAGGATAGCAAAAAGAGACAGAGACCCTGTAGAATTTCCTCTTATGGATCTACATATGTTCTATCAAAGTATGTAAGATCGAATCCCGTCGAAGTTTTATATCTGGAACTCCCTTTGACCATGCTTAAAACAGAGCCTGTTTCTACCGATACTTTGGATACCAACCTGAGAGCTCGATATAGCGAAAACCAGCTCCGGTGGCTGGACAAGGCAAAAGCGTTTGCCGATAGGTTAAGCCTCGAGGATGTCATCGCCTCAGACAGGGACAATCAATTCAGGAAGGATCTTTTCGAAGCCGCTTGCAAAGAGGGGCTTGGCTCTCTGCCTTTCCCTGATACCTATGGCGGCTCAGCGGGGGATTACATAAGTTTTTGCCTTGTCAACGAAGAGTTCGCCCGCCGTTGCGTGCCCATTATGAGCTCTCTTGGAGTTCATGTTCTCTGCCAGGAGCCGGTCTATCGCTTCGGCAGCGAAGAGCAGAAAGCAAAATATCTGCCCCCTTCTTCCACCGGCAAATACCTGGCCGCTTTCGGTCTTACCGAACCGGATGCCGGCTCCGATACAGCTGCCCTCAAGACCACAGCACGCTTCGACGGGGAGAACTATCTGCTCAACGGAGCCAAGACCTGGATCACCAGTGGTGCTTCCGCCGACTATTACATAGTTATGGCAAAAGTATTAGGTGACGCTCATAAACCGATGGCAGGGGACCCGACCAAACGGGACCACGGCATCACCGCCTTTATCGTAGAGCGTGACTTCCCCGGTTTTCAAATCGGGCAGAAATTCGACATGCTGGGTATGCGCGGCTACTCTACCTGTGAACTCGTCTTCGACGACTGTGTCGTGCCGGCGGAGAACATGCTGGGAGAACCCGGGGAAGGTAGAAAAGTCGCCCTCTCCTCCCTGGCCAAAGGCCGGGTGACCATCGCCGCCCAGGCTACCGGTTGGGCCCAGGGAGCGCTTGACGCCCTGATCAAAGTTCTGAGAAGACGATATCAAGAGCAAGTCATCGATGAAAGCATCAATGGCCTGGCCGCCATCGTGGGTGACCTGGCCATCACCGTAGAGGCAGCTCGGGTGCTGACCTATCAAGCGGCAGCTTCGGTCGATAGAGGCAGCGCCGATGTCACCCTGGCAGCGATGGCCAAAACCACCGCCACCGATGCCGCCATGAAAGTCTCCACCGAAGCGCTCTCCATCCTGGGCGTAGAGGGGCTGGAACCGGAACTTTTAGTGGAGCGCATATTCAGAGATGCCAAAGCCGGCCAGATTTATGAAGGTACGAACCAGATCCAGAGAATGTTGATCGCCCGCGCCCTGTTGAAATAATGAGTCTCGACCTACCCACAGAAGTTGAAACCAAGAAAGCTGCCCGGCAGGGCAAGCCCCCCCTGGTGATTAGCGATAATCCCGAGGTTTTCGGTGGTCTTTCCCAGGGATTTCGATTCGTCAAAGAGAAGACCCATCGTCACTATCTTCGTCTTGCGATGCTGGCTCTAGGACTTCTTGCCATGATTCCGGTGGCATTCATCGCATTTCGGGTCTATCTGGAATTTGCCGGAAGCGGCAACGGCAGATTATTTCTAGATATCGTCAAAATCCTGTTCATCTCGGCGGCGCTTATTGCCATCGTGGCGCTGGCGGCTCTTCCTTTTGCTTATAAGAAACTAAAGAACCTTCTGATTGATATGGAAGAGGTGGCGCTCTTCGGCAGGGATTTCGCCCTCTTCAACCTTCCTATCTATCGGCAGCAACTTGTCCAGCTGAACGAAAAGCTAAAGGGAGAGGGCAGTGAAGAAGCGGTGGCGTCGGGGCTGGATATGGTCAAAGATCTTTTGCCCGTGATCAAACTTTTAATGGCTAAAGAGAAGAACTTTCTCAAATGGGGCATGTCCGGGTTCAAGATGCTGAAGAAGCTGAAAGGCTTTGTCGAAGGCAAGATTTAGGATGACTCAGATCACACAGAACAGCACCATGCAAAGCGCCGCTTCATTTCAAGAGTTCGTCAAGTCTAGAAAAGCAGCCGTCGAAGATGCCCTTGGTTTCTATCTGGGAAATACTGATAAAGACTCAGGACTGCTGCAAGAGGCGATGCGCTATTCGGTCCTCTCCGGAGGAAAGCGCCTGCGGGCTTTATTATGCATCGCCGCCTTTGAAACCATCAGCGGTATTAACCACTCACAAAGCAAAACTAATTGGCCGGACTATTCTTCTATATTGCCCATAGCCTGTGCCATCGAGATGGTTCATGCCATGAGCCTTATCCATGATGATCTGCCCTGCCTCGATGATGATGATCTCAGACGCGGTCGTCCTACAAATCATAAAGTCTTCGGGGAAGCGATGGCACTGCTTGCCGGTGACGCGCTTTTGATGAAGGCGGTGGAGTTGATTATAGACAGAACGCCCGCCGCCGTAGACCGCTCCGTTCTACTCGAGGTAGTCAAGGGGCTCTCGGAAGCTACCGGGGCAAGGGGCATGGTCGGCGGTCAGGTTTTCGATCTTATATATACAGGTCAATTTGGTCTTCCCGAAAATGTCGACACGGCCATGGTTGATAAGGCGCTAAAAGAAGGACTCACTCTTGCCGAGCTGTCGGTTGATGGATCTTGCTCCAAAGAGATAACCGCCGAGAAGGTGGAAGCGATTCACAGACTCAAAACCGGCGCGCTGATTCGCTATGCCCTCACAGCAGGCAGTGCCGTGGCCGGTGCCTCGGAATTTCAACTGGAGGGCATTCACAAATTCGGCGAGATCCTCGGTCTTGCTTTTCAGATAGCCGACGACCTCCTCGATGTCACCGGAGACAGTGACAGCCTGGGCAAAACCCCGGGCAAAGACGAGAAGTGCGACAAAGCGACCTGGATAAAAGTATTCGGCGTGGAAGGCGCCCGGGAAAAATTGAAGAGCCTGGATGTCGCCGGACGTGAAACATTGGCTAATTATAATCTTCAGTCGAGCGACTTTCCGGTTCTCGAACAACTGCTCGAATTCGCTATCGTACGGACAAACTGAATCAACTTAATCTCTCATCTGGTAAACCATGGACTTATCTTTTATCGCCGATTTCTACTCACATACAACCTTCGCTCTCAATGCCGCCTCTCAATCGGGCTCAGCCATGGCGATGGACCAGAGAGGCTGGCAGGTAATCCTGGTTACCTTTCTAGCCAGCGCTCTTGCCCAGAGCGTCAAGGTAGTCACCAAGCTGGTCAAGACCGGCAAGCTCGACCTGAGAGTGATAGCCAAGACCGGAGGAATGCCCTCCAGCCACAGTAGCTGCACCATGGGAATGGCAGTGACGGTGGGCTTGATAGAGTCTTTCAACTCTGTCTCCTTCGCCATCGCGCTCTGTCTGGCTACCATCGTCATGTATGACGCCGCCGGGGTAAGAAGAACCGTGGGTCTGCAAGCCAAAGTACTGAACGAAATGCTGGAAGAGCTCTTTTCTGAGCATCCGCACCTCAGCTCCGAACGCATTAAAGAATTCCTAGGACATACTCCTTTTGAAGTTCTGGTCGGTGCTATTTTTGGAACGCTGATCGCATGGCTCTTCAATATACTTACGCTTCGGTACTTTATAACAGGGTAAGTTCCTGGCTTCACTGGTTGTCATGCGCCCTTTGAGCCTCATTCTATGAAAGAGAAGTAATACATGACTACCATCAATTTTGGTGTGATTTGCTCTATAATCAAGGTCTTGGAAAGGGTTGCCAGGATCATTCTGAAAAACCTACTTTAAAAGGGTAAGTGACTGGAATGACGATCTGGAGTTTTGCTCTGGATGGTTGGCGCTTGATTACGTTTCTTGTGTCAGGAGTCAACGAAAAAACGGTTTCCCAGACCTCATTGGCTAATTGCTAGGCAAAAGTCAATGGCTGTGCGTTGGAAGTGGTGGCTTTCGCTGCCAAATTCAAAATTGCTGTACCAGTCGGATTCCGTGTTATTTGATAAAGGAGGAGAGGCAAACGGGGCTTATATCAATTGAGGTAAAAAGTTTCCTGATGCCGAAAACTAAATGAACACAACGGTCCAAAATAACACCACACCAAAAACCACCTCGCCACGGCGTTCACGTTTTCCTGGCAAAGAATCAGGTTCGGTTTCCTTCAACTTGACGGCCCTCGGTCGCCAGCTGCTCAAAGAGCAAGCTGCTAACGCCGGCGTCTCTAATGGCGACTATGTCGAAATGCTCATCCGTGAGCGCGCCGGCATGCCTCCTCTGAGACTGCCTGCTTCGCTGAAGCAAACTGGTCCTAAAGGCGGTGCCAAGTCTTACTTCTTCGGTAAGAACAGAGGTACCACCACCGCTGTTTGCGTGACCCCCATGGCTCACAGACTGCTCGATGAGCAAGTTGCCGCTTCTAGAATGAGCCGCGGTGATTACATCGAGTATCTGCTTCGCGAGAAGTCTGGAATCATTGAAGAATCCTTCAAGAACTTCAATCTTTCCGCATGGCAAGCTCAACAGGCCCAAATGCATGTTCAACAGCCGCAGCCTATTCAACAGCCTGCGCCTATTCAACAGCCTGTAGAGCAAATGCAGCCGCAGACCTCTTTTGCACCACCTGCCCCCCCTCAGCCGCAACCTTCTGTATATCAGCCTGTTCAACAACCAGTTCAACAGCCTGTACAACAGCCGGTTACCGAGCAAGGCTACCAGCAGGTTCAGCGTGAGCAATCCACACCTGCTCCGTTCCCGGTGCGCGAGTGGAATTCCGGAAACTAAGCATCGCTTAGAGAAAGAATAGTTCTGAAAAAATTGAAGAGACTCTCTTTTGAGGGTCTCTTTTATTTTCAACCTTACCTCTCAACGCAATTTCCGGCGGCTCCATATTAGACACCATTCATAAAAGTGCTGCTCAAACCTCTCTCTTGGCATAAGGCGTCGACCAGAAAGACGATAGCGTCTGTCGAAATCGATCAAATGTTGACGCAGCTCGGCACCGAGCTCTTCTCTATCGGCAAGAAAACGCAGAAAAAGCCTGCCATCTAATAAACCGTGATGATACTTCGGTGTCGACGGTCTTCTGACCAGATAGGCCTCCATAGCTTCGTGCCTATCGATCTGGTTGAAAACGGGCCAGGCCGACTTCAATGCTTTCAGCCGTTTTTTCTTGAGAGTATTAGAATAAAGCTCGATCTGTCTTCTATCAAAGCTTGTATCCGGCTTTTCGGCAGCTAGAAGAAGAGCAACCAGATCCGCCTGCTCCTCCGCCATCTTCTTTCTGATAGCAGCAAGCTCAGACATTGGCGAAGGACCTTGAAGATAGAGCCCGAGAAATTCTATCCATCTCTTGATTGAATTCCGATAAGTCGGGGAAAAGATCATCCCTCTCAAGAAGAACCGCTTCGGAACACCCTTTAGAAAGAGCGGTCGAAAGCAGATCGAGCACCGCTTCACCCAGAGCATGGGCATGGGTATCGTGATAAATACCCTTTCTCTTTTCACCGCCTGCTATATGCATATAAGCGACTTTCGAGAGTGGCAGTCGATCCAAGAACTCGTCTGGTGAAAAGCCCAGATTAATTGAATTTGTGTAAAGATTGGAGATATCGAGCAGAAGCCGGCAATCGGTCTCAGCCAGAACTCGGGACAAAAATTCCGCTTCGTCCATAGTTTCGTCCGGCCAGGTCAGGTAGGAGGCGATATTCTCGAGAACAAGAGGAGCGTTCAGTCTCTGGGAGGCAAAGTTGATATTCTCCACCACCACTTTCAGGGTGTGTTCATCTCTTTTCACCGGCAGTAGATGTCCAGATTCCAGACCGCCACCACGGACGAAGGCAAGATGTTCGCTGATACAAACCGCTCCATATAGATCTATCAGTCTATTGAGATTATCTATATATGCGCAATCGGGAAGACTCGAGCCGCCCAGTGAGAGCCCGACCGCGTGCAAGGCTATTTTTATGCCGCGCTTTTGCAAGGTCTCAATAGCAGGATGTCCGATCGTCTCCATAAAGTGATTGTCGGCCAGCACTTCTATGAATTTCAGATCGCTTCGCCTTTCAATATGCATGGCTAGCTGAGGTCGCCAGCCTACTCCGCATCCGGAGAGGATCTTGTCAATCTTCAAGACCCTATCCTCCGCAGCCGCCGCAACCGCCACCACAACCGCCGCCGCAGCTACCGCAAGAGCTGCAGGAGCCGCTCGACGAGCTGGAAACCGGAGGAATAAAATACTCTTTGAACATAAAAAATCCTGGTGCCATTATCAACGTCGTTCCGAAAACGGCCAGGGAAAGAACCATGTCATTGGCGCCGACATTAGAGCTGCCGGATGAGACCGTGGTGTAGAGACCGCGATTCTGATCTTTTAAATCGGAAAGGAACTTGTTGCCTGCACCGGTTCGAACGGCACCCTGAAAGCAAGAGAAGATCGCGTGCACAAAAGAGAGCAAGACCAGTAGAACCAGAAAGGTGACCGGTCTGTGGGTGAAGAAAGTCTCGACAATACGGGGAAGACCCAGAAGAAAAGGGGGAATCAGGGCGGCGCCCACGGTCAATAGTCGACATAGAGATTCGCAGCCTTTATCTGCTATAAGGCCTCTCTTCATGAGCCTCACTCTCATCCGCTCGAAAATATCTTTATATCGTCCCTTCCTGCCCAATACCTCCGTCCAGGTGCGGCCATGAGCGTCGGCAGCGAGCCTGAATTCAAGATCCTGTCCTATCTGTATCCCGGCTTCATCGGTATTATCCGGAGGCGACTCTATCTCATTTATAGCGACGAGCTTCTCGTGGGGATTGGATTCGGCTTTGATTCTTCTAGGACCGGTGCTGTTCGAATCGTCCGATGAAAAAATATTCCTATGTAGCATGTAGCCGACGGCGCTCTGCAAGGCAAGGGTCTCTCCGCCGTTTAAGTATGCGATCTCATAAGGATGAAGACGCAGATTTTTAGAATCGGCTCTGGCACCACCGGCAGCGCCAGCGATTAATATAGATTTGACTATCGCGGCTCCGACTCCGAAAACCACCATAGCGGCCAGATATAGAAGAAGAAATTGCGGTCCGTGGATTTCAAAAGGATTCATAAGTTTCTAAATCACTCTTTGAGCTCGAGCTGATCGGCGACCTGCACCGCTTTATCGACGCTCTTCATAACCCGGGCAAAAATCTCCTGTACCTCCAGCGCCGGAGCGACACCGCGGCGAAGTTCCGAAGCGGCTTCCAGGGCTTCTTTATCGAGGTCGAAAGCTTCGGCGGCGGCGATCAGATGCGCCTTAGTAGAATGCTCCTGGGGAAGGGGCTTGCCGGTCAACTCGAGCAAAGTCCTCAACTGCACGGCAAACGAGCCCATAAGATCAGTCACCAGGCCTATCGAAACGGATCTGTCTTGATGCAGATTGACATAGCGATTTCTTAGCCTGATGCTGATGTTGCGAAGCTCTTGCTCCAGGCGTATGCGAAGATGCTGTGGGCTGATATTCAACTCGGCAAAGGGGTCATCACCGAAGAGCACCAGATGATAGTTCTTTATGTGCATGAACTTTACCGGAAAGACATCGGCACTGCGTGCCACTTCGCTACCGGTCATGATCATGGCGTTGACGTTGATGCTGTTGCGTGCCTTTCTCAAAGGCTTGTCTATGTTGTCCAGCTCGGACGCAGATACGTCCTTGAGAAGAATCACCAGGTTGACGTCGCTTGCACCGGGTCGAAAATGACCTCGGGCAATGCTACCGTATATGATGACCGATTGTAGATTATCGCCGGCTCCTTGCTTCAAAGATTCGACCAGTTCCTGCAATGATTGTTCCACCGGAGAAGGAACGTTTAATTTAGCTTCTATTTTTTCCATGGTGAAAATTCCTGCCGACAGGCAGATTCTACCTGGTAGCAAGAAAAACTTCTAGAAGCGCGGAGCGACCGGAAAGGTCAACGATAGGCCTGACGGCTCGGCTTCAGGTGGGTAAGCGGGTCTTCCCGAACCCAGAATTCAGAGGATGCCATGACCCCGCCGAAGACAAGAGGTAAAAGAGCCAGACTAATTCCCGGTCCTGCAAAAATCGCCTGCAACCAGGTTATTCCACCCCATAGAAGAAGCCCTTTTGTCATGGTGGCGGTACCTACCAGTATCGAAAAAGCGTACAGATAGCCATGATCGACCAGAAAGTGCGCCGGTTGCATATCACCCGGCTTGGCGATGACATTGGCCATATAGAGAGCTTCTGCGATGAAGGCGATAAAAAAGCCGGTCCAGAGCCACTGCCACCAGGCGTTTAGAGAGCGAATCTCCTCTTTCAGGACCGCAATCTCTTTACCCCGGGTCGCGCTATCCTGCTCTTGTAAGAGCGCTATTTTCATTTCCAGAAGATGGGAGATCTTCTGTCTATCCTTGAAGAAGAAGGACTGCATTATGGACAAAGCCTTGTCCAGCTTCTCTTCTGCTCCCTGATAGAGCTTCTCCCTGGCCATAGACCGGGAAAGCCCCTCCAGAGTAGCAATGTACTCTGGGCTTTTGGCCCCCTTATTTTTGAAAGCCTCTCTAGATTCGGCCTCGAAATAGGCAATGGCTTCTTGAGGCTCCCCGAAAGTTATCAGTTGTCTGCCCCGGTCACTGTACTCTGACCAGGAGACCCTCTGATATCCAAGCGCGATAAGTTCCGGCGCCAGCGCCACCAGAGCAAAAACCAGGATGCCAATCTGCACCTTCTCTTTCAAACCCATATGCAAAATCCCCGGAGAGCAATAACCGATTATCCAAAGAAAACCCCCACTTGATCATTCCCGGTAGAATTCAGCTAAAACGTGGTTGCGGGCAATCGTTACCTGTCCTTAATGTAGAATAAAGGCAATGAATCACTTAGATACGACTTATGCCGGGCTCTGGAGGCGACTCCAGGCATGGATTGTCGATCTTATCCTGATGATGCTCACCGCCTGCGCCATCGCCATCGTGGCGAGCCCTTTCATCTACATGGGCGCCACGGTCTACACAAGCGATCGTCATCTGCTCAACCTGATCTACAAATACTCCGGCGCCTCGATAGGCATTATCACCTATTTCGCCTATTTCATCGGCTTCGAGATCTCCAGATTCCAGGCCACTCCGGGCAAGATCCTCTTCAATCTCAAGATAACCGATATGGCAGGCAAGCCCATAGGTGTGACCAGATCGGCATTTCGGCTGGTGAGCAAGTTTCTCTCCGGTTTTCTTCTCGGTCTGGGCTTTGTTATTTGCGATTTCACCAGTAGAAAGCAGGCCCTGCACGATATCATCGCCAATACTCTGGTAATTCGAAGCGAATCAGAGCGATCGCCAGAGCAGACCACCTGAGGCTTTCAGTTCGGCAAAACGATCTCTAAATTCGGCTGCCGATAAGAATCCTCTATCAGGTGCCAGTTTACCTTCTTCATTCAGCCTCAGACGCAAAGCCTTCAAAAGAAAGCTCTCCATCTCCTCGGTCATGTCCGCCCTTAGCCTCGAAGGCGGCTCGAGGGCAAGAATGGCTGAATAGATATGTTGTCCGACCCGCTCTTTCTTCGCCACCTCGCCCAGCAATTCTCTGGAGATCAATCCATGATCATAGTTCTCTTCATCCATAGAAGCGTGCATAAAAGGATGAAGCGATAGAACGCATTCCCAGAGCAATATCCCTAAAGCGAGAACATCATCGGGTTTGAGGAGCGGATAGTAAATGGCGGTGGTTACAGGAACCCTCGCCTCCCTGCCATAGATAGTATTGAGCGGACCGAAATAACCTGGATCAATCAACTTGATACCGTCCTCAGTGCAGATTATATTCTCGGGCTTCAAGTCGCCATGATAATTGAAGCTTTCAGTATTCTCTATTGCCACTACTATCGAGAGAAGCTCGAGAAACATATCGGCGCTGAAGCTGCCGGTGACGAAGGCATCCCTAGCGGTGGCACCTTGCAGGTACTCCATCCTGTACTGGGTCTTAGCGTTGCCACCGGATTCATCTTCATCCGTCTCGATTTTTACAACACCTTCAATCTTCTGCCAGGCTTTCAAAGTATCTATTTGATGAGCGAGCAGCTCGTTGCAATCCGGCTCGACCACTTTTATTCCACCGGTGACAAAGAGAATCGCCGCCGATTCGACCGCTGTCAATTCAGGCTTGAGCGCTTTATCCCTGGCTCTCTTCAACACAAGGCTGCCGCCATCGATCTCGACCAGACTCAGTTCGGCAAAGCTGCTTTTGTCGTTATCGAGGGAACTTATCATTGTAGAATCCTCAGAAGGGCGGCTACCGCTTCCGGGTCACCGGAATCTAAAGAGGCGATCATATCATCGAGCCTGTTCAAATCTCTGGTGCCCATGGAAGGTTCTATCTGTTCTCGGAGAAGGAAGAGATAGTCGTGCAAATCCTCGGCTTTTTGCGGAATATCCTGAACCTGATCGGTCCACAACTCTTTGATCTGTTTCTCCACGTCCACACTGGAGAAGCCATTCTGCGTAACCCTATCTTTTGGCTTGGGTGGAGCTTCTGCAGGTAGTTCATCAATTCTTCTCTGCCAGGCATCGCTATCAGCCAGCCTGTTTCGCATGGTTACCACGGGATGATCGGCACGTCTATTGGCCAGATGCAATCCATAACGATAGTCCACATTAGAGATGGCATCCCTGACCTTACGCACTATCTGATCATCATCCAGATTCGGATACTTGGCTCTAAGGGCCTTCATCTTACCGCTGAACGGTTTTGAAAGCAGCATGTTCTTAAGCGCTACTTCGTTGGTCAGCCTTATCTGGGCGCTCTTCAACATGGTGTTGATCGAATCGACATTGTAAATCGAGCCGTTCTCATGCTCCAGTTTAAGACTGGCGTCTCCGTCGGGTCCTTTGATGACTCTTACATCGGCGCTTCTATCCGGGTTGGAGGGCACATTCAAGTCTCTTACTCTAAGGTCGGCAAAGGCATGATCGAGCATGACTCTCTCGGCATAGCCATCGAGATAATCTTTTAATGGCGCCGTCGGCGGTATCTCTCGACCCACTCTGCTGGCATAGTTGAGCGCACCGTCCCTGATATTATCGGCGAAGCCTATAAGACCCTGACGGAAATCCGCATATTCAGGATCCGCGGCACGCTCTCGCAACATGGTCTCGAAATCCCGCAACAGTCGCGCGGGATCGTCAACCGGTTGATTACGAATCGAACCGCTGAAATCAGAAAGGGTCAAAGGAGAGCGATTTCCGGTCAAAGTGTAAAGGGTGTTGTCCACATCGGCGCGAAAACGATCGACTTGCTCTTTGAGACTGACCTCTTCTCCATCTATCCGCACGGTCTCTGTCGGGTCGGCGTCATAGCGAAGAGTACCGCTTTCATCAAAAATCGGTCTGGGTCCATAGACCACACCATGCTCGTTCATGGCGGCGACATTATTGCCTCTTCCGTTCTGGGCCTTTTGTAAGTTGCCGGTGGGATCGATTACATGAACCTCACCTGTTTTGGTGTTGACCAGAAGTCCGTCGGCACCGGCCATATCCGCTGCGGAATGATACTCTGTCGGCATCACCACCCACTCAGATCCGATCTTGCCCTGGTCCTGGAGGCGTCTCAAACGGCGTTCCATATGATCGAGCACCAGAGACTGGGTCTCCAATCCGGGTCGGTCTTTGGCAGGCATCTTGGGAAATTCGCTCTTGTTGGAAGATTTGATCTGGCGAATAACTCTCTCCAGCGCCTCGGCATCCACGCCGCCCTCACCACGTTCGAGAATGAGACTATCGGCCTCGATATCTATCGGTCCCCGGGTCACTCTCGTGTTGAGAAGAGTCCTGTCTCTCTCCCTGAACTCGAGCCTCGGACCATCCGGAGTGCCCAATCTGACATCATCGGCGGAGCTTACTGCAATATCCTTGCCTCGCTCTATTCTTACACCATTGATATAAGTCCCATTCGAGGACAGATCCTGGAAATAGAGTTGCCCATCCTTCATACTGAGTCTGCCATGATTGCCGGAGACCTTTTTGAACTCCGGATGCTCAAGCGGCACGGAGCCGGAGTGATCGCGCCCGATCATAATACTGCCGCCTTCCTTCAGGTCGCCGGCGCGCCCGGCCGGACCGACTTCGACAGGTCTCTGTTCTTTAACCAGCCTCAGCCGCGGCCCATCGGGAGAGCCCAGATGGATTTCATCGCTCAGGTTAATTGGAACTTCCCTTCCAGGGGTGATGCGGTCTCCATTTATGTAAGTACCGTTGGAGGAGACATCCTTGAAATAGAGCTGTCCATCTCTCATGATTAGCTTGCCATGCTCTGCTGAGACTATGTCATAATTACTGGCGGATCTATCGACTGTGCCTTCGAATTTACGACCCACGGATATTTCGGCTCCATTGATGAGACGAAGACCTTTTCCTGTGCCCACTCTGATTGGCGCTCCGTTCTCGAAGACCTCTATTCTTCCTCCCCGGGGAGCATGGGGTTCGGCAGGGATATCCCGACCATGGTTGATTATCTCGATGCCTCTTTCATGGGCGTCTATCTGAGAGTATCTCACTCCGGCTTCTCGCCAGCGCGGGTCATAGACCAGGGGCTCGTCTTGACCGGGCAGGCGGATATGAACCCAGGCATGGTTGATAGCAGGGTTACCGACCTCGCCGGCTCCCCTTACAAGAGTCGCTTCCAGCCCCAGCTCATCAGCCAGCACTTTCATCAAGGTTGCCTGCTCGATGCAGACCCCTTTACCCTGACGAATAAACTCGCCCAGTAAAACCGGTTTACCAAGATTCTGCTCGCCGAAAGCGTCGTGCCAGGCATCCAGTTGTTTGCCCGACATATTGGGAGCACCGATTAACTCGTGGACATAAGTATTGAGGGCGGCGGCTTTCTCGGCAGGCGATAGATGACCGAATCTGGTGCGGGCATCTTCGATGACATTGCGCAATATCGGATCGTTGGCCCGATCGACAGCAATCATATGCCTGCGCGGCTCACCGACCAGTTTGCCATCGGCACCGACCCGGGTGCCCTTGCCGGCATCTACATAACCGTCTCTGATCCGGCCTGCAAGTTCGCTGTTCTGACCAAAGTAGTTGGATTGATCAATAGACTCTTTGAAGGTCCGCGGACTTTCTGGGACATAGTCCCGGGGTCTCAGCAATACACCCTCGGGTAGATCCGTTCGCTCTATCAAGCGGCGCACAGCCGCCCTTGGAGAATCGGCCCTGAAATACAGCTCGTGACCATGCTCCGGCTTCCCAAGATTGACCTTGTCACTGGGTTTCAGTTGAACCCATTCGCCCTCTCTTATTCTATTGCCATTCACATAAGTACCGTTCGTCGATCCGGCATCCTGTATAAATGCAAGACCGCTCTCGTCAACGTAATAATAAGCATGCTTGCGCGAGATCTCATCGGCCGAGCCCGACCAGCGGATATCGCCATGACGACCCAGAGTAACCACTTCTTTGGGTTTGACCGGGGTACCGTTGACATAGCGAAAGTCGAGCTTGTCGCCGCTTCTGGTCATACCCAGGGCGTCCAGGACACGACGCGAGAAAGTGCGTGTCACCTCTCGCATGGGAAGGTCTTCGCCCCTGGTCACATACTCTCTGGTGGAGTGATCGATCCTTTGAGGAACGCTTCTTTCCGGAACACCGTCGGCGTTGGCCGGGTGAAGGACATAGAGATCGCCGGCATCACCATTAGCAGTGGCAACCTGGGCATGAACTTCGGTAAGCCTGCCACCGGGTATCCCCATGGATACGGCGCCTTCCGGAAGGTCTACAGCTTCTGCGCCTAGCTCTATGATTCTGGTCTCGCCACTGGCAAGCTTCACCTCGGCTTTAAAAGGAACGGCGCCTTCCGGAGCGGAGACTCTTATCTTTCCATCGGCGCCTCTCGAGAATTGAGCGGCGAAGCCCTCGACATTGTCGAATTGATTACGGGCCACATTACCGGCGATACCAATCACCGGCTTGCCAAGGGCGATAGCCCCTTTGAAAGCGACGGTCAAAGTGGCTCCAGCGCCTGCGCCCACAAGGAAAGATTCGCCCAGCTTGCTCAAGTCGAGCTGTCCGTCCTTAGCAAGGCCGACAGAGCCCTCGATAAGAACGTTGGAAGACCCTCCAAGAGCCGCATTGACTGCCGACTCTCTAAGCACGCCTTTGGCCATGCCGGGAAGCTTGGCGGCGATTTCAGGAGAAGCCGCTCGCAGCTCCGTGCCCAGCGCCCTGACACCGCCGATGAAACCGTTCTGACGCACTAATTCAGGGAAAGACTGTTTCAGAATACTCTCGGTTACCTCCCGTCCCGATTGCTCGATCACTTCTTGCAATACAGGCGCCAACCTGGCCGCGTCATCGGGGTTGGCGACCAGCTTCTGAGCCAGGCTCTCCACCGCTTCTTTGCCGACCCGACCGCTAACACTGCCTCCGATTAAATTGGTCAACTCTTTGCCGGCCAAGCCTTCTGCTCCTTCTTTGAAGGCTATACCGAGACCCCGGTCGGCAACCGCAGTTCCCACTCTGCCCCAGGCCAGTGTTCCAACTCCTCTAATACCGGCGATGGTCTCCGGACCAAGGACGCTGAAGCCGCCGGTGGCCGCTCCTATGATGGCATCTTTGAAGAGATTCTCCGGATTCAATTCGTAATCCGTTCCCTGAATTCCGCGCTTTAACGCGATTCTTCCAGCCGCACTGGTTAGCGCCACCGCCAATAGTGGTCCGGCGGCCACTCCACCGGTGGCGACAGCCACCGAAAGTCCACCTACCAGAACGGCGGCTTGATAGATGCCTTCGGCAAATTTCTCTTTCGAGTCTCTGTAGTCTTCGATAGCTTTTGCAAAGATCCGGCTTGCCTCTCTCAGCTTTTCTCTATCCTCTTCAGGATAATCCTCCGGGTGCTCGAACATATGCTGCAGATTCTGAAGCATATCAGCCTGGATGGTGAGAGTTCTGTCAACGGTCAGTTCGGTGGCATCCACCGAAACACCGCTTTCGCTGTGCCTGGCCTGGGCGAATGCTTCGTAGTGAGTCTGGCGATGGTCGACGGTGGCTGCGGTGATCAGATCCCGAAAGCGTCCCCGGTCGTCTTTGTCTATTTTTCCTAGAAAATCCGTGTCGAAATTGCGGTCATATTTGCGACCGTAATCTTCTCTCAATTCCTGAACCCGGGCCTCACCACCAGGACCTTTTCTAAGAGTGACCAGAGTCTCCTCGAAGTCGGCGGCATCGGGTCCTTTGCCAAGAACGGTAGAGGCATAGATCCGATCTGATAAGGTCATCTTCTTGTCGGCATTCTCCGCCACCGCCTCTATAAGCTTCTTCTCGGCATCACTCAAATGAGGGTCGATTGCCGCTCTTGCTTCGGGGTCGAGGGCGGCGGCCTGTTCGAAGAAACGATTATCTTTGAGACCCAGTTCGGCTTTCTCGGAAGCGGATAGAGATCCTTTGGTCAGCAAAGCCCCCTGAAATTCCTCCAGTTTCCTGCTGTAGGGATTATCTACCGGATAGTACATGCCCTGACCGTACATGGAAGCAGTCAGAGCCGGGTCCGGACCGAACTTATTCTCGTAGGCTCTGCGCACAACGCTGTCCACCGCCGAGCGAAGGAAGCGGTCTTCTTTACCGAGTTCGTTATAGGGCTTGTTCAGCCTCTCTCTGACAGCCGGGTCGGAAAGAAGGCTCTCAATGGACGCCATGGAATCTTCTGGCGACTTATTGTCGATCCGGTCTTTGAGCACGGACTCTGCCGGTCTTTCGGTATCGGGTGCCTCGCCGGTTTGCGCCACCTGATCGAGAAGCATCCTGGCATAAACCTGTCTTTGCCCATTGAGGGTAGCTTCGGCAAAATCGTCCACCATCATTTTGAAGGCAGGGTCATCTTTATAGCGCTTCGCCTCTTCCGCGGTCATCCTCTCGAAGCCTTCCAGTACACCGTCTTCTCGGTAGCCCCAGCTGAAAAATCCCTTGTTCTTGTTCTGTTCGATGGTCTCGAACAGGCTTCTATGGACGCCTCTGGAATCATCGAAGGTCCATTCGGAGTTGGCTCTATCCACTTTGCCATCGAGAATTTCCAGCATCCGAGCGGCTTCGTCTCTGCCTGCCAGCTTCTCGACCGTCCTTCTAATATCCTCTCGATAGCGCTCGCCGCCTTCGTTACGCAGTCGACTCCAATCTGCTTCCCTCAGACCTTCTATAGATTCGAAGCGCCCGGCTGTATCCTCTTTAGAGGTGATGTCGGCAAGGAGAGAAGCTTTGCCGTAGCGCATCACCGCATCCCAGTGCAGGGACTCCCTGTCATCGCCGGAGTCTTTGAAAGCTTTGTCTATCCGTTCGAAATACTCCAGAGCCTGACTCTGTTCTATATTCTCGGGCTCTCTGCCTGATTCTGAAAGGCTTCTGCCCAGAACATAGGATCTTCTCTCTGCGTCGGTGGCTCCTTCCACGGCAAGCCCGATATTCTCTTTGTTGTCGAACCAGCCGAAGAGGCTGCCGGTATTATTGAGGGCGATGGTGGATAAAGAGATCCTGCCTTCATTAAGCGCATCCATCGCCATCATGAAACGAATGTCGTCATCCTTGGCGTCGACACCATCCTTAAGAGCTGTCGCTCCCTCAACGATGGAGAGTCCCCCCAGCACTTTGCCCCAGGAAAGGTCTCCGTTAATGGCACCGCCGATGGCTTCGTCTATCGGTCCCAGGGCAAGATCGCCCGCCTGCATGACCCCTGCCAGGAATCCGCCAGGCGGTTTGAATTCGTCCATCAAAGCCTGCTTGAAGCCTTCGTCCTGCTTGAGACTTTCTCTGGCGCCTTTCGCCTGGGGAGAATCACCTCTCAAAGCCAAAAGCAGAAAATCTAGAGAGCCCTCTTCGACGGCGAAGCGCGCGAAGTCTTTGATCTGTTCTTCAGTGCGCTCTTCGGCAGGATTTCTCAAAAAGTCGACGGCGGTCCGCCCCTCTTTAGAGAGCCCATACTGATCGAGGGCTTGATCGATGGTTATTCCATAATCGGCTTGGAAATCCTGCTCTAGCTTGTCCATTCTGCTGCGATCGAGAGTGGCGAAGACTTCTAAGACCCGGCGCTCACCATCATCACGATCATTGTCGATATGATTGAGCGAAAGCATAAGCGCGCCGGCGTCGTTGGTCCTGCCCTCACGCCTGTTGAGGATCGCTTCGAATTCGCGAAAGTCATCGCCTTCGAGTTTTTCTTTCAGATTGCCGCGCAAATTGAAATCCGGATTGTTTTCATTGCCCGGCAGTTTCCCATAGGCGGTCTCTATCGCTTTCCTATCCGCTTCGTTCAACGGGTCGAGAATATCCCGGATCCTCTTCAGATCGGGATCGTTTCCCGAGCCTATCCCGAAAATATAGCCTTCGTCATAACGGTTGACCGCTTGAAAGAGTTCTCTAGCCCGGCGGTCTACCTCAGCCGGAGAGAGCAGCGCCGCTTTCTTGGGTGGGCTGTCTTCGATTATTACATCGGGCAGGTCTTTTGCAGTTACGGAGCCCCTATCGGCGACTGCCGTAGAAAAGTTTTCTTCCCCTTCGAGGTCATGGATCAAAGGACGATTTTCCGTCCCGCCCTGGTCCGCCTTTACCCAGGTCTCGACCGAGCCTTCATAGGTTTTGGCTTGCGGCTCGGAATGAGATTCGGTCTCTTGATGAGCCGGGGCACTGTCGACAATCCGGGGACTGTCTTCTGCCGGCTTCTTCGCAGAATCGCCACTTGTTATGCTTCTGTCTAGAGCCATCTCAGCCGAATCCCACGTGACATCCAGTAACTACCTACCACAAGGGCGGTATTTGTAGACAGTTCCGGAGGCGCAAACGCTTGCAGTAAGGGAGTTACCGCAGATGACTGCGGAGAGATTTTTTAGTAAGGGCAAGCGTGAGCGCGACCAGCACTTGTTCTACGACAGGTCGTATATAAGGCCTGATGTCAAGAGGCTATCACATTAAATTTAAAAAGATAAGTGGTGGAATTACGTAGTAAGGCATTAATTTATTCTGCCATGGCCTGCATATTGCCCCGACCGCCATGGAGCTGGCTGACCCTGGCGCGGTGAGAGGCATAAGAGAGGATAGCCTCCACCTGACCGAGATAGTCGACTATGTACTGAGCCCGGAAACCTCTTTGAATAAAGGCTTCCAGCCTGAGCCACTCTTTGACCGTGTTATGCAAATGGGTGACGTCACCCTTAATAGACTCCAGCTTGTCGGAATCGGCTTTATCCGAGAGTTCGTGCATAGTCTCCTGCAGAGATTCGATTTGAGCGATCACATCATTGGTGCTGGCAGTATCCGAGAGAATGTGGGTATCGGGATCGTGCAGATAACGGTTGACCATGGCTGCAAAATCGTCCACGAGAAAGCGACTTGCCCTTATAGGGTCAGACTGGGGAGTTAACAGTGTTTTCTTGCGATAGGGTCCGACCGCAAGAACATTGAGCTTCTTATCATCGAGATGAGCCATGGCAAAAATAGTGGTGCCCAGCGTGCCGGTGGCGCGGGCGGTATCAAGCTGCTCTATCAATCCTGCCGTATCGACTCTCATTATGGCAAGGCCGGGGAAGACCAGAGCCTTGTCCGAAGTGGATTCTCGGCAAAAATCAGCCATGATCGCTAGCTTCTTGGGGCTATCGGCATAGGTCATCGGATTGAGGGTGTCGATCCAGCCGTTGGCCACCCAGGTTTCCCACTCTTGTTGAACGGCATTGACCCGCATTCTTCTGGGGAAGGCATAAACGGCGGCAGAGATGCGGCACTTCGGCTTTTCAGCCCTGATCATGTCCGAAACCTCTTTGACCATTTCGTTGACTTGCTGGGTTTTCCAGGCGACGAACAACTGCCTGGTCTCTTCATTGAGGTCATCGAGGCTGAGACCGGTCTGTTGTTCGAACTTCACCCGGGAATGCCAGTTGAAGCCCATTTCGGATCCGACATTGTTGAAGGGATAGCGAATATAATCCAGCTGGATGCCGTCCACATCGAAATTAGTTGTTACTTCACGAATCAAATTTTTGACATAGGTACGGCATTCGGTATTGCTTGGATCGATCCAGAATTCCGATTGATTGGGAGGGACGAGAGATCCCGTTTTAGAGGCCATGGCCCAGTTGAAATCATACCGTTTGAGAACCGGGCCGGGAAAATCGGCGGGTTTGCCGATTATCGGGTTATGTCTCATGTTACCCACGTTAAATATCCAGAGCCAGGCGTGAATTTCCATGCCGTGTTTGCGGGCTTCTTGAACCGCAACGGCCAGCGGGCTCCATCCCAATGTTTCAGGGTTCTGCTCGGTGAGTTTACTCGGGTACATGGTGAAACCGGCGTTATTGGTCTCGAAATAGACCACGTTGATACCGGCTTTCTTCAACCGGCCGAATAAGTCGACCATCCCCTGGGGACTTTTGGTGGCGACAATGGTGCCCCTATCCAGCCAGATGGAACGGGCTTCGATTGCTCGAACCGGCATGGACTGGGCAAAGGCAAGAGCGAATAAATGTCTGGCTTTGTTCAAATGTTCATCGGCTATTTGAAAGCGCCGTTCTTTGTAAGCGCTATGAAAAGAATCGACATTGCCGAGTGCTTCCTGATAATTGGCTCTGATCTCGTTTATCGGAACGGCGAATTCTGCCTGGGCAGCGGTCTTCATTGCCTCTTCCGTCCTCTTGTTCAGATAGTCCAATTCGCCTTTTATAGACTGATACTCGGCGAAACTTATCTGCACCACCGCTTCCTGGGTGATACCAGGGGCGAGTTCATCCAGGGTCATGGCCAGAAATCGAGCATTGGTAGTCAGATCGCCCTGCAATCCGGGGATCCAGGTAAGATAAGCACCATTACCGCGACGGGCGATGGCGATCTGATCGGCACCACCTTCGTCCTTCCATTTGGCGATAGCCCTGGTATCGGCGCCGATCTTGAGTGTCGCCACTTGCGAGCCCACGGCGAAATCGGCTTCCAAAGGAAGCGGAGTGTCCACCCAGGCTAATTTGGTGGGACTCTTGAAAGTTCTCTGGGCGTCGACGGATACTCCCAGCAGATCTACCAGGGCTCGTGCGCCTGGCTGTTGCTGGCCACCACCATCGGTGACTAGAAGTTTGCCGCCGCCAATGAAATACTCTTTTAGACCGGAAGCGGAATCAGCCGGAAGATCCACCAGCATCGGTACCACTATCAATTTATATTTAGAGAGCCTGGCTTTGCCTTCGGCGACCTGATTGTCATCTAGTTCGTCGAAACGAACATTCGAAGAGGAGAGATTGCGCTTGAACTCATCGTAGTCCTTGGAGAAAGTGCCGAGATGCTGGTCTTGATAAGTATTCTCGTTGACCTTGCTGCGATATACCGCAAGGGGGGTCGGATTCTCTGCCGCCGCGACCGGCTGGGACAACACTGCGGCCAGTATCAAATACAGCACCACAAAGGATGACAATAGAAAAGCCCTGCGTAACGACATATGAGAAATCTCTCGCTCCTGAAACCCGGCCTGTTAACGATTGCTTTTAATCACTCTTTCAATCTGTCTCTGGCTATCGCGCTTGGCAATATCCTCGCGCTTGTCATACAACTTCTTGCCTTTGCACAATCCAAGCTCGACCTTTACCCAATTAGATTTGAAGTATAGCCGAAGCGGAATGAGAGTGAGACCCTTTTCTTGAATTTTGGATTTGATTTTCTGTATTTCTTTTTTGTTCAACAACAATCGTCTTTTCCTGGTCGGTTCATGGTTGAAACGATTGCCGTGATCATAAGGAGAGATATGGCTGTTGTATAGAAAGACTTCACCATTCTCGATACGGGCATGGCTGTCTTTCAGATTACATTGCCCGGCTCTTATGGACTTGACCTCGGTGCCGGAGAGTTCAATGCCGCACTCGATGGTCTCGAGCACGTGATATTCGTGACGAGCACGACGGTTGTCCGCTGCCACCTTATTTGCGGTCTCCTTACCGTTTGACTTCGAGCTCTCTTTTGCCATTGAAAAGTACCGGTCTGAAACTTTCTATTTTACCTATATATAGTAACCTGGCGGACTGCCGCCGGGTCAATTTTACAAAGCCCGCCCAGAAATAGACTAGAATGGGGTTAAATAGCCGTTTAACCCTATTCGGAAGCAGATGATAAAAATACAACCCTTCTTCAGTACCGATGCCACCCAGGTGAGAACCCTGCTCCGTCACCAGGATGCTCCGGTGCCCCATGAAAGCTTCTGCCAGGAAGAGAAGATCCTGGGCAGCGGATTGAAATTCTGGCAGCACTGGCTTCCCTGTAATCTCCACATCGGTCCGTCAGTTTACCTGGCTAAAGATGACGGCGTGGTACTGGGGCTGATTTCGGTGGACGCCCTGGGCAAAAGCAACGGATGCTGGCGGGTCAATCAACTGGTGGTCAACAAAAATCACCGGGGCAGAGGCATCGGCCAGGAACTGCTCAAGTACGTACTGGCTCTCTTTGGCGGTCAGGGTATCAACCACTTTATTTCGGAAGCGGCCAACGAGAACATGGCTGGTCTCAAACTCCTGCATAGTTGCGGCTTTCGAAAGTGCTGCAGCTTTACCTATTACCAGGTGCCGATTGATTACCATCCGCCCCAGTGCGAGGAGATTCTCAGCAAATTCAGAATAGCCCAGCCCGAAGACCGGGAGCGTATCTATGACCTTCATCAATCGGTCCTGCCCGAGGACGTGAGAAGAGTGCTGGAGCTGGTTCCGGATGACTATTACGTACCGGAACTCAGTGCCGACACCTTCGAAAAGATGACCAGAAGACTGATGCGTCGCAAACGCTGGTTCTGGGTGGCCGACGAGAAAGAGAGAGGGGTGATTCCCTGCGCTGCCAAGATAAGCGCCCACAGCCAGGGCGATTTCCATATAGAGGTCTATGTCAATCAGGGCTGGGAACACCTTTGCGAAGACGTTGTCAGATTCGTTCTGGCCACTATGAAGCGGGCCGGCATGAAAGGGACCATAGTTTTCAAGGTCTATGATTTTCAAAAGTCCCTGGTAAAGTGCCTGGAAGATCAAGCCTTCGAGCGCAACGGCAGCTTTACCCTCATGGTAAGAGAGCACTGGTTGAGAGCTAAGAAAAAATCCAATTCGGTTTCGATTCCCAACCTGGATCTGGACCTCGGCACCGGCACACCGGCTATCAATGTCCCTTTCACCCAGGGCTTCGAACTAAATTAGTTTAAGGCAAATGTTTGATTTGTAAAGGAAATAGGAAAGTAAGCATCCACCGGAGCCGCTTTCTGATATTCTGTGTGTTTGTCGAGCTATGTGGATGGCATATCACCAACTCTGCTTCGGCAATATCAGTGGTCGCAAGGGAAAAACCATGCCCTTGAGCCACCTTCGTTTCAAGTTTGGATTCTTCTAAATCAGTCAGGAGATGTCTGGTGCCAACCATCAATCAACTCATCCGCCGCGAACGCAAAAAGGTCACTTTCAAGACAAAGTCGCCTGCCCTCAAATCCTGCCCTCAGCGCAGAGGCGTTTGCACCCAGG
Organism: bacterium; assembly: GCA_016124935.1. Lineage (GTDB taxonomy): Bacteria > Cyanobacteriota > Vampirovibrionia > Obscuribacterales > Obscuribacteraceae > RI-106. The sequence continues at coordinate 30,238 of WGMS01000024.1, read as the reverse complement.
TGAAAACCACCACCCCCAAGAAACCGAACTCCGCTCTGCGCAAAATTGCCAGGGTGAGGCTTACCAACGGAATCGAGGTCACTGCCTACATTCCCGGTATCGGTCACAACCTTCAAGAGCACTCCGTTGTGCTTGTCAGAGGCGGTAGGGTGAAGGATCTTCCCGGTGTCCGTTACCACATCGTCAGAGGTACTCTCGATACCGCCGGCGTCAAGGACAGAATGCAGGGTCGTTCCAAGTACGGTGCAAAGCGTCCTAAGAGCTAGGCGCGACTAAAGAATATGTTTTAAAGGACGGAGAAACAAAAATGTCTAGACGTACCGCAGCAGAAAAGCGCGTTCCCTCGCCGGATCCGGTATTTGAAAGTCAGCTGGTGCAGAGATTCGTTAACCGGATGATGCAGCGCGGCAAGCGCAGCACCGCCCAGAAGCTGCTCTATACAGCTATGGATATCATCAAAGAGAAGACCAAGCAAGAACCGCTCGAAATCTTCAACAAAGCTGTCAAAAACGTCACCCCCCTGGTTGAAGTCAAAGCTCGCCGGGTCGGTGGTTCTACCTACCAGGTGCCGATTGAAGTCAAGCAATCGCGCGGAGTGGCTCTCGCTACTCAGTGGATCATCACCAACTCCCGCAAGAGAAGCGGTCGATCTTTCTCCGAGAGACTCTCGGCAGAGTTGATGGACGCAGCCAACGGCACCGGAGCCTCGGTGAAAAAACGGGATGATACCCACAAGATGGCCGAAGCTAATAAGGCCTTCGCCCACTACCGCTATTAATTAATACGGTTTTATTCGAACTTCACAAAGTCCCCGGCGGATCCTATGCCTGTTGAAGGCAGAAAGTTGATCAACCGGGGCTTTCGTTTTTGAGGAATTCCAGAGCCGAAACCAGCTGTTCAAGCCCATCTAAACCGGGGTTATCAAGTGCAGCGGTCCTGATGTCTCTAAGTGTTACCGACAGTGCCCTTGCGAAAATGCGACCGGCAATTGTAAAGATAATCACGGAAAAATATGTAGTAATCCTCAATATAGTCAAAATCCCACAAATCCCATGGTTAAATTCCAAGAGCTAAAAACGGTGCAAAAGACGTTGACAAAACTGCAACCGATTCGGATATATCATTTAAATTACAAGGGTAACCCATCATGGATGTTCTCAAAGAAGAAAGGAAACCTTCGGTGACTCGCTCCAGCCAACTAGAAAACATAAGAAACATGGGAATTGCCGCCCATATCGATGCCGGTAAAACAACGACCACGGAAAGAATTCTTTTCTATTCGGGTCTTATTCACCGCATGGGCGAAGTCCATGATGGCACCAGCGTTACTGACTGGATGGCTCAGGAGAAAGAGCGCGGTATCACCATTACCGCCGCCGCCATCACCAGTGAATGGAAAGGCAAAAGAATCAACCTTATCGACACCCCCGGACACGTCGACTTCACCGTTGAAGTCGAGCGTTCGATGCGGGTTCTCGACGGCGTTGTCATCGTGCTCTGTGCCGTTGGCGGCGTCCAGCCCCAGACCCAGACCGTCTGGAAGCAAGCCAACCGTTATTCGGTACCCCGCATGATCATGGTCAACAAAATGGACCGGAGCGGTGCCGACTTCTTCAAAGTTCTCGGTCAGACAAAAGAGAACCTGCCCGGCATGCATTCTACCTGGGCCAACTGCCACCCGATTCAGATTCCCATGGGCTCCGAATCAAACTTCATGGGTCTCATAGACCTTATCGAAATGAAGGCTCACTTCTACGAAGAAGATGATCCGATGGGCAAAAACATCAAAATCGACGAAATTCCGAGCGACTATAAAGAAGAAGCTGAGAAGTGGAGACATACTCTAGAAGAGGCCATCGTCGAATGTGATGATGCTCTTATGGAAAAGTATCTCGAAGGCGAAACTCCTTCTCCCGAAGACCTCAAACGAGTCCTGCGCGAAGCTGTCTGCCAGAACAAGATCATTCCTGTTCTTTGCGGCTCCGCCTTCAAAAACAAAGGTGTCCAGCTACTTCTCGATGCCATCGTCGACTACCTGCCGGCCCCTTCCGATGTCGAAGGCATCAAGGGTACTCTTCCTGATGGTCAGGAAGCAGTGCGCTTATACGACCCCAGTGAGCCTTTCTCGGCCCTCGCCTTCAAAGTGATGAACGATCCTTTCGTGGGCAAATTGACCTTCCTCCGGGTCTACAGCGGCACCCTCAACGCCGGATCCTATGTATACAACTCGGTGAAAGGCAAGAAAGAGAGAATCAGCCGTCTCGTCCGTCTGCAAGCCGACGAGAGGACCGATGTCGAATCGGCAGCCGCCGGAGATATCGTCGCCGCTGTCGGTCTGAAAGACACCAGCACCGGTGACACCCTCTGCGACCAGGACAAACCAATCATTCTCGAGTCCATGGACTTCCCGGATCCGGTTATCTCGGTAGCCATCGAGCCCAAGACCAAAGGCGACGCCGACAAGCTCGGTAGCGCTCTTTCCAAACTGGCTGAAGAAGATCCGACCTTCAAAGTCTCGGTCGATCACGAGACCGGTCAGACCATCATCGCCGGCATGGGTGAACTTCACCTCGAAATTATCGTAGATAGACTGTTGCGCGAATTCAAAGTGGAAGCCAATGTGGGCAAACCCCAGGTCGCTTACCGCGAAACCATCCGCAACGCCGTCACTCAACAGGGCAAATTCGTCCGTCAGAGTGGTGGTCGTGGTCAATACGGAGACGTCGTGCTCGAGATCGAACCCGGCCAACCCGGTACCGGATTCACCTTCGAGAACAAGATTGTCGGTGGTGTGGTTCCCAGAGAATACATCCCCGCCGTCGAATCCGGTGTCAAAGATGCCATGGCAGGCGGTGTGCTTGCCGGCTATCCTATAATCGACATCGTTGTCCGCTTAGTGGACGGAAGCTTCCACCCGGTCGACTCTTCCGAAATGGCTTTCCGCACAGCCGGCTCTATCGGTTTCAAGGAAGGTTTCAGAAAAGCCAGACCGGTTCTGCTCGAACCTATCATGAAGGTAGAAGTGGAAGTACCGGAAGACTACATGGGCGATGTGATCGGCGACCTCTCCGGCAGACGGGGTAAGGTCGAAGGTATGAACACCACCGATCACCTCTCCAAGGTGAACTGCAATGTGCCTCTCTCCGAGATGTTCGGTTATGCTACTGACATCAGAAACAAAACCAGAGGTCAGGGCACCTTCACCATGGAATTCCTCCACTACGAGGAAGTGCCCACCAGCATCTCTGAAGAGATCATCAAAGGTAAACACCACTAATCCGGTGATTATAAAAGCAGTCGAAAGCCCCGGTGAAAGCGCCAAGCCCAACCGGGGCTTTCCTTACCAGTCCAATAATCTTCTATAATTCATAAAATACCCCCATCGAGCCTGTAAATGGTTTACTATTTCTTTGGCTCACCGCCCGATAAGGACAAGAACGAGGATTGTCATGAAGTACCTGCATAGCGGCTACATATTGTTCTGCGAGAAAACAGAACGAAGCGATGACGGTACGCTCAACCTGAAGGGAATCTTCGACGTCTTCGTAGTCAAAGAGCTGCCCTTCCAATCTAATTGCTCCTGGGTAATAGGCTTCGGTACACCCTACGAAAGACGCCAGTATAAAGGCGCCGTCACCATCGAGAGCCCCGATGGCGTGGAAGTTTATAGAGGCGAATTCAGCGCCAACGATCCAAACGACATTTATAAAGGACACCATGTCTTCAAACCCGACATCACCCTGGAAAAAGAAGGGATGTGGGCGGTAAAAGTCACCCTGCGCAACTGGAAGGATGAAAATATGTGGGACTTCGAGCGCAAATTCTGGTGCATGCTCGAACCTACCAATCATCCGGATCCCTAGAGCGCCCTGAGCCATGAAGCAGAAGCCCGTTTTCGCTTTGCTTTGCACTCTGGCTCTCAGTGCTTGCTCTATGGATGAGTGGGGGCTGAAAGAGATAGTCGAAGGCGGCTATGAGAATATAACCCCTGCCCAGCTCCAGAAACTCTCGAAAGCAATAGTCAAACATCCGAAGAAAGCCGAGTATCTGATTGCCCGGGGGCGATACTATAACTACAAAAATGACTATGAAAAGGCGATCGCGGATTTCGACAGAGCCATCGCCCTCGATGCCAGCCATGCGGATTGGTTCGATAAGCGGGGTGATGCCTATCGGTATTCCAATCAATTTGAAAAAGCCTTATCAGATTACTCCCGGGCCATAAAACTGGAAGCAGACAACACCCTGTTCTTCACCGCCCGTGGTGACTGTTATCTAGCCTTACACCAGTTTGATCAGGCGGAGAAAGAATACGCGAGGGCGATAGAGCTATCCGATGCGCCCGGCTACGAATTGCTTCAACGAGCCTCATTCTTCGAAGAGACAGGAAGACTGGAGCGAGCCATCGAAGACTATAAAAAAGCAGTGTCTCTCAAAGAAGACTACTGGTCCGAAGATGCCAGAGAATCTCTCGCCAAGGCCTATATCTTTCTCGATGACAATGACAAAGCCCTCAGCACCCTGGAAGGGTTCAAATTTAAAAAAAACAACACGAACTCCAATGCCGATGACATTTTGATAAACCGCGCCTTTCTAAAAGAGCTCCTGGGCATGAAAGAAGATGCGTTGATAGGCTATCGGCTCGCCCTCACCAAAACAGATAGTGATATCGCCGAAGATGACAACCCTTCGGTCTGGCAATTCAAAACCCGGATGAAACTGGCGGAAAAAGCCGGTCTGCTAACCGACAAAAAAGAAAGAGCCAAGTGCGTAAAAATGATTCTCGACGCTTACCAGAAACAAATAGACTCCGGCGAGCAATCCGAAATCGAAGAAGCGCTCCAGGGAAGAGCCCTCTTCTTAGAAGAAGAAGGCAGGCAGGAGGAAGCGAAGAAAGACAGACTGAAGCTCGAGAGCCTCTACGATCAAAAATTGAAGCAGTCTCCTAAAGCAGCCGACATATTTCATGAACGAGGCAGCTATTTCGCCGATATCAAAGAGCACGAAAAAGCTCTGGCAGACTTTCGAAAAGCCGCCGCTCTCGCCCCCGAAAACGAGGACTACCAGACGCATATAATAAGCGAGCTGGTAGAATTGAAACGCTTCGAAGAGCTAGAGCCGGCTCTGACCGAAGCTCTAAAAAGACACCCCGACAACTCGTCCATGCTCCTCGCTCGCGCCAGGCTACTCGAACATAGAGGCAAACTGGATGATGCTTTGACAGCAGCCAAGCAAGCCCTTGTTCACGACCTCTACGAAGCATACATCCATGAAATCATCGCCTCTATTCTGCGCAAGAAAGGACTTACGAAAGAAGCGGAAGCGAGTGAATTCAAAGCACGCTTTTATAAAGGCGTTTACGAAAAATAGAGATTCGGCTTGCCAAAGTCTCTTTTCTCTATAGCATCATATATGATGCTCGGCTCTAGAACAGAAGTCAGGTTCTCGCCTTCGAAGCGATATTCACCGTAGATTCCACCACGGACCTTGCCGCCTATAAGCATGGCAAGACCAGCGAGACCATGATCCGTTCCGCCATCTTCGTTTTCTCTTAGACTTCTTCCGAACTCAGAATAGATGAATATAGTCTTCGTTTGAGAGTACTCCCGGCTGATCAGTCGATCTAATTCTTTAAGGGCTTTTGCCTGTTTCCTTAGCTGATTACGATGGGTATCGAAACCCTCCAGCTCCACATATCTGCAATTAAGAAAAAACTTCGGATTCTCTTGAGCGAGAAAACCATCGGCTTTTAGATCTCCGGTCTTCCAGAAATAATCGGCCAGTTCATGGGAGCTTGCTTCAGCATCGGTCGGGAATCCGACACCAAGAATAAATGCCAGATCTCCTTTTCGATAGAGCCGAGCCGTCTCGGTCAGAGCCGGGTGCAAGCCATACTCTTCTGTAAGTTCGATGAGATCACCGCCTGATATAGAGATGGACTGACGATGCCGTCTGTAATCGCCGCACTGAAGCGGCACCACCGTATTCAGTGCATCGTTTCCACCCGATAGCTTGACGATAACAAGATCCTCGGGCGAAAGCCCGGATGGAAAGCTGGCGGCAAAACTGAAAGCGGAGAGCGCGCCTGCTCCACGCTTCAAAATCTCTCTTCTTGTGTATCGCTTCAAATCGTCCATCAGTCTGACTAAGATACAAAAAAAATTGCTTTATAGCACTATAAAGCAATTAGTTGATTCTATGCAATCAGATAATGATATCGGGAAAAATTGGGCGGTACTGGATTCGAAGCTCGGCCGCCTTCATTACCCAACTGGGCGATGACGGCGAGACTTCATGCGATTTAAGTGTGGAATTCCACAGTGACCAGCCTGGCGGATTAACCCTATGATTAATCCCCGGTTTGAAAGATTGAGGTACATCTATGGACATCGAAACCCTTGCAGAGGCTATTGCGCAGAAGATAAATCAAAAGTCACTCCCTCAGATTCCTTTCGAGAAATTCTGCATGCTCTACATGGAGCGGCACGCCAGGATCCGGAAGAAAACCTGGAAGGAAGACCAAAGCCGGTTGCGTTTGTATCTGCTGCCCGCATTTGAGGGTAAGCTACTATTGGACATAACACGTAACGATATAGTAGAACTTCACGCGTCCATTGGCGCTCGCCCCGCACCCTATGCCGCTAACCGTATGCTGGAACAGCTGGGTAAGATGTTCAAGCTAGCCCAGCTCTGGGGCTTTTATCCAGAGGACCGGATGCTGCCGACCGTTGGCGTGGATCCTTTCCCTGAAACTCCGCGCGACGTGTTCGTGCAAAAATATGAGATGGACCGCTTGGCTAAAGCTATCGGGGGCTGCCGGTCAGCGAACTTACGCGCGTTGTTTTGGCTGTATCTGTTGACCGCCCTACGGCGCTCTGAGCTGATGCGCGCGAAGTGGTCCGACCTGGACTTAGAGCGATGGGAGCTTCGTGTCTTGCACACGAAAAACGGCAAGCCTCATCGTATCCCGCTACCGCCAGAAGCGATGGCGATTTTATACAAGTTGCCGCGTACTGGGACTTATATCTTTCCCGGCCAGGCGCCAGGTACGCATATTTCTAACTCTACTGTCTGGAAGTCCTGGGACCGTTGCCGCACACGGGCAGGATTAAAGCACGTGCGGATACACGACTTGCGCCGTACCGTGGCGTCATGGATGGTTCAATCCGGAAAGCCGCTAAGCTTAATAGGGAAACTGCTCAACCATAGCTCGCTCCGCGCTACTGAAGTCTACGCCAGGCTTGCGCAAGAGGACGTGCGCGAGGCGCTTGCTGATCACGCTAAAAGAGTCAGCGAATATAGGCGCTGACTCTTTTCGACCAATTCACAACTGGAAGTAAATCTAGGAAGTTTCTCCGGCTTTAGGGCATTTAGCTTGCTCGGACACTTCTCGTGAAGCGCACATGGTTTTGCAGTTGAAGCATTGCAGCGTGTCGTGGCGGTCTAACCGCCTACCCCAGAGATGTCCGGCTTTATCCTGAAAGCGTGTTGCCTTGCTAGGCTCATTAGCTTTGTCTACATAGCTTCGGATCTCTTTACGTAGCGCTTTCTCGCCCCCACTTTCTGACCTCGTTTGCCCCTCAAAACTTCATAAGCGTATTAGCGCATGCCTCAGCGCCGTTTAGCAAATCTGACAAGTACTTGAATTTTATGTAGTGGGTGGTTTAGCAAATCTGACAAGTACTTGAATTTTATGTAGTGGGTGGTTTGGCGGGGTACTAGCTCCAGACGCACACCCCGTCGGGGATGCCATAGGGGGTCAGGCTAGGGTAATACGCTACGTGACCCACCCCCACCCCTGACCCCCACCCTAGGGTAATACGCTACGTGACCCACCCCCACCCTAGCCTGACCCCGGGTAAAAGATGGTTTGTACCTTTTTTATGCGACAGCGCGATATCGACCAAAGCGCTGCAAAGCCAAGCCTAGCAACGCTTTACACTGCTTGCTGAATTTGCTTAGGCGCTGTCAAGCGTGCTTGGCTACCGCATACTGACAGCCTGCTCAAACGCTGATTAGCGCTGATTAGCGCTGAGATAGAGGCTCCTTGGGAATGTCCATTTTAGACCACCGGTCTAAATAATCTGTAGTTCTAAGAGGGCGCTGGTTTGCGCCTGTCTAGCTTAATTTGCTAGACAGCAAATTTAACTGTCAGGTCTAAATCTCGACGAGGTGTCAGACCCCACCGGCGCCAGGTATAGACCCGCTTTACATCTCCAAACCCTGAAAAATGACCGCCCTTGACAGGCTCGGAAACGCCCGTACAACTAGGTCTGACAGACTGTCACCTAGCAAAAGAAACAAGTAAATCGCCCGTATCCCAAGCGCATTGAGGTCTGACAGTCTGTCAGGTCAAAACACACTTCTATAGGGCCCATACGCGCCTATACGTATACAGCTACTACAATAATCATTATGCTAAGTCTTTACTTTTGGGTGACAGTCTGTCAGACCTAGATTCTAGTGCGTTTCGAAAGAATCTGACCCCGATAATGACAACTGACAGTATGTCAGACCTAGATTCTAGTGCGTTTCATTCTCTACCTCTTGACACAATGACATCCTCTGCCAACGCCAGACGCGCCGTATATTCAGGATAATCGACTGTCACCCCTGGCGGTGTAAAAGCTGTATCTCTTGACATATACGCTCAGCGTTACGCTAGTTGTCAGGCTGTTAACTGCGTAAGCGTGTTAAAATCACTCAAATGAAAGTCTTCTCTTCATTGCTTTGTCCTATCTATGTGCTTGCCTGGACGCTGGCTTTCTTTCTAGTGCCTGACAGTTCCTTGCCGCCCTTGCTGGGTGGGCGTTCTTGCGCTGGCTGCTCCGTCGGTACGAAGAAAGACTATTCAAAACATTCAAAGCCCGCCTGGGTGAAAAGGAATAGGCAGCGCAACTTAGCGCATTCTTAATAATCCCGCAAACACTTGCGGGGCTTTGTTTTGCAGCAAATGCCGCAAATAAATCGGTTGTCAGGTTGTGAAATGCGCTTGACCGCAGGGCAAAATACGCGTAAGCTACAAGCAAATTCAGCAAGCGGATTGCAAACCCGCAAAACTCAAACGACAGGGAGAGATAACGACATGCAAGACATCAGCTTTACAGACCTGGCAATCGCCTTACGCGCACTACCTGGCGCGCTGGATCTGTTCGTCGAAGCGGAAGGCGTGCGCGAGCGCTACCCGTTGGAAACAGCGTTAGCCTGGTTTTCTAAGCTTGGCTTATCGTAAGCATAATCACGCTGTTTGGCCCTAGACCCGGTACGCAGGAGGCGGGCAACCGCCTCTTTCATACCGTGCCTAGTCGGTACGAGTAAAGAGGTAAAGAGATGAAACACTACGTTATTAAAGTAGGCGCTGAGTTTTTAGCAACAGAAGAGCCTGCACTGAATCCGCAAGAGGCTGTTATTCTCCCTGAGCCTCTAGCTAAGAAAGAAGCAGAAGCCATCGAACGCGCAACCAGTGAAAAATGCATGCTGGTTGAAGTCTGCCCGTCTCGTAACGAGTTTTTAGGCGCCCGCTTGACAGGCGCTGACGGTCAATATGAATTCTACCCGCCTACTCGCGAGAATGGGCGCAAATTCATAGCCGCTATAACAGACCCGGCGACAGGCGTCGGTACGCTACGCTACAAGGTTTGCGAATTTGCCAAGGCGCACGGCGTAGACAATGCTGAGCGGATTTGTCTAGGCGAACTTGTCGAAGCTGCCGGAAACCGGACTATCGAGCTAGCCAATTTCATCAGGGCCGGCATAAGCGAGCTACGTTACCGCGAACAAGAGGCAGTAAAGAAAGCCCTGAAAGATAAAAACTAAGTGCCAGGTACGCGGGGCAGCTGCGGCTGCCTCACATACCCGGCACTGAGCCGGAAGCGAAAGGAAAAGAGAATGGCAAAAGAAGTAGAACAACTGGTAAAAGAGGCTAACCGCCTTCACGAAAAGACTAAGCGGTTGAAAGAGGCGCTTCAAAGCGCTGAGGCAGAAGTTAAGGAAGCAGAAACAGCCGTCGCGAGGGCGCGGCACGGAGCTTCGTACCGGGTCTTCAACGGCACAGACAAGCTAAACGAGACACGTTTAGAAATCTCGATGATTGACTATTCAGCTGACAAGCTGCGCGTAGAGGCGTTTTCTGCGACTGAACGCATTATTGTTGACCTGACTAAGAAGAACGCTGAAAGGCTGTATGGGTCAATAAAACAGCTGCTAAAGGAAGGTGCTTAATGGCTGAGCTTAAATCAAACGTGACCATAGATACTGACCAGTACTACAAGTGCACAGTCTGCGGCGAAGACACGCCAGAGCGTGACCTTAGCTGGTGCTACAACTGCGAAGCGGAATTATGCGGCAAGTGTGACTGCGGTCACGATGCCTGGACGAAGGAGAACGCATGAAAAGGCTTCCTGATAAATTTAAGGCAAGCGATTTGGACTCCGGGGACTCCGGGTACTACGCGCATCAGTTCGCAGAGGCGATGCACCGCAAAGCTATGCGAATGCTAATACAGAAGATTTACCACGACCGGGGCTTCAAAACTGCGGAAGGGCAGAAACTGGCCTTCGAACTGGACGAAGTAAAGAGACGCGCTTTCGAGCGCATAGCGAAAGAACGGGCTGATATCAGTTGCGGTGACTCGATAGCACTCGACGAGACGAAAGAATTCGCAATGATGTCTGAAAAGTTAACTGACTTAGTTAACTCGATACCCGACGCGCGATTCTCGCTACGCCTGATCACTAGCAATGAGCTTACAGGCGAAGCGCACGCGGAGCTTAAATTGCCGCAAGCTACTGAGAAATTCGCTCCAGCCCGCGCTGACAAGCACATTATTGACGCCTTACGAAAAGTAATCACTAAGGCATGCAAGGCAGCAAGCGAAGACTTGGCGCAGCTGGCGGTTAAGCACCTGGACGCCAGCGTTAATCCCGTCAAGAGCCCACACGAAGACTGAGTACCAGGTCGAAACGGCGCTAAGCGCTGTCTGCTGGTAGCGCCAGCACTGACGAGACCATAAAGGAATAGCGATGTTTAAGCATCACAATCTACCGAAAGCATGGGTACACTGGGCGCCCTGGTCCGACTACTGCCCAGAGCGAGCGTGCTGCTTAACAAGCACAGGAGGACAAAACCGTGACAGAAGAAAAGAAACGCTATGCCACCTTAGATGATGGCGGCGTTATTTGGGGCTTAGGCTACACGCCAGAAGAGGCAATGACCGACGGGAAGCTCTACACGAAAGACGCACTGAAAGTCGAAGAGATAACCGAAGCCCTTTTCAAAAAGGTAGAAGACGTGGGCGGTGATATCAAATGGCGTCGCTTGCCAGGTGACAAGCTGGCTTTACCAGGAGAGAGCGGCCCAGTTATCGGAGTCGACCCAGGCAGCAACGGGGCTGCCGAGATAGCTGAAGCAGTCGAGGACCGGGCTTTCCGCTACGGAGGCGGTGCAGAAGCGTTCAAGCGGCAAACAGCGGCAGGTAAACCCTTCTGGGACCGGTTTAACGAAGCGGCAAAAGCTGCGGGGTCAGAGCGGGTGCACGACGAAGTTATCGTGCCAGCGAAGAAAGAAATCACAATGTCAGAGCTTAACAAGCTGACAGGCAAGACAATCTCTTCTCTGTGCGCATTGCAGCGCCGAGGCATTCTGCCTAAAGGCGTCAAGAAAGGCAATCGTCGGTATCTGCCTGCTACCGCTGTCGATATCGTGCTGTCACATAAAAAAGGTACAAACTGGGCGAAAGGAAGCTACCCTAAAGCTTCCGAGAATGGCACGAAAGGGGCAGAAGCCAAGCGCAGATTAAGCGGAGATTCGCCCTTGACGGAAAACGCTTAAAAGCGCTAAATTTAAAAACCGCCCCCCGAAAGGAGCGGCTTGCAAACGCCTCAAACGACTGAGACTCAGAAATTATGCTAGACAAACCAACATCTGTCAACCCCGTAACCCCGCTGTCCGCTTACGCGTATTTCCCTCTTTACTTGCGAAGAGATACGGACGAATTGCTCCCGGAGATACCAGGCTGGAAAGCGGTGCAGCCCGGGCAGTATCAAGCTGACGGCGACTACGGCGTATCGCTGAAAGCTGACGATTTCGTTATCGACGCTGACCCTAGAAACTATCCAGAAGGGCGCGACGTGCTCGCTGAGCTGCTGCAAAAATTCACGCTGCCGCAGACTCGCGTAGTACAGACCCCTAGGGGCGGTTATCACATTTACCTTAAGAAGCCGGCAGATATAAAAATCAAAGTCAAGCAGGCTGACTGGCCGGGAATAGACTTTCTTTCCGAGGACCATTACGTAGTCGGGCCTGGGTCAGCAAAACAAGCCGGACCCTATAAAGCAGTCTATGACATAGCAGCCGCCCAGGCACCCGTAGCCTTACTAGGCGCTCTTGAAGCGCCACCAGAAGCAAATAAGCAGGGCGGGGAATTCTCCCTAGATCAAATGCAAGCTTTCATAACTGAGTGCAAGAGCGCCGAGCCTCCGATGTCCGGCAGCCGCAGCAACGCGCTTTTCAAGCAAGCCTGTAGAGGCAAGGATTTAGGGCTGCCGCGCGAGATCTGCTACGACGTTGTCGCTGAGCATTATAATTCGCGGTCGGACGCGCCTTTTAAAGAGATAGATTTACGCCAGACCGTAGACAACGCCTACAAGCACGGTAAAAACGCTGTCGGGTGTGAAACACCCCAGGCAAGGTTCCAAGCGTTCGCTGGCGAGGCTAAAAACGTTGTCTCAATAGTTAAACATCAGGAAGAGCTTGTCGTATCTGGGCTGATTCCAGAAGCGTTATTAACCGACGATAACGGCAAGTACAAGCCGGTTTTAGCAAACGTCGCATATGTCCTGGCTCACGATTCCGCTTGGAAAGGAAAGTTAAAACACAATGAATTTTCAAAGCAAATCGAATGGCGCGAGCGCCCCGCCTGGCGGTCAGAACAACTCAACGAAGGGCTGGAAGTCGATAATAGAGATACGGCTTGCCTCGGAGTGTGGTTCTCAAGCGCTTTACATATACGCTGGGAAGTGTCTGACGATAAGCTGTGGCGTGCGCTTGCAGCGGCCGCGACGCCGTACCACCCAGTACGGGATTACCTGGATTCCCTGGTGTGGGACGGCGAAAAGCGCCTTGAACGAATCCTTATAGACACAGCAGGAGCACCTGAAAACCCCTATACGCGTGCTGTCGGTAAAGCCACGCTCCTTGGGGCTGTCAACCGCATTTACGAACCAGGCTGCAAAATGGACTACGTGCTCGTCCTGGTCGGTTCGCAAGGAAAGAAAAAATCGACCTGGGTTGCTACTCTCGGCGGCGATTTCTATTCAGCCAACGAACTTAACCGGGGCGATAAAGATTCTTGGCAAAATTTGCGTGGGCGGTGGTTCGTCGAACTGCCCGAAATCAACTCTACTTTTAGTAAACAGGACTTCAACTGGCTTAAGGCCGTCATCACAAACGCTACAGATGTTTACCGCCCAAGCTACGGCAGAGCTTCGAAAGCAGTACCTAGAGAATCCGTTTTTATAGGAACGATAAACCCCTCTGTTACCGGCGAATTTCTCAAGGACGAAGAGAACAGAAGATACTGGCCAGTCGAAGTAAACGACCTCGACATTGCGCGTTTGGCGCGTGACCGAGATCAGTATTTTGCGGAAGCTGTGCACTGCTACCGACAAGGCGAAAAGCCTTTCCTCGCTGACCCGGAAGTCGAAGAGATGGCGAGAGCGGAGCAAGAGCGCCGCCGCGAGAAAGACCCCTGGGTGCATCTGCTGCAAGGCTGGGGCGAAGGTCAGCTAGACGGATTCAGCCTTACAAGCGCTTATGCCGCAATCGGAATCGTAGGCGCATCGGCTTCCAGTTATCAGCGTCAGAGACTGTACGCAGCGCTTAACGAAGCCGGATTCAACTTTGACCACGTTGATAAGAAGTGGAGGAAAGCTTAATGTACGTCAAGCGGCCCGACTTCGCGCCCGACTACTGGATTTCTGCCTGCGGCAAGTTGTTTTCAACTAAGCGAAGACTCCAGGAAGTGAAAGGCTGGTTAGATAATAAAGGCTATCGCCGAGTACGGTTAAGGCAGCCAGGCTTTCAACCCCTGCAGCTGCGCCTGCACCAGATAGTCGCCTGGGCTTTTACGTCACCGCCCGAAGAGGGGCAGTATATTGTGAGACACCTGGACAACAATAAACGGAATAACGCCAGGTGGAATCTGAAATGGGGTACAGCGCTTCAAAACAGCTGGGATACATACAAATAAACAGCGAAGGGAGAGACGATGGAAGACTTTTATACACGGTTTTACTTGGCAGCCCAGATTCACCGAGAAAAACGGCACTTGCCTCAGTGGGCGGTAATCATTCCGCAAGAAATCCTGGATCAAGCTGCTCAAGGAAAGCGCAGGCTGGGCATCGTTCATGTGATGGGCTGGCCGAAAGCTTGTCAATTTCGCTATCAGCGAACAGTCAAGGGCGTTCACCAGCTTAGAACACCTAAGACCGGCAAGCTGTACACTACGACTTTACCTCTCTACTACAAGCGGGGCGAGCATAAGTGAATCTTTACCCCTTTCAAGTAAAAGGAGTCGAGCATCTGCTGTCTGCGCCCTATGGCTTGCCTCACAGCGGGTTATTTGATGACCCGGGTACTGGTAAGACCCCTATGAGTTTGGCTGCGCTTAAGGAGTCAAATTCGCAGAATGGGGTCATACTTTGCCCGGCAGTTATTAAGGAACAGTGGCTTCGTCAGGCGCAGAAGTGGGACGCGTTCTACCCGGATAACACCCAGGTAGTCTACGGCACTGACGCCGTGATCAGTAACCGCCCCTTTATCATTCTGAATTACGAGCTGGTACGTGTTCCTGAAATTCACAAGCAGCTGATGACACGTGATTGGCACTGTCTGATTATGGACGAAGCGCACCGGCTGAAAGGGCACAATTCGAAACAAACTCACGCAGTCTTGCATAAGGATTTTGGGCTGGCCAACAAATGCTACTGGAAGTGGGCGCTTTCAGGGACGATTATGCCTAACCGCCCAAAAGAGCTTTACCCCCTGCTCCGGTCGCAGGCACCTCAGACACTAGGCGAGTACGACACCTGGGAAGCTTACGTGAACCGCTACTGTGGCGGTATGTACACAGACGGCAGAGGTGCAACGAACGTCGAGGAGCTGACCGCCAGAATTCAGCCGTACTTTCTAAGGCGGTTGCTTGAAGAGGTAAAAGCTGACTGCCCGCCTGTTATAGAGAATGAGGTATGGCTGTCAGTAGACTATGAATCGCACCCGGAATGGCCGACTCTTGAAGACGCGACCGAGCGTCGGATAGTTGCGGAAGCCAAGATACCGCATATAGTTTCGTATATCAAACAGAGATTAAATGACGGCGTTGACAAGCTGGTCTGCTTCGCGTTCCATCGCAACGTAATAGAGGGCGTTTTCGCCGAACTGCAAGACTTCGGCATAGTTAAAATATTAGGAGGGATTTCGCAGAAAAAACGCGAAGATGCGTTAGCGAAATTCACTAGCGACCCCAGTTGTCGCGTTTTCTTAGCGCAAATCGGAAGCGCAGGCGAAGGGCTTGACGGATTGCAGGAAGTCTGTGCAGAATTAATTCAAGCTGAGCCTGACTGGACGCCAGGGAGAGAAGAGCAGGCGATCCGTCGACTTAAGCGCATTGGGCAATTACGCCCCGTAATCTGGACGAAACTTTTAGCGGCAAATTCATACGAAGAGCGTATTTACTGGAGCGCTCAGCGAAAGCGTCGCGTTATAGATGTAGTAACAGCCTCAAACGATAAGGAGAAATATCTTATGGCAATAGAAGACATTCTGCAGCAGCATCTTGCAGAGCTCAAAGCAATCCGAGCAATACTTGAACAGCAGGGAAACGCACCGGCAGCGATGCCAGCACCAGCTGCGCCACCGCCCTTGCAGCTAGAGCTACCCCCTGCCACTGCTCCCAGTGCACCCGCTCAAGCCCCCTCTTTTGCACCCCCTGCGCCTGCTGCCCCTGTAGCGCCCGTCGCTGCATCTGATGCGGTAGCCGCTCCTGCTACTGTTGTCCCGCCTGCGGCAACCCCTGCTACGACCACGCCCCAGGCTGCCGACTTAATGACCCGGAAAGCTTTTGAGGATCAGCTGATCGCTCTGGCTTCACCTCACGGCGAGACGGGCGCTGCCGCAATACAAGCGCTCTGTGCGCAGTTTGGCGTAGCTTCAGTCCCTGACGTGCACGAAGCGCATTTTAATGACTTCTTAACGCGCGTACAGGCTGCACTACCTCAAGCTGTGCCTGCTTAAGCGCATTTGAGTTAAGCGGCTGGGACGATTCGAAAGGATTCGTAAGTCTCTATCTCCCAGCCGCCCCGGGGGTAGTCGTCTAACTGGTAAGACCTTGGCACGCTTTCCGCCTTGATGCAAGTTCGAATCTTGCCGCCGCCACAAATTTCTAGATAAGGGAGAGGAGCAAATGACAACTGAAACAGAAACAAAGCATATGAAGTATGGCGGCTCTAAAATGGAGCTGTTTGAGGCTTGCCCAGGAGCGCGCAAGGCTATCGATTCATTGGAGGTGCGCCCTGCGGCTGGTCCCGCAGCCGAACGCGGTACGCGTATTCACGGCTACGTAGAGGACATTTTGAAGCGCCGGCGCGTTCCGCGGAATTTAAACGAAGAGGAAGCTATTGCGGTTAAGGTCTGCGATAAGATTGCTGAGATCTGCGAGCAGTACGGCTACGACACTCTTGACCTGAGAGTTGAAGAGCAAGTGTTGCTTAACCACCTTCACCCAGAAGCAGGCGGCACCGCCGACTACGCAGCCTTTAAAGTCTTTCGCGACTTGCTGCTGATCGACCTTAAGACCGGTAAGCGCTATGTGGCGGCTGAAGACAATATCCAGCTTATGTTCTACACGATAGGCGTGCTTCAATCGCTCTCGCTTTTTGAGCGTGCACAGTTGAGGCAGTGCCACCTGGCAATAATTCAGCCAGAGCAGGAAGAGCCTTATCACTGTCACGTCCGCGTCTGGACTGTAGACATGCCGACAGTTGTTAAGTTCGAAGAGCGGATACGCGGCATAATCAGTCGAGCGGAGAAGGAGCCGGACAACCGCATCCCGGGCGACCACTGCGAGGGCAAGTATTGCGACGCACGCCGCACCTGCTTGGCTTATCAGAAGTACCTCAATGCACAGACCGGAGGTGCTATCGAATGCGCGCTACAAGGCTCAGAGATGCCGAAAGTAACCGCGCATGGTTTAGAACTGGCCAAGCAGTATTCGGTCCTTAAGAAGCTGAAAGACTGGATAAAGTGTGTAGAGAACGAAACCCTGCAGGCTCTTGAGTCAGGGCATAGAGTGCCAGGCTATGAGCTGCAAGAAAGGCGTGGGAATCGTCAATGGGCCAGCGATGCTCAGATCAAGAAAGTGCTCAGAGAGCTAGGGCTGAAGCCAAGCCAGTACGAGATTAAGAAGCTTATCACTCCTGCTCAAGCAGAAGCGCTGTTGAAGAAAAACGATATCAAGCTTCCTGAAGATTGGGCTACGTTTGCTGATTCGCCTTATATCGGCAAGAAAGTAGCTACCGTCAAGGAAAGCGGAGAAGATTTCGCCCAGCTGTTCGCAGCAAAGGTAGAAGCGCCGCCAGTCGCGTAAACCTGGTCAAACCGTTAAAAACCAAATAGAGGACATATCCAACTATGAACATTAAATTGCCTGCTGAGATCGTTAACTTCGTCACTGACGAAGGCGTAGCGTCTTTTCCTTTTCTGTACCCTGGGCAAGCGCAAGACAGCTTTAAGAATAAAGCCTACAAGCTTGAGCTGGTCTTGGAGCGCCCGGCTATAGATGTTGACCGCGACGGCTTCGGAGTAAATCCGGCTAGCCCAACACAGCCGCTTAACCCCGCATACCAGCCTACGAATCCGCTAGTCAGAGCCCTCGTGGCGGTTGCTCAAGCTTACGCGCCCCAGGGCTGGTTTAAGTACGTGTTCGGCACGACCGGCAAACTTCGCTTGCTTGAAGAATGCCCCGGCCGCGACCGCTCAAAATACAGCTACGCGGAAAACAAGTACGTTGTTTCGCTCTCGCAAGTGTGGTCGCTCGCTACGCTGAAATGCGAAGGGCTGAACTTGGCAGATCCTAATGACCGCCAGAAGTACGAGGCCTTACTGGCGGCTAAAGCTCCTGGCGTGCAGCGCTTCTATACCGGAAGCCCTTCTGACAGAGCGGCTATGGAAGCCAAGAACCGCGAGCTACAAATGGTCGGACAGCCGCCCATCCCGGAGGCTGAATGGGCAGGGAAAACTGTTCCTGTATCGGCTGCCGAGTTTAAGCCTGGCGACTGGGTTCGCGTGGCTGGGCGCGCGTACTGGAAAAAATCCGGCTCGCCGTCTGTCGGGTTGGCCGTGCAGCATGTGCTGATGACTCGCCCGGGTGATGCGCTTATCGCTGAGCGTTCACCTGATAGAGCCTTCGAAGGCTTCGCCCCGCCCGCTTCGCTGGCACCACCTCCTGCGGTAGCCGCCCCCGCAGCGCCAGTCGCTCCTGCACTGGCGGCGCTGTTCGGGCGTCCTCAGCAATAGGAAACAGCCCGGCTGTGCCTCACTCTCCCGAGGCAGACTCAAGCAGCCGGGCGCCTGGGAAGCTCACAGACTTGGCGGGTGCAACTCCCGCGCTTCCCTTACTTTACCTACCTAGAGAGAGAGAGAGAGAGAGAGAGAGCGACGATGAAAAGACAGAGACAGCGAAGATTAGGCATCGCAGCCCCGCCAGCAGGCATGATCAGCCTTCCCGAATGGGCACGTAAGAACGGCGTAACGCCGAGCTTAGCGCATAACTGGCTGCATAACGGATACATCCCCAGCAGCGAATATAAGAAGATCGGCACTCGCTACTACCTGAACATTGGCGCGCAGCCTGACGGCTTCCGCCCTGGAAGGCGGAAGGTTTTTTGTGACTAGACTCTACCATGACGTTGAGACAGGCTCGCCTGAAGATATCAACCGGGTAGGCGGTGCCGCTTATCTCAGTAATCCGGACGCCCGGTTTCTCAGTCTTGTCTATGCGCTCGACGAGGAAAAACCTACGATAGTCGATTACTGGGAAGTGAACGCCTGGCGCGGTGAGAAGATTGAGCGCTTCACGAAGCTGCTACTAGATCCGACAGTAACAAAAGTTGCTCATTACGCGACTTTTGAAAGGCGCGCGCTGTCAACACTCGCGGGGCATAAGACGCCGCCTGAGCAGTGGTCAGATACCTACTTCCGAGCTGGCTACTACGGCTATCCAAGAGGGCTTGACGATTGCGCAAAAGCTCTGGGAAGCCCTGTGCTGAAAGACCTTAAGGGCAAGGCTGCTATGCTCGAATTGGGCAAAGGCAACTGGACCCCGGAAGACAAGCCGCTCACCTATCAGAATCTTTATCACTACAACGTCATCGATGTCGAGGTGCTGCGCTGGATTGACAAAGCGCTTCCTGAAGCGCCTGAAGAGATGCAGCGCTTGTGGTGCCTGAGTTGCAAGATAAACGAGCGCGGCGTTCCGATTGACACCCAGGCGGTGAATAACGCGGTAGTGCTTCGCCAGAAGATCCAGGATAAAGCTAACGCTGATATGGCGGCTGTTACGGAAGGGCGCATTACCACAGTCAACCAGACTGACCGTATGAAAAACTGGGCGCTGCTTCACGGCGTTTTTGTTCCAGATTGTGGAGCAGATACCGTCGCGCGAGTGTGTCACCAGGAGCTACCGCCCCCGGTCAAGAGAGTCTTCGAACTGCGAAGAGACAACGGGCTCAGCTCGCTGTCCAAGTTTGCCACCATGAAAGCGCAGCATGTAGACGGGCGGCTATACGATGCCTTCGACCCCTACGGCGCGCATACAGGCAGATTTACCAGCGCGGGGTTTGAGGATCAGAAAAGCTCTCAGCTGCATAACCTGGCAAGGGCAGAAGACCCGGAGAAGTGGGCGGACGTAGTCGCCAACAATCCGGACATGCTTCTCATGCTCAGCAACCCAGCAGAAAAGCTGAAGCACTCTTCGCGCGGCATGATCAAAGCTGACGAAGGCAACACGCTTTTAGGCACTGACCTCAAGCAGATTGAAGCCCGGGCTACCGGGTGGGCTGCTGGCGAACAGCGCTTTACAAACTTGTTCACTTCTGGGCGTGACCCTTATGCTGAATACGCGACTCAGATGTTTGGACGGACGATAACTAAAAACGACTTGCGGGAGCGGACAGCCGGTAAAGCTTCTGTTCTGTCGTTTGGATTTGCTGGCGGCATCGGCGCCGGGCAGCGCAGCTCTGTCGTCTACAAGATGGACCTGCACACTTTAGCGGATGCTATCCTGCCAAGCGCTTCGCCTGAAGAGCTGGCGACAGCGCACTACTGCTATGACTACTACATGCGTAAGCAGCCAGAGAAGCCACTTTCTGAACGCGAAGCTCTGGCGGTTGACATCGTTAAGCAACGCTACCGCCGAGACTTTTCTAGGATTCCGGAATTCTGGGATGAACTGGAAAACGCTTTTCTATATGGCGGCGAAGCTGGTCCCATAAAGGTAGAGATCCGCCCTGGCGAGCTGCGCGTAATGACGCTGCCTTCTGGCCGCCAACTGTTCTATCACGGCGTTCATATTCACAGCGACGGGCGCTACCATTACATGAGCCGGCGCGGTCCTAAGTTCATCTGGAAAGGCACGCTGGTAGAGAACGTTGCCCAGGCGATAAACGCTGATTGCTCATTTTGGTACATGATGCAAGCGGATGAAATCGCGCCGGTCGTGCATCACTGCCACGATGAATTCACTATGGAAGTCGCTATAAGTCGCTTAGCAGAAGCTAAGAAGCGTTTAGAGGAATTGTGCAGCCGGAAGCCCTCTTGGGCTGACGGGCTACCGCTCGAATTCGACTTCTGGGACGGACCCCGCTATGGGAAGTAGGCGGGAATACGCAATGTGCACCGGAAAGTCTAAATGGTTTCGCGCTCAGAAGTGGGCGGATAAAGAGGTAAAACGCGGAAAGGAAAAGGGATACCTGGAAGACACAGCGCACAGTTACAAGTGCGACTACTGCTGGGGCTGGCATGTAACGATGGGGAGGCAGAAAAGATGGATTTGATAGTGGAAGCTTTGTTTATCGCTGGGCTGACTGTGCTTTGCGCAGGGGCTCTTTACGCTGTAGGAGCTAGTGACGAATGAGCGAAGAGAAGATGCACGAATGGCATTGTGGTATCTGCTTAGCTCAGGTAGTCGCTCCCTTTTCGCGAGACGTACTTAGGACCGTGGAAGACGAGCACAGATTACACAGAGGGGAAGCCGCGAATACGAAGTTTATGTGCGCAAAGGAGCCTCGCACCTTAAGGCTGCGAGAAGGAGCACCATGCTTGGCTACGCAGTAGGAATCGACCCCGGAGCAAAAGGCGCAGCGTCACTCTGGGCGGTGACTGAGCGAGAACTGCGGTTAGCTCATGTCATAGCTTTTGAAGAGCCCGGAGTAGCTTGGCGTGCTGAATTGCTGGCCACGTTTAACAAGTTTTGCCCGGCGCTTACGCTGATTGAGAAAGTGCATTCGATGCGAGGACAAGGCGTTAAGTCGGTTTACAGCTTCGGCTACCAGCACGGGTCTGCTGAAACGATAATCGAGCTTGCAGGCGTGCACCGCGAGATTATCAAACCGACAGACTGGCAGAAGAAAGTCGGGCTGCCTGCTTACTGGCAAATCGAAAGCAGATACAAACGCCGGAAAGAGAGAAACGCAGCTTGCAGAAAGCTGATCGTAGATGCCTATCCGCAATACGCTGATACCGAATATGACATCTGGGCGGGTGTTGTAATCGGCTATGTTGCCGCCCATGAGCTGCGCAGCAGATGAAAAGTAAATTTAGGAGGATAGATAAAGTGAACCTAGCTGCAAAGTTAATAGTTCCTTTCCCTGAAATTGACGGGTACGAAATTCCAAGGTTTGTCAGGCTGGCTATCAGCGGCATGGATGAGGATTTCCCCTCCCGGTTAATAGTTAGAGAAGGCACCGAAGAGAGGATATTTAAGCTAGTGGACAGTGTGGATCCTGTCACCATGTATGACACCTTGAATTACCCTTTCAGGGTTAGGGAGTATCACATAAAGCGTTCTCAAGTCGCAGTGCATCTTAGAGATTCCGAACTGATTTTAAGAGAAGGTTAGCCCAGGCAACAAATTACCAAGCGAGGTAGCCATGACCAAAAAATTCACAAAAGCAGAACAGGCGGCAATTGATCAAGTAAACAAAGCCGTAAAGAAAGTCGGTGCTGTCGGGCTGGCGTTTTACGGAATGGGTAACAATCTGATTGTTTTCAGGAAAGTTGATTACACGGACGGAGACAAGAACTAGGGTGCGCACACAAAAGCCTTCACGTTATTTGCTATGAACGGAGGAAAAACACATGAAGAGAATAATTTTAGCGCTAGCTCTGGCGCTCCAAGTCGGACCCGCCTGGGCGGCGGCCCCGCCTAATGGCATAACCTTGCAACCGCCCATAGAGCTAGAGGCACTGACAAAGCCGGCAGTGGATCCGGCCGGTTTAGAAGCGCCCGTGATAGAAGGCCCGGTGATTCGAAGCGCAGAAGGCGTTGAGCTGCACCCGCTTGAGCTGATAGGTGAGGTGCGATCGAAGCGAAAGCACTGGTTCAGCTGGCCAGGTAAAAAGCATTACATCTACATCTGTGCGGAAAACAAATACCACTATATTTCGGCTAAGAGGATTCCGCTTGTCTACGACCGCCGCCCTTGGAGCAAGCGGCATCCTTATTGGTTTGGCAGTTTTGAACTGAGCAAGATCACCGCTGGCGGTTTAATCACTGGTGCATTCACAATTTTAAGCGTGAGGAAATAGTATGGACCCCTTATTTAGGCGAAGGCAGCAGAAGCTGGCCGAGTTGGCTTACGCTGCTTTTAACCAACACAGCCAAATGCAGGCAACTGAAAGCATGTTCCTTGAGCTTTTAGGACAACAGCAAGCTCTTTCTGCTTTACACGGTTTGTCGCCCAGCCCGCCTGTAAAAGATCTCATACAGCGGCTGCAAGCTGCCGAGCAAGAGAATGCGCGCTTGCGTAAAGTGAACGCGGCTTTTGGAAACCAGGTAGTGCAGCTTGCCGAAGAGAATCAGAAGCTGAAGCAGGAGCTTTATAGCCAGCCGCGGGAGTTAGGGCGCATCTCTGTCGATGCTGAAACTTGGCAAACCCAGCGAAAGATAATCAAGAACTGCTGGCTTTGTCGGCTACGCTACGCGGCCTGGTGCACAGAAGATAGCAAGTAGAATCCAACACTGAGGAAATGATTAAGATGAAACACTTTGACAAATTGCGGGACGAGTTAGAAGGGCAGCACGGCTGCGCCTGGGCAGTGCTGTTAGCGCCTTCAACACAGCATAAAGGCATGATGGTAATCCGCTTAGAGATTCAATACAAGAGCACTGTGGGCTCGCAGGTTATTGAGATCCGAAACAGCGCGGACCTGGCGCGTGAGCTAAACGACCTTGCAGGCACGCTGCTTGAAGATGCGAAAGCCAAGCACAGAAATAATGTGCTTAACGGAACAGCCTACGATAGCGACTTTACCGTGCATGAGCTGGCGCGCCCATCGCGCGGCAATGACGGCAAGCTGATCCTGCCAAGCTAAAGGAGGTAGAGCCATGATACTGTGTTCAATTTGCAGAACGCGCGAAGTCGTGCCCGAAGGGAACGCACCCGGCAAAATGTGGTGCGCAAGCTGTCTAGATGCGGAAGAGCGCACAAGCGCAGTGAAGCACGACGCAGGCAAGCCCGAATTTCATTTGATCCCGTGGCGTCCATTAGCCGAGCTGGGCAATCTTTATGCGTTCGGCGCGACAAAATACCCGCCCAACAACTGGAAGAAAGGCATGAAATACAGCCGCGTCTATAACGCAATGCTGCGTCACTTAGCCGCGTGGTGGGAAGGAGAAACGCTTGACGAAGAGCATAAGTGTCATCACTTAGCTTCCGTCGCATGGTGTGCTTTCACGCTCATGTGGTACGACTTCACTGGCGAAGGAGAAGATGACCGCCCCTGAGAAAAGCGAACGCTAGGCTATCGCTGCTTGCTTGAACGCCTTAAACAAGCGCTTGAATTTAGGATAGTGGTTGAGTCCGCCGTTCACAAGACGGCGGATTTTCTTTAGGCATCGCTCTTCAGAATATTTCACGCGGTCGATGCCGAAGGCCCGAGCCGCCCATACGTCAATGCCGTGATCAATCATGTACTCGACAAGCACGGCGCCAGCTACTCCGGGGTCGAGTGCCAAGTCCGGGTTGCCTTCCAAATCGACGCCCAGCTTATCGCCATATGTTTTATAGTTCGCCCGGCCAGTTATCTGTACAAAGCCACGCCCGCAATAGCGAAAGCCGTCGCCAGGCTTTAAGTTGCCTAGTTCGCGCGCTTTGTAGGCGCGGTTACCGCCAATGTCGTACATCTTGAAACAGTATGCTTTTCGCTTAGATTCAGGCAGCCAAAAGGCTTCTACAACCGGCTTAAACTTCCCAGTCTCTACGCCGATGGTTGCGAGGATAGCCACCTGAAAGCTGAGCTTATTGCGCCCGCGCTCTTCCAGGGCGGCTACGATGTTAGGCCAGAATTGCTCCACGTTCTCTAAGGGAGCGCCCATGATGTTCGCGACAATCTCTGGATTCAGCTTCACTGCTTCTTACTTCCAAATTTCTTGGCCAGCGCGTTTGCGAGCTTAGAACCGAAAGCGGCGCTGAAAATCAAGTACATCTCCGGAGGAATATCCAAGGTCCTACCGTGCCAGGTAAACCAGATATGCGCACTCAGAATAGTCATAAGCCCGACAGAGCTAAGCGTTAGCGTCCGGTTCGCTAAGCGGTGCTCGTTCTTGGCTTCCAACTCTCGAAGGGCTTCCGCACAGCAACTAGGGCATTCACGCGTGCACGCTTCCAGGGCGTCTTCAACATTTACACGTGAAATTTCGTCCATGCCCCTGACCCTACGAGAAGGACAGAGAGGCTAATCAAGGCCCATCTAAAAACTTCTGCCCAGTTTATTTCCATGCGCGATTCAGCTCCTTTGTTTGCTTAAGTGTTCTGTTCGTTCAGCCGCTTTTGTGCAAACTCTCCAGCGCTTTGAATCAACTCAACAGTGAGTAACACAGTCCGCGTGCCGTAGTAGGCGATCTGACGGATGTCAGCGCCGTTAGCAGGCGGTGGCGGGTTCTCTGCTTCGAACTTCTGATCAGCTTCGCTATTGTAGGTAAGAATGTGCTTCTTAACTGCATTGAAGTCTGAAATAGCTTCCCGGGTCTGTTTCACCCCGTTACTAAACGCGACAGTAGCGCCGAGTATGTTGACTTTTCCAAGAGCCGCTGACATTAGAATTTGCCTCCACGAAGCGCGTCGCCGAATTCGCTTTCACGACCGCCAATATGCCACCAGGTAACCAGACCTGCGCCCGCGCCCCCTAAGAGGTAAAGCGGTAACATTGCGGCTTTCTTGACTCCATGTCCTACTTTGCCTGCGACTTCTTTTACCCCAGCTTCTGCGGGAGAAACTGAGAGGCAAAGGAGCAGAGCTAAAATAGTGGCGCGTTTTTTCATACGCTTAGTGTATTAAGCTAATCCGCGTAAGTCAACCTGCAAGCTTATTTATCTTCCGGTTTGGGGTTTGGGGTTTGGGGTTTGGGGTTTGGGGTTTGGGGTTTGGGGTTTGGGGTTCGACGCTTTTATCTCTTGCACTTTAGCCAACCAACCGGCAGGGTCGTCTACCCTTTTAGTTGCATCCGGTACAAGGTTGTCACGTTGTGTAGGTGTCATTATTGCGTACTTATAGAGAGCATCTAGCTGGTCTTCTATAGGTAGCTCTTTTCGGAAAGCTATACGCCGGTCCTGTTTGTACTGGTCAGGTGGCGAGTATTTTTCCCATTCATTAGTGAGAAAGTTAAACACTGCGGGGAAGTCAGGGTCTACGTTCGTAGGCGCTATCTTGTACCCGGCAGGTAGCTTTGCATCCATATATGCTTTTGGGGTGTCTTCGCTGTATGAGGCAATATGCACATTGTCAGCATTTAATATTTGCAGCATTTTAGCTTTTGATTTACGTATCCTGGTTAGCATCCTGTTATTCCTCCGCCCACAGTACCAGTTTCCAGTTACCCGCCGTCATTAGCCCTTGCGTTCTTGCAGCGTCCACTAAGTATGCCTGCCCTGAGGCAGCAGAACGTGCCTCAACATTAGTGGCATCGGCATTAACCATAACGCCGGTATGGTAGTACTGCGTCAGATAAACCGGCACTCTGTCACCAACAGCGTACCCATGCTCTGCACTTGTACACCTCCAATATGCACCGAACCTGGAAGGCACAGCGCCGAAGCTATGCGCAAAGGATTTTGTCTGATTGAAAGTCGAGGCTTGGTCTGCTGATTCAACACGATTAATCCCAACGCCAGCCAACAGCCTGACCTCTTCTAGGTTAGCGCCGTTACGCACTAAAGCCAGCCACTTTTCGGGGTCGTCTAAGGCAACGTCAGCATCGCCAGCAAGCAAGATATTGTCAATGCCATGCTTGACAGTAATTACCCTGCCTGCGTTTACGCTACGGATAAACAGTAAAGCCCCGTTTTCTATTGAGCCGACTTCAATTGTTGATAAAGCGTCCGTACTTGCTGCGCTTTCTGTGTCTACAAGGTGAAACCGCTTAGTAGGTGTAATGGTGTCAGCTTCGATACCAAGAGTAGTAGGCGCTTCGTCAAAAAATTCAAAAGCATCCTCAGTACTGTTAAGCCTGGCTCGCTGAAACTTCTTTCCCGTCAAAGAAGTAGTTGGCAGCTTGATTCCAGAATCTTGAAGTTGAGAGCCGCCTGTACCGTCGAAAATGGGGATACCTTCGTCCGTTGAAGTTACGGGACCCGTCATCTCGCCGTCTTCGCCGCCTTCGGCTAGTATGTCCCAGTACAACGCGTTAGGTGGCGCTTGGTTTGTGTGCGGGGCGTTGCAGATGTAGGAACCGCCGTCCTTGGTTACGCCGTCGCCGAGCACGTATGATGTCGCGCTGCTCCAGGCGCCTCGCCAAGTCAGCCCGCCAGAGTCGCCTTTCAAAACGACTGTCTGCCAATCCGCAGAAGGCGGGGCGCTGTTCAAGTTTGTATTGATTGCCCGATACGAGCTACCGCCATAGTAGACAGCGTCGCCAGGTTGGTAAGTTAAAAGGCTGCTCCATTCACCACGCCATCTGAAAGTATTCTCAGAGATGTCCAGGACGACTTCCTGAACAATGCGCATAACCTTGTCAAAAGTAGATTCAGTCGCAAGCGTGTTTATAGCGCCCGATTTTGGAAAGCCTTGCAGTTGCGTCAAAGGCGATGTGCGCTTAACTTCGCCCTCGTCTCCGAGAGTCGGAGGCGTTACGAAGATTATCTGTCCGCCTGGGTTCGTATCCTGATCAGGGTTCGGCACTACAGAATAATTCGCTTCGCTTTGCAAAACGTTTTCGATCCACACTTCGACAGCGTAGGAAAGCGGGTTGATATCAAACGTGAAAAGAAAAGTGTCAGTAACTCCGTCACCGGTAAACGGGCTTGTGGCATGTGTCGTGTTAACCGTCATGGCAGGATGTTGCCCTCTTTCTGTTTCTTCTTATGCGCTTCAGTGTCAAGCACGTCTATAATAGCCTGTATCGGCTTTCCGGGCAATGCTGTGCCGACGCCTGCAAGCTTAGCGAATTTACCAGCCGCACCAGGGATGTATATCGCGTTAGCACCTGTCAGCCACTTATGCATAGCGTAGCCCCAGGTTTTACTCGTCTCCGGATTAGTCATGATTTCGCCCCAGGCAGCGTAGCTGTCCCAGGCGTCTTTAGCGATATCGAGAATTGCCGTCCGCGGACGGTAATCTTTCATCTTCTGACCGACTGCGCTGTAATACATGTTCAGGAAGCCCAGGTGCATCAGCTCATTGACAAACGGATAGTCGAGCACGCCGCCCCTGGCGGTTGTCGCCCATAGATTGCCAAGCTGGTTATCAACGTCATCATCTTGCAAAGTGCCGACGGCTGCTTTATAGCCAAGATTACTAACCGCCCCCGTGGCAGCGTACATGAACATGCCAAGCTTAATTCCAGCGAAGCCTGCAAGTCCTGTGACGAGCGCGTCTTTTGCGCGATCAGCGCCTGCGCTTCCGGTGACAAAACGCATGTCGCTCCACATGTCGGCCATACGAGACATGACGAGCTGGGGCTGCGTCATGAAAGGCGCGAAGGCTGCCCAGCTTGTCCGATTCATGGAAGGCAGCATTTCAACGCGCCCGGTTGAGTTGGTTATATCGTTCACTTTGCGTGCCTGAGCAACCGCCTTCGCGTGACCGGCGCCTTGCTGCATCTGATCCAGGTAAACGACAGTCATCGCTTTGAGCGCGGATTCCTTATCGCCTTCTCTGATAGGCATCTGGATTACTTTGTCATACCAGCCTGGCGCCGCGTCTTTCAGCTTCGCAGAAGGAATGCCGGTAGCAGTCGAGTAAACTTGCTCGAAACGCTGCTGAACGCCTACGTCGCGCCCGAACATCTTTTCATAGAAAGCACGGTTCTTGTCGAATTCGTACAACCCTCTCGCCAGCATGGTTTTGTCTTTTATAAAGGCAAGCGTAGTGAAAATACTAGACTGCTGCTTCGCGTACTGCACCAAGTCGCCAGCCAAGCGGATAGGGAACAAGTTGCGAACAGTGCCCAGCATAGCTTTCTCGGCTGCATGCTCCGCTTTTGCTACGCCTGAAACGATGTCGCCCAGGTGTTTCTGAATCATGCCATGAAGAACCGATTCGCCGAAGGCTTGCTTAAGACGGCTCTGGAATTGAGACTTGTTCAGCAGCCCCTGGTGAACCAGCGCCGAGTCCATAAAGGCGATTGAACGGGCCAGCGACTTGTTTGTGTAGAGAAGATTCTCAAACGCACCCGACTTCAATATAGGTTTGCGGCTTTCAGGCTCGCGGCGTAAGGCAGAAGCGTTCTTTGTAGTCTTCGCTTTGTTCTGGCTGCCGAAGTGCAGCTTTACGAACTGTTGGGTACTCTTGCTGTTTCTGGGGTCCAGTTCCAAATCGTGCGTGTTATCTCGCCGAACACGACCGCTGAAAGTCTTAGGCAGCTTTACGCGCTCGCCGTCTTTTAGCCAGATGTATTTCTCAACATACGGCGCCCGTTTGCGGTAGAACTCCATAGCCGTATCGGCGAGTCCTTTCAGCTCTGGGTCCATCTCGACCTTATCAATAACTTGGCGAGCAAGAGAAGTCGGCGTCTTGTAGTCAAGATCATAGCCGTTGCCGTGCACGTGACCGTTTTGGGTATCGGCTATGTCGTGCTTGATTTGGTTGTAAAGTGTTATAAGCTCGTCTTTTGAGCCTTCCCATGTTACCTCTTTCGCAGCACGCTGATGGCCTTTTACGGTTTGATTGGCGATCTGCTTATGCGTAAAGCTTACTTTCTCTACCTGAGCGCGAATGACCCGGGCTTCCAGCTTCTTAGGGTCCCATCCGGTAACATCCTTAGCCGCTTCCTGAAACAGCTTTTCAAAACGCTTTTCAAGTTTGCGCATCTGGTCAACCGACTTGGTCAGACTGAAATTGCTGGCTATCCTGTCTGCTTCTGGGTCAGCCTTGAAAGCTAGTCTGAATTTAAGCTCGTAGCTTCTGGCGGCAGACGTGACGCCCCGCAAGAACTGCTGAATCGGATTGCCGAATGCTTTCTCAAAAGTCTCGTCTGCCAGGTCAGACAGCTGCTCTTTCGTAACGCCGAGCATTGCGGCATCCGCCATGTCTTCAAGCGCTGCGGCCGCGTCCGCCTGAGCGGCTAAGCGGTCTTTCCCGACTACGCCTGAGCGTCTGAGCTGAGCTTCAGCCTTAGCCAAGTCATACTCCGCTTTTGCCAGCCTGGATTCGCGAGTCGCTTTAATCAGCGCTTGCTCGTCACCGCCCTGCGCTGCCCGCAGTCTGGTCGCAGCGTTCTGCGCTGCCCGCAGTCTGGTCGCAGCGTTCTGCGCTTTCTTCTGCAAAGCTGGCAGCCCCTCTTTCTCGCGTTGGAAAGCTTCGACGGACTGATTGAACATGTCTTCAAAAACCGTGTCAGCTTTCTTGACAGGAGCAGGGTTGCCAGAAGCCGCAACGCCAGTCTTGGCGGCAGCTGAGGGCGTGCCAGCTTTCTTGACAGGAGCAGGGTTGCCAGAAGCCGCAACGCCAGTCTTGGCGGCAGCTGAGGG
>WGMS01000013.1 GCA_016124935.1 bacterium | reverse complement strand
TCGGTCGGACAAGTTTTCCATATACTGCAAAATTGTCACCAGGACTAGAAATACCGGGTTCAATGCAGGTTGACCTTTGATGGAAAAGAGACCGACAAAATCGCTGAAGTCGTAGATTGTACCTAACTGATCAGCCATCTCGATGTACACATTTCCCTTTCTAAATGCACCTTTAGCGGCTCGGGCAGTGTTGGCCGGTACGTCACCCAGTGGTTGTTTGCGAACAGACATGGAATTCTCCTGATACTCTATGTAGTATCAATATTCTAGAATGGCGCTTAACAAAAGGCCAGCCTGACAACTCAAAATCCAGAGAAAATGAGCATGTCTTAACCGTCAGCTAAATCTATCAGGTCTTATCCCTGTCGGGCTTCCAGGGCTGCCAAGCTAGAAAATGAGATCGCCAACAGTATCCTCGATTTTCTTTCTCTTCTGAGCGATTATATAATATAGTATAACGCGGACCGATTAAGAGTTCGAGGTAAGGCATTCCATCCGGGACGGCTCGAATGAGCGCGCCACCGGATAGAATGTCATTGCGTTTTATCCTCTATCAAGGAACACCACATCGAATCCTGCTGCAGAAAAGATTCTTTCGAGCTCTTCTTTTGCAGATAGCTTCGCCTGTTCCAAGAGTTCTCCATCCTCCTCGAGAAGTTGAATCACCTTTTCCTGGGCGCTATGCTGGATTTTAGACTGAAGGTCCTTATCGTGGGCGAAAGCGCTCAGAATCTGTCTGTCTTCGTTCAAGACTCTGCTGACACCGGTATTCAGCCTGGCTTCCAGTATCGGCTCCGGAAGCGATGTGATGAACACGACATTGTCTTTAGCAAAGATCGCCCCATCGGGAAGGGAGCGTAAATCGATTATGGCACGGGCCTCGAAAACCGCCTGGTACTGCAAATCTGTCCTGGAGTAAGGCACCCAGGATTCGGAGAATCCGCTCAGAATAACTTCGCTGTTCTCTTCGGCGGCAATAACCCGGAAGCTGCTTTTGATCTCGTTCAAGCGAAGCAGGACGCTATCATCTTGCACCGACGAGAATACGCCAGGCTTCCAGTCGGCAAGTTTAATCAGCTCTTTAGTCCCGGGCAAGACGAGTAGAGAAGCTCCCAGAAGCACTAACAAGATTATAGTGCTGTAACCCCCCGCTCTTCTTGATCTGGAGAAGCGCTTATTTTTCATCGTCTGCGTCCGCTTCGGAAAGCAGGAACCAGGCTAGAATCAGAGTCGAGACGCATCCTGCCAGGATAAGCAGAGTGATTATGAGTGTGGTGTCGGTTCGGAAATTCTCTCTTTCGTTTTGATTTCGAGAATTCTCGATTCGGGGCGCGCCGGAGTAAACCGAGCTACCGTCGTTAGAGGTAGTTGCCCTGCCGTTTTCAGCCGGCGAGCTGGTTGATTGCTTCTCTCCTTCTTCTTCTTCTTCTTCAATATTCGGTGTCGTAGCCTGCTCCTGCAGTGCTGGAGGATCCTGCTGCTCGGTTGGCTCAGGGGTTTCGGCAGACGGCTCTGGTGCAGCTGTCGATTCAGAGCCACCGGGAACCGGAAGAGGAGCCGTCGAAGTGGCGGGTTGCTCGGGCACCGCTTCCGGGGCGGGTAGAATGAGATTCGCACCCGGCGCCATTAATGAACCTGGCATGATATAGCTTCCTCCGTCGGGACCGCAGAGAAAAGAGCTGATTGCGTCATCGGAAGCAGGCGGAATAAAGCGATTGCAGTTCTCTTTATTTTCCCTTGTAAGTTCGCTCGGGGGGCTGGATGGACTGGTGAACAACGTCGAGGGCTCACTTCGGTAGAATGTGAAGGCAAGTACCGGAGCAAGCGCTAGATTATAGAGTCGGATGTTCTGGCGGGTCATTATTTCCTCTTTCCTTTTGCGGGCTATAGGCTTTTACTTGAAGGTAGATGCACCCGGGCTTGAATGAACTTCAGTAGCACTGAGGCTCGGCAATCTCTGCGGCATACACAGGCTTCGTCAAATCCAGGTTGTATCCATGTTTTAGCCTGAATACATGGGTCTTTCCGTAGATTTTCGGATTGTCCAGAGGATCATAGATCGGGTTGAGAAGGCTGTGGGCTTCCATGCCGTCGCCCTGGTAGATGAAGATATGTCCGCGCCAGCTGTAGCCGGCAGGACGATCGGGTTTCGCTTCCCGGTACACGATGTCCCCGGGTCTGAGGTCTGCCAGAGGTACTTTCTCGAATCTCCAGTCTTTATCGAGTTGCCAGTAAAGATCATTGGCATGACCCCAGATGTTTAGGCCGGCTTTTCTGAGAGTGCTTCCCACACCGCAGGCACACCATCCCGATTCGTTTATCTTCGTGGCATAAATTGCCGATATCTCAACCAGCCGCTTAGCCAGATTCTCCTCCTCAATCTTTTGCCAGTCTTTCTCTTGCGCCTGTTCCTCGTTCTTCAGGGGCTCGGTTAACTCCTGCTCCTGGTTGTCCTTCTCGGGCAGCTCCGGGGTCGATTGCTCCCCAGGACTGGTTTTTAGATTCTCGAGAAAGATAGCTATCTCTGGTCGATCATCCGGACTTTCTGCGCCAGTCTGCCCCCGGTCGACTGCCGCCCCAGGCGGTATCACCACAAAGCTGGGAGCGGCACCGTCCGGCATCATGCCTCCTTCTTCCGCGCTTTTCCCCTCCTCGGCTTCGATGAAAGTCGGAACCTTGACTTCCTCTTTTTGATCAGTCAGAATTTCAACCGGGGAAGTTATCGAAGCCAGAGTCGGCTCCGGATTCCCCTGATCTAAAAGCAGGATATCGGACCAGTCTTCTGGATCCTCTTCCTGTCCATCTTGGGTCTGGGTCTCAAGAGCCTTCAAGGTATCAATTTTGAAGGGACTGAAGCTGTTTTCGCTCTCTGTTTGAATCGAGCGCTCCTGACCAGGGTCGACAAAGGGCCAGACAAGAGATGTGTAGCGCTCCTCTTCTTTTCTTTCTTCCGTGCTTGCCAACAGATAGGAGGGCTTTCTAGTGCTGGTTCGTGAATCAATCGAGTGATCGGGTTCAGATTGGATAAACCCGGGCAATGCATCGACAGAGTCGGTTTCTGCTATTTCGACCTTTGCGATGGAGACTGGCTCTCCAAGCTTGTTCAAGTCGGCGGTCAGGTCTAGATAAGTCATCCTGCGTCCACCCTTGCTTATTGCTTGTAACTTTGAATTGCTTTTAGTATCCGCTTTCGACGAATAGCCGTCGCAAGAAATCACCGGCGGGCTCGACAAACACATAGTTGCCTGTGGGCTCTCGTCTCAGTAGAGCCACCGAAATCGTCTTGAATTCTCCTATCCGCTCTCCTTCAGCGTATAACTTGTTCTCTAGATCCCCGAGACCACAGAGTCTTATTCTGTAACCCGGAAGAACTCTGGAGATGAAGAGATGGCAGCCTCCGTCACTTTTGAGCAACTCGCCTTCCACCGGGGCGTAGAGACTGTCGCCATTAAGATTCAAGCTGATGTCGCCGAGTCCGCCGCTCACTCTGACGTTGCCGGCGCCAATAGCCTGATTCGGATCTATATCGAAGGACTTGGCGAGAGCTATGGAGCCTACTTCGTCAGATTTTGGAACATCTCGATTGGCCACCCAGAAGCTGAATGCCAGATACTCGTCCCCCTCGATCATGGTGACTATGGCTCCATCAGGATTGAAGTCCAGCAGATACAGCCTTCTTTCCGCCAGGGATTTATCGCCTCTGCGAAGTTGAATCGGCTCGAGCTTACAGTAGGGAGCAGGTAGTTTGTCCAGCTCCGCCTTTTGAGAGCGCTCGGAGATCAGAATCAGGTCCATGGCTTGTTCCCTGCTCAAGCGGCTATCGGGTGAGGTTATTGAATCGCAGGCGATTTTGCCTGTCTTCAGTCTGCTAGTGGTTCCGGAATCTCTCAAAAGAGGAATCGAGATGGAGCCTGCCACCAGGAGCCAGATAGAAAGGAAGATAAGAAACTTTTGCTTTCTGGTTCTTTTGGTCATTGCTGTCTTCTTCACCATATGCGGTGGGTTCCAGATAAGAATGGCCAGTATGCCATTCGGAAAATATTGCCAGTTTTTATCGAGGCAGTATTAGATCCAGACCGGCGAAACGATCATCGGCGAAGCCTACTACAATGCTTGTATCCGGTTGAAATTCGAGGATGTACACCACCCTTTCAATCACTTTCCCTTGCGCTTGCAAGGAGGGTAGAAGGCAGTAAGGCTCTCCTATCTTGGCAGATAGCTCGCTTCTCGCTGTTCCTATTTTTGCCTCTTTGGCCAGCCAGGCCAGTTTCTCTCTAGATACTCGCCCTGCCTCTTGATTCAATACCCTGGAGCAATGTCGGTCGGACTCTATCTCATTATGGTTGGATCTTTTGAATGTTCCTCCGGTCAAATATACCGCCAGAATCAGGGTCACCATCGTCAATAGGGAGGCTCCGAAAAGTAGCAGAGTTTTTCGATCCGCTGCAGATTTATTTTTCATGCTCAGTCTTCATCTTTCCTTTTTCAGGATATTGTTTTTTGAACCAGCTGCCACTGTCGGTAGCAGCCGGTTCGAAAGCTGAGAGTCCTTTTAGAAGGCAGTATCGAAATTCAAGGCGAAGTCGAGAGAACTTGGAGCGGGCTCGGCGAGATCGACTGTCAAACCGGCCAGGAGCGGCTCCTCCACTATAATCGGTGCGGGGAGGGCAGAGGCGATTATCGTCTTCCGGTCACCGTTGAAGAAGTTGAGGTCAACATGACCTTTGATGCCTGGAATCGAGCCTTCGCTGCTATGTTGCCAAACCAACCAGTTCTGGTAAGGTGCAGGCACCGAAGGCTCTGCGGAACCACCGGCGGGTTTCCAGTGGGCCACCCATAAGGGGTACTTCGCCAGCGCCGGCGAGTTGCCCAAGTAGGCATCGATGAATCCCGGACTTGCGTAGATCATCGGTCTTACCCCCAGAGTGGCTTCCACGCCGTTCATCCATTGCTCTATTCTGGCAATCCTTTCGGTAAGCGGTATTCCTGCCCAGATGGATGGGTCTTCCAGATCGAGAACCGGCGGAAGATCTCCTGGTTCGAGCTTGCCCACGGCTTTCGAGAAAGTCTCGATCTGGGTCTGTATGTCATGATTCGGACGAAAGAAATGGTAGGCGCCACGAGTTATGCCCACCCGTTTCGCCTCTTTCCAGTTCTGCTGGAAATAATCATCCTCCCAGTCGCGGCCTAAACCTTCGGAGGCGCGTATGAAAGCGAATTCGATGCCGCTTTCTGAAACCTTGTTCCAGTCTATCGTCGCCTGATGCTCCGAAACATCTATACCCCTGGCTCGCATGTAAGGGGCCACGGGTTCTGGCGGGGGGGCTTCAAATGGTATCGGCACCGGTATCGATATCGATGTCGGTATCGGTGGCTCCCCAGGTGATACCGCGGTGGAAGGGATCTGAAAGCTTAGTGCCGGAGAGGTCTGGGCTGTCTGAGTTTCGACTGCCTGGGTTCTCTCCTCGCGGATTTCTGGAGTGAAAAGCGGAGGTGTCTGATAGTAGTAGAGTCCGACCATATTATTGCGCTCCTTCAGTATTTACAACTGCCAGGTTCAAGGACGCATGAGGACTTCCAGAGCGATCTCCTGCTCCAGGCAGAGCCCCATGCAATAATCGGAAAGCCTTTTCAGTTCCCGAGAGTTCGGTAATCGTTCCACCAGCCAGGTGAATCCGGCTAATTGAGCGAAAAGGACGGCTTTGTCCCGGGATAGATCCGGTCCTCTCAGAGTCGCCTCATATGCGGCATAGCACATCTCCGCTGCAAGAGACCGCTTCTCATCGAAGAGGTTCAAGCGGCAAAGCTCGAGGAGGCTGTCCGCTTCATAAGACCACAGATCTTCATCGAAGCAGGCAAGTTTAGCGGACTCTTTGAAAAATACCCTGGCTGAACTACGTCTTGGTCTTTTCTTTGCCAGTTCAAGTTTTCCGAGCTTGTGAAGAACCGGCACAAGACGTGGAGACTGGTCGCCGAAGCGTTCTCTCTTGCGAATCCATTCAGCGCGGGACGCCTTGATTGTGGCGTTCAGAATAGATTCTCCGAGCGTTCCAGGCAGCTTTGAGAGAACGGTCAACAGAGCCGAATTCGAAGGTGTTTGCTCGAACATATAACGCTCTACCTGATATCTGATTCAAAACAGCGAGCAGATTCGAAGAAGCCGCTCGCCTGTGAAAGCCAGGTTCTAGTTTCGCAGATACTGATGGTAAGGTGAATTGGAGTTAGTTGTTTTTCTTTCTTGAAAGTAACGGTTATTGGAATCGAACACCTCACTATAAATATCTCGACTTCACTCCTGCAAGGGAGAAGTATCCTTCTGAACCTCTCTTTAATGAGCTATCAAACTTTTTTATAAAAAGAGTTCTCGCTGTTGGCGCTATCTTGGAAACTTGCGGCGCCTGGCATTGAATAGACAGGCGCTTCCTCTTGTAAATCCGACCTCTTCTAGAAAGGAAATTTCTTACACTTTCCTTTCGACTTAGAGCCAATTGTCGATTTTTGACCAAACCAGACTCTGGAAATAGAGAGCCATGATTTGTTATCTCTAGGTTGTAATACCTCCTGTTGAATTTCATTTACAAGGAAGAGTCTGAGATCTCGGTTTCGACTACTAGATAACGATCGGCTCAACTATTAGACTTCGGTTTTCGACATCGGTCGAGCCTTTCTTCGCCATCGTTCCTTCCCTGGCAGGTCTGACAGGACTTACAGGACTTACAGGTAGGTATCTTTCGATAATGTCGTCATTCTGTGTTTGCTGCCATGCAAAATAATAAAAAACCGGCAGGATGGTTAGGCGCTCTAGTTATCCTGTGCGTTGTGGTTCTGATTTTTCAATTGATTTCGCCGCTTTCTTCCGGCGGTCTTCTGCGTTCGGTGACCGAAGAGCTAGCGGCTGAGCCTCCTGCTAAAGTCGAGAAAGTGATCGAGATTCCTTATTCCGAAGGCATTAGCTCCATTCAAGAAAGAAGTTCTCGTTTGAAGGAGCTGAAGCTGGTCAATGGCTCTGACCGGGCTGCCCTGGTTTACGCCAATGGTCAGGTGCGGGTTTTTGATGTTCCGGAAGGCTCCAAGGATAGTATCGCCTCTCTTGCAGTTCAGTCCGGTCTCACTGTAAGCGTCGAGCCTCCCAGGGTCTCGGTCTTCGCGACTATTCTTCAGCTTATCTTCCCTGCTTTCCTCTTATTCATGATGGTGAGCTTTATCATGAGCGCAAGACGTGGGGGAATGCCGGGGGGCTTCGGTAGCTTCATGCAGTCCAATGCCAATTTGATAACGGCCGAGACTGTGGAGGTGAAGTTCGATGATGTGGCCGGCGTGGATCAAGCCAAGCTTGAGCTACAAGAAGTTGTCCAGTTCTTGAAGAATCCTGATTCTGTCAAGGCGATAGGGGCAAAAATTCCCAAAGGCGTTTTGCTTGTGGGCCCTCCCGGAACGGGCAAGACTCTTCTTGCCAAAGCCGTTGCCGGAGAAGCGGGGGTCCCCTTCTATTCTATCTCTGGTTCCGAATTCGTCGAAATGTTCGTAGGTGTTGGAGCTTCGCGGGTGCGAGATCTTTTTCGCCGGGCCAAGGCGGTCAAGCCTGCCATCATCTTCATCGACGAGATCGATGCGGTGGGGCGCTCCCGCGGACCATCGATCATGGGCGGACATAATGAGCAGGAGCAGACTCTTAATCAGCTTCTCAAAGAGATGGATGGTTTCGGAGATGATTCGGACGGTCTGATTATTATAGCCGCCACCAACCGCCCCGAGGTCCTCGATGCCGCCATGATGCGTCCCGGTCGTTTCGACCGCCAGGTCTTAGTGGATCGCACCAACGTTGCCGGTCGAGCGGCTATTTTGCGCATTCATTGTAAGGGCAAGAAGCTCTGCCCGACGCTCGATCTCGATGCTTTTGCCGCGCGTTGTTATGGCGCCACCGGGGCCGATCTTGCCAATCTAATGAACGAGGCTGCAATTTATGCCTGGCGTCGAATCGAGCAATACAAGGCAGACCATCCTGATACTCCTATGGATGCTATTGCCGATAATTGCATCACCGATGCGGATTTATCCAATGCCTGGAACCGGATCATCGCCGGCATCAAGTCCAACAAATCCGAATCTAAGAAAGTCCTCGATCTAACTGCCGTACATGAGCTTGGTCATTCGATTACGGCTCAGGTCTTGAAGGGCGGCGAGTTCGTCCAGGGGGTCTCGGTGGTACCACGCTCGATGTCCCTCGGTCATACTCTCACCAGTCACGAAGAGGATAAGCTGCTTTATACCAAAGAGGAGGTCTTCGCCAAGTTGATCTGCCTGATGGGGGGAAGGGCTGCCAGCGAAGTTTTACGCGGCAGTGTCGATACCGGACCGGGCAATGACTATGAAGTAGCCTGGGACCTTGCCTGCAAAGCCGTCACCCGCTGGGGGATGTCGGAGCTTGGACCGATCTCTCTCAAGTCGAGCAGTCAGAATCAATTTCTGGGCGGCTCCGGCTCTTCTCTGCCCGATTTGAGCGGCAGTTTCGGCGATCTTGTCGTCGAGAACATTCGCCGCCTGGTTGATAATGCCCTGGTTAGAGCGAAGCAGATCGTCACTGAATATCGTGATTTCATCGAAGAGACCGCGCTGGTGCTCCTCGAGAAAGAGGATATCGGTGCCGAGGAATGGGCGGCAATTTGCAAAGAGAAGAGTGTTCCTCTTCACACTCTGGATAGTACTGATCTTTCGGCTTCCAGGGCTGGTTGAGTCCAGCTAACAAGTTCGAGACAGGCAAATTGTTTTCGAAAGCGACCGGTAAATGAGCCGGTCGCTTTCTTTCTTGATTGATGAAGATGTAGAGGTAGCAATAATGTCTAAAGTAACCGTAATAGGTGCAGGTAATGTTGGAGCCTCCGTGGCACAGCTCCTGTTAGAGCGCCAACTGGCAAGAGAAGTTGTTATGGTCGATATTGCTGTCGACCCTGCTTCCGGAAAGGCACTGGATCTATCCCAGGCAGTCTGTGCCCGGGGCGGTGCCGCTCTAATTGAAGCAGGCGATCAGTATGTACTGAGCAGAGGCTCGGATGTGATCGTGATCACCGCCGGTATCCCTCGAAAACCAGGAATGTCCAGGGATGAGCTTCTCAAAACCAATGCCGCCATAGTATCCGATGTGGCTTTGAAAGCCTATTCTCATTCACCGGATGCGGTATTTCTCGTGGTCTCCAACCCCCTGGATGTGATGACCTATCTAGTCAGGGAAGTGTTAGAACTATCAGCTTCCAGAGTGGTAGGCATGGCCGGTGTGCTGGACTCGGCTCGGCTCAAGCATTTCATAGCGGAGCGATTGGGCTACAGCAGCAAAGACATCACCGCCATGGTTCTTGGTGGGCATGGCGACCTGATGGTGCCCCTGCCCCGCTTGACCACCATAGGCGGTATCGCAATAAGCGAGTTTCTCTCCGATGACGAAATTGGCGCATTGGTCAATCGCACTCGACAGGGCGGTGCTGAAATCGTCGGACTTCTCAAGACCGGCAGCGCCTATTATGCTCCGGCGGCGGCGACCGTCGAGATGATAACGGCCATACTGAGGGATGAGAAGCGTGTTCTGCCCTGCTCAGTCTTTCCTGAAGGAGCCTATGGTCTCAGTGAACTGGCAATCGGACTTCCCGCTGTTCTAGGTAGAGGCGGGGTCGAGAAAGTGCTTGAGATCAGCCTCACGGAGCAGGAGCAGAAGCTTTTGCAGCAATCGGCAGAGGCGGTAAAAGAGACGATTCGCTCCCTGGAGAACATTCTCAAGTCTGAGAGCGACGGCTAAATATCTTTTGAAAGTGAAAGGAGATAATTCCATGAAAGCCTCCGATTTATTTGTAAAGTGCCTCGAGAATGAAGGGGTCGAGTATGTCATCGGGGTACCCGGAGAAGAGAATCTTCATCTTCTCGAATCCCTGAGAAAGTCCGAGAAGATCAAGCTGATTGTGACCCGGCATGAGCAGGCTGCGGCATTTATGGCCGCCACCTACGGACGCCTGACCGGAAAAGCCGGGGTCTGTCTTTCTACCCTTGGACCGGGCGCCACCAATTTGATCACCGGAGTCGCCTACGCTCAACTGGGCGGTATGCCCCTGGTGGCTATCACCGGTCAGAAGCCGATTAAGTCTTCTAAGCAGGGGCGATTTCAGATATTGAACATCGTCGAATTGATGGAGCCGGTTACTAAAAGCGCCGCCCAGATAGTCGATGGAGACAGAATTCCCAAGATGATCCGGGAAGCTTTTCGTCTTGCCCAGGAAGAGCGACCCGGTGCCGTGCATTTAGAGCTTCCCGAGGATGTCTCCATGGAAGAGCAAGATGTCCCCATCTTTGAAGTGCGCCAGCCAAGGCGTCCCTGCCCGGATCCTGAGGCTTTGAGAGTCGCCGTCGAGATGATCGAGGGTGCCTCGGCGCCGCTTCTTCTGATCGGATCTTCGGCTAATCGCAACCGTACTAAAGAAGCCCTGGAGGCATTTGTCCGGAAAACCGGGGTTCCATTTAGCACCACCCAGATGGGCAACGGCGTGCTTGACGCTGCAAGCCCGCTAAATATGGGGGTCACGGCTCTTTCCATCGGTGACCTTCCCCACAACGCCGTTCGATACTCTGATTTGATCATCGCTGTCGGTCATGACGTTATCGAAAAGCCCCCATTTTTCATGACCGTTGAAGGACCACGGGTGATTCATGTCAACTTCTATTCGGCTTCAGTAGATGAAGTCTATTTCCCCCAGCATGAGCTGGTGGGAGATATCGCCCATTCCATAGAGGCTATGACTGAAGCTTTGAGTCCCCAGGGTCACTGGAACTTCTCTTGCTTCCAGGCTATTAAAGAAGAGATCGATCAGTTGATAGAGGGGGACGCAGATTCCGACATCTGGCCCATGAGCCCCCAGCGCATTGTCGCCGATACCAGAAAAGTCATGCCCGATGACGGCATCGTCGCCCTCGACAACGGTCTCTACAAGCTCTATTTCGCCTCTCGTTACGGTCCTCGTCAGCCCAATACCCTGCTTCTCGATAACGCCCTTGCCACCATGGGAGCAGGTTTGCCTTCGGCGATGATGGCTAAACTCGTATATCCCGAGCGCAAGGTGATTGCGGTCTGCGGCGACGGGGGCTTCATGATGAATGATCAGGAGTTGGAGACTGCCATTCGCTTGAAGCTGGATCTGGTGGTGCTTATACTCAACGATTCCGCCTACGGTATGATCAAATGGAAGCAAAAGGCTATGGAAATGCCTGACTGGGGGCTGGATTTCGCCAATCCGGATTTTGTCAAATTCGCCGAATCCTTCGGTGCCGCCGGTCACCGCGTGGAGTCTGCTTCCATGTTAGAGCCTTTGCTCCGAGAATCTCTTCAATCGGGCGGAGTGCATCTGATTGATGTGCCAATACAGTATGACGGTGGTCGTGGTATCGCCGTGGACGAGATCAATCCTGAGACCTGCAAGATCGCTTGATGTCCGCAATGGCTCAATTCTTGCTCATAGTAGCTTAACGCCGGCGTCCTGTCTGTTCTAGAGAACGCCGGCATTTTTTTATTCATCCTGAATCCCACCCAGGTTGTAGTCAGGAAGCTTTGCGATAATCGGCTGCGGAGGAAGATGGTGTCTAGTAACAAAGCCAGTTCTAGAGGCGATCGGGACCGAGCCAGCTTAAATTGATTCGATTCTCAAGCTTGTCGAAGCAGCCCATGCAATAAGCGCTATCTTTGGTTCTGAGAGCATAGAGACTGACCTCTGCTTTGCAGAGGTTACAGATGATCTTGGCAAGG
Organism: bacterium; assembly: GCA_016124935.1. Classification (GTDB taxonomy): domain Bacteria; phylum Cyanobacteriota; class Vampirovibrionia; order Obscuribacterales; family Obscuribacteraceae; genus RI-106. The sequence continues at coordinate 14,212 of WGMS01000013.1, read as the reverse complement.
GTGCCTCTCCGGAAAGATAACCCATGAGAGCCGGCATTTTTATGCCGGCTGGCTATCTGCGGAAAAGTTTTCGAAAAGTCGATCATGGACCCTGCCATTTTATTGGCACCACAGTTGGCGCCAGCTTTCCTTTAGTTCAATCTTTATACTATGGCGCAATTTTGACAATGAATTGACAATTCCTTCTTTCTCTACCCGGAACAGGCCAGAATAAATTAAGCCACCAATTTTTTTGCATATTTTATTCTTAGCGCTAGCGGCGTTTAGTTTATTGCTGCCTGTTTTAAGCAAGCAAGCTGCGCTAGATCCCCGGCGATCGCCGAAAACAGGCTCTTTTGAGGCTTTTCTTTGAAATCGGTCGATCTATAAAGACTTTGTTCAGATCGACCTCAAAGTCTACTCTAGAGAGGTCCATATCTATCTTATTAGCCATGGTTATTTAGAACCAGAGCGACTTTATCTCTATCTCTTCTATCTCGACTTCTTGCTACCGCGGGTAGAGTTTTGCCAGATCCAGAACGTGAAAGACAAGGCAGTATGTCTCTCCTCTTTTCACGTCGATATTTTTTCGTTGTTCAGTAATGGAGAAGTTCCATGTCTTTCGATTTGAAACGCTTCGATGAAGAAGCACTCCAGTCCATCAGTCTCGCTCCCAACCTGGCCTTGCGCCTCGGTTACTACAACATCGGCTCCGCCATGTTGCTGCTGGGCATTGTCTGCTACGGTCATGCCAACAACATCACCCGGATCATCCTCTCTCAGCAGAATGTCCGCGAAGAGATTCTCGCCAATACAATCCAGCAGGTGATTGGACGTGGCATGAGAAATTTTGCTCGTCCAGGGAATGTTCCCTTCAACCGGGATGGAGAAAAAATTCTCGGTGACGCTATTCGGATGTCCGACTGGAAGGGTGTTTACTATGCCACTAACGCTCAGATTGTCCTCGCTATCTTAGGCGACAAGAATTGCGAGGCTTATAAAGTTCTCGAATTTATGCGGATAAATCTCTCCTTGCTCAAGTCTAAGCTTGAGAAACTCAATACCACAGGAGGTTCATCGGAGCAGTTGAAGCGACCCAATTCTCCTGACAGAGGCGGCGAACTGGCTATGGCCGGCGCTGTAGCTGATCAAGAAGGGGTCGATTTGAAAGGGGTCAAGGACTTTTGCGAAGATCTCACCGATCTTGCCGCCCAGGGCAGGCTCGACCCTCTCGCCTGTCGAGACAAAGAGCTTGAGCGAGTCATTCAGATACTTTCCCGGCGTACCAAGAATAATCCTGTTTTAATCGGAGAGCCTGGAGTGGGTAAGACCGCCATCGCCGATGGACTTGCCCAGCGCATTGTTTTTGGCGATGTTCCTCCCCAGCTTGCCGGTTGTCGCGTCATTCGGGTCGATGTCGCCGGTACCATATCGGGAACTAAGTTCCGGGGGGAATTCGAGACCCGGATCAAAGAGCTTCTCAAGATGGCGAAGGAGAATAAGAAGCTTATCTTCTTCATCGATGAGATCCATACCATGGTCGGTGCCGGCAATGGTGGAGATGGCCCCGATGCTGCCAACATGATGAAAGGTGCGCTTGCCAGGGGGCAGATGCGCTGTCTCGGTGCAACCACCCTTGATGAATATCGAAAGCACTTCGAGAAAGACAAGGCGCTTCAGCGGAGGTTTCAGCCTGTTATGGTAGAAGAGCCAACGCCGGAGGATTGTCTTGAGATTCTCAAGACTCTGCGTCCTCGCTATGAACGCTTTCATAAAGTCGAGATCACCGACGAGGCACTTTCTGCAGCAGTCAGCCTCTCGCATCGCTATATCACCGACCGTTTTCTGCCGGATAAAGCCATCGACCTTCTGGATGAGGCAGGCTCCAGAGTGCGCGCCAGTTCAAAAAACAAGGTGATAACCTTCGAGAAGCCTGTGGCTCAGGGGCAGCGCACGAAACTGGAAGCGGATCTCGCCGAGGCGATTCGCGAGCAGAATTATGCCCGTGCAGCCAATATCCAGAAAGAACTCGGCAGCACTGCTTACAGCTTCAAAGTCACCGCCGGTGATATCGCCGATATCGTCAACAGCTGGACGGGTATTCCGGTAAGCCGCCTGACCAGAGATGAGAACAGAAAGCTGCTTGGTATGGAATCCGCCATCCATGGCAGGCTTATCGGTCAGGAGGATGCGGTCAACGCCGTCTGCCGGGCGATTAGAAGAAGCCGTTCCGGTGTGCGCACCGCCAGACGCCCGATCGCCAGTTTCATTTTTGTTGGTCCTACCGGCGTGGGCAAGACCGAATTGGTCAAGGCTCTGGCGCAGTTCCTTTTCGACGATGAAGAGTCGATCATCCGGCTCGATATGTCAGAGTATATGGAGTCCCATACGGTGTCCAAAATGATCGGCGCACCTCCGGGATTCGTCGGTTACGATGAAGGCGGGCGACTGACCGAGGCGGTTCGCCGCAAGCCATACAGTCTGGTTCTCTTCGATGAGGTGGAGAAAGCCCATCCTGATGTTTTCAACCTGCTTTTGCAGGTTCTCGAAGACGGGCGCTTGACCGATTCTAAAGGGCGAACCGTTGACTTTCGCAACACTCTTCTGGTGATGACCAGCAACCTCGGCACCGGTAAATCTGGTGGCGGGCTTGGTTTTCAATTTGGTGACGAGGAGGACAACGAATACAGGGCTGACGTTCAGAAGGCTACCACCGCCCTCAAGCAGTATTTCCGGCCGGAGTTCCTCAACCGGCTCGATGAAGTGATCGTCTTCCGCAAGCCTTCTAAAGATCATTTGAAGGCGATCGCGAAGGTGTTGCTCCGGGGTCTTGAGTCGAGGCTTGCCGATAAAGGCATGGCTCTCCTGGTCGAGGATCAAGCTCTGGATTTGCTGGTCAAAGAAGGCTACAGCCCGGAGCATGGAGCCAGAGAACTGCGACGAGTAATTGTGCGCAGACTCGAAGATGCTCTTTCGGAGATGATTTTGAAGGGCGAATTGACCGAAGGCGCCACGATCAGAGTCTCTCTTGGCGCACCTGGAGAACTGCGCTTCGGCTTCGGCTTCGAGGCTTCAGCAGCGGCCACCAGTCAACCGGCTCTTGCTTGATGAAGCCATTTTTTGTGGGCGATTACAGGCTAGCTCTCCTGTGGTCGCCCTCCTTTACCATTCAGACTAATTAGAGGTGAATGATCATGACTTCCAGTCTCTCAAACAAATTGCAAACCCTCAATCCTGCTTCCACTCTGGTTCGATCTCTCAAGGAATCGACGGAGTCACTTTTGAACCTGCGCATTTCCGAAGCAGACAGAGCAGAGCGTCTCTCCTCTCCTGCCGGTCTTGATGCCGGACAGCTTATCACTATGTCCAATAACGGCGGCTTCCGCCTTGTTTATGTGTATCTCCATGCCGCGGCGCCCGTTGCCATGGACTCTCATATGATCTATGTCTTTGCGCCCTATGGCTCGCTCATCCCTCACTTCACCGTCGATGCCGTGGCTATCGAGCCTCCGGGGTCAAACAGGCTGAGTTTCGGCTTCCACTGCGACCTGATTCCGCGGCTATCAGCCGATAGCGAGTTTTATAGCCAGTATATTGAAGCCGTCTATTCAGGTCTGGTTGAGGCTAAGGCGAAGATCGATGCGGTGGAAGGTATTGTCGAAGCCACTCTCAAGCCTGAGCAGGTCGAGTTGATGTCTCCGCATATGGTGGCAGCGCATTCCGGCGAAGAGGCATTTGCTGCCCTCAGCCGGCTTGCCGTAGATTATTTCGATCACTGGGCTGCCCTCGTCGGCGATCCGTCCTGCTTCGCTACTTCGGCTCTGCGAAGAGTCCCTGAGTTGAGCATTCTCAAATACGACGGACGGATGCGCAAGCGCATGTTCTCTCCGGAGATAGACCCGGTCTGGGATAGAATCCTGCCTTTAGTAGGCGAGCAAAATCGCAGCAAGATAATCGACTGCCTGGTCGATGCCGAGCCTGTCGCAAAGCCCTTTCATAGCTTTGCTCTTTGATACGCATTTTGTCTTGCCGCGGGACCCTGGTCTGATTTGATAGCCGGGGTCTCAGGAGCCCTAGCTCAACGGAGAGCCCGGACCGGGATTCTAGTTTGTTCCATCCGGAGATCGGGGTGCAAGTCCCCGGGGCTTCGTTCCGGTAATGCCTCTGGGCAAAGCCGGTTTTTTCTTTTATTCATCAAAGTTGGAGGTTTCCTATGAACGCGTTTGTTTTTGCTTCGGTTAATTACAGCGAAGCCCTGTATGAACTGCGACTTTTCCTTGTCGGTCTTCTCTTTCTTGTTTTCCTCTTCTTCTTTGTTCTGGAGTTGATCTTTGGAGGTAAAGACGAGAAGCGGGACGACGATGACGATGACCACTTTGATGGCGGCATCGGCATCCTTGCCTGGGTACCGGTTTATAACGGTGCCTGAGTCGCTAGCTCTATCAACTAGATGTTGGATCGCCGGGAATTGACTTTTCGGCGATTCTTCTTTCTGTCATTTCTCTGGAGAATACTGCTATGAAAGCATACAGCGAAAGCCTGACCATCCGCAGAAAGTTGCGCAGGCTGCCCAAGATTCTCATCCATGAGCATCTTGATTGCTCTCTTCGACCGATGACCATGCTCCGACTCTGGGAATCCCGAGGTTTCGAGCATGCTGAGATCGCTTTTCCCGATGATGTGCTTTCTCCCTGGAAAGAGTCTGCTCTTTGTACAGGTAAAAGGCGCCGTTATCTGCGTTCTCTTGCGGCACGAAGATATCGAAAGTTTCTGGTGAGCTTCGCCAGCCGTTCTCTGGCAAACTATGTCCAGGCAATCTGCGACCATGTTCTTCCCGTCATGCAGTCAGTGTCGAATCTGAGAAGGATCACCCGGGAGCGTTTCGTAGATGCGAAGCGGGATGGAATTATTGGCATGGAGCTTCGTTTTGCTCCACAGCTCCACATTAGAGAGGGACTCTCTTTGCAGGAGGTTATGGATGCTGTGGTGGCGGAGGTGAAGCTCTCTAAGATTCCGGTCAAGCTCATTCTCTGCTGTCTGCGCCATGAAGATGCTGCTATGGCTGGACGACTGTCCGATCTCGCTATGAACTATATCGATTTCGTCGGGGGCTTCGATCTGGCCGGTGATGAAGAGGCTTATCCAGGGGTGCCCGAATGGTGGCTTGAAGAGGCTCTTTCGCTTCGCGAGAGAAGTGATGGACAGATTCGGCTCACCATTCATCTGACCGAGACCAGAGCCGCCACCGCCGAGGATCGCCGGAGAATAGCAGGGGCGGAGATAGAGCGCATCGGACATGGTATCAAAGACCACTGGAAGCAAATCCGTGAGGTCTGTCCGACATCCAATCTGGTGACCGGGCAAATTGGCTCAATTGTGGAGCATCCGGTCGATACATTCTATAGAGCCGGTTATCCCGTAACCATCAACACTGACGGCACACTGTTCACCGATGCCGGGCTCACCGACGAGTATCTGAAGCTGTATCAGACCTTCGGATGGAGAGACAGTCACTTCCTCAAGGTAAATCTGACTGCCCTTGAAGCATCGAGTTTTTCCCCTTCTGAAAAAGAGAAACTCAAGGCTCTGCTTTGCAGCTCTTACAATGAAGAATAAGGCGGGGCTTTCGCGAGATACTCTTCTATCGGGCGCTCTCAGCAGCTATCGGATAGAGGAGTTTTTCTTTCGATGGCATCAACTATATGGACAAGTAAAACAAGCAGAAAGTATATAAATCTAAAGAAGGAAGGCATGAACTCCCCGGATCCATGCCTTTTCATTTTTCTCAGGCTTATTCGTTTTTCGTTCAGTTGAACAACGCTCTTTCGTTGCCGGGGCTGAAGGAGAGCAAAAGCTTGAATCGGTCGACTGCTTCTATGTACTCGAAAACAAGCACGGCACCATTTTCGATGTGGTTGTTTTCGTACATTGGTATCATTTTGCTGATTGAAATCGTTCCAAATAGTGCTAGAAAAGCCACGATAACCGCTGAGCTTGTGAAGATGATCTGGTTCTTCCGGTCAGCTTTTACTGCGTCTTGCACAAAAGATCCAACCCGGTTCAGCAAGTCCGGATAGTTCTCTCCATTTGGCGGTCGGTAGAGAAATTTGCCCTGGTGGAGGAAGTGCCTGTATTCTTCAGGGTAGAACACCCTCACTCCCTCGTAAGTCAGATTCCAGAAAAGACCATAGGATCTTTTGTTCAGTCGAGGGTCCAGCTTGCAGATCCGGTGGCGATCCGGGCAAATAGACTGGAAGACTTTTGCGGTGGCTTGCACTCGTTTGAATTCGCTTACATAAAGCTGCTTGAACTGGATATCGAGAGCTTTGATTAAATTAGCCGACTTAATCGCTTCTAGCCTGCCGGTCTCGGTCAGGTCGACCTGCCTGTCCGAGCCGGTAAGGCTGTAGAACCATGGATTCTTGTTTTCTTTGAGAGCGACATTGGCGGTGGATTCGCCGTGTCTGACAAGAACCACATATTTTGTCCGGTTCATCTAACTGATGTGTTTGTTTGGAAAGCGCTACAAGCTGTCAGTGTCAGCGCTTGAAGTCTAGAACGTAGAGAACTTTTTCCGTTGCATAGTCCAGGGCATTATTGGTATCACGGATCATCTTCTGGGATTGATCCGGCGCTACAATTGCCCCTATCAGCATGGCAAGGAAAAGAAGAGTGACCACATCTCTGGTTTTGTTGCCGAGAAGCTTGGCGGCCATGGTCAGTACGGTACCTGCTATCAGGATTTTAACGATCAGGGTTCCCATAATGTTTTTTTGTTTTGAATGAAAGAACTTAGATTGATAGAAAAGTTTTTTTGATCAGTACCTCCGGAAAAGTCCAATAAGATCTAAAGAGATCGATTTTGATCGATCTCAACCTAGCCATTCCGGACCTGCTATATCAAGTCCAGCCGTCCCAGTTCATCTGGCTAGGCTGGCAAAGTTCATCCAGCCTTTCGAGAACTTAGCGCTATCGACGCAAGGTTTTCTGCGGCGGTCGATTCTTATGCCCTGGATAATTTTGTCTTTGAGAAGCAATGCTCAGCCGTAGCTACCGTCATCATTTGCGGTGTTCTCCTCGGGTGGCGCTTGTCTCAAAGGGGGTCTTTCATATTTTTCATGGCTTATTCGATAAAGATCCTCGAGATTAAGCGCCTTTTCTCCGAGTCTATCGGTGAAACTGCTTGTGGAATTATCGATCTCAACTTTCTTAGAGCCGGGGTCATAGTTCACTATGGTTACGAAATGAGGTCCTGTTGATAGTCCCTCTCCTCCCCTTACAAATATTGAAGCCGGGAAAGAATTACTGCTATGCAACTCTTCGAGCTTATTCTGAAGAGATTCCACAGAATCGAAGCGATTGATAAGTCCGGTGGGATCTGTTCTGTAGATTTCGTTGTGGCCAAGGTAGGTCTTTCGGTCGGTTTTGCCGGTCAGACGGAATTCTATGTAGGACATATCGAGCAGGGTCATGCCACTAAAAGCCTCTTTCTCTCCTGTCGCATCATTGATCAAATACTCGGTCTCCACATTGCCTGCCTCGCCCGAGCGCTCTATTTGATATCGGTAGGTCGAGCCGTTCAGCCAGGTCTCTATGGCTGCTGACTGAAAGATTTGATTGGCGTAGTTTCGATTGCCGTCTCCATCGCCCAGATATCGAGAGTCCTGGTCCGTGGTAAAGAGTCTCGGGCTCATCTTGATCTCTACCCCAAGGGCATCGATGTGGCTTCCGGATATCGCCATATCGGCAACCAAGGCGGCGGCTTCCGAGGGATTGTTTCTATAGAGTCTATTTTCTAAGGAGGCGACTCCGCAGGTCTGGCGCATGCCCTGACCGATGGTCTCTGGATGGGCGGCATTGATCAGGATCTCTTCGGCTACTCTTGCTTTGTCCAGCGATGGAATTTTTGTCTGGCTCGCTTCCAGCAGCCTGGTAATGTTGTCGTAAGTGCCGTTGACTTCACTGGAGGGCAGAGCGCTTGAATCGGCTCGCATTTCGAATGCCGATGCCAGATCCGCAAATCTGTCGAGCTTCGCATCTTTTATTCCCAGACTTTCGATGCGGTTTAGAAAGTTTGCGGTACCGTAGGATTCAGATTCATTGGTGCCGTTGCTATCTATCTCGACTCTGGGAAACTGCGGTAAATGTTCGATGGACCGGCTTGCTCTATCAGGCAGAAAGGCAGTGATAGCGGCTCTTTCCGTCGAGCTGCCGTAGGAGTCGGCCAAAAGTGCACTGCCGGCGGTTTCGTAGCTCCGGATTTCCAGCGGTTGATTGCTTTGATTCTCTGGATGTAAGGGTTTCATGTTTTTATTTATAGCCTTGAATTCTCACTTTCCTGTGACAGGGAATTCCCGCTTGGTTAAGCACTCTTACTCGTTTTGTGATAATTATTATACGCATTAGTATAAGCGTCCAAAAGGAGAATCGTAGCAGGCGGGGTGGAGATGACATCATTGCTGATGCCATCCCACCTTTGCGGGAGACTATTTGCTGGCGTCCAGCATATCGCGCCAGTCCAGACCGGTCTCCTTCTGCCAGCGCAGATATTCGGAATCAAGCGTGGAAGCTCTATTCCATGATTGCTGGCGAGATCCCTGGTTGGTTCTTTGTTCTGCCGCCTGGTTGTTTTCGGTTGATTTAGCAGTCATGGTCGATGTCCGGGATTGACCGGATACTATAAGGTCGCCTCGGCTTTTTGGGCTTCGGCAAGAGGAGGGGCGGGATTCGAACCCGCGACCACCTGGACTTAGAAAACCGTCCAGGTTGCTCTACCACTGAGCTACAGTCCTAGTTGTAAGCAGCCAGATCTCGCCATTTCGAGATCAGAGCTTCGCGCTCCGGCTGATGGCGAGGCATCAGGCGTTGAAGAAGATCAGCGGCTGAATTTGCTATAGCAATGTATTCTTCTGCCGTAATCGCCGAACTGAATTTTTCTTGAAGGCTGCTGAGATTTAGACAAGCCTGAACCAGAGCAGGAACTGAGACAGAGCTAGCTTCAACTTGTTGATCAGCCATATCCTCACTGAGGTCTTGCAAGACCTGTTCCAGTTCTTCCAGGGCTGCTTGTGCGATGCAGAGCATACGATTCAGTTTGGATTCTTCCTGGGTCATCAGTTGTTCTTCGTATTGCATTTCGAGTATCCTTTTTCTAGCGTTTATAATTCAGGTACTAGGACCTGATAGCCTGACAGGGATTCGAACCCCGGCGTCTTACAGGGAAGCGCCTACCGGTTTCAGGCAAAATGGAAAGCACTAAACATGAAAACACCGCCTTGCGGCGGTGCCCTCATATTTAGTGCCCTTGAGGGAACACTAAATTCCCCGTTTTCTTTCCCCAGAATGAGTATCCCCACACTCATTTTCTTCTGGCGGATCCGAACGATTTTGATCGTTGAAATCATGATAAGAAAAGATAATGACAAGCGCATGACAAGCTGACGCTTTTCAAAATTCTTGCTAAAAACACTAAACCGATGCTGGGCGGCACCGGTCTTGTGTTTATTGTCAGCCAGGAGTGGTGGACGATGTGTGGAAATCGGGAGATGACCCCTGGCTGATTTCGATTCGATTCGTACGGTTATATAATAAGCTCTCTGACTGGATTTGAGCATGCGTGTTCACGCAACTTTTCAAAATCAGATCAAAGTAGAATTGTTCTTGCAGCTAAAGGAAGATTCTGGGAAGGGCGGTAAGAAGCAAGTATTACCCATACCAATTGGAACTTACCAGAGTCGCAAAGCCACCAATCTTGCCAAAGAGAGGTGGCTTTTGCTTTTGCTGAATTGCATGGACATTCTATCAGGCGGGGATATAGGCTTTTGAAGAACTTCCAGAACTTGAGCGATTCTTTTCTGTTTCCGCTGCCGCCATCTCCCGGCACTTTATCCGCTCAGTCATTTCTCTGCGCAAGTCCCTGGCTCCTGAAAGCGGTGGCACTTTCTGTAGTGCCTCGAACAGTCCCGAGGCAGCCTGAACGGCAGCCCTTTGATAGAGCTTGAAAGCTTTCTCGTTGGGGACGTATTGCTGCTTTGTACGGGACCATGATTTGGTAGGGACAAGACGCAGAATAAACCGGGTTTCATGATCCTGGGTCTGCTGATAGCTCCAGGTGATTATATTCACCTCGATTTTAATCTGGTCATGCCGGGTTGGCGGTGCAAGCTCCCGACGGATTAAGGCGGGGAGAAGGTAGTATTTGCACACGCCCCAGTACTGTCTGAAGACCCTCGTTTTTCCGGTCATACCAGGCAGATAGCCACCGGGCATGTCGGCCGCTTTGGGCGGTTTTCTGGAGGGTGTGATTCTATCCCAGGCAAGAAGCTCGTCATAGACAGTGTCGATTTGCTTCGTAGATAAACCTGGAGTTTTCGAGCCTATATTCAGCATTCCGGTTGCCGTTGCTACCTGTTTGAAGATAGCAGCAGCATCCAGTCTGCCGTGTCCCGAGACATGTCCGCAGAAAAGAAGTCTTTCGGGGTGTTCTTTGAGGCTGTTGAGAGTATTGGACAGATTGTTCTCGCGGACAAGCTTCCTCGCCTGTTCCGGTAAAAATGGATTTTGTCTAAGGCAGGGAAGCTCCGCTCCGGAAAAGTCTGAGAAGCTGTAGGTGTCCACCATTGCCGAGTAGATAAGGCCGCCTATGTTCAGGTCGGCAAGACTGCCTTCGACCTTGCCGTCATTGTCGAAATCCATTTCGGAATGGGTTCCGGTCAAGCCGCCGAAGTGCAGATCAATGCCTGGTGCGACATCGGATAGCTCAAAGTCGAAGCCATCGAATCCGGTGTGAGAATCGAAGTCGAAGCCTTCACCTATAGAGCCATGCGAATCGAAACCGAAGTCCGAGTCCAGACCTAGATCTAGATCGGCTCCATCAAAGTCAGGGCCGTCCATGGTTTTAACTCCATTACTAAAGATTGTGCGATAACAGATAACCGAGGTTACTTTTATTACCGCTTTGGACTAAAGAAAAACCTTTGTGTTAGTGAAAATCTCCTTGAAATAGAAGAGATAAAAGGTCGCTTCTATCTTGACAATAAAGCTCCGGTAATGTCACCAAATTCGGTATCTTTCAGTCGGTTCGTCTTACGGAGTGAATTTGTTAGTAATCCATTGTTTTCGGACTTTTCGGCCGGCTAGCGCAAGCCGCGCAAGAATGATGCAGGAGATATTTTATCTACTGTAGCTGGCTCACATGCATAAATGTCTCCGGAGCTTCAGTCAAAGAGAAAACCCGATGACTGCTGAAATCATCGGGTTAGTCTCGTGCGCCGGAAGTAAATCCGATATGTTTTTTCAGGCTGCTTTGGGGCGTAAAACCATATGACCACCATAGTAGGAGCTGTTCCAGTCCACGTTTCTGGTGAAGTCGCTGGTGGCTTGCACATTTCCTCCACTGCCTGCGGTGACCACTTCTATGTGTCCGTAGACGCTGCCTCCGGGGGTCGGTTTCCATAGAAGAAGATCCCCTGGTCTGGCCTGGGAAGCATCCACCATCTCGAACTTTCCGCTGTTAACCAGGGCGTTTCTCATGTCCCAGGCATTTCCGGAACCCATGAATTCCGACATTCCAACCTGGCTGAGTGCCACCTGCACAGCAGCGGCGCACTGTCCGCCTGATTTGCCCACACCGTATCTATTGTACTGAGAGTCTGCACTATGGGCGGCGTCCACCAGCTTCATCGCCAGGGGAGAGGTCGGATCCGATGGATTGGCCCACTGCACATTTTGTCCATCTCCTGCTTTCTGGGTGGTCATAGAGAGGTTGTATAGATCTCCGGCTGCTCTTCTTGCATTCTGTGCCGCCGGGCTGCCTGTTTCGGCTTCGCTCAATTCGGATGGGGGTTTGCCGTGCAGAAAAGCGAGAGCCACTAGACCCGGGTCGCCTCCGGTCTCGTTTGAGAATTTTTCGACTAGATCGGAGGCTATGGTCTCTTGAAACTCTTTTGGAAGGAATTTGTTCAACTCATCTTTGCTGAGGCTTCCATCCTGCATCTTTTTGAGAAATTCCTGCATCTGCTCGGGATTCTCGAATTGATCGGCGAAGCCCTTCGGCAGCTTTCCTTCTTTCTCCAGTTTTTTGAGGAGCTCCTGCAATTTGCTCCAGTCGGGTGGGTCTCCGAGCTGCTCTAGTAACCAGCCGCTTATTAGCTGGGAAGTGAGACCGTATCTACCAACTTGCAGGGATCCGTCTCTTGACTCTCTCATGGCGCTATAGGGATCGTCGCCTTCGGCGTTAAAGAGCGCTGCCACCGTGTCCTTCATGGCGTAGACCGGGTCGGTTTCGCTGGCGGCTCTTGGGACATCGCGCTCGGGGTAGAGATCTCTAGCCTGGGGCACGCTCATCTCTCCGGCGCCGTTTCTCATGCGGTTCACTCTGTCCACCGCTTGCCTGGTCTGCTCAGGCATATCCTGAAATTCCGGGTAATCGGACCTGGATATATTATTTTTGATCTCATCTGGAATCAGATTGGCTTCATCCACTACCTCTATGCCTTCCAGCCTGGCTAGATTATTGGTGCTCTTCATTCTCTGGGAGACATAGTCGGAGAGTTCTTTGAGGGCTTCTTTCTGGGCCGAGGTTGGCTCGCTTTCATCACCGGACTGCTCGAGATGGATTTTGATATCACTTTCCCCACTGGCTTCGAAGTCTCGATTGACTTTTATAGTACCGTCTTGTTTGATGGAGAACTGCGCGTTTTCTGCTGGCTCCTGCGAGAATTCAACGCTCAGCGTTGGTTTGGCAGGACTGTCCATTAACTGTTTACTTTTGGCAGCGGCATCGTTCTCTTTGACCGGGTCGGTGTTATCGATGAACTTTCCGTTTCTGGTCAAATCCGACACTGATTGCTCGGCATCGAGGTCACCTGTTTTTACAGGATTCAGTTTCTGTTTACTGGAGGACTCTCCGGATTCTGCCGCTTCTTCCGGGGCTGTGTCGCTTTTCTCTTTAGAGTAAGGATTCGAAAATTGTACTACTTCGGGATTTGGGGCTGGTTTATTCGCCGCCACCTCCACCGGTGCAGCTTCGGCAGCCGGTTGTATTTTATTTTGAGAAGGCTTTATCGGACCGCTTATCTCCGGCGGCACTTCGATTCTTGCATTTGGTGGGGCTGATTGAATCGGACTTACTTCGGTTATGCCCTGGTTTTCCATTATGATTCTTGACTCCTTTCTATCATCCTCCTGCTAAGGAAACAGCAGAATGATCACAAACAGATCACAATATGGTTGACTGTTTTCGTAGGATTCCCAGCCGAGTAGGCCTTTGTCCTGAATCAATGATAGAGCCTGGGGATTCGGTGATCTTGCGGACTTACGCAAATTCAAAGCCAGCAGTCCGCTTTTTTGTAATCGGCAATTTACATTTTTGGAATTGTCTGCTGGTTGTTATCTTTGATCTATATCATCGGTCGCACTCACAACAAAAGCATAGCTCTCATTCAGTCGATTTTAATATCGAAGAAGTCCTTTTTCCCCTGGGATCAAATTGAGGGAATTATATCGGATTTCAGATGGGAGCTATTCTTCATGGAGTTTTACCACCGATTCAATCAAGCGCCCGGCGCTTGCTAGCAAGGATAGCACCGATGCAGAATATGAGCTGGGGAAGGAAGCTCTTTGATTTCTCCCAGGAGTATCAGTTTGGCGATGAGGAGACCTTTACGGATCTTCCTGCTCTTTCTTTCGATTTCGACCCTTCTCTTTCGAAGGACAAAAGACATGACCGTTATGTAATGCTTGCCAATAGCAATCTGGTCAGATTCAAGATGGAAAAGGCGATGAGGTGCGTGCAGAAGGCCCTGTGTATTTCGGTGCGCAATCATGGACCGGATCATCTTCAGGTAGGCGATGATCTCGAGTTGCTCGGAAAGATAATGTACCTGAAAGGAAGCGCCCAGGCTTCCGAGTCTATCATGGCGCGCGCTAAGCGTATTAAAAAGAGGTATGAGAGCTGACCTGGGAATTTCCCTCTCCTTTTTAGAGTTTCCTCCTCCAACCACGACCGCATCGATACCAGAAATGGTATCGATGCTTTTTTAGGATCTCGCTCGGTGATTTAAATATTATAGAAAATAGTAGTGCAAAGCTCCAATGTTTGGGTTCGGCCAGCCCAGGTTGTGGTAAAGGAGATTTCATTTCAGAGCGAGAAATCAAGGATGGCCTTTTGAAGCGAATCAGATCAAAATGGTGGCATGCGAATAAAGCAAAAGCACCCAAAAACCAGGCATAC
>WGMS01000009.1 GCA_016124935.1 bacterium | reverse complement strand
TGCTTTAGCTTTGGCCTCTTCCTCTTCTCTGGCTCTGGCTTCTTCCTCTGCTTTAGCTTTGGCCTCTTCCTCTTCTCTGGCTCTGGCTTCTTCCTCTGCTTTAGCTTTGGCCTCTTCCTCTTCTCTGGCTCTGGCTTCTTCTTCTTCTGCTCTAGCTTTGGCCTCTTCCTCTTCCCTGGCTCTGGCTTCTTCCTCTGCTTTAGCTTTGGCCTCTTCCTCTTCTCTGGCTTTAGCTTCTTCCTCTTCTGCTTTGGCTTTAGCTTCTTCCTCTTCTGCTTTGGCTTTAGCCTCTTCCTCTTCTGCTTTGGCTTTAGCCTCTTCCTCTTCTTTAGCTTTGGCTTCTTCTTCAGCCTTGGCTTTAGCCTCTTCCTCTTCTTTGGCTTTGGCTTCTTCCTCTTCAGCCTTGGCTTTAGCCTCTTCCTCTTCCTTGGCTCTGGCTTCTTCCTCTTTGGCTTTGACCTCTTCCTTTTCTCGTACTTTATTCAGATCGCCTTTTTCGAGAGCGTCCTTAATCAGATCTTTGGAGAGTAAATCTTCTTCTTCCGTTTTCTCTTCCTTTACAGCTGCATCTTTTGCTTTGCTTTTAGAGTCGTCAGATTTGTCAGAGTCGGAGCCGGATGATTTTAGTGGTTCCAGAAGTTGGCCAAGAGAAGAGCTGCCGACTTCGCCTATCTTCGATTCCATATCGAGGGGAGGCTCCTGGGCAAGAACTTTGGCTACCACCTCTTCGGCTCTGGTGATATCTATCTCTTGAGTTGCGGTGAGGTTCGCCTCTCCTGTTTTAACGTCTTCATTGAGATCAACCGGTTTGGGAGAATCGCTGGATTCTGCACTTGCCGCTTCTATAACGAACCAGAATAGAGAGACTCCGATTTTGAGAACATCTCCATCGTTGATCGGCTCGGGTTCGCCAATTTGATTACCGTTCAGGAAGGTGCCGTGGCGGCTTTTCGCGTCCTGAACCAGGTATTGTCCATTTTCGAAAGAGATAATGAAGTGGAATCTCGATATGGACTGGTCACCGCTGATGACAATATCGTTGAGGTCGTCCCTGCCGACCCGGCATCGAGGAGTGGTCACGGGAATTTTGCGGTTGGACACCAGGTCAACCAGGAATGCGGTAGGAACTGAATTAGATTCGTTGTTTTCCATTTTTCCTTGTCTTTAGACTAGAAATCACTGCGGCCCCGGGGGCGCTTCGGTGACCTCGGGAGCAAAAAATCCTTCAAAACCTCGATAAAATAGGTCTTTTACCGATACTCCCGGTCATCAATAGATGTTCCACGAGTAGAACAATATAAACCGCTTCCGGTTCATTTGAGATAGCTTGGGGCTTTATCGGACTAATTTCTCGGATTTTACCAGGTCAGGGTTTGACCATCTCGCGAGAGACCTTCAGGTCTCGTTCTCCCTCGGTAAACCAGAACATCGAATTTCCTGCTTTGATAACGTCTCCGTCGGTTACGGCTATTTTTGCGTCTATTTTTTCGCCGTTTACAAAAGTGCCGTAGCTCGAGTTGTTATCTTCTATAAGGTATTTGCCGTCTTCGAGCAGAATCTTGAAATGGTGCTTGGAGATGGATCTATCGTCCGAGATCACGATTTCGTTCGAGTCATGGCGACCGACGGTGCACTCCGGCGCCGATATAGGGATCTTTCGATTGGAAACCAGCTCCACTAGAAACGCTTCTGGGCTGTTGTCGATCTCTTGCTCGGTCATCTCAGGCTATCAAATCTCCGAAAATGTCATCTTTACATGTTCCATTATAATCGTGAATTTGAACAGCTTTCTCAACCGTTTTTCAGTTTTACAGATTTATCGGTGCCATTTGTCCCGGATCGGGAAAGTCAAGGGGGAGCGTCGACTGATTTCTCGATTTCTCGATTTCTCGATTTAAGGAATAAGTCGGTAAGGCCGGGTAAACTCGTGCATGTAGATTCCTGGAGCGAGATCGAAACTATGACAGAAGGCGTGGTGAAATCGGAGACTTTTCTAGATTATCTGAGAACGCTGCCCTGGTGCAAACAAGGGGACAATATTCTGGTGGCGGTTCATAAAGGCACCCCTGAAGTCCTGGCTCAGATGCCGGAGCGTGAAGTAAAGGTGTTTCCTGGCGGGATTGCTGTGAAGATGCAAAAGTCGGTTTTATCAAACTTTCAAAGCAAGTTCGATGAGGGGCAGCCACTGCCTGTAGTGCTGGTTTGGAAGCCCGAAGCGGTCGAAATCTGGTATCGAAAGATCAAACCCACCGACTTTCCCTATGATGCCTGGTCGGACAGTACCGCCGCTGCTTATGAGCAAGAAAGGGTATTGATTCCTGCCGAGGATATCGACCCTCAGTGCGCCTCTGCTCACGCGGAAGTCTTCGGCAAGGTCAATGCCTGTCCGTCGATGATGCCCCAGTACTAATCTATATTAAGATTAAGACCGTTGACCGCGGCACTGGCCATGCGGGTTTTCCTCAGAAAGTTTTCGTAGCCGCGGTTTACTATCTGGATAGAGCCAGGATTGATGTCTCTGCTCGCCATCTGAATGGAAGCCTGGTAGTCGCGGCCGGCGGCGTCGTAGTTGCCCAGGTTCTCGTGGGCGCTGGCTCTTAAATAATAGTGATACCAGTCTGCCGGGGCGAGAGCGACGCATCGATCCAGATCCTGTACGGCACCGTCGAAGATGCCCAGCTTGAAGCGGGCTCCGGCTCGGTTGCTGAGAATGTCCAGATTGTCTCGGTCGAAGAAGAGAACCTTATCAAACTCGGCAATGGCGCTACCTAATTCAGCTCGCGCCCTTGGATCGACTATGACCTGACTTTCTTGAAGCGCGTTGGCCCGGTTGAGATGCTGATTACCCAGGGTGACGGCCTCTTTCAGGGCTGAGTTGTATACCACTGCTAGAAGTGCAAGGGAGGCTGCATACACGGCCAGGGTGGCCAGGATTGCTTTGATTTTCATAGCGGCTAGGAAGTTTTTTGAAGTTAGGAACGAAAAACGAAAAATGAAAAACGGAAAACGGCTTTCTGCTTTTGATATTAAGATACGCAGAATTTGTGACCAAATTGTTCCTTAATCAGTCCGGTCTAAAGAGTCCTTGAAGCTCTGGGCGTTCTCAATAGCTGCTTTTCTGTCCTTCCCCCAGGCGACGAAGTGGCCCATTTTTCTACCTGGTCTGGGGTTAAGCTTTCCATACAGCACCACTTCGGCCACATTGGCATGGTCGGCTAGCAAGCGAAGATCTAACTGGGTGGAGGAGTCTTTTTTGAAGCTTTCACCCAGGATATTTACCATGCAGTGAATATTGTCCGAATTGCATGAAAGGTCGGT
Organism: bacterium; assembly: GCA_016124935.1. Taxonomy (GTDB): domain Bacteria; phylum Cyanobacteriota; class Vampirovibrionia; order Obscuribacterales; family Obscuribacteraceae; genus RI-106. Next base: position 85,794 of record WGMS01000009.1, on the reverse strand, counting down.
TAGTGGGATTTCGAGCAGAATGCGAGCCAGGGCGTCGAATTGGCTTAGATGGCAGGCGTTTCTTGTGATATGGCCTGAATTATGCGGGCGGGGAGCAAATTCGTTTATATAAATTAGATAGTCACCGCAAACGGTGCTGCATTCTACTTCCTTATCTTCATTTTCAGAACGTCTGGCAAGAAAGAATTCTGTGGTCAAAAGACCCTGGACGTCGAGGGCAAGAGCAGCCTCTTCGGCTATCTCTTTGACTTTGTCCTGAACCGCTTCAGGCACACCGGCAGGAATGATGGTTTTATCTAGAATATGATTGCGATGGTGATTTTCGAAAACAGGAAAAGATGAAATTTTACCGTTCAGCTCCCGCGCTACTATACAGCTCACTTCGTCACTGACCGCTATGAATTCTTCCAGTATCGCTGAAAACGGCTGGTTGTCCTTAGCCAGCTGTTTAAGGATGGTGAGGGTGTCGGCAAGCTCTTGTTCCGTCCTAATCAGATATTGGCCTTTGCCGTCATAGCCTCCCCGGGCTGTCTTTATAACGAAAGGCAGAGGAAATGTCGCTGTCGCTCCCTCCAGTTCTATAGCACCTTCGGCGGTGGCGAAGCGCACGTGAGGTAGTCGATTCTCTTTTAGAAAGTTTTTTTCGTTGATTCTGTTTTGTGTTATGGCAAGCAGGTCGAGTTTGGGGTAAATGGGGCTTATCTCCGCCAGGGGACGCAGAGGGGCGCATTCGACATTCTCGAATTCATAAGTGACTATATCTGCAGCCCGGACAAACTTTTCTATCAGGGCATAGTCGGTCCAGGCGCCGTTGAAGACTTTGGCCGCATGGCGGCAGAGCGGGGCGGATGGATCCGGGTCATAAACTACCACATCGGCTCCGCATGTATAGATGCTATTGGCCAGCATCAGACCTAGTTGTCCGCCACCAAGGATACCTACAGTTTTCACCGGGGTCTTCTCCTTTTTGCCGTTCATTCGTCTAAGAGTAGAGCCTGGACTGTTTTGTTTCCCTCCAGGGCTGTCTTGGCCTGTTTGCTTGTGTATTCGTCCAGTCGTCTCGCCAGCCCTTGATCTTCCAGGGCCAAGAGACGGAGGGCGAAGAGGGCGGCGTTCTTTGCTCCGCTTTCACCGATGGCGAAAGTGGCTGTGGGAACACCGCCCGGCATCTGGACAATAGAGAGCAGGCTGTCGAGGCCATTGAGAGCGCGAGATTTGACCGGTACCCCCAGCACCGGTAATGATGTCATGGCAGAGACCATCCCCGGCAGATGGGCGGCACCGCCGGCACCGGCGATTATACACTTCAACCCCCGATCTCTTGCGGTTTCGGCATATTCGCACATCCGCTTTGGAGTACGATGAGCACTGACCACCTCGATTTCATAAGGGACCGCAAAATCCCGCAGAATATTTTCGGCCTCCTTCATGGTCTCGTAGTCCGAGCTGCTTCCCATGATGATGCCGACCAGAATCCCGGTGCCTTTCTCTTTCATGCCTGCTTCTTCCTCGTTATTGTTTCTATCAGTGTTTGAAACACCGTTGACCGGTAAGCAGCATGGTGATGTTGTGCTCCTTGCAGGCGTCAATAACCTCTTTGTCCTTTATACTTCCCCCGGGCTGGACTATTACCGAGATACCGGCTTTGGCTGCCGCTTCGATATTGTCGGTTGCCGGGAAGAAAGCATCGCTGGCGAGAACCGCGCCGCGAGCTGCTTCTCCTGCCTGGGCTAGCGCTATATTGACGCTGGCTATGCGGCTGGTCTGACCGATGCCGAAGCCCAGAGATTGACCGTCTTTGGCGATGAAAATGGCGTTGGAGGTCAGGTGCCGGACCACGCTCCAGGCGAAACGAATATCACCTAGCAAAGCGTCGTTTTTCTCGCCGGAGACACATTCGAATTGATCAGCGTTTACAGCCGGTGCTTCGGCGCGTTCCAGAATCCAACCGAAGTCCTGAAGGTCTTTGGCATGCCATAGCTCTTCGTCCCGGGCTCTGAGCAGATGGGGAGCCAGCTCCAGCACCCGCACATTTTTCTTTTTCCTAAGCAGTGCCAGGGCTTCATCGCTGAAGGAGGGCGCTGCAACTATCTCGACAAAGCCCTGCAGTATCTTTTCGGTCAGGGGCGCTTCCAGCTTTTCGGTAAATCCGAAAATGCCGCCGAAGGCCGAGACCGGATCGGTCTCGTAGGCTTTGTCCAGGGCTTCGGCAAGGGTTTTGCCCACAGCCACGCCGCAGGGGTTGTTGTGCTTGATGATACAGACCGCCGGCGAGACCAGGTCTCTTAGAATGGTGACGAGGGCGTAGGTGTCGACGATATTGTTCGAAGACATCTCTTTGCCCTGCAGTTGATTGAAAGGCGGAAATTTGAGCGCTCCTTCGTCTCCGTTGCCCGATTGAATATGGTTCATGTACCAGACAGCCGATTGGTGCGGGTTCTCACCATAACGTAAAATCATGTGCTCTTTCAGCCTGAGATCGACATTGCTCGGCAAGCTGGTTCTTTTGTCGCCTTTGTCTTCGCCGAGATTGCCTTTGAGATAAGTGCTGATTGCCGTATCGTAGCTCATGGTGCGGCTGAAAGCGTCGAAGGCTAGTTGGCGGCGAAAGTCTTTGGATAGCTTGCCTGTCTTTTCGTATTCGGAAAGCAGTCCTTCATATTGAGCCGGGTCCGAGAGAATCGCCACCCGGTTGAAATTCTTGGCTGCCGCTCTTATCAAGGCGACTCCGCCGATATCTATTTGTTCGATCATGGCGTCTTCGGCAAGACCTTCTTTGAGCTTTTTCTCGAAGGGGTAAAGGTTGACTATAACCAGGTCAAGTTCGTCGATTTTGAGATCAGCCAGACATTCTTTGTCCTCTTTTATATCTCTGGAGAGAATACCGGCGAAGACTCTGGGATGCAGGGTCTTGACTCGACCACCGAGAATCTCCGGAAAGTCGGTTACTTCTTCGACTTTCTTGCATTCGACCCCGAGCTCGCTCAGATATCTGGCTGTGCTGGTGGTGGCAATAAATTTATAGCCGTGTTTGTTTTGCAGGTCGCGGGCCAGTTTGTCGAGACCTGTTTTGTCCGATACGCTAACCAGTGCTGTAGGCATTTTCCCCTCCTTTAAAAGGAATAAAGTGTTGCATAGTGGTCGATTGAGATTTTTATGTGGCTTTGGTGTGGATGAATATCTCTCCTTCCGCTCCCGGAGCGTTACGAATGATAAGAGCCGGCCCGTCGGCAGTAACCTCTCCTATCTCCATCGCCTCGAAATCACAAGCTTTGAAAACAGAGATAATATGCTCGACCTCTTCAGCGTCGGCCATTACACACAGGCCTACTCCCATGTTGAAGGTTTTGTACATCTCTTCTATGTCGATTGTGGCGCCCAGGTGTTTGAATATTTCAGGCACCGGCAGATGTTTGTCGATCACATAGCCGAGGGCTTCTTTCGGTCTGGTTATATTGGTCCAGCCACCGCCGGTGATATGAGCAAGCCCTTTGATAATTCCCGGGTACTCGCTGAATATCCTCACCACCGGTTTGGTGTAGATTGCTGTGGGAGTCAGCATCTCGGCCCTCAGTCGGGAGTCTTTGTCAATAAGTTTTCTTGCTAGAGAAAGACCGTTGGAGTGAACGCCTGTGGAGGAGACACCGATGATTCTCTCTCCTCCTTTGAGTTCGTCTCCGGTTATTAAAGAATCGCGTTTTACGACCCCGACCGCGAACCCGGCCAGATCGAAATCACCTTTTCCGTATAAATCAGGCATCTCTGCCGTTTCGCCGCCGACAAGTAGAATAGAAGCCCGGTCGCAGCCTTCGATAATGCCTTCCATAATCAGGTCCGAAACGCGCTCATCTAAAGCGCCCATGGCGTAATAGTCGAGAAACACCGACGGGGTAGCTCCTACACAGAGCAAGTCATTGACACACATGGCGACCAGGTCTATGCCTATGGTGTCATAACGATCTTGTTCGATAGCGAGAAGCAATTTGGTGCCGACACCATCGGTGGAGAGTGCGACGGCTGTGTCACCCTGGACCGGATAAACCGAGGCATAACCGCCGGAGCCTCGCCACAGCCTTCTATGCCCATCCCGGCGGGCAGATACTTTGAGCCTGGTAAGAAATGATTCTGCCTTATGAATGTCTACTCCGGCTTCGGCGTAGGAGCTTGGTTTTGATTTGGATTCAGATTCCATGGATCAAAGAACCTCCGTCATCTTTCTTGCGTTAATCAGTATTCTCAAGCCCTGGGGCGCTTCTTCTTCCGGTAGCTTGCCCTCTTTCTCTTTTCGAAATAGCTCCGGATTGTCAAGCTTCATCGAGGTCCAGGCCGGATGATGGGTCCAGCGTACAAAAGCCTCTGGGTGGGGCATCATCCCCAGGACATTGCCCCGGCTATTTTTTAGCGCGGCAATCTTTTCGAAGCTGCCGTTCACATCGCTGTTATAAACCAGGGCTGAGTGAGTCAGGATATCCTTCCTCAGGTGTTCCGGCACTCCCAGACGGCCTTCACCATGGCGAATCGGCAGTTGAAAGTGATCTAGACCCTCGAAGAATCCATTACTGCTTGTGCGGCTTGAAGCAGGCACGGTCAACTCTACCCAGGTATTGATAAAGTGGTGACTTTCGTTGCTCAAGAGACTGACAGTGTTTTTACCGTCTTTAGTAGATTCGGGAAGCAAGCCCATTTGTACGAGGGCCTGGAAGCCGTTACAGATGCCGAGCACCAGTCTGCCTGATTCGATAAATTTTTCGAGGCGTTGACGTACCCTTTCCTGGAGCTTGATGGCAAGCACCTTGCCGCTTTCGATTTCATCTCCGAACGAGAATCCACCAGGCAGAACCAGAAAAGAACAGTGGTCGAGGACGGAGGGATCTTCAATCAGGCGTGATACATGAATCAGTTCTGGATTGAACCCGGCTAGTCTGAGCGCGTGGGCGGTCTCGAACTCGCAATTAATGCCGTCTCCCATAAGCACCAGTGCTTTGTCTTTGCCTTTCATAATTATGCTTTCATCCTCGGTAACCTCAGTTGGTTGATTAGTCGATCAATTGAAGGGCAGACCTTTGCGCCAGGCACCGGTCAGATTCTCTGTGGTTGTATCGACAAGTTCCTCGCCGCATAGACTTGCCTTAAATCTGCTTTCGGCTGTAACCCGGCCGAGCAAGACGTGATCTTTTGCAAACAGTTGCTCGAACTGCTCTTTCTCGTCTTTCCTTATCTCCACCAGAATACGACCGGGACCTTCGGCAAAGAGAAGGAAATCTCTATCGTCTCGATTCTCTCTTCTGGCAAGCGCATCCAGTTCGATATCGGCACCGCATGCGCTACCGATGACCATCTCGGCAAGCGCCACTGCCAACCCCCCTTCTGATAGATCATGGGCGGTTGTCACCAGTCCTTTTTTGATTGCTTGATGAAGCCTGCCATAAAGAGCAGGCGCCGCTTCCAGATCGAGGGCTGGCAATTTTGGGTCACCGCCACCACCATAGAGCTCCTGCCAGTGGGAGCCGGTCAGAGACTGCTCTCCTGCTACCAATATGTAAATGAAATTATCCGCTTGCTTCAACTCCGAAGAGATACAATCGCCGATGTCTTCTACCCGGGCGATGGCCGACACTAAAAGAGTCGGCGGAATCGAAAGTCGAAGCACGCCATCGTCGAAGTCGTTCTTCATGCTGTCTTTGCCCGAGATTAAAGGCGCTGTGAAAGCCAGGCAAGCCTCATATAAACCCTGACAGGCCCTTACCAGTTGACCCAGTTTGTAATCTCCATCCTGATTGCGCTCCGAGAGCACCGGGTCAGGCCAGCAGAAGTTGTCTAACAGGCTGAAGCTTCTTGGATCGGCACCGACACAGACCCCGTTTCGAATCGCTTCGTCCACGGCCATGATCGCCATCAAATGGGGATCCAGGTCGCTCCACTGGGGGGTGAGACCGTTGGATACAACAAGACCTGTCCGGCTGGTGAGCACAGGTAGAATCACGGCGGCGTCGCAGGGGGCTTGCTGAGCCGCTCCCATAAACTGTTTGATTACGCTTTTGCCCTGTACTTCGTGGTCGTACTGGCGAACTATTTTTTCGCGGCTCGATATATTCTCGTGGGCGAGGAGTTCGAGCAACATCGTCTCGGGGTTCGCTGCGGCTGTTTTTCCCGTAAACCTTGTTGCAAGATCGGTGGGATGCCAGGTCGCCTCCAGCTCCAGAGGCGGTAGGCCACCATGGAGGAATTCCAGCGCCAGAGAAGCGACACATTCACCGCCGCGCATCACCTCGAAGCTGCCGCCATCGTGGAAGTGACCTATGTCCGAGACCTCTACTTGATACTGAGAGGCCAGCTCCATCAGCTCATCTACCCGGCTAGAACTCAGGGTCATGCGTTCCTGAGACTCTGAGATCACTATCTCCCAGTCGTCGAGTCCAGGGTACTTGAGGGGCACTTTGTCCAGGTCTATGGTGGCGCCATTGGTGATGGTGGCCATCTCGCCCACCGAAGAGGACAGTCCACCGGCACCATTGTCGGTTAATCCGCTGATCAAGCCCTTCTCCTGGGCTGCCATCACGAAGTCTATGACCCTTTTCTGGGTAAAAGGATCGCCTATCTGCACCGCTGTCACCGGCGAGCCCTCATGCAGAGACTCTGAAGAGAATGTCGCTCCGTGAATTCCGTCTTTGCCCACTCGTCCTCCGACCATAAGAATGCGGTCGTTGACTACTGTGTGTTTTAAGACATGATCTATGCCATGTAATTTCAAGGGCAACACACCGCCGGTTCCACAGAATACGAGCGGCTTGGCTCGATAGCCGTCATGAAAGTGAACCGCCCCGTTCACGGTGGGGATGCCGCTTTTGTTGCCGCCGTCCTCGACCCCTTTGCGCACACCTCTGGGAATCGTCTCAGCCGGCAGCAATTTTGGACGCTGGGGCTGCTCTTTAGCCGGGGAGGCGAAACAGAAAACGTCGGTGTTGAAAATAGGTCTGGCACCAAGGCCGGTGCCAAGAATATCCCGGTTGACCCCGAGAATGCCGGTGAGCGCGCCGCCGTATGGCTCCAGAGCCGAAGGCGAATTGTGGGTCTCTACTTTGAAGCAGACACCGGTTTCGTCGTCCCATTTGACAATGCCGGAATTGTCTTCGAATACCGAAAGCAGGTCTTGTCTGACCGGTCTAAGTTTTTTTGTGGCGCCTTTTATGTAGGTCTTGTAGAGGCTGTTGATAGATTGATGATAAGCCGGCTTCTCGCCTTTTGCCTTTCTTTCGACATAGTTTATTTTGGCGTTGAATATTTTGTGTTTACAATGCTCCGACCAGGTCTGGGCGATTATCTCGAGCTCTACATCAGTGGGATCCTCTGGCATGCCCCGCTCTTTTCTCAGCTGGCGGTGCTGCTTGTTTTTGTAATGAGAGCGCACCACTTTCATTTCGTCCAGGCTCAGGGCTAGCAGTCTATTGCGACTGAGGTCCATAAGTTGTTCGTCATCGAGAGCAAGCGGGATTACCTGCGGTTTGCGAGGGGCGTTCAGGCTGACGGAAGGAAATGCCAGCAGGCAATCGGCCTCTGGAGGAGCTTTCCTGAGATCGTAGACATGAAAGCTCTCCACTAGAGGGTGGTAGAGGCTGTAGGCGGCATGCTCTTTTATTCCTTCCAGACCTTGCACTGACCAGGCCTTCAGCTCTTCTTGGCCTATCAAATAAATTGCGCCGGAGGCGACCTCTACCGTGGAAGAGATGCCGGTTAGACCCAGGGCTTCTTCTATAGTGTTGGAGAGGTTGTCGGTTACGCCGGGCTGGAATTGTTTCTCTGCCCAGAACAGATAGCCTTGTTCTATCCATTTTTCGAGCCAGGAGAGTCTTTCTTGATTGGAAGCAAGCAGAGCCTTCTGGTAGGTGCTGTCGACCAGGACCTTGACCAGAGCCTCTTCCAGCTCCTTTCGGTTGACTATTTGCTGGTCGTATCGGATCCAATAAGTCGGCAGGGTGTTGCCTTCGCCGAGGACGGCCAGGCAGAGAATGCTGCTTTTTTCTTTTGATAATTCAGGGCTTTTCCGCTCTTGATCGTGTGTGCTCTGGGTCATTTTTTCACCGTCTTCTCTCGGTTTCTCTGTTCGGGTTTTGATAAATAGAGTCCTTCGATGCCGATTTCGGCTATTTGTTGAAGAACGCTAGGATATAAAGAGTGCTCCACCGATAGTCCGCGAGCGCAGAAGCTGTCGAGGGTGTCTTCGGCGAAGCGCGGGAAGGGCACCTGGGCGAGAATCGGTCCATGATCCACTTTCTCGTCCACAAGATGAACCGTGACGCCGGATACTTTAACACCGTAATTGAAGGCCTCTTCATAGCCGTTGATGCCGGGAAAGGCGGGTAATAATGATGGATGGATATTGATCACGCTGAAATAGCCGTCTTCGTGCCTGAAGGCTTTGAGAAAATGAGAGCTCAAAACTCTCATGTAGCCGGCTAAAACGATATAGTCAATGGTGCCGAGACCCTTGAGGTGCTCCAGGATCCTGTCTTCATGCTCACGACGCTTGATGCCTTTGTGCGAAAGGGCGAAGGTCTCGATGCCGTGTTGGGCGGCGATGGTCAGAGCCTGGGCCTCCGGGTCGTTGGATATTACCTGTACGATTTCGGCATCTAGTTCGCCGTCCTCGACAGCCTGAATGATGGCGTTCAGATTGGAGCCTCTACCCGATACGAATACGGCTATTTTGATCGACACTTGGAATTCACCCTCCAACCAATATCTTTTCGGTAGTCCATCCCTTTGAAAACAACCGCTTCGAGGTTGCGGTAAGCGGCATCGGAAGCCTGTTCGAAGTCTTCGCCGAGACCGGTGACAGCCAGCACCCGGCCGCCGTTAGTGATGAGGTTGCCGTTTGATAGCGCCGTGCCGGCATGAAACATTCTTGCGTCACTGCCAATGGTGCCAATCTCTATCGCTTCGTTTTTAGATGAGGTTGCCGGATAACCATCGTCACAGGCCACCACGCAGAGGCTCTTTTCTCGATGCCAATCAAGCTCTATTTCGGCCAGCCTGCCTTCGCAACAGGCAAGCAGGGCTGGAAAAAGATCAGACTTCAGTCGGGGCAGCAAAGCCTGGGTTTCCGGGTCGCCGAAGCGGGCGTTGAATTCGAGCACGTAGGGGATGCCTTCAGCGATTAAAATGCCGACAAAAAGCACTCCCCGGTAGCTGAATTTGCCCAGAGCAAGGGCTTCTGCCAGGGGTTTCGTGATCTGGGTTTCAATCTCCGAGCGATACTGGTCATACAAAGGAACCGGGCTGTAGGCGCCCATGCCGCCGGTATTTGGACCACGATCCTCTTCGTATCTTCTTTTGTGGTCCTGGCAGGCTTGCATCGGCAAGAGGGTCTTGCCGTCCATGAGAAGGAAAATCGAAAGCTCCTCTCCGGTAAGCCTCTGTTCGATGATTACCTGGTCTCCGGAGGCACCAAAGGCGCGCTCGGCAAAGCACTGGTCGAGCGCCTCTTCGACTTCTTCAATGGTCGAGCAGACAAACACACCTTTGCCGTAGGCCAGACCATCGGCTTTTACCACTCGAGCCCAGTCATTGTCCCGGGCAAAAGCCAGAGCTTCGTCTTTTGCGTTGAACAGCCCGTATCGGGCCGTCGGGATACCGAGCTCTTTCATCACCTCTTTGGCGTGGGATTTGCTCCATTCTAACTTGGCTTGTTCTTTTGTCGGACCGAAAACTTTATGACCCTTCTCTTCCAGATAATCTACGATGCCGTCGGCGAGCGGATTATCCGGTCCTATGACAATAAGATCTACCTGTTCTCTCGAGGCCGCTTCTGAAATCAAGGCGAACTGATCCACTGCCAGGGGAAGATTCTCTACTTTTTTCTCCAGGGCTGTGCCACCATTACCGGGGACACAATATATCTTTTCGATCATAGGACTTTCTGCGACTTTCCAGGCAATAGCATGTTCCCGGCCGCCGCCGCCCACAATCATCACTTTCAGATCTTTTGCTTTTGTCATCTTGTCACGGTCCTTTTGAAAGCATGATCAAATCTCTCCGCCAGTTCGGCCAGACTGACCGGCTCTTTCGAATCGAGCAGATTCTTGCCGGTCAGGGTAGAGGCGAGTACGGGATAAAGCAGGTCTATCAAGCTCTTCTTATCAGCTTTTATGGGCTCGGGGACTTCATGCAGTTCGTTGATGCAGCGCTCTTTGAAGTCCGTACCGGGGTCGATTTTGGATAATCGCTTCGCTTCTTTAACCGCCGCCGCCCATTTTGAATCTTGATAGTACTGGCGGACCAGCTCTTTGGAGAGATGATGGCCGCGATAGATCAAACGCAGCTCATCGGGTCCGATGGAATCGGCCAGTAGTATTGTGTCCTTGTCTTGATCCAGCAAAAATTCGAACTTGCCGTCGAAGAGAGCGATATCGTGCTCGGCAAAAATATGGCGCAGAGCAAGTGCCAGTGCCCTTGTGGTGACCAGCAATTCTTCGAACTGTTTTTGATTCAGCCTGGCTAGAAGAACAGCTTCCTGATAGGACAGATGTCTGTCTTCCGGTTCTAATTTGGTGAAGAATTCTATTACCGGGAACTCGAAAAGATCCCCTTCGCAGGGCATTGTTTTGAGACCGAGTTCTCTTAAATAATCCTGATTTTTTTCCAGGCGTCCTTTCAGGGAGCTGCCCTGGGGCATTCCGAAGCGGAAGACCACTTCTAGAGGTATCAATCGCTTCTTTAGCGGGCTTTCTATTTTTTCGGGATAAAAATAAATGCGGTTGGCGCCGTAATTTTTTGAAGAAGGGGCGAAAACGCTGGCTTTGGCTACTTCCAGATAGATGTTCTGCGGGATTTTTGCTTGAAGCAAATCTGAAAGGGCAAAGGTTTTCTCTCCGTCACTCAAGCCGAAATAGTGGTGGGCGAGACCCCTGTCACAGAGAGAAATATACTCTTTTGATTGGAAGAGTTCATTCAAGAAATCCTGATCGAGATAGTTTAGGTGGGGACTCGCCTTGAGCTTTTCGAAAAATCCGGGAGCGGAAAGGGTCTCGAAGAAATAGGCGCCTATTAAAGCCAGAGACAGGCCTTTTTTAGCGATGGTGTCGGGCATCTTGCCCCAGTCGAAAACAGAGAAGTCGTCGGTGAATTGGAAATAGAGCCGCTCTGGAGCATCGGCTCTTTCTAAGAGGCGCTTTACTGATCCTTCGTATACGAGTTTCAACAAAGCTCCGACCTCCTTAATCTCTTACCCCGGGTGCCTTCAGTGCTGTCCTCAACAGGAAGACTCCTTGATTCTGTCTTTCCTGTCCAGCAATCTCTGCTTCTCGAAATCGAGCCCTTCTTCTATAGAAGTTGGATAGGAGCCGGTCAGGCAACCGGTGCAGAGAGTCTCTTCCTCAAGGGATTTTTTCAAACCTTCGATGCTCTGGTAGACCACTCTATCGGCACCCAGCTCTTTTGCCACCGCTTCGGCGTCCCTGCCGTAAGCGATCAGCTCTTTGGGGCTGGGGAAGTCGATGCCGTAATAGCAAGGGTGGCTTATGGGCGGGCAGGCAGAAACCAGAATAATCTCTTTGGCGCCGGATTGCCGGATCAGTCGCACAAGTTGCTGGGCGGTGTTGCCTCGCACGATGCTGTCATCCACGACCAGGCAGCGCTGACCTTCGAACTCATCGGCAATAGGAAAGAGCTTTCTTCGAATCGCCTCTTGCCTGGAGTGTTGATCATCCAGAATGAATGTGCGATTGACATAACGGTTTTTAATAAGAAGTTCGCGAAATGGAATGTTGAGCGATTCGGAAAGGGCTATGGCGGTTGCTCTTGATGTCTCCGGCACGGGCACCACGATATCCGCTTCGATATTGCTCTGTTTCAGTTGCTCCGCCAGTAAAAGACCGAGACGAAAGCGAGATTTATACACCGAAGTGGAGTTGAATTCCGATTCGACTCTGGCGAAGTAGACCCATTCGAACATGCAGGGTGAAGCCGATTCGCGGTGGATGACCCGTCTTTGACATTGACCGTCGGCGCTTACGAAAATCGCCTCTCCGGGGGCAATCTCTTCTATATTTGTATAGCTGAGAAAGCGGAGAGCGACACTTTCTGAGGCGAGGGCGAAGTTTGGTCTGCCGTCCTCACCATCCCTGGTGCCAAAGACAAGGGGGCGTATGCCGTTTGGATCGCGAAATCCGAAGATGTCTCCGTTTTTGGTGAGACCGACTACGGAATAGGCTCCCACCAGGGTTTTCATCAAGCTTCCCAGGGACTTGAAGAAAGTCTCCGCAACAGGCGCTTCGCCCCGGAGCTCGTCGGCAAGCAAACGCAGAATGAGCTCCGAATCGGAGACGACTCTGCGATTGCGAGAAGCCGCCGAAGCGAGCCATTTGTCTTTTAAAGAGTAGAAGTTGACGATATTGCCGTTGTGGGCGAGACCGAGACCTTCGTCGAAGTCTAAAAAAGGCTGTAATAAATTGGGGTTGTTTCCGCCCACGGTGGCATATCGCGTATGTCCGACCGCAGCGCGTCCCTTGAGATTCTTGAAAGAGCGTTCCGAAAAAACGTTATCTATCAGTCCGCTGCCTTTGTGCACATGGAAGCCCGGGGGCTCTTTCTCGTCTACGGTGAGAATACCTGCCCCGTCTTGACCCCTGTGCTGAAGGTTCATCAGGCCGAAGAACGCTTCATAAGCTGAGCTGTCGGTTCCTGAAATAGCGATAATTCCGCACATAGGTGCCTGTTTGCGAAGAATGACCCGATTCAAGCTAAAGCTTACGCTTACTTGCAACCAATTCCAAGCGCAAATCCTAAATGCTTCGAATTTGTATCATCTTTAAATTTTATTAGATTCGTCGGGGTCGAGCCAGAGTCGACAATAGAAGCCGTGTTGCTGGATCTCTATGACATTGGCTCTTTCATAGAATTCAATCGCCCGATCTAAATCGGCAAGACTTTCATAAATACGTCCCAGCTTATTCAAGGTTTCCACCAGTTGCGGCGCTTCCGGACCGAAGGCCTCTTCTTTGATGGAGAGGGCTTGTAGAAGCAGTTTCTTAGCCGGTGCGTGCTGTTTGCGAGCGTAGTGCACCTGGGCAAGACCGATGAGCGTATCTGCCACTGCCATTGGTGCGGTGCCACCTATCTTCAGGGCCCGCTTGTATTCGACTTCAGCCAGGTTGAAGTTGTTCTGGGATTGATGAAGAGAGGCAAGCTCATTCAAGGTTCTGGCCAGGTCGACATGGTCGCGCCCCAATATAGATTGCTGGATGTCCAGGGCTTCAAGCAAGAAAGGTTCGGCTTTTTCATAATCTCTTTTCTCTGCCAGTAGAGAGCCGAGATCTCTCAGTGCTCTGGCTACTTTGAGGCTGCGGGAGCTGCCTACCTGTCTTGCCACGGTGAGGATTTTTCTATAGTGGGACTCGGCCTCTTCGTATTTGCGAAGCGAACGTCTTAGATTGGCGAGGCGGGTCAGAACAGATACAGATTCTTTGTGCTTGCTGCCGAGTACCCCTTCGGCGAGCTGATAGCTTTTGACATAGAGCTTTTCTGCTCGGCGCACATAGCCTCGTTCCATGCTCAAATCGGCCAGTTCAGCCAGGCTTTTGCTCAACTCGGGATGGGGGCTGGCGGAGTCGTCGGCGAGGATGGCCACTGCTCTTTCTAGATAGGGTTCGAGCAATTCCGGATTGACAATTCCTTTGAATGCCAGAGCCCGTCTACGCAGGACCAGGGCGACATATTCATCCCAGTCCCCCAGAATGTTCTCGGCCAGTTTCAAGGCGTCTATGAAGAAGTTCTCGGCTTTTCGACGTTTGCCTTCGAGGCAGAGAATCCGGGCGTATTCGGCAAGAGTGAGGACATAGTCGGGATTCTCCCGGGAGAATAGCGGCTCCTGGATCTTGAGGGCCTGACCATATCTGATTTTTGCCTGTCTGGGCAATTCCTGGCTTTCATAAAAGAGCGCCATTTGCACCATGGTCTTGGAGATTTCCAGATTATCTGCTGCCTCTGCCTGGCGCAAGCTTTTAAGATGGCGCTTCCAGGCGTTCTCCGCCTTTTTGAGGGAGCCTGCTTTGATATGGATGCCGACCAGCTCCCTGGTGAGATAGCGAGTAATCGTGTTCTTTTCAGGACCTCCTTCCTGGCGAGTCAGGTTGATAGCCCTTTTTACAAGCTTCTCCGCGCCAACATAGTCTTCGAGCTGTTTCGCCAGCCTGGCGCGATCAAGGAGTTCATTTTGTAGGTTGAACTTGCTCACGGTGCGATACACTGATAAATTGCCCTATTACTTGATATACCCGCCGGAAGAGGGCTACAATCGAGCCTGTGATGCAGATCGAAGTTCTAATTGAAGAAGCGGAAGCGGGCAACCCGCAGTCTCAGTGTGCTCTTGGTTTCGCTTATATAAGCGGCAGGGGGGTGGCCAGAGATGCCGAGCGCGCCAGGCACTGGTATTTGCTCGCCGCCCGGGCCGGCCACACAGGAGCCCAGTATAACCTTGCCGATATTTATCTGCGTGGCGACGGTATCGAGCCAGATTTGAACCAGGCTATCCACTGGTTCGAGCAAGCCGCCATAGCCGGTGATCCGGATGCTCTCTACAATCTCGGTCTGATTTACCAGGGCAGGTTGGATAGAGGTAAGAGCGTGGTCGCCGACGCAAAGAAGGCGTTTGGATATTTTCTCGAAGCGGCTGAAAGAGGGCTTGCCCGGGCTCAGTTCGAGACCGCCGTTATGTATCTGGAGGGGCAGGGCGTCGAGGAAAGCTCTGCAAAGGCGAGGTTCTGGCTGGAAAAAGCGGCGTCGAACGGAGTTGCGCGGGCGGAGGAGCTTTTAGAAGAGATTTGAATTTAATTCTGATTCTGACTGGACTTTGTGGTTGTGCTTTTCAACTCTTCGGCGAAAAAATCGGTGACGGTCTCGAAAGTACCGCTATTGAAAATGACATGGTCGTCGCTGTTCACTTTGATCATTTTTACCGGCGCGCCCACGCCCTTGAGCTTATTGGCGAATTCCTGACTTTGTATAAATGGAACAATAGGATCTTCTGCGGCGTGCATGATTAGAATCGGTGGACAGTTCTCGTTTGCGTAGGTAATTGGGCTCGCTTCCCTGGCCAGGGCTTCGTTCTTTTGTGCCGGACCACCAAGCAATTGATCTACCAGGTCTGCCGGTTGAAACGTTGAGTAGACCGCATCCGGAGGACACTGTTCTCTGAAGTTGAGCAAGTCGGTGGGACCGCTCCAGTCGCAGCAGGCGGAGATTGAGGCCGATTCTTTTTTACTTCTTTCACTTTCGGGAAGATCTTCCTCGAAGCGTCTGGTGCCGTTTGTGGTCGCGAGCAGTGCTGCTAGATGTCCCCCGGAGGATAGTCCCCAGACTCCTATTCTGTCCGGGTCTATGCCGTATTCCGGGCCATGTCTGCGCAACCAGGCAATCGCTCTTTTGCAGTCCTGGATCTGGGCTGGGAAGATTGCTTTTGGCGCTAATCGGTAGTTGATAGAGGCGGTGGCGAAACCCTGGCGGGCCAGCTCCAGGGCCGGCGATTCGCTCTTGTCGCCTTCTATCCAGCCGCCGCCGTGGATCCATACTATCAACGGTATCGACTTGCCGGACTTCAATCTGGGCAGGAAGAGATCCAGCTCCCGGAGAGGATCTTTTTCGGCATTATCCGGCAGGTAAGAGAGATTGCGGATGACCTTGACCCCGGAGGGGACTTCTGCCTGATGCTCTCTGGTGACGAAGGGCAGGATTGCCACCAGCGCCAGTGTCACTATCACTATGATGTTTCTAAGCATTTATCGTAAGTGAGATTATAAGCAGGCTTTTAGTTGCAAGGCCAGATCTTTCATGCTGGCCTGGCGGTCTCTGGGATCCTTTTTGAGTGCGGTCTTGAGTACCATATTCAGTGCCGGAGAGATTCTTACTTCGGGGCAGACCTCGTGAATGCTAGGAGCGTCCTGCTGTACTTGTTTTGTCATGGTCTCCACCGGGTTGACCCCTTTTATGGGTAATTTGCCGGCGAGCACGAAGAACATCAAAACCCCGAAGCTGTAGATGTCGCTTCTGATATCCAGCTCTCTGCCCATCACCTGTTCCGGACTCATATAAGCCGGAGTGCCGACCACGGTGCCTTCCGCTGTCAGCTTCAGATTTTTGGGCTCTTTGATTTTTTTTGCGATTCCGAAATCTATCAAGGTGAGAAAGTCCTTCTGATAGGCGGTATCGTTGATAATCATGTTGTCCGGTTTGATATCGCGATGAAGAAAGCCATGATTGTGCAGGTGTCCGAGGGCGTCGCAAATTTGTAGAAAAATCGGCAGGGCGCGTTCTTGGGAGAGGCGCTGTTCGGTTTCGAGAATATCGTTCAGGTTCAGTCCAGGGACGCAGTCCATGACAATGAAGGGTTGACCTTCTTCCGAAACGCCGAAATCGTAGATTTTTACGATGTTGGGATGGACCACGGTGCTGGCGAACTGGGCTTCGCGGTGAAATCTCTTGAAACCGGTTTCATCGGCTTCTACATTCTGATAGAGCACTTTGATGGCGATTGGTTTGTCCATCTGCTTGTGCCAGCCTCGATAGACAATGCCGAAGACGCCGCGACCAATCTCGGCTCTTATCTCGTATCTGTCCAGGAACTGCTGGCCTACCAGGGATGGTCCTTCCGTCGACATGCTCTACTCGCGCTTTCAGTTACCACTCGGAATGAATGTATTTGCATACCTGGTTAAACATACCATAAGTAGATATCGACCGGGCCCGATAACGGCTTGTCGAAGATGCCAAGTTAAACCTTCCGCCTTGAGTAAGGGGCTCGGGATGGGCTTGGCACCTCCCTGATTCTGCTTCGTAAATTTTACAAGCGCCAAAAATGGTATCATGCTAGTTTATTCAGTATTTCCGCCAATATTTATTCTGTAGTTACCCGGGTGAAGACCATTGAACCAGAATCCGCATAATTCGAAACCGACCTTGTCAGAAGGGGATGATTCCAGGGACGTGATCATGAACAAGAAGACCGTTCTTGTCGAGCTGCCTTACAACCTTGCCGCTGCGGTATGTTATGTGCCTTTCGTGCTCAATATTCTGGCGCCTCTCGCCTGGCTCTATTCCGAGCCCAAAGACAACCGATTCGTCCGTTTTCATGCGGTCCAGGCTCTGGCTCTGGCGGTGGCGTTTTTCTTATTGATCATGGTGGTTAACACCGCTTTCTGGGTAATCAGCTGGATCCCTTTTGTGGACATGCTTGGCGGTATTGTTGTTCTGGCTCTATGGTTCGGTTATCTGGGCGTCAGCTTCCGGCTCGGTTACGGAGCCTTTCAGGGTAAGCCCGGTCGCCTGCCGGTGGTCTCGAACTATATCGAGTCAGCCATGAAACAATACAACCTCTAGAACGTTGATAGTTCAATCTCAATCTTGCTTTGATACCATATAAGGTGCTTTTGAAAACGGAGTGCGGTTGTCAAACGCTCTTTGATTCTGTTCTCTTTAAAACCTCTGGTGCTAAACAGTCTGGTAACAGCCGGATCTCCCCACAGTTTTAGAGCCTGGTCGAGCCGGGCTTCGTTCCACAAGCCGAATCCCAGGCGAAGGGACTGCGTGAAATAGGAGACTTCCGGAAGGGGGTTGGGACGCGGACACATCTTATGATTCTTTCCAATCAGTGTCGGTATAATATCGAGGTCGCAATTTTTAGTAAGGTCTCTTGATGAGGATTTCTTTCCTAGTTGTCGCTTTGCTTCTTCTAATCGGCACTGCCAGCGCCGTTGATGCAAGAGAAGTGATTCAATCTTTTTCCAGCCGAGCCAGGCTCTCGCCTTCCGGAGTGATGGAGGTCAAGGAGACGATAGAGGCTGATATTAGAGGTAGTCGGCACAAAGCCCTCTATCGAATCATCGATAATTCCATCAGTCATCAAGGGCATCTTCAGAGTCTGGATGTCAAGGTGAAGTCGGTGGAGGATGGCAGGGGCAGAGCTCTGAAGTTCACCCAGAGTCGACAGGGCACCGGGGTTATAGTCAACCTGGACAAGAGCCATGCCGGACGCGCCGGCAAAGTCCGTTATGTCCTCACTTATGAGGTCAAAGGGGCTGTCAACTTTAAGGATAACCACCCTGCCCTGGTCTGGGATGTGACCGGGGAGAACTTTCCTGTTCTTGTTCAGAAGGCTAGTTTCAATTTAAAGCTTCCGCCGGGGATAAATCCGAAGGCGATCACGGTGAAAGCCTGGAAGGGAGAGCCGGTTAAGGGTCATGAGACGGCGGCGAAGAGCGCTAAGGGCGAAGTGATTGCCACTGCCAGTTCGGTTAACCCGGGAGAAAGTTTCAAAGTCGAAGTAGACCTGCCCATGGGCACAGTGACCGAGCCTGGATTTTTGGAAGCCATTCAGTGGATTGCCGGTGATTGGTATTTGCTTGTTTTATTGCCACTGTCTGCGGTGATAGTACTCGCCCTCGTTCGGTTTCTAAAAACCGGTATAAAGAGCAGAGTGGATGAAGCTTCTGAAATATGGCAGGCGCCTGAGGGTCTTCGTCCGGTCGAAATAGGGACGTTAGTAGATCAATCCTGTGATGTCTCCGATGTCTCGGTGACTCTCATCAATCTGGCTGTGCGTGGCTATTACACAGTGAGAGAGATTCCATCGACCGGATTTTTCGCCCTGTCAGATCGGGATTATGAGTTCAAGAAACTACCGCCTCCCAAAGGCGATCCGTTAAAAGAGTACGAAGAGATTTTCATGCAGGCGATCTTTGGAAACGCCTCCACTTCTTATCTCTCCAACATTCAGGGTATCTTCCGGCAGTTCCTGCCTGATATCAGAAACAGTATCTACAAGTCTCTGGTGGACAGAAAGATGCTTGCCAAGGATCCCGGTAAGGATAAAAAGTTCTACGGCGCTATAGGCTTCGCTCTGGCCATTTGCGGGGTCGCTTTGTTGTTCCTTATGGGAGAGACCGACTTTCTCAAGGCGGAAGGATTGGGTCTTGTGGTCGCCGGAATTCTGGTTTCTATAGCGCCTGCCTTTATTCCTTTGCGAACGGAAAAAGGAAAGAAGGCGATAGACCAGATCCATCTTTTTGCAGAAACCATGCGGACCGCCAAGGACCGTAATCTCGCCGAGAAACTGCAAGAGGACAGGTTCTTGTTTCATAAGCTCTTGCCTTATGCCATCATCCTTGGTGTATTCGAGAAGTGGGCGGCCGCTTGCGAAGAGTACGAGGAACTCTGGCCTGACTGGTTTCAGTTCTATGTGGACGGCCCCCGGGAGAACTTCTCTGCCACCAGATTCGCCAAAGATGTGTGGATCGCCACTAAAGTAGCCGGTCTTACCTTTACCGCCCCACCGCCGAGACAATACTCTTCTCATACGGTAGGCAAGTTCGGCACCCGGCATGAGCAGGAACATGACGGCCTTGATTGATTGATTGATTGAAACTCGACTTTCAGACCTTGGATTTTTTCAGGCGCTGAGAGTTTTTGGCGGCTTCGGCGGTTCGAGTTGTATGAATGGTCTATTGGAGATCATCGGTTGTCTGGCATGCTGGCCGAAGCGCTCTGCAAGGAGGCTGCCGGATAGCTCCAGATCCTCCAGCTCTTTTTGATCGTTGGTATCAGCCCCTTCGTCGGTCAGAGGTGATTGAATCGCGGTCCCGAGCATGGTGGCGTAGGCGCCGCGCACTTCGGCGGCATCTTTGTAGGCCATATATACGCGGGCTCTCTCTTCTTGCTCCTTTTCGTAAAGAGGCTTCAACTCTTTCTGGTCTTTGTCGAGTCGCACCACTCTATCTGCGATATCTGAGCCAGAGGGACCTGCTTTCTTGAGCTCGGCAAGAATCTCCGGTTTGTCGGTTTCCGGGGTTTCGCCATTCAAATATCGATTGACCAGGTCGACTGCTTTTACTTTGTCCTGATGTAATGGAATCTTTTTGAGAGATTCGTAGATGCCGTCAATGTTTTCGGACATGTTCTCGCCGAGGGTGGTGATTTTGTCGAAGCGTCCGGAAGTGTATCCTTCCAGAACATAATTGTTGGCTGAATCTACTAGATGCTTGTCGGCCAGTTCAATACCCTTGCGGAATTCCGGTTGTCTGCTCCGGAAACTCTTGATGTTGTCCGCTTCCAGGTCGTTGAAAGATTTGTCGAAGGCTTCTCTTCCGGGATTCGGTGCCAGCTCTTTCGGCTCGGCCGGCCTTTCGTCCGCCTCGGTATCGGGTTCGATTCCGAAGGACTTCAATAATTCTTTGAATCTTTCCATGGTTTCGGCATCAATTCCCGCATCCGGGCTGGCTTGCACCTTTTTGATGTCGGAGGGGCTTGATTGAGTGAACTCAGCCAGAAGCACATCGTGCCGGTCCGGCTTAAGCGAATCCGAATTCGAGTCTGATTCGCTGGAAGCAAGATGGAGATTATCATTGCCTGAATTTTGATTGAGTTGTCTATCGGCCATTGCTCTATCCTGATTAACTGAATTTCGTTTCTGACTTCATAGTGGTTATACCCGTCTTGCCCGAGATTTTCGACGGATGCCCGGGAAAATCACCTCAAGCCTCGATAAATCTAACCCCGTATTGCTCCAGCAGTTTTTTGAGGACCCGGTGATCGAGCAGCAAGGTAGGGCTGATCACTCCCCGGATGGCGGATTCCCCCTGTTCTATCAGCGCCAGGGAGAGCGCTTTGATAATCGCGGCTGTCAAGCGATATGGGTTACTTCCTTTTATGATCAAGCGTTTCGGGCAGTCGGGCTTTGAGAAGGACCATCCCTCCGCCAGAATCTGAAAGGATGTCCCTGCCTGTTTCTCTTCTTCCAGGGCTTGCCGGGAGCTGTTTATAAGCGGTTTCAAGGCTCCGGGATATTTACTGGCCAGAAGCCTGGCGGATTTAGCCAGCATTACCAGAGCCGGTATATCGAGCGGCGAAGTCAGATAGGTCTTTATCGAAGTTATAGACTTGTTTCTGAGCGGAACCAGAAAGACTTCTCCTCCGGGAAAGGCGAATCTGGAACGATCTTTTAGATTGAAACTGATATATGCAGGCAGATTTTCTATGCCTCGACCGGGTTTGATCTCTTTCAGGACTCCTGCTTCCAGGTGATAAGAAGGAGCGGCCAGGGCGCATATGACACTACTATTGGTGCCTTTGCTTGTGGCTATGTTTTTGAAGCTGTAGGTGATCTCTACCTTGTCAAGGCGAGCTTCCATGCTTTTGAAGGCATCCTCAAGCATTGCCGCCGCCAGATCGCCCAGGGCGAATTCGAAAGCCGCCGAAGGCAAGATGCTCAAAGAGTTATCCTTTGCTCTGGCGTGGAATCCAGCGATGGTCGAGGCGATAAAAGCCTGTTCGCCGGTAATGTCTAAATAGCTTACTCCTGCTTTGATGGCCGCTTCCAGAACCGGGGTGCCGTATTGGGTAAATGGGCCGACACAGTTGATCACCAGGCTTGCCTTTTCGACTAGATCAGCGAGATTGGCGGTGATTTCTACGGTTTCGATTCTATGTTCCCCGTGCAACGAGTTTGCCAGCTTCTCCAGCGCTTGTCTTTTTCGGGCTGCCAGAATAAGCTCTATCCCTGAGGAATCTAACAGACGCGCTATAGTCTGGCCGGTGGTGCCGCTGGCTCCCAGCAAGAGAATAGGTTTTCTGGTGATTTCGACCATGATTTCTTTTTGTAGATACAAGTAGTAAAGATTAAATATGTGTCCCGGGATTACCTTGCCTATTATCTGTTAATCTTTGCCCATTAGTAATCGAACTGATGAGGTTTTCTCGATCGTGCCTGGAGCCAAGATAACAGCCATGGGGGTGGGCGTTCCGCCTGGTCTTCTAACTAATCAAGACCTTGAGAAGATGGTGGAAACCTCTAATGACTGGATCGTCGAGCGTACCGGTATTCTCACCCGTCATATCGTCGATAAAGGTGTGACCACATCGGATCTGGCTGCCGAGGCGGCTCAGCAGATTATCGACAAAACCGGAATCGATCCTACCACCATCGATCTTATCATCGTCGCTACGATAACCCCGGATATGATGCTGCCTGCCACAGCCTGTCTGGTTCAGGACAGAATAGGCGCCAAGGGCGCCTGGGGTTTCGATATGTCCATCGCCTGCTCAGGCTTTCTATACGCCACCCAGGTGGCGGCGCAGTTCATAAAGACCGGTGCTCATAAAAGAGCGATTGTGATTGGGCTGGATGTAATGTCGTCGATCATCGATTATGAAGATCGGCAGACTTGTATTATTTTTGGAGATGGCGGTGGTGCGGCTCTTATAGAGCCGACCGAGGAAGGAGAAGAAGGGATCATAGATTTTCTGCATGAAGTCGATGGTTCCGGTGGAGAGTTCCTTTGTATTCCTGCCGGAGGCTCGAAGCATCCCACCTCTAAAGAGACCCTGGACAGCAAGATGCACTTTGTCCACCAGGATGGCAAAGTGGTGTTCAAATTTGCCACCAGAAAAATGCCGGAACTTTGTGTTCGTTTATTGGAACGGCATGGCTATACCGGAGATGATATCGATCTCTTTATTCCGCACCAGGCCAATTTGCGTATTATCTCGGCCGCTGTAGACAGGCTAAAAGTGCCGATGGACAAAGTTATCGTCAATATCGCCGAGTACGGCAATACGACAGCCGGTACTCTGCCTCTTGCGATAGACACAGCCTTGAATGAAGGTAAATTGAAAAAGGGTGATCTGGTGCTGTTCGGATCGGTTGGTGCCGGATTCAGTGCCGGCGCGATGTTGATGCGTTGGGCCTATTAGGCTTTCTTAGCCTTGCTTTTGCTCTTCTCTTTTTCCTGGATGCCGTCTTCTGTGCTCCAGCTCTCTTTTGCTTTTTCTATGGCGTTCGTCATCTCTTGCATCTCGCGGTGGTCCGGAGAGATGAAGCTGATTCCGCTCAACACCCAGGCTGCCAGGGCCGGGTCTTTGAGGTGATAGTAAACATGCCTGCCTTCTCGGCGCTCCGAGACGATTCGATTTGTGCGCAGCACGGCCAGTTGT
Source organism: bacterium (assembly GCA_016124935.1). Classification (GTDB taxonomy): domain Bacteria; phylum Cyanobacteriota; class Vampirovibrionia; order Obscuribacterales; family Obscuribacteraceae; genus RI-106. The sequence continues at coordinate 62,820 of WGMS01000009.1, read as the reverse complement.
TGGGATACGGCGGCGTGGGTGACACCCAATAAATCCTGCAGGTCGTTGACCGAGAGTTCCCGGGTGTTCAACTCTTCTACGATTCTAACCCTATTTGGATTGGACAATACGGCAAACAACCTTGCCAGTTCTGAACTAATCACAACTCTATGCGGCATCGTTTATCGCGTACCTCCTATGCAAAGTTTAGCATGTTTGCATAGGAGGGGTAAGAGCCCACCGATATATAAGTACGAATTCTCGGTTTTCGGGCTTGAAGCATAGCTTAAGTTGGATGAGTTTGTAAAAATGTCTGCATGTGCTAACATATTCGTATGCGAAGATTTGCATATGAGAATCTATGATGTTGCTGAGAAGTTCCAGATCCGGCGAGTCCGTTGAAATAGTTGTAAAAAAGCTCTCTGATCTTTTTCGAGTGCTTGCCAATTCCCGCAGGGTTCAGATACTCGACGAGTTGCGCCACGGCGAGCGGGATGTCTCCACCCTGGAGACTTTACTGGATCTGCCTCAGTCGGCTATTTCGAAGCATATAGCGGTTTTGCGTTCCCATCGCATTGTTGTCGAGCGGCGGGAAGGCCGCAATGTTTTCTATCGCTTGATAGACCCGGAGCTTGCCTCCTGGATGCTGGACGGTATCGAGTACACCGATCTCAATGAATCTAGCTTGAAAGAGGAGGCTTGAAGCGGATGACGGCGCTTTATACAGTGGAAGAGATCCTTGATGCCACTCATGGCTGTCTGGTCCGAAAAGGCGGCGACCATTTGCCGGCGGGCAGTAGATTGACCTGGATACTGGAGGAAGTAGGTCCGGGCGATTGGTTTGTTGCCATGTCCTGTGGCGGTGAGGATTCTCATGATTGCATCGAATCGGCCTTCGCCAGAGGCGCTGGAGGTTGTATTGTCGAAGGCAGTCGAGCCTCTGTGCTCAGTCTAGATAGAACGAGAGCGATTATTTCCGTGGCCGATACCAAGATCGCTCTCTGGCAACTGGCAAGTTTGTGGCGTCGACGAGTAGCTCCGAATGTGGTGGCTGTCACCGGCAGTGTCGGACGCAAAGAGACCATCGCCTTTCTAGAGTTTCTGGTCCGAAAACAGTTTCGTTGCCATGTTGCGGTTGATAGTGGTGCGTTGGGAGCTCTTCCCGAATTGTTCTCGATGAAGGCGGATACGGAGCTTTTGATTGTCGAAGCAAGCGGTGCCGACCGGGGTGAAGTGGCAAGGACGGGTAGCTTTATCGAACCTGATCTCGCCGTGATAACTGCGGCACATCATCCATTGCCGTCTCCGGAGAGGAACGCTCGAGCTGCTGCGTTGTATTGCGAGATTCTCGAAAGTCTCGCAATCGAAAAGCGAGTCTTCAAGAGAGCGGCTGTGGTCAATGATGCTAATCCCATGGTGAGAGCGCGAGTCGAAGCGCTCTTTAGCGATGCGAGCGCCGTGACTATGTCCGACAGCGGCTCAGTTGTCTCGAAAGCGGGTCTGGCCTGGTTGTCTGAAGTCAGCGGCGTCTTGCAATCTGCGCCTCAGGCCGATGTCAGCGCCTGGTGCGCGATAACCGCAGCGGATTCCATGGGAGTCTCAATGAAAGAGATATCCCATATTGTTTCTGAGGTGCTTGTGAAAACAGGAAGTCTGCGTTCATGAGAAACTTGGTTGATGCTTTTGACGATATTGCCTTCAGGCTGTCGAATTTCGGGGGGGGCGAATTTTTAGACGACCTGCAATTGTCCGACGGCCTCGTCTCTGGTTCAATCGCCAGCGCCGCCGTTATCGCCTGTTCTGATATGGGTTGGTTGCTGCGTTATGTTTGCAGCGACGAATCCGTCAATCTTCATCTTTTTCAAAACTTCGGACACCGCTTTGATACAGGCGGCTTCCTGGAGACCATGGTCGATTCTAAAGTGGAGCGGGTCGTCATTTATGGTCATTCACCCTGCGAATATGCACGTTTTAGAGCAAGAGCCATGGTCGAGCATCGATCGAGTGATTTTTCCAACGACGAAAAAAGTGGTGATTTGCTCGAAGTTTATTCGCTCGCTCTCGAGTCTGATGACCAATCGATTTGGCAGAATGTAGGCAGGTATAACGTGCTTTTCGAATTGATGAAAATGGCGGAGCACCCGGCAATAGAAGCAGCTTGCTCAAAGGGAATGCTAAAGCTGCACGGCTGGTTTTTCAATGCTGAATCTGCACAACTGGAGGTTTTTGATTCCAGTAAAGCGAAGTTCGTTGAGCAGAAGTTCAAGCTTGATGAATCAGCGATTGTCAGATTTCTGCCTGGTGAAGGTCTTGTGGGTGAGCGTTGATTAGTTTATTTCGAATGAAGGCAAAAATATGACCAGTCTATTTCCCGTCTTGGCAATATTGATGCCGCTAGTCGCGGCTTCTTTTTCTGCGTTACCCAATCGTCTTGTCGATGCCAGAAGCTATCGAGCCGGGTTCTGCGCTCTGGTGATGGGTTTTCTGGCTTCTATGGTGGTTCTCTGTAGCTCTATTCAAACTTCCGAGCCCATAGATGTTTTTCTCTTTGCCTCACCCTGGCCGGTATTGCCTGTGGTCGAGCTGTCTGTGGATAGATTGTCGGCGGTTATGATGGCTGTCATTTCTGCCATCGGTATGGTGATTTATCGTTACTCGATAAGCTATATGCAGCAGGATCCGGATCAACCCAGATTTCATGCGCTATTAGGCGTTGCAATTTTTACCCTGCTCTTTATGGTATCAAGTGCGGATCTTTTGTCACTCTTCCTGTCCTGGCAGCTGCTCAGTTGGATTCTGTGCCTGCTTTTTCACAATTTTTCTCATGTTCCAACGGTCCAGAGTACTTTTCGGACTTTTGTCATACTCCGGCTCGGCGATGTCATGTTTTTGTGTGGAATAGCCCTTGCATTCCATCTTTATGGAACTGTGCAATTTTCGGAGCTATTCGCGCGGGCTGCATCCAATCAGGTTTTGATAGATCTCTGGGGAAGCGGATTGACAATGACTGGTGCCACGGCGGTGGCTCTTCTGATTTTCTTAGGGGCGATGAGCAAATCGGCCCAGTTTCCTCTACATAGCTGGTTACCGGATTCGCTTTATGGACCGACACCGATATCCGGTCTTCTGCACGCAGGCATAATAAATGCCGGCGGCTTTCTGCTCAACAGACTGGCGCCTCTTTATGTCCTCACCCCCACTACCCTTCATGTGGTGCTTTTCGTGGGATTGATCACGATGCTGGTCGGTAAGAGTATGATGCTCGTCAAAAACGACATAAAGAAGACTCTAGGCTATTCGACCATCGGGCAGATGGGTTACATGATCATGGAGTGCGGGGTGGGCGCTTTTTCTCTTGCCGTCTTTCACCTGATAGCCCATGGTTTGTTCAAAGCCACTGTTTTTCTTAATTGTGGTGAAGTGATCCATAAAGCTAGATTGGAGCCGGAGCGGCCTATCATGCCTTCCCCGGATTCTCCGGGTTTGCTCGGCTGGTTGACCGGATTCGTGGTGTCACTATTGATGCCTCTTGGCATAGTTGTGGCTTCTCATTATGTACTGGGTATCTCTATTCTGGATTCCCAGGGTATTTTTATTTTCCTTCTCTTTGGTTGGGTCACCGCTTCTCACGCAATGCTCACCCTCTTCCGCTTGCAGAGCGCATGGTTGATGATTGTCAGCATGCTTGCGGCAGTCTCTTTCGCTTCGGTATCCTATTTCTTCGCCGCCGAGCAATTTACCCATTTTCTCTATCCTGACCATTCCCAGGTGTCGGCTTACTTCGAGGCGGCTGCACTGCCTCAGGGACTGTTCTGGTTTATTGCTGCTATTCTCGTTCTCTCTATCGGATCTAGCTGGTTCGGTCTCTATCTGCACTACCACGACAAGTTCGTCCTGCACTCCGGTCGACTGTGGACCCAGCTTTATATCCTTTTTGCAAACCGGCTCTATGTCTACACTATAGAGTTGCACGTCTCGCGAGTGCTAAAGAAATTGTCGCGTTTGCTCAATTCGTCGCCGGCCTGCCTGGTAGTCTTTGTAGTCGCTGCAATTTTTTGCGCCTATAAAGAAACCAGCCCGGCTGCTTTCACTTTCGACACTGCGCTTTTGATTTTGATTTTTTCTTTCTTTCTAATTCCCTTGTTTCCTTTTCATGGTCTCTATGTGGCGGCTTTAACGCGGACTCCAGGTTGGTTGGCTATGCTTTTATCGGTATTGCTTCCCTTCTCCGGATTTCTCGCTTTTCCGGTGATTCCTGCCCACCTTCTCTCTGCCATCGGTGTGCTTGCTGGATTCGGTGCCATCTGGGGGACGTTAATGGCTCTATCCCGCGATAGAGTTCCAGAACTTATTGCGTATGCCGGTCTTTCAATGTATTCAATTTTATGGTGGCATCTTGCTCAGGTAGGTAAATTCACTGCTCAGTCGCTTCAGTACGCGGTGGCTGTCGGTTTGGTTTCTGTGGGACTGATTCTGGCGTGGAACAGTTTGCGTTCAAGATATGCAGAACTGGATTTGACAAGAGTGGGTGGGCTCTTTAAGCCGATGCCACGGTTCGCGTTTTTCACGGCATTAATTATCATGGCATCAGCCGGACTGCCTCCGTTCGGTCTCTTTTTCGGATATCTGGGAATGCTGGTCAGCCCCTCCATCACCATGTCGCCTGGCTTGGTAGCTGTGGTGTTTAGCTGGTTCGCCGCATCCTGGTACTTTTTCAATTTGATGCAGCGGCTTTTGTTCGGACCTGTAAAAAGCGAATTCCGTTACGAAGATATTCGAAGAGGTGAAATTGCAGGCTTCGCTCTGGTCATAGGTTTACTGATAGTTCTGGGAGGTCTTCCTCAGGACTGGTTGGAGTTGGCTGTCGATGGCGCTCCTCGGGTTATAGGAGGATTGCAATGGATGCAGTGAGAACCAAAGAGAGTGCGATTCGCGAACTTGTGCAGCGCTCCAGCATGGTCCTTTCTCATTACTGGCCGATGGCCGGATTTGTGCACCATAACCCTATCCGGAGCCTTGAGATTCATCGCTTTCATGATGCGGTCAAAGTCGCCGAAAGGTTTATAGGCGGCAGGGGCTATTTGACTAATGAGCAGTACAGAAGCCTGGTTCATTCAGGACGAATCCGGCTCGAGCACCTGGATGCGGCACTAAGACCTCTGGCGACGGATTCTGATCTTCAGATTGCCGGAAGAGAGGTCAGCCATATCGATGTGTTGCGTGCCCATTTGCTAAATGGTATCACCGTTCCTGATCTTGAAACCATGGACAGGCTTCTCGACCGCAGGAGCGCCCTTGGTAACGGTAGAAGCTTGATTTCGATCCGGGATCAATCTGACCTGTCGCTCGATGTCATCGATCAATTTCGACTTTCGAGAAGCCAGATAGTCAGTCTGGCGGAGCAGCTTGGATCGGTAGAGAGCAACGTAGATGAACAGCTCCTTGTCGGTCGAAAGATGTCTCTTATTCCCTGGTTGGACAGAACCTGTCATACCCAGCTCGAGTGGCTGATCAATTTTGAGATGATCAAATGGTGTGAAGCGTTTTTAGATGAAGGACTTGCTTCCTTGCCCATGCCGGAGCGAGAGAAAGGGTTTTATGGTGTCTGGAAGTCACTGGCATCTAAAGAGTGGTCACCATGTGGTATTCCAGATAGTTCGAGGAAGATAGATGCTCTGCCCTGGTCTCCGGACGAGGCGCTGGCATTGCATTTAGAAGCGCTCGCCATTCCGCCGGAGGTTCAACAAGACTATCTCTCTTTCGAGTTGACTTCACTTTACGGATGGGCCAGTTTCATCAATTGGCGTGCCGACCACAGTGATTATCCGTGGCAAGCCGCTTATCCTATTGACCTTGTCCAGTATCTGGCGGTGCGAATGTTCTACGTTCGAGAACTGGTTGAACTCACCTGCCGGTCGGAACTTGGATTTGATGGAAAGTACGAAAAGATCGTCGACTATGAAAGAGAGCTTGTTCGTCTGGCTGATAGATCCGGCTCTGCGCTGGGCGCAGCCTGGAGGTTGGCAGTCTTAGCCAGTTCGCTCGATATAGAGCCGGACAAATTTGTTGCCGTTGAGACTGAAAGTTTACGGAAACTCTCCACCTGGCTTGATGAATTTCCTGAGTCCGACCATGGTCCTGTCTGGTTGCAGGCTTATGAAGCCGGATATCATGCGGAATTGTTCCAAAAACTTAAGGAATCGGTTAAAGATTCGACCGAGGATAATAAGGGTAGATCTCGTCCTATTGCTCAGGCTCTATTCTGTATTGATGTCAGGTCGGAGCCATTCCGAAGAAATTTGGAATCGTTGGCCAATTACGAGACCCTGGGATTTGCCGGATTTTTCGGTATACCGATGCGTTGTCGAGCTTTCGGTCAGGAACACGAGACCGATCAGTTGCCTGCGATAGTACAGCCGACACTCAAGGTCTATGAAACCTACAGGGGCGAGGACGCAAAGGCTCTGAGAAGGCATAAATCCGGAGAGGCGATCATTCATTCCATCCATGAGATGATCAGGGATATGAAATTGCACGTCTTGACACCATATGTAATGGTCGAGTCCCTTGGTTGGTTATTCGGTATTCAGCTCTTCGGGCGCACTCTTTTCCCTCGATTTTATCGCAGAGCTCGAGCTGCTCTTCGCAGAGTGATAGCTCCTCCGGTGGGTACTGTCATGAGTGTAGATAGAGATGCTTCCGGCTTCGGCCTTAGCGAAGAGGAGCAGGCAATTTCCATAGAGACAGGACTGAGAACCATGGGTCTGGTCAAAAATTTCGCTCGCCTTGTGGTGGTTGCAGGCCACACAAGCACCTCGGATAACAACCCCTATGAAGCCGCGCTCAATTGTGGAGCCTGCGGCGGTAATTCCGGAAAACCCAATGCGCGTCTTTTTGCTGCAATGGCTAACAAGGTTCATGTTCGAGAGCATCTTGCTAAACAGGGTATAGAAATTCCCGAGGATACTCATTTTATAGGAGCTGTTCATGATACCACTACGGATCGGATAGAATTCTTTGACGTGGAAGATCTTCCCGATGGCCATTCCAAGGATTTCGAGCGCCTGAAGGCCGATATGCTGTCGGCAACTCTACGTACCAATCTGGAGAGGTGCGGGCGCTTGCCGGGAGCCGGCAGTGAGCTTTCCGTCGAGCAGGCTCGAAACGAGATTGATCGGAGGAGCGGAGACTGGAGTGAGACTCGACCGGAATGGGGATTGGCTGGGAATGCCGCTTTCATAATAGGCCGTCGATCTCTTACCGCAAGTTTAAATCTCGAAGGCAGGGTATTTCTGAATTCGTACGATTATCGCATTGATTCGAGCGGAGACCTGCTGGAAGGGGTTTTGAATGGACCGATGGTAGTCGGTCAGTGGATCAATGCCGAACACTATTTCTCCGCCACCGATACCGAAGTCTATGGAAGCGGCAGCAAGATCTATCACAATGTCGTAGGCAGCATCGGCATCATGACCGGCCCGCGAAGTGATTTGAGAACCGGATTGGCCTGGCAGTCGATGATGAACGGCGAGCATTTATATCATGAACCACTCCGCCTTCTGGTGGTAATTGAAGCTCCCAGGGAGAGGATACACCAGATATTTGAGAAAAGTGATACCTTGAAACAGCTGCGGGACAACGAATGGATTCATCTGATCGCCATCGATTACGATGGTGAAGAGACCTTTTATCGCTACCGACCTTCAGAGGGTTGGGAGCCGGTGCTATCGGATAGCGCCGACGCCGATTCTTTTCGGATTTATATCGGTAATGATGGAAAGAGAAAGGTATCAGCCGAGGCCTGATTCAGCCGGGGTCACTTTTTCTTCAGGGTCTTGATTTCGATGTCGTCGTCTTTGATAGTCACCTTGGCAGTGCCGCCATCTTCTAATTTGCCGAAGAGCAGCTCTTCGGATAGGGGCTCTCTTATCTTCTGCTGAATCAAGCGAGACATCGGTCTTGCTCCGAATAGTTTGTCGAAGCCTTTTTTGCCCAACCATTCTACCGCTTTGTCGTCTACCTCCAGGGTGACATTCTTCTCTTCGAGCTGCGACTTCAGCTCTTTGAGGAATTTATGCACTACCTGTAGGATATGTTCCATGGAGAGCTGGTTGAAAGCTACCCAGGCGTCCAATCTGTTTCGGAATTCCGGACTGAAGGTGCGCTCGATGGCGGTTTTTGCTTTGCTCGCTCCCGGTGTCATATTCTTTCTGGGGTGATCTCCCGCCAACTGCGGCTGGACACTGAAGCCGATATCCTCGTTGGTCATCTCCCGGGCACCGGCATTGGTGGTCATGATGATAATCACATTGCGAAAGTCCGCTTTCTTGCCGTTATTGTCCGTGAGAGTGGCGTGGTCCATGACCTGGAGCAGTATGTTAAACAGATCGGGGTGAGCTTTTTCAATTTCGTCCAGCACCAGGACACAGTGCGGAGTTTTGTTGATGGCGTCCGTTAGAAGTCCGCCCTGATCGAAGCCCACATAGCCTGGCGGCGCACCTATAAGCCTGGATACCGTGTGTTTTTCCATATATTCGCTCATGTCGAAGCGCAGGAAGTTGACACCCATGACCACAGCAAGCTGTTTCGCCAGCTCGGTTTTGCCCACTCCGGTCGGACCGGAAAATAGAAATGAACCTATCGGTTTGCTGGGATTCCCCAGGCCGGAACGCGAAAGGATAATCGCTTTGACCACCTGCTCGACGGCATGGTCCTGACCGTAGAGAACCGCTTTCAGCTCTTTCTCGAGATTCTTGAGTTTGTCCTTGTCCGAGCCCGATACCGATTTGGCTGGAATTCTGGCAATCGAGGCGACTATGTCTTCGATATCCTTGACGGTGACGACCCGGTTGGCTCTTTCTTCTTCCGGCAAAAGGCGGAAGGCGGCGCCGACTTCGTCTATGACATCTATAGCCTTATCGGGCAGGAATTTTTCGTTGATATGCCTTGCCGAAAGTTCCACCGCTGCCTCCAGCACTTCGTCGCTATATTCGACGCCATGGAACTCTTCATACTGCTTTCTAAGACCTTTGAGGATTTTGATCGACTCTGCTTTGGTTGGCTCGATAATGTCTATCTTTTCGAAGCGGCGAGCGAGAGCCTTGTCTTTTTCGAATGATGCTTTGTACTCAGAGTGGGTTGTGGAGCCGATGCAGCGGATATCTCCACTGGTTAGATAGGGCTTGAGAATATTGGAGGCGTCCAGGCTGCCACCGCCACCAGTGCCCGATGTCACGATCGAATGAATCTCGTCGATCACAAGAATGGATTTCTCTTTGTCTTTGAGGGCCTTGAGAACACTCTTCAAACGCTTCTCGAATTCGCCTTTGTACTTAGCACCGGCAAAAAGCGCTCCCATGTCGAGAGAGAATACCTCGGAGCCTTTGAGCAGCTCCGGCACGTCTCCTTCGGAGATTCTTATGGCCAGACCTTCAGCGATGGCGGTTTTGCCCACACCAGGGTCGCCTACAAAGACCGGGTTATTCTTTCGTCTTCTTGAAAGAACCTGGATAGTGCGTTTCAGCTCTGCTTCCCTGCCAACCAGGGGATCTATCTTGCCGTCTCTGGCTCTCTTGGTGAGGTCGGAGGTGAAAATCTCGAGAGGATTATTTATTGGTCGGTCTTCATCATCTCCATCTTCGCTGAAATCGACTTCCATCGATTCTTCGTCGTCACTTTCTATTCCGTCCTTCGGAATACCATGGGAGATATAGTTGAGTACATCGAGCCTGGTTATGCCCTGCTTTTCGATCAAATAGGTGGCATAGGAGCGCCTCTCGTCGAAGAGGGCGGCGATTACGTTGCCGGCGTCGATGGTGGTCTGACCGGAATTGTGGGCTTGCATGATGGCACGGCGCAGGACCCTTTCATAAGAGGCGGTCTGCAAAAGATTGTAGTCCACGGTAAAAGGAATCTGTTCGAAGGATTTCGAGATGAAATCATCGAGCTCTTTCTTGAGGTCGTCTATATCGCCGCCGCACTTTCTGATAACTTCTATGCCTGTCTTGTCTTCGAGCAAGGCGCGCAAAAGATGCTCAAGGGAAAGATACTCGTGCCTCTGGGAGATAGCCTCTTCGGCAGCTTTACTGATAGTTTTTTCCAGTTCCGGAGAAAGCATCTGTCTGGCAGGTTTCCTGTGGTTTACCGACTCTACAATTCAATTTACCACTTTAATCACTCCGGCTCCATGGTACAGAGCAGAGGAAATTCGTGATCTCTTGCTTCGGTCATGACCCGGTTCACTTTCTCCTGGGCAATCTCATGGGTGTAGACTCCGGCAACGCCCATTCCCTGCATATGGACCGCGAGCATGATCATGGTTGCGTCTTCTTCCTTTTTATGGAAGACGGTCATCAGAATTTTAACCACGAACTCCATGGTAGTGAAGTCGTCATTGTGCAAAAGTACTTTATAGAGAGGAGGTTTCTTGACCTTTTTCTTGGTCTTTGTGACAACCTTCTCTTCGTGATCGGTCTGGTGGCTCGGATCCCCGTTCGACATCGAAAATCTCCTCTACTCCAGGACCATTTTATAGCGAAAAACAGAAAACTTTCCAGTTTCGAGCAACAGGGCTCGATTGTCAACAAGGGAAGTCTTCTGTTTAAACGTTCTGAATTATGAATCGGATTTATGGTGTCAAATCCGGTGCTCTACAGGGAAGCTTGTCGGTTTATTCCGTGGCTTTAGCCTGCGAGCTGATCGTCGGACAGGTATCCGCCCAGTTCGAAATTATCATTCACCCACTGGGTAACTCCCGAAGCGATAGCGGCAATGAAAAGACACAGAGCGATTGTACTCATGATGGAATCCTTTTGATGTTCTAGGACGAACTTTCTTATTGTCCGTCTCCGCAGGTTAAGACGAGGTTAAAGGGGGGATTAGGAGGAGCTTTTGATCTGTTTCAGTCATGATTTGCAAAAGCCTGAGCCGATGAGAGTTAACAGTGCTTCTCTTGGCAGGCAGGGTGTCAAGTGGATCCGATTTAACATTAAACCGGTTAAGGTCTCGGTCGCTCAGGCTGCATCCTCTTTACTTTCTACACACTGAGGTATGCGGAACCAGAAGATGCTGCCCTCCTGCAGTTCGCTCTCGACCCCTATCTCGCCGCCATGGGCTTCGACTATCGCTTTGCAAATGGCAAGCCCCAGACCGCTTCCTTTTTTCTCGCCTTCGTCTCCCCTGCCTGCCTGTTTGAATTTTTCGAAGACCAGGTCTATTTTATTTTCGGGAATACCCGGACCGTGATCGATAATCTTGAATTCCAGCATCGGAATGGAATGTTTGCCTGCTGTTTTCTGGCAGGTTATATCGACCGAGGAGCTTTCCGGCGAGAACTTGACTGCATTGCTGATTAAGTTAACCAGGACTCTATTGAGGCGACCGGAGTCGACTACGATTTCGTCGGGTTCGAATCTGGGCCGGAGCAGAATCTCTTTTCTGTCCGCTTCCGGTTTGACCATATAGATAGCGTTGTTGATAAGCGCTTCGAGATCGGTCTCTTCATAGTTCAAAGAAAGTCCGCCGGATTCGTATCTCTCCACATCGATGAGGTCATTGATCATGGTAATCAGCGCAGTGACGGACTGTTGCGCCAGACCGACCAGGCGATTGCCTCTTTCATTCAGATCGCCGACCACGCCCTCCAGCATCATATCCAGTATCACGCCCAGGGAGGTTAAGGGCGCTCTCAAGTCGTGGCTGACCATGGCGATAACTTCTTGCTTCAGGCGCTCAGCCTCTTTGCGCTCGGTGATGTCATGCACCACGCAAAAGAGCGATTTGCTGCTCTCTGCCCATTTAGCGGTCCATTCTGTGTGCAGATAGCGTCCGTCGTTTTTCTTGAGGCGAATTTCGAAGTTGACTTCATTGACTGAATTCTTGGTGCTTTCCAGATCGCGATAAGCCTGGTTGTGGTCCTCTTCGTGGACAAGGGTAAGCAAGTTGGTGCCCAGCAGTTCGCTTATCTCGTAACCCAGCTTTGGTTCGATGGCAGGGTTGACTTCGGATATTCTGAGCGATTCGTTTAAAGAGCAGATGATAACCGCGGTGTTGTCGATCATGGCTCGCTCTTTTTCTCTGGTCGCCTCGAGTTCGGTGGAGAGGTTATGAATGACCCCGTCCAGTTTGGCTAGCTCGTCGGTGCCGGATATAGGCTTGCCCAGTGGTTTTCCGATGGCAATATTCATTGTATTATTCATCAGTACATTGAATCGCCGGGCGAAGGTAAGAGAGAAAATCAGGGCGAGAAAGACAGCCAGAATGACGTTGGCGATTGCTGCACTCTCCACAATCGACTTCAACTTTTGTCTGTTTTGAGTTTGTTTTTCGTGAAAGAGTCTGCGGGCATCGGACTGTTTCTCTATTACAGTAAGACCGGACTTGTTCAGATCTTTCACCAGGCTGCTTATTTTGCTCATCAGGCTCATGTTGGTGTATTCCGAAGAGTCATCCAGAATGTCTTCGGTGTTTTTGAAGACTTCCGTTATCTCTTCGATGATATGAATGAACCGCGCTGTCTCCGGGTCGGGTTCTCCGGCAGAGTGGTTAAGCTCTATAAGTTTTTCTTTTCTGGCGTTGAGGCTCTCGTAAAGCTCCTGCATTTCAGTCATGAAATTCTCGGAGCGGGTGGTCTTGAAGAGGACCATCTGGGTGCTTGCCGTCCAGGTGTCGTTGAGTATCAGGTTCACATAGACCATCGATTCCACGGCCCGGGACTCGCTCTGGCGGTCTTTCTCCATGTCTTCCAGGGAGGACATGACCACGCCCAGGAAGCAGAGTTCTATAACCAGAGGAACTATGATCAGAAGGGCTATTTTGTGGGTGATCTTGAACATAGCTTCAATTTGATTATTAATGAGAGGCTCTCAGATTAATCTTTCCCGATGACAGTTAGAGCTATGCATATTAAGTAATTCGGACCGGTTTCATTCGTATTTCCCCCATTCCTCAAAATGCCCGCCATATCTAAACTGTAGAAGATGTCACGGAATCTCGAAGTGCGTTCGGATAAATCCATCCAACCCCATGATCGGAGTGTCGAATAATTGCCAATGCTTCGACCGGTACGCCTTCCCAAAGGAAACAATGAGCGCCAGTCTAGAAAGACCAGAGTCAGTCAAAGAGGTCGCCAGTAGCCCGGAAGCAAGCCAGGCTAAGGAGAATCTTTCGGCTGAATATAGAAACTTTCTCGCCTCTTCCAGAGGCTCGGTGCCTTTGAGTGACATAAATTCTCTAGAAGCAGCCACAAAGGCTGATTCAGTCTCCAATTCAAGCTCCAGTTCCGATTCCGTGACAGGCAAAGTTCTGGAATTCAAACCGATCGACCCAGGTCGCCACCCCCGTACCCCTGAATATAGTGGCGACAGAACCAGTCAGCTCGAGATTCCCGACGGTATCTATAAACGTCCGGAAGAGGCGGAATCTCCGTTTCGTTTTAACCCCGGCGACTCGCGCACAGAAAGACCCGCTTCCCGGAGCGAGCGCAGCGAGGACAATCCTCTGGTTCTCTCGGGAAATGACGCCATCTCTTTGATTGCCCGCAAAGCCGACGGTCATCCTATCTGGAAGCAGAGCCGCTATAGCGAGTATCTGGATAATGGCAGACAGGCCGATGCCGCCAGCGTCTCTCTGGTGCTTCAATCGGTGGGATATGATTATGCCGATTCGGCTAACAACAACAATCTGGTGAAAAAGCTGGTCGCCAACGGCTGGCAGCTTGTTGGTGTCAGCCAGGCTAAAGAAGGCGACGTGATCGTCGGCGGCAAGCTTGGCACACGCTGGAATCAGGATTCTAGGAATGCCCATATCGGCATAGTCGGTCCCGGGGGCTCGGTTTATCATTCCGACGCCAACACCGGCAACTGGACCAATGTATCCAGGCAGGATGCTTTCGATCCGGCGGTTTATGGAGACCAGCTATTTATTTTGAGACCGCCTCTAGACCCGCCCGGTCAAAACAGAGATATAAGAGATAACTTCCGCCGTGACATCAATCCCGGCTATAACGACGGTCCTTCTTATTCGGACTATCGTCCTTCTTATTCTGACTATCGTCCAGGCTCTTCGGACTATCGTCCAGGCTCTTCGGACTATCGTCCAGGCTCTTCGGACTATCGTCCTCGCGAGCAGGAGACCTGGCAGCGCTACGAAGATCAGCACCGTTCCCAGGTAGGAGAGAGCGACTACTGGCGCGATTACTGGAAACAGTACTGGAGCGATTACTGGCGTGACTATTGGAGCCAGTATTATCGCTCTGGAGACCGCAGCGGCAATCGTCCAGGGGATGGCCCTTACGACCGCAGCTATGAAGGACCGCCAGGCAACAGTCAGGATAAGTCCAGACGCATCTATGATGCCGCTCGCAACTCGGTCGGGCGCCGGATGTGGCAGCAGTCGGACTTTGCGCCGGATACCAGCGATGGACGTCTGGGGGCTACATCGAGTGTATCTGAAGTATTGCAGGCAGCAGGCTTTCAGTACGCCAACGGCGGTCGGGTCTCGACCCTGGCAAGGCAGCTTCTCGCCCGGGGATGGCAGCCGGTCTCTCTGGACCAGCTTCGTCCCGGAGATGTGCTCTACGGCGGTAAAAATGAACGCTGGGAAGAAGGCGGCGGCAACGCCCATATAGCCATCGTCGGCACCAACGGTCGGGTATATCATAACGATTCCAGAAACGGTGTCTGGACCGAAGCCGATGTCAGAGACGCCTTCAGCTCTCAGGAGTTCGGCAGAAGGGTATGGGCGTTGCGACCTCCGGATCAGGAAGTCTATATCGCTCCCCAGCGCGATGAATATGCTTATCGTGACTATCCCGGTCAGGATCCAAATGGTTATGAGCGCAGAAGGCGCGGTGACTGGAGCCCCGGCGGCAACGCCTCCCTGGCTGAGATTGCCAGCAATAGCGTCGGTCGTCAGCTCTGGCGCTTTATCAGGGGCACCCCGGCTCGGTTGGGGTGCGCCGCCAGTGTCTCTGCCGTACTGAGCGCCGGCGGTTATGATTATGCCAGAAACGCCGGGGTGGGCGGTCTTGAAAGTCAGCTCTTGAATAACGGCTGGCGTAAGATGCATGTCAGCGAAGCTCAACCCGGAGATGTCGTCATCGGTGCTCGAACATCCAACTATCGAGCTGGCGGTGGAGGCTCCCATATCGGTATAGTCGGCTACAACGGCAGGGTCTATCACAACAGCTCCGGTCAGGCTCAGTGGATCGAGACCGGTCTGAGCAGCTATTACAACACCAGCCGATTCAGAGCCGGTGTCTGGATTCTTCGTCCGCCGGGCAGCTACGCTTAGGTCTGCAATATCGACACAAGGATCACAAGGATAAGGCTTGTAATCTCGATTTTTAAGATCAGTTGATCGGCCTGCCTTTGGATATTGGGTGCTGGTGGGTAATCTGGAGGGCGTGTCATGGTCCGGGTAGGCGAGGCCCGGTTTATATCTTGTTTTCAAGGCTTACTGCCGTATCTGCGATCTATCGGCATTGATTCGTTTTCTGTGGACGCCTCAGTAATTGCCTGTGAAAACGCTCTTGAACAGGGCGATTGTATTCGCTTCGGCAAAGTTTCTTTCTCGAAAAAAGGCAGACAGCACGCTATCGTCCTGGCCATGGCGCGCCATCCTATGTGGTGCCATGTCACTGCCTGTGGTGCGGTCTGGATTTGTTTTGTGAATTTTGAATCGATTTCGATCCGGCTCGAGGGGCTGTGTCTTGCTATGGCGAGGCATGGGAGCCGGTGCGGCCTGATGCGCGCAAATGACAGAGTTGACTTTCAAAAGAGGAAGCCCCCATGTCAATAGAGTTTGCCGACTTATTTTCGTGTTCAGCCTCCCTGCTAATTGAGGCGCAGGACGTCGGGTGACATTGTAGACCCGGAAAAGCGAGTTCAGGACCCTTGAGCCTCTCGCTCCGGCGCTTCCTTACTCAAAAAAATCTGCCTCCACGCTATTTCTTTCGAATCACGCATTTATCGGACTGAAGATCCTTTTTGCCTGTTTTATCCAGGTCAAATTATGGATAATAAATAGGAGTTGCAGGCCTTATATAAAATAGCGAGTTCATGGCAAGAATTCTTGTAGTAGAAGATGACCCTAAAGTCTCCCAGGTGGTAGAAGAGGCTCTGGCCGCTTTTAATCATATTGTCGAGGCGGTGGATGACGGTCTTGAAGGTCTGGAGCGTCTGACCTATTATCACTACGATCTGGCCATCATCGACTGGAATCTTCCCGGGCTTACCGGTATCCAGATCTGTCAAAAGTATCGAACATCCGGCGGACAGATTCCTATTTTGTTTCTTACCGGTCAATCGGACGTACCCAACAAGGTCGAGGCTTTCGATTCTGGTGCCGATGACTATCTGACCAAGCCATTTGCATTTTCGGAATTGATGGCGCGGGTTAAAGCCTTGCTGCGCAGACCTCCCCAGATGGTAGAGAAGGTTCTGGAAGCCGGCGGTTTGCGCATGGATCTGGCTACCTGTTCGGTGACCAATGCTGGCCAGCCCGTTAATCTGGCTCCATCCGAGTTCGCCCTGCTGGAGCTGTTTATGAAAAGTCCAGGAAGGCTCTTCAGTTCTGATGAACTTCTGAACAGAGTATTCAAGACCGAATCGGAAGCCACTGATGAGGCTGTACGTCAGCGTGTTTTGCGCTTGCGCAAAAAAATCGCCCAGGAGGGCAAGGATTCTTTGATCAAGACGGTCAAGGGTCTGGGCTATAAGTTCGAAGTCGAGTAAAACGGCAATTTTTGCAATTTTTGAAAAAATTCTGCTTCGGTCACGTTGAGGTAACGTTGGTGAAATAGATTATAGTCAGGAAGAGCGAGAGAGCTGAATAAACAGCCAGGATGAAAGAAGCGCTTCCGAGAATTTAAGGAGAAAGCTGACCGACTGGTCGAAGACCAGGAAGAAAGCGGAATCGACAAGGGGAAAGGACAGGCGAGGACCAGCAATTTGCTGGTTCTTGCTTCATTTTTCAGATTTTTCGCCACCGCAAATGAATCAAATAATTTTGATTCGGTAACGTTGTGGTTATACTGCCGCCCTAATATAAAGAAATCCAATCAACACACAATTTGCTTACCCGCCCAAGCAAGGTAATAGAGCCAGTTTCCTGCCCAGAGACTGGCTTTTTATCTTGTTGTTCTATTGAGACTTCTCTTCGAAAAACTTGATCTGGTCGTTGAAATTGAGCTGGAAGTTCCAGGGGCGGCACCAGTAGCGGTGTGAGCCCAGAAGAATAAGTATGAGATCTTCGCTCTCTTTGACGCTCACCAGAGAGGCTTTTGGTAGCTCAATGCGCTCTTTGCCGGCCAGCAAAGACGCCAGCTTTTCTCGTCCACCTTCGCTGGTCTGGGAGATGATGAAGTTTTCTGTGTCTAGAGTCGTGGACGATTTATCGAGACCGAAGTAGAAACGCTTGTTCTCCCCCGCTTGAGCCATCAAATCGACTTTGATCGGCACGGCTTTCTCTCTTGCCTGCCAGAGCTTAAGGGCATTTTTATGGAGATTGCTGCGTTGATCTTTGATAAGAAAAAAACCGCAAAATATGAGGGCGCCAAAGAGCACCATCGGTCCGGCAATTTTAGGAATAAGAATGACTATAAAGGGCGCCAGGGCTACGAAAAGTGCGAATACAACCCAGGCCAGAGTACTTTTACCCTGGTTTTCCAGTTCCGGCGGAGTTTCCACTCTCTTTTCCTTAATATCGCTGACCTGCATAGATATTACCGGAGATGCGCCTACTATTATATTCTGCCCGTTTTTACACCATTTTATAACTGCCGGAACTACGGTTTTAGTTTTAACCGACTTTAGCAAAAATTTCGGATAGGATTTTTGTCGCCACTTTTCGCCCTGACTGCAAGGCGCCGTTTATAGAGCCTATTTCAAGATAGTCGCCGCATAGATAGAGATTCTCATCGGCTTGATAGCTTCTGAAGGTGCTGTTTCTGGCAGTAGGAGACTGGGCGGGGAGGCTATATCTGACTCTATATGTCCGCAGATGCTTCCAGCTTCCCACCGATGCGCCGAACCATTCTTCCATCTCCTGGCGGACCAGGTTCTCCAGCTCTGCGTCCCCCACCGGCGGATCTCCGACACATGACACTACAGTCAGTGCTTTACCCGGAGGGGCGTAAGCTGGTGAGACGTTGGAGAGGACCACCAGATTGTTGACATAACCGTCGCCGTCGCCGTTCAGAACCAGGCAGGGGTCTTTCAGAGGGGCTTCATCCGAAGAGAAGTAGAGGCTGGTCTGGGAGCAATAATTGGCCTGAATCTCTTTGTGAAGCAGTTTCAATGCGGTTGTCTGTTCCGTAGCCAGCACTATTACTTTTGCCGAGCGTTTCTTGCCGGAGGCCAGTACCACCGAGTCATCTTTTATCGCCTCGACCTTCTGACCGTACTCTATGGTGTCGTCTTTCAGGCGTGAGGCCAGTTGATTAGGAATGGCTTGCATTCCTTGTTCCGGTAGAACATTGTCGCCCAGGGCGAGCATTTTGAAGACGAATTCGAAAACATGACTGGAAGTTTTGAGATCTCTTTCGAGGAAGATTCCGCCTAGAAAAGGCTTGAAGAAATCATCGATCATCTGCCGGGAGAAACCTTCTCGGCGCAAGACTTCATAGGTCGTGCATTCCGGTTTCTCGAAAATCTCTTCGACGCTCTGTATTTGTAGCTGTTTTTGCAGGCAGGCCACTTTCACCTTGTCGGCTGGTTTACCCAGCGGTGCGGTCAGGGTGGCAAATATATCTTTCGGACTGCGCATAGGGTCGGCTACGCGGTGGAATCGGCCATCTTTACGCACAATTGCTCCGGGATAGAATTTCTTGAAATTGAGCTTGTCATAATCCAGAAATCTTTTGCCTTCAGGATAAGCCGTCAAATAGATTTGAAAGCCGCGATCTAGAATAAAGCCGTCGAGACGATCGCTACGCACCCGACCACCGCAGGTCTCGTCGGCCTCGAGCACGACCACGTCCAGACCGGCGGCTTGAAGGGTGAGGGCGCAGCTCAGACCAGCCATACCGGCGCCCACTATAATGACGTCCGTCTCTTTGCTCATACGAATCTCTCCTGCTTGGTCGGTAGATTATAGCTCAGTCGAGAAGTACTTAGAATTTATAGTCGGCCGGTCTACAGAGCATCCATGGACCGGTCTTGCCACCCTCATTGTAGACACCGACCAGCATTCGACCACCCATATACTGATCCGGTCTGAACTGTGCCGTACCCTTGCTCTTGTTCCAGGGGCATTCATAATTTATCTTGAGAATACCGCCGCCGGGCTGGCGCATGAAGGAGCCGAAGGTGATCTTTGCCACTTTCCCATCCGGTCTTGTGAAGGAGCCATTGAGCTGCTTGACCACAGCGAGGGAAGTGCCTTTTAGATTGACCTCGCCAAAAGTCGAGTCCCATTTGCCTTCCACCGAAAAGATACGAGGCGCTCTGTCGGTGGCAGGATTCGCTATGGTTCTGAGGTCGGATCTCGATTTGATGGGACCGCCACCGCGGCGGTTCAGTATCCATTCGCCGCTCTGACCGGTCTGGAAATACTTGCCCCGCATCACACCCTGGTTGCCATCCAGGATGAATTCGGCGTAGCCCCACAGCGGTTGCCATTTCATGTAGTACTCTATTTTCAAGACCGAGTTCTCCAGGCGTCCCCAGATAATAGGAGCAACATTGCTGCCGCTTATGTAGCTGCCGCTCACGATGGCTTCGCCTTTTTTGGTCTGACCTTCCATCTTTAGCTCTATGACACCATATTTGGAGTCCCAGGTCCCGTCGATATTGGCGATGGTGCCGGCGGCTTCCGCTTTTGGCGCGCCCAGGCAGAGAAGCAGATTCAGAAGGAGAACCAGATAAATATGCCGGGCGGCTTTTGATGTAATCATCGCTATTACTCCATAAGTCGAATTCAGTATACAGACCGCTCAGGCATTCTGCTCGATTTTGCTGTTTTGGATCTCAATAACCCGCTCGTAGATTTTTATATAATTTTTGACCATCTCCGCTTTGCCGAAGAGCTTTTCTACACGCTTCCTGCAGTTTTCCGGGCGGATCTTTTTTAGCTCCGGAAAACGGCGGATAAGCTCCTGGACAGAATTGCCGACTATGGCCGTTTGACCGTCTTCCAGCACCTCTTTGACAGAGCCTCTTTCGAGGGCCAGGAGAGGGACCCCGCAGGCCATGGCTTCCGCCATGACCAGACCGAAAGGTTCATCGAAATTAATAGGATAGGTGACGGCGATGGCATTTCTATACAGTTCGTTCTTCTGGAGCAGATCTACTTCCCCCACATATTCGATGCCGTTTTTGCCGAGTTCGGGTTTGACTTCGTTGTCGAAATATTCTTGATCCCGGCGGTCTATTTTGCCGGCGATCTTCAGGGGCAGATCAAGGGCACGGGCGATTTCGATGGACTCGCGTGTACCTTTGTCGTGGCAGATACGCCCGAGAAAAAGCAGATACTCTCCCTCTTTATCCCTTTGATAGCGATAGTCGTCCAGGTTGATGCCATTGTATACGGTGCCAATATAGTTGATCTCTTTGGGATGATTCAGACGTCGATAGGCGTCGCTTATCGAGACATAAGGCAGCTCTCGATAAGCGAAATAAATGTCTTTGCAGTAGTCTCGAATCGGATTGTGATTGGTGGTTACCACCGGTTTTCTCAAATTAGCCAGAAAAGGCAGGGCCTGCCAGCTCATATGGTTGTGAATGATGTCGAATTGGTCCTGCATCGCCTCCAACTTGAGGAGTGTCCTGATGTCGTAGGCAGCCCATCTGGACTGGGGAATAGAATGATCCGCCCTCATCGATTGCTCTGTGATACTGACAAGTCTGGCAGCGGTCTTAGAATCTCCTGAGGCGAAAAGAGTGACTTCGTGACCCTGTTCCACAAGCTCTTCGGTCAAAAGATTGACCACGATTTCGGTGCCGCCGTAGCCGGCTGGTGGTACGCTTTCGACTGATGAGGCGAGCTGGGCGATTTTCATAGGTGGTCCCCTTAACTGCGGCTCTGGTCATTATATAGAGCCGGGCCGGGAAGATCCAGGGCGTACCGTTTTTTTTCTGTTTTGTGGTGGCGTATATGATGCGTCATTTCTCATTTCTATTAAGTTAACAAGGACGCCTGCAATTTTTTTCATGCCGTGCTTCAATAGTTCTCAATTTCAGAATCGGGAGGAAATCAGGCATGGGAATGCTTCAGGAATTCAAAGAGTTCGCCGTCAAAGGCAACGCTGTGGATATGGCGGTAGGGATAATTATCGGAGCCGCCTTCGGCAAGATAGTCTCTTCCATGGTTGAGGACCTGATCATGCCCCCGGTGGGTAAAGCAATGGGCAATGTCGATTTCAGCGATCTCTTCTTCAATCTCGGCGAAGGCAGCTATGCATCCCTGGCCGCCGCCAAAGCAGCCGGAGCCGCCACGGTCAACTATGGTCTTTTCATCAACCATGTGATCAGCTTTCTGATCGTCTCGTTTTCTGTGTTTTTGCTGGTCAAAATGATCAATACCGCCAAGAAGCAAGAAGCCGAAAAGTCTGCCGAACCAGAAGCCCCACCCCGGCAGGAGATTCTTCTTGAAGAGATTCGCGATCTTCTGAAGAGCAGAAAATGACAAAAATTATCGAAAAATCCCAAGATGCCAAGTGGCGCGATCCTAGTTTATTAAAAAGCATCCTGGGACCCCGGCTTGCCGGGGCGGCCGTGCTCAGTGCGGTGGCTCTTGGATGTTTCGAGTTGCCTGTCTGATCTTTTCTTGTGACCGGGTAGATTTATATCATCCACAGATCGGGTTAGTCTTGATCGCTAGCTTAGGAGATGCAAATAAAATTCGGTGACCAAAAATACTAAATCCAACTTTTCTGATCGGTTCATAGAAGAGGTCTGCAACGCTTTAAAAGAGGGTCGCAGATTGAGGCGGAAGCTGCCTTCCATAAGCGGGGAGATCTTTGTCGACCGGCAGCTTCCCTATTTGATCGTCTATAGATTTCCCGGGCTTGATGTGGATAGCGAGGGCGAGGGCGAGACAGAGAACGAGAACGAGAACAGTTCGGAACTTTTGCCCGACTGGGGAACGGATCATCTTTTGTTTGGTGAATCTTCCTATCTTATTGCTCCTGCTGATCAAGAGGACTATGCCGATGTAAATCGCCTGGTGGAAGCGGTGGCTCGCGAATTGCGCGCCAGTTATGGTGCTTTTATGGTGCTCGAGATCTGGAGCGGGCCGGAAGTGAAGATAAATGTGGAGAAAGAGCAGCGTCACCCCGGTTTCAAGATTCTGGCCGAGCACGAACTGGCTGGCAAAGAGTATCTCCGGACCCTGGCCAAAGAGTTGAGTCTGGTCGAACTCGAAGGAGCCGGTGCTCATGTTTCGATGCACTCCAACGAAGCGATCAAGCCCGGCAATCTCAAAGAAATTTTGTCTAAAGAGCAGCTTGAAGATGTCGGTATAGACCTTGTCGGATTGGAAGTTTCACCGGTCTATCGTGATCTGGAGAAAAAACACTATTTCACCATGGAGTTGCAGGATTTGCAAAGACAGTTTACAAACTGTCTGGAGAAAATGTTTTTCGAGTTTCTCAAAACCGAAACCACCATCTGTCCACCCAGTTATCTTGCCCTGGGAAAACGCAGCCGGGTGCATTCCGTGGTCCAGGTGGATAGAATCCTTTCTGAGGTGGCCGACGAAATCGACTTTCTTTTATTGGTAACTCCCACCAATACAGGAGAGGCTTATCACGAATTCAAGCATAATCTTTTTCAAAAGGAGCCCCATTTTACCTATCATCCAGCCCCATTCGATCCGGTTTTACTGAAGCGTAAGCTCTATTCTTCCAGGGTGGAGCAGATAGAGGATCCGACCCTGGCTCAGTTGTTCAGAGAGCAGCAGTTCGACATCGATCATCGTATCAATATGATTGTCG
Source organism: bacterium (assembly GCA_016124935.1). Lineage (GTDB taxonomy): Bacteria > Cyanobacteriota > Vampirovibrionia > Obscuribacterales > Obscuribacteraceae > RI-106. The sequence goes on along the minus strand of WGMS01000009.1, from coordinate 39,908 downwards.
AACGTGGTACCAGAAAGTTTCTCTATTCCAGCTTGCAACTATATGAAAAACCTGATGATACTCTGGTTTCTCTCGCGGACAAAATTTTGCGAAGTCTGCCGGAGGTAAGCACCCATGAGACCCTCGATAAGCAATTGAGCTCTAAAGAGTTTGCCGACCGCGCCCAGCAAGAGCTTGATTTCTATAAGAAAGATCATCCTGATTTGCCGTCAGCGGTGATTATTCGAGATGATGTTCCAGGGGTACTGGTCTCCCAGGGTAATTTGATAATAGGCAAAGAGCGGCGTATTCCTCTGGGTAGGGCAGAGGCTCTGTTGAGCCATGAAGTCGGCACCCATATCCTCACCAACTATAATGGCAAAGCCCAGCCCTTCAGGCAGCTGAGCGCCGGACTGCCAGGCTATGACGAATTGCAAGAACCGCTGGCGGTGCTATCAGAGTATCTGGTCGGTGGTCTGAGCAATCGTCGCATGCGGACGCTTGCCATGCGGGTCATGGCGGTGCACTGGCTGGTGGAGGGGGCTTCTTTTGTCGAGGTCTTCCGCAATTTCACCAAAGAGTATGATTTGCATAGAGAGATCTCTTTCTCCGTCGCCATGCGGGTCTTCCGTGGTGGTGGCTTCACCAAGGATGTTGTCTATTTGCGGGGTCTGTTATCTTTACTCGATCATCTGCGCCATGGTCTCGATATAGAGATGCTCTATGTAGGCAAATTCGGTCTCAGTTATCTGCCTATCATTCGAGAACTTCTCTGGCGAAACGTCCTGGTTCCTGCTCGCCTTAAACCCCATTTCTTCCAGTCGGAAGAGGCGATGAAGCGTCTTGCCAAAGTGAGGGAAGGGGCTACGGTGATGGATTTAGTCAAGAAGTAGGTTTGGCGCGAGAGAGAGCTGAAGCATAGCCGAAGGCTGACAGTGCCTTTATCTCTTTCTCATCGCGATAGGCTATGGCCTCAAAACTTTCTTCAATCCTCGATTTGAGCACCGCATACAGATGCTCGTTCATATGGAAGAAACCGAGATCCTCTCCGCTTTGCAGGTCGGTCAGGTTCAGACAATGTTTATGGAATTTGACCGTGACCGGGAAACCCTCTTTCTCTTTCACCGTTCGAATAGTTTCAGTAAGCTTTTTGTTTTTGCACGCCACCAGAATAAGGGTTATGGCAAGGACGAGGGCTGTGAATGTTATGTTTTTCGGATCCGGATGCTTCAAGGTTGCAAATAAAGCCGGCACCGAGCCTGCCGCCATAGAGAGAAGCCAGATGCTAGATTGGGTGAGGATTTTTATAGGAGAGGGGCTGAAGGAGCACTCTTCTTTCTCGTGAGCGCAGCCGGTTTCTCCCCGGGGCTTACGGATGGCGGCTGTATCTATGGTGACCAAAGATCTTCCCTCGGAGGTTTGCCCGGCGAGAACTTTTTCTATCTCTTCATAGACCAGGTCGAATTCGAGTCTTCTTCCAAGAGAAAGCTCTTTGAAGATATCCTTTTTAGCCAGAGCCAGTATTCTGATCGCCTCTTCTTCCTCATTCTGGTGAGCTTTGCATAGAGCCAGTCTCAGTAATGCTCTTCCTTTGATTAGCGAGTTATAGGCATTGGATTCCATTGGATGGAGCTTTTGATTATCCAGGTAGGTCTTATACATTGCTGCTGCCGAGGCGAAGTCGCCCTGGCTGAAATTTAGATCCGCTTTGATCAGGCAGCCGAGATTATAGGAAAGGCGCCTGCCGTTGCCACTTCTTACCTTTTCGAACGCCTCTGCACGTATCGCGTTTGCTTTATTCTCGTCTCCTGCTGCTTCATAGACCGAAGCGGCGTAGTGGGCTGTGAAAGCCAGGTCGAAAAGGGCGTTCTCCTTTGGAAACTGGCTATCGCCGATAAGCTTCCGGCAGTAGTTCAGGCGGTGGTCGGCATAGAGTTTTGCCCGATCTATCTGGCCGTCAAAGATGAGATTCCAGCAATAGTCGTTCTCTGCAATCTTGTATTTGGTGTCCATCGGTTTTTCTAACGAAAGCAGCTTTGCTATGCAGGCGGCGGCATCGTCGAATCGGCCAGTCAGTTTGGCTGCGTCGGCAAGCTGGTCCCAGACGAATACTTCAATAAGAGGCAGACCAACCATTGATAAGACTCTGCCGTAGGGATACAAGGCTCCGGCGAGGAACTCCGGAAGGGCGGGGCAGTTGAATCTATCCGCCAGCCGGGTTGTGCCATAGCCAATTATTATTAAGATGACTAGCAGAAAGAAGCAAAGCCAGATCGGGTCTATGAAGTCGAGTTCAGCCGGATTGATTGCAAGGGAGTAAAGAAAGCCGAAAAAAATGCCCAGACCCAGGAAAATTCCTGTCAGGCCTGCCGGTCTGGCTAGCAGGCGCTCGATGGACGGAGCGTCGCAGGCAATTCTGGGAGTGACAAGCAGTTTTTCCTGTTTGTCGGCAATCTCGTCAATTGTTTGAGGAAGCGCCGTATCGCCAGCTTGTGCTTCTACTAGGGTCTCTTTAGTGGCTTCGCTCTCTTCGGTATTCATCTCAATAGAGAATATTCCCTCTGGAGATGGATAATCTGTCTTTAATCCGCATGATTAGAGCTGGTGCTATCATGGGCTCCTGTTGGCAAGTCCGGGATTGAGGATATAAGAGTGGCTCCAGGCCGATTCGAGACTGAAAAGGTACTGAAACGGGATGTTTTCGGGCAAATAGAGGTTGGTGTCTGGCACGAGGAAGGTAAAAGCGAGCCTGCCATCCGGCGACTCTATACCAGAAACCCAATTGCCAGGCCCCTGGCGCTTATTCTTGCCGGTAACGAAAAGAATGCTCTTACGAAGCTGGCTCCTCTGGCGCGGGCAACCGGTCAGATTCCCACTTTGCTCGGTCGGGGCCGGGATTTTCATGTCAGGGGTTTTATCGATGCCGAAGTCCTGAGCAAGATTGAAGAGCCATTGACCGTAGAGTTTTATAACGAAGCCAAGGCGATTTTGCGGGTGATGCGCCGCCAGGGGGTCTGTCATAACGATCTGGCCAAGCAGGCCAACTGGTTGAGGATGGCAGGCAGCCAGAAGCCGGTTCTGGTCGACTTTCAACTGGCGCTCTGTTCCAGCAACCGGCGCAGCAAATGGTTTCTTACCCTCTGTCGCGAAGATCTCAGACATCTTCTTAAATTGAAGCGTCGCCACTTTCCTGTTACAGCAGCAGAAGCGGGGGTTCTGGCTAAAAAAGCCCTGCCTACTAGAATCTGGATGGCCACCGGCAAAAAGGTCTATCTTTTTGTGACCAGGGGGATTCTTGGATGGGAAGATCGAACCGGCCCGGAAGAAAGGGACGATAGCAGACTTTTTGTAAAGAAGAATCGAGAACAGGATCATAAGCGAGATCTGGAGAAAATCTCCAGATAACCGGAAGATGAAGCCGGTTGTCCGACTTCACCTCCTGGTGTTCCACTGCACTGGCAGAGACAGCTATGCTTACACGGTTATTGACCGCGGGTGGGCAGTTCTATCAACGACTTGCGCTCGCCCGACCACATCTCAATCTGGTGATTGGGAGGAGGCGGCGGCTCTGCGGTGCCGAGACCGGGCAGTTGTGGGAAGGACGGATTGTCCAGTTCTCCTGCAACCGGTGGTGGTGGCAACGGTATATTGCCCAGTCCGTTTTCCGAGCTGGCTATATTGTTGTCATTGCCACCTTCACCGTTTCCCTTTGCGAAAAGAGCGGTAACATCGACAGTGGCGACCGGTATATGATCGTCTTTATTTCTCAAAGATAGATAGAGCTTGCTTGCGGCTATCGCTTTGACCAGTTTCTGCGCGTCTTCCGGTGAGACTGCCACAGTAACCGAATTGGCCGGCATGGCAGCACTCTTTTCGGTGGTCTTTTCATAGACCTGACCGACGGCGATTACCGGTACATCAGAAAGAATGGGAGCAACCTGTGTCTCGGCACCACTGCCTACCATGCTCATCACATCGACGTGGCTATCGGGCGAGACGAAGCCGGCGACACCGGAATTGGTGTCAATGGCAAAAGTTATTGCTCTCATGCCTTTGGGCAAGCGTGACTCGAATCCCAGGGATATTCCCAGAGGAGCCAGATCATGCTGAGAGAGAATCTGTCCGGCCATGAGGCTGTATTTAGCAACCCGTCCGGCGGCCATGCTTGTGGAGGTAATGGCGTCCGGTGGCACCTTGTTCATGTTCAGGGACTTTTCTTCCAGAGAGCTGGATGAAATCACCGATCCTTCCTGGATGTCCTTGGCTATCATGACCACTTTTCCGTCGACGCCGTTGAGCTTGTTCTGGACTTCGGCCATCTTGTCGTCATATTCTTTCTGTTTCGATATAAGCTGACCGTTGACCAGCAACGTGACAGCGACGGCGATGCCTATGATCGTCAGAAGCTGTATCGCTGGTGGTATTCGTGATATGGCAATCATCAGGTTTCGTAATGGATTCATTACGCTCCCTCCTTTGAAAAATTCGTGAAAGAAAACCCCGCATTCCCATTAATCGCTATTTGAGCGGGCTTGGTAATAGGGAAAACCCTGAGCGCTCTCCCGTCTATCTCCACCTTTTGAGGGAACGCAGAATAGGTCATATGACCGATGGGAAACTGGTCGATCTGATGATGGTGGAGCAAGGCAAGTTCTTATAGATTGATATCAGGCGGCTTGCCCTGGATTTAGACCGGCCCTGGCACTCCGCAGTAAATTACTATTCAGGGTATTCAGGAGTGCAGGATGAGCGTGGATAGAGGAAAGGATTCGCCGAAATTTTGGCTGAGAACGCAGAAGACTCAGCTGAGCGATACATTGAATAAAATATCTAGTTATAGAATGCCGGCAGTGAGCCGCCCGGAGAAGGAGAAGACAGAAAAGCAGTCACCATCAAATTCTTATATCAGGATGGAGCAGATAGACAAAGCCACTAATCTCTATTCTTATAGCGCTTTTCTTCATGAGGTGGAGAAGTACGCTCCGCCGGGAACCGCAAGGAATATAGCAGCGATGGACTTGTTCATCCGGTCTTTGAGACCCGATATCAAAGTGACTTGCCAGTTCAATCATCTGCTCAAGAGCGGTTCTATAGAATTGGTGCGTAGAGAAGAGTCGGTCAAGATGCATGATTGCATGTGTCCGGAGATGGAGTCTATTCAAGGCCGGTCGTTGATTCTGGGAAAACGAATTTACTTCGAGGTCTCATTTCAAAAACAATGTCTTATTCTTACTAATGTCTCCGGTTTGCATATGGGGCTCGATGTGATGGGAAACTATCTGCAATCAGCGGTTAATAAGCTGACTTTTAGAGCTTTCGAAGGAGCCGAATATTTGCAGGTCATCTACGCGGACAATCCGTTGAACCGTCTTAGAAGCGAGCTCAAGAGCGAATTGAGTTTTATCAGCGCCGCTCAACTTGGTGGGTAGAGTGTAACTGAATTTTTCTTCCCGTTTCCTACAAAACAAGAAAAACCCGGAGGATGGCCGGGTTTTTCTTGTTTTCTTTGTTCTCTTTGAATTGCTGAAGCACCATATATGGTGCATTGATTTGACGAGTGATGCGTGACCGGGTATAATAATAGTGAGAAGATCTATAAGTGTTTAAGTCGTCCGGTGCGTCAGCAGCGAATTCCAGCCGATATGGTTTTCTCACATAGAGGTCGTCACCATCACAAGGAGTAAAGTTTGTACGTAAGAGTTTCTGAAAATGAAAGCATAGAAAGAGCGCTGAAGCGCTTCAAGAAACAGGTGCAGAAGGCTGCAATCCTGTCTGATTATAAGAGAAAGAGATATTTCGAGTCGGCCAGTGAGAAACGCCGTCGCAAAGCGGCTGCCGCCGCGCAACGACGCAAGAAGAAGCGGCATGGCCGCTAGTGAATTTTAGCAGTCCGATATTCAATCCGAGATTGCTTTCTTGAGCGCTGCTCGGGCGCGTCCTCTTTCATGCTCGGCCTTTTCGTCGCTCTTAACCGCTTCAATAGATAGAGACACTTTCTTCAAATCGCCGGTGAAGCGGAAGGGAACCTGATAGTCAGCCACGGCAGTGCCGAGATCGGCGCCCACATCGGCTCCTTCATCGGCAGAGAAGATGAAGCTCTGGGTCTGCTCGATGCGCCCCCGGGCGATTTCTTTGCCGTTTACAGAGAGAATGGCGTTTCCACCTTTACCCAGTCCGCCGCCGTCATATTCGAAGACAAACCGCAGCAAGGCTTTACCGCTGGGTATAGTCTCGTTGCTTTCGATCTCATATTTTGTATGACCGAGGAAATTATAGGTAAACTTCGGCTTACTCTCTTTCAAATAGAGGCTCCATCCCCCGAATTTGCCAGCCTGGGCGATAATCGCTCCTTCGGCCCCCGCTTCGGGGATTACAATTTCCGCGTCAATGGTGAATGACCTGTTTTTGATATCCAGAAAAGCGTTCTCTGTTAATCCGCTCATGCCGTTGTATAGCTCGAGGGTTTTCCTGCCCGCCATCAAATCCGGTCTGCCCACGGCGGCAGCATTGATGCGCTCGAGAAAACGATCATCGAGGGGGAGGGCATGGTTCCTGGAAGCTTCTTTCAAGAATAGTGCTTGCAGCTCTTTGAGCTTTTCCGGGTTCTCTTCTGCTAGATTTTTCGATAGACTGAAGTCCTTCCGTGTATCGTAGAGCTCCCATCTGTCCTGGGCGAAGCCGGTCTTCGGCTTCATCTCCCAGGGCTCTTTGTGCACAGTTCCTGCCAGCCAGCCATCATGATATATGGAGCGGTTGCCGAATATTTCAAAGTATTGTGTTTTGCGTTTGCTTTCGGCTTCGGGCTTGTTGAATGAATAGATCATACTGACCCCTTCTATCGGAGTCTGGGTTACACCGTTGACGCTCTTGGGTTGGGGCAGACCGGCCGCTTCCAAAATTGTCGGCGCGATATCTATAACATGGTGAAACTGGGAACGAAGCTGGGTCTTTTCCTGAATCCCTCTTGGCCAGTGAACCACCATACCATTGGTGGTGCCACCATAATCGGATGCTATCTGTTTTGTCCAGGTGAATGGAGTGTCTCCTGCCACGGCCCAGCCGGCGGCATAGTGTCCATAAGAATCAGGACCGCCGAGTTGATCTAGGTGTTTTAGAATTTCATCCACACTCTCGGCATGATTGTTGAAATAGCTCATCTCGTTGAACAGTCCGTTGAAGCCGCCTTCAGCACTGGCACCATTGTCTCCTGCTATGTAGAAAATAAGCGTGTTTTCCATCTGTCCGAGTTCTTCGACCGCTTCGATCAGTCTGGCTATCTCATGGTCTGTGTATTCGCCGTATCCGGCAAAGACTTCCATCTGCCTTGCAAAAAGCTTTCTTTCTGCGTCCGACAGCTTGTCCCAATCTTTAATCGCTTTCGGCTTGTTGGCCAAAACCGCGTCAGCCGGTACTATCCCAAGCTTCTTCTGTCTTGCCAGGGTCTCTTCACGAAGTCTGTCCCAGCCCTGGTCGAACTTGCCCCGGTATTTCGCTATCCATTGAGCCGGTACGTGATGCGGAGCATGGGTGGCTCCGGGAGCGAAGTACATAAAAACCGGTTTTTCCGGGGTCAGCGATTTGACCGACTTCATCCAATCAATCGCTTTGTTTGTCATGTCTTTTGTGAAGTGATAGTTCGGATCGGCTGGCGGTTCGACCTGGGTCAAGCCATCATATATGGTGGGAGCCCATTGATTTGCTTCTCCACCGATGAATCCGTAGAATTTGTCGAATCCGGAGCGCGTCGGCCAGCGATCTGTCGGTCCGGAAGGGCTTACTTCCCAGGCGGCAGTCTCGTGGCTCTTGCCAAAAGCTCCTGTCGAATAGCCGTTCAAGCGCAGCATGGAGGCAAGAGGCGCCACGCTCTCCGGTCTTCTTCCTGTCTGACCCGGGAAGGCCGTTGCTGTTTCGGTAATCGAGCCCATATTGCATTGATGGTGATTGCGGCCGGTCAAAAGGGCGGCTCTAGTGGGTGAACAAAGAGCGGTGGTGTGAAAGTTGTTGTATTTCAAACCTTTTTTTGCCAGCTTCTCGAGAGTCGGCATTTGTATAGGACCGCCGAAAGCGCTCGATTGACCAAAGCCCATATCGTCTATCAGAATGATGATCACGTTCGGTGCTTGAGCTGGAGCTTTGACCTGGAATTGAGGTGGAGCGACAGCATCCCGGGCATCGAGAATATTCGAGCAGGGATAATCCGGACTTGCTATGGGCAGGCGGGTTCGGTCCGGTGAGGATGAATCGGCTGCCGGAGTTCCTGCCAGCGCCGGAGCCCCGCTCAAAAGCAGACTGAAAGCGCAGCACAAACCGATAAGTGATGACCTTTTTGCCATGGTCAGGCTCCTTGGGAGAATATGTGAACTCAGTTCGAAACACACCGGAATCCAACATGGCATGTGGAGGAATCCGGAGTGGAACTCATCCTAGCACATGGTCTATAGCTCGTACAATAGCTTGGGTTGCAAAGAAAAGAGCCTCCTCGCTGCACTTTCAACTGTTTAGAGTGAGGATGTCTGGGGTCGAAGCTGTCAGTCGGTCCGGATGGATCTTTTAGCGTCGGTTTTGGGGCAATTGTCTCGACGCGCTCTTTGTAGGCGGTGTTCTTGTAGTTGTCCGAGCACCATTCCCAGACATTTCCAGGCATATGATACAAGCCGTATCTGTTTTTGGGAAAGGATCTTGCCGGAGCGGTCGATTCGTATCCATCTTCCTTCAGATTTTCCACAGGAAAGCTGCCCTGCCAGGTATTGGCCCTGGAGGCATCAAGGGGCTGGTCTCCCCAGCAGTATTCTTTGTCTGAGAGTCCGCCCCGGGCGGCATATTCCCATTCCGCCTCGGTAGGCAGTCTTTTGTTTGCCCACTTGCAGTATTCCTGAGCGTCGAAGTATGAGACATGCACCACCGGATAGTCTTCACGACCGGCAATAGAGCTGCCCGGCCCTTCGGGATGGGACCAGCAGGCGCCTTTTTGCCAGTGCCACCACCTGGTGTAATTCATTTGCGGCTCCAGTGTCTGTGGTTTTCGAAAGATCAAAGAGCCGGGAGCCAGGCTGTCCTCGTCCGGTTTTTTAGTATCTTTCGGTAGATCTTGTTTAAGTGATTCCCAATCCACTTTCCTTTCAGCGGTCGTGATATAGCCAGTCGCTCTGACAAAATCCCCGAACTGCTTGTTTGTCACTTCGGTTTCATCCATCCAGAATCCTGAAATCTGGACTTCGTGTCTCGGAAATTCGTCAGGGCGCGCATTTGGACCGACACCACCCATGGTGAAACGCCCACCCGGAATCCAGACCATCCCCTCTCTAGAGTCGCTCTCCGAGGCTTGTACAGACTGGAATTGGGTAAAGACCAATACCGTAGCATATGCACATAGAAATAGAGCCGCGCAGGGCCGAGTTGTTCTAAGGAGCGCGCTGATCCTGCTCAATTCTTATCTCTTATGTCAATCGCACACTTTATTTTCAAGAAACTGGTTGTATACATTCTCCAGCTCTTCAGCAGAGCTATAGCGACTGATCTTCTTGTGAAGACGCAGTTCTTCGAATTCTGCCAGTACTCTCAGCTCTCCGGATAACTGGCGCAGCAACTGTAGAAGTCCGTCTTTATCTTTTTTGTCCTGGGCCGCGACCTGACCGAGGGTGTTGGAGATGCGATCTTTACGCTCTTCGTACTTGAGGATTTCAGGTTGAAGGTCGTTGTGGTGCCTTACCTGAGCAATGAGAATGTCGTCGTGACCGAGGTGTTCTTCGACATCGGCAGAAATAATTTTGACCTCTTTGGCAATATGTTTTTGAGTCGACTCGGAGAAATCGACAATCAGCAAAGAGAGCTTGTCCAGCGTGTTCTGCCGGTGTTCATTGATCTGTTCGAGAACGTGCATTTTCGTGATTTCCGACATGTTATCTCTACCTCTTACTTGGCGTATTTAGTAATGGATACCGGTTGAAACTCCTGTTGAAACAGGGTCTCACGCTTATCGGCTTTGCGACGCCCGTCCTCTTAGCTGCTGCGATTCGGGCTCATAAAGACTGACCAGCATTATGTGCTTCCGGAAAAGAATTCATCAAAGCAAAAATCCGCTAGCCTTTTTAATGCTGCTTGCTGATGACCATTCGCTTCCTAACACCTTCTACCCATTGTGAATGTTTCATACTCATCTGTACAGGGGCTTTTCAAGAGGGGCTGGCGCCGGCTATCACTTATCGGCCTTAAGCGGGGTCGAATTCACCCCAAATTCAGGGCTTCGGGCTCGGACAGCCCGGGCCTGAGTGAAATGTAAAGAAATATTAAGAAGGGGCGTATTCCAGCAATTCTTGCACCGTATGTAGTGAGAGAGTTGCGGAGTAAGTCACCATATTTGATGCTGATTCCGTTGACTAAACTTTCGGCATAACTATTTCGGCATTGTCATCAAGGCCGAGTTTTATGGCGTTGTGCCATCCTTCTACCGCCGCTTTCAATTCGGCCACCGACTGGAAGCGTTTTTCTCGCTCTGTCTCCAAAGCAGTTTTTAAAATTTGATTGAGGTGCATAGGTCTCTGCACTTTCGGAGAGAAGGCTATGATCGGCTTGGGATGCACTTCCGGGCGGCAGTGAGAATTCATCACCTGCATAACGTTCTTCGAAAAGTAAGGCACGTTTCCGGTAACCAGCTCGTAGAGCAAGCAGCCCAGAGAGTAGACGTCGGCTCGTGGGTCGAGCTCCAGACCGCGGCATTGCTCCGGACTCATATAAATAGGCGAGCCTACCACGGTTCCGGGCATGGTCAGAGCCACAGTATCGTTTCTGGCTTTAGCGATGCCGAAATCGACCACCTTGAGCTCTATCTTTTCTGTGTCGACCACAACGATATTGGCCGGTTTCAGATCTCGATGAATTATGTCCATGTTGTGCGCGTAGGAGAGCGCATCGCAGAGCTGGCTGGTTACGGCATAGATAGCCTCGGAAGAGGCAGCCGGTCCTTTTTCTCGAACGAGCTCCTGCAAAGTCTTGCCGTTCAAAAACTCCATCACGAAAAATGCCTGACCGGTGGAGGCGTCGTTGATACAGCCGAAAGTCTCGACTATGTTGCGATGTTTCAGTTTGCCGTGCATCTCGACTTCTTTGGCGAAGCGGGCGATGAGCTCGGGCTCTTTCGAAATAAGGGTTTTCAGGGCAAGATACTTGCCTGTGCTGTTTTGACGGGCTTTATAGACCCGCGCCATGGCTCCTTTACCCAGCAACTGCTCGATGGCATAGTCGCCAAGCAGGGTTTTGCCTATCCATTTGTCTTCCTGAATTTCCGCCGGAATCGACATCGCCATTCTCCCTTCGCTCTTAGGGTTTTATGCCACGAACAAATAGAAACTCCTTATCGCACACAAGTTTTTTTGCATTTTCTAGTTTCTGTTTTGATTTGATTTTTTTTCCAGTTATTGCAGTCAGAAACTTTTTCCACAGACAATAAGGATTTCCATTTGTAGAGAAAAGGGAAATAATCCAGTGCTTGTTCAATGGGCGAGATTTACAGGCTCTAGAGCCAATAACTCTATTAGTCGACGATAATTTTTTCTTTGCTGGAAACTCTACCAAATGGCTCATTTTTAGTAGTAGCCATTTGCCATACAAGTTCATAGGTGCCGGGAGTGTCAGGACCAGTGATTGTGTATCTAAAAGTCCAGGTGTCTCCTGATTTTTTAGCCTTTTTACAATCCACGTTTGGTGCAATATCTTTGTTGACGACTCTACCACGTGGTCCCGAGACGATTCTACTGGTCAACATTGCGCCAGAATCAGCCCAGTCGGTATATCCTTCATTTGTTACGGTAACTGTGACAGTAGCGGTCTTGCCTACCGAGATTCTGCTGGGTGCGTCGACGCGTTTTATGTTTGCATCTGCGCTTTTATTGGCGGCCACGGCTGCGCTATTGTTAAATGAAGTACCAAATGAAGTAAGTAAGGTGGTCATCAACAGTCCGCGAAGCAAAATTTTCATTCTTGTAACCCTTAATAATGAAGAGACTATATAAGATTCCAGATCATACCATTGCTTGTCCCGCAAGTATTCAATATCAATTTGGAAAAATACCCAGTTCGAGCCCCTCGACCACGAGCTTCAACATAAGTGGTACAAGAGTGCTACCGATTGGGTAAGGAGAATGTGCTTTTCATTTTGATCAGAAGCCTGCCACAAAAAAACAAGTAAAAGGAAAAGCCTCGAGCTATTAACTCGAGGCTTTTTCAAATCCTGGCACCGGGCTATCTTCCCAGGCAGTCACCCGCCAAGTATTGTCGCTGCTGACCGTCTTTACCGTCGTGTTCGGGATGGGAACGGGTGTGTTCCGGTCGCACAAGCACCAAGAACCTTTTAGGGATTCATTGGAATATGAATTTCCTTCTTCTATTGAAACCGCCTTTCAGCGAATTTCACCCGAATTAGAAGTTGGAACTTATTCCAAACCCTGAAAACTGTATATTGAAAGTATGTAATGACTCACACCAATCTGTTGGTTAAGCCCTCGGATTATTAGTATCGCTCGGCTACGCGCTTGCCTTGCGGGGCGCTTCGACCTGCGACCTATCAACCAGGTGGTCTTCCTGGATCCTTACTAGATTACTCTATGAGATTCCTCATCTTGCGGTGGGCTTCGTACTTATATGCTTTCAGCACTTATCCGCTCCGAACACAGCTACCCTGCGTATACCGCTGGCGCGATAACAGGTACACTGGAGGTTCGTCCGTCCCGGTCCTCTCGTACTAGGGACGGCTCCGCTCAAGAATCTTACGGGCATGCCGGATATGGACCGAACTGTCTCACGACGTTCTGAACCCAGCTCACGTACCGCTTTAATGGGCGAACAGCCCAACCCTTGGGACGTACTACCGCCCCAGGATGCGATGAGCCGACATCGAGGTGCCAAACCTCCCCGTCGATGTGGACTCTTGGGGGAGATCAGCCTGTTATCCCTATGGTAACTTTTATCCGTTGAGCAACGGCCCTTCCATGCGGAACCGTGGGATCACTAAGTCCTACTTTCGTATCTGCGCGGGATGTCTCCCTTGCAGTTAAGCTCCCTTCTGCCTTTACACTCGATGGCTGATTTCCGACCAGCCTGAGGGAACCTTTGAGCGCCTCCGTTACAATTTAGGAGGCGACCGCCCCAGTCAAACTGCCCAACTGAAACTGTTCCCCACCCGGATTCACGGAATGAGGTTAGTACGCTAGCTACATTAGAGTGGTATCTCAACGTCGACTCCACAACAACCGAAATCATTGCTTCAAAGTCTCCCACCTATCCTGCGCAAACATAACCCGCGGACAATTTCAGCCTACAGTAAAGCTCAATAGGGTCTTTCTGTCCTGGCACACCTAGTCCGTATCTTCACAGACACTCCTATTTCGCCGAGCCTCTCTCCGAGACAGCGTCCAGATCGTTACGCCCTTCGTGCGGGTCGGAACTTACCCGACAAGGAATTTCGCTACCTTAGGACCGTTATAGTTACGGCCGCCGTTCACCGGGGCTTTGTTTCACAGCTTCGCTTACGCTAACCGTTCCACTTAACCTTCCGGCACTGGGCAGGCGTCAGCCCCTATACTTCACCTTACGGTTTTGCAGAGACCTGTGTTTTTGTTAAACAGTCGCCTGGACCTATATTCTGCGACCATCTCAGGCTTCACCCGCGAGGGGCTACACCCTAACATGGCACCTCTTCTTCCGAAGTTACGAGGTCAATTTGCCGAGTTCCTTAGAGAGAGTTATCTCGCGCACCTTGGTATTCTCTACCTGACTACCTGTGTCGGTTTAGGGTACGGGCACTCACTATCCTGGCTTTCGCCGCTTTTCTCGGCAGCGTGGCGTCTACGAGATTGGTCCCGTGGGACCTTTCTTACTCGGCCTCACCGTAACGCCTGAGCGGATTTGCCTACTCAGACTGGCTACGCCTTTGGAGGAGACATCCATTCGCCCCCCTCGTATAGCCTCCTGCGTCCCGACTTAGCTCCTAGCGGATAATAAGTGGTACGGGAGTATTAACCCGTTGTACATCGACTACGCCTTTCGGCCTCGCCTTAGTCCCCGACTAACCCTGCATGGACGAGCCTTGTGCAGGAACCCTTAGTCTTTCGGTGCATTGGATTCTCACCAATGTTTTCGCTACTTAAGCCGACATTCTCACTTGTGGTTCGTCCATGAGTGCTTACGCTCTCACTTCAGCCTACAACACAACGCTCCCCTACTGAACAGTATAAATACTATTCCCGCGATTTCGGAGACATGCTTAGTCCCATACGTTTTCGGCGCAGAGTCGCTTGACCAGTGAGCTATTACGCTTTCTTTGAATGGTGGCTGCTTCTAAGCCAACATCCTGGTTGTCTATGCAACTCCACCTCCTTAACCACTTAGCATGTTCTTTGGGTCCTTAGTCGGCGGTCTGGGCTGTTTCCCTCTCGACAATGGAACTTATCTCTCACTGTCTCACTGCCGGACAATAACATTATGGGTATTCGGAGTTTAACTCGATTTGGTACGGATTTTCTCCGCCCGCACCGAACTAGTGCTCTACCCCCCATAAGATAAATCCGACGCGGTGCCTAAACGCCTTTCGGGGAGAACCAGCTAGCTCTAGGTTCGATTGGCATTTCACCCCTAAACACAGCTCATCCACCGATTTTTCAACATCGGTTGGTTCGGACCTCTACGCACTGTTACATGCGCTTCATCCTGGCCATGCCTAGATCACCTAGGTTCGGGTCTACCTCATGTAATTTAACGCCCTTATCAGACTCGATTTCTCTATGGCTTCGCGTATTAACCGCTTAACCTAACTACACAAGGTAACTCGCCGGCTCATTCTTCAACAGGCACACCGTCACACTATAAAAATAGTGCTCCGATTGCTTGTAAGCACACGGTTTCATGTTCTATTTCACTCCCCTACCCGGGGTTCTTTTCACCTTTCCCTCACGGTACTTGTTCACTATCGGTCACCAGTCAGTACTTAGCCTTACCAGATGGTCCTGGCAGATTCATGCAGGATTTCTCGTGCCCCGCATTACTTGGGATACTCCTGAGGTTCAGAGAATTTCGCTTACCGGACTATCACCGTCTATGGTGTGCCTTTCCAAACACTTCAACTATTCTCTTCCCATCTCGTATAGAGTCCCGCTACCCCTCTAAGACTGACGTCCTAGAGGTTTGGGCTGTTCCCCTTTCGCTCGCCGCTACTGAGGGAGTCACTGTTTTGTTTTCCTTTCTTCCAGGTAATAAGATGTTTCAGTTCCCTGGCTTACCTCGCTATACCCTATGGATTCAGGTATGCGTCGCCGGCATTCACCCGGCGGGGTTGCCCCATTCGGACACCCACGGATCTTAGTTCGTAACAACTCCCCGTGGCATTTCGCTGTTTACTACGTCCTTCTTCGGCTGCTGGTGCCCAGGTATCCACCGTGCGCTCTTAGTAGCTTTACCAACGTCTCAGGTGTTTTTAGAAGTTCCAGGACAGAACTTCTTACACCTAGACAAAACATTGGTGTGGATACAGACTTCAATATACAGTTTTCAGGGTACGGAACCGAGATTTACAGCCTCCCGGCCGGCTTTTGGGCTTTCGCCCTTTCAGAATCACCTATTCTACCAGACGACTCTGTTTGTGGAAGGCTTTGTATCTAAAGGTTAACTCAGCCTTGTAATTAAGCTTGGAGGCTAGCGGGTTCGAACCGCTGACCTACTGCGTGCAAAGCAGTCGCTCTACCAACTGAGCCAAGCCCCCACACTGTTTGGTTGAAAACCGAAATTCATTATACGGTATGAACCACATGATTCGGTATCACCATCAGTCCCATTCGAACATTTCGAAAGAATTCGAAACACTCGGATGACCTGACCTTTATCCATTCTATTACGGTGGGGAGTCAGACTCCGTTTCCGCAAGAATGTCTTAAGACTGGGCTATCGTGGACTCGAACCACGGACCTCACCCTTATCAGGGGTGCGCTCTAACCACCTGAGCTAATAGCCCGCCATCTCGTGGGAAAGTAATACTACCACCGAACCGTTAGCTATAGAATGGACTGTCCGGGATATTTTCACATTGTAGCGAAAATATTTACCGGTTTGGCAGGGATGTTGCCAGGAAGCCCGCATATTTTCTCTCTACTATATATAGGTACGTCCTGGACTATTCCTTATATAAGGATATGCCCGTTCTGATAATATTGCCACCGCCGAGCGCCTTTCAGAAATACAGCCGCTTTTCCGTTATACTCGCTTGCATAAGGAATGAACTCGGCTCCTGTCCTTTATTCAAACGGTGAATCAAATGATCAAGTATTCGAAGTCCACCCAGAAGTTGCTGGCACTTCTTTTCATGACCGCAGCTCTCTGTCTGGGCAATAGTCCCTTTTTTAGCTCTCTGCCTGGTTTCGCAAAGGATACTGGCAAAGCGAAAAAATCCGGCGATGCTAAGGTCAAAGTCGGTAAGGCGGCTCCTTCGTTTGCGCTCAAGGATGTGGACGGCAAGGTCTGGAAGCTTTCGAAATTGAAGGGGAAAGTGGTCGTTTTAGAATGGTTCAACCACGGTTGCCCCTTCGTGAAGAAGCACTATGACAGCGGCAACATGCAGAAGCTTCAAAAGCAGTTCACCGACAAGGGTGTGGTCTGGCTCAGCGTTTGCTCCAGTGCCGAAGGTCGTCAGGGATTTCAGCCTGCCGAGCGGCATAAAGAGATGTTCAAAGAGAAAGGCAGCGCACCGTCTGCGGTGCTGATTGACGCCGACGGAAAAGTCGGCAAGCTCTATGACGCCAAGACCACTCCCCATATGTTCATCATCAATAAAGATGGCATCCTTGCCTATGCAGGAGCCATCGATGACACTCCGGGAGTCGATAAAAACGAGGTCAAGGATGCCAAAAATTTCGTGGCCAACGCCCTCGATGAACTTCTTGCCGGAAAAGCCGTGAGCGTATCCTCTTCGAAGGCATACGGCTGCTCGGTCAAGTACGCCAACTAAGACAGAAACTAATATGGGATCGGGATTCTCTAAAGCCGGAGCTATCTTGATCGTCTGCTTCTATCTGGTCTTTGTTTTCTGGACCAGTTTCGTGGTCTCGGGGACTGCCCTTCAGGATCCCGATACCTGCTGGTTGCTTGCCACCGGTAGAGAGATAGTACAAACCGGAAAAATCCCTGACAAAGATCCCTTTTCGCACAGTCTTGTGAAGACGGAGAGTCGTTTCGTGCCATACCAGTGGCTGAGCGAAGTGACTTTGTTCTCTGTCTATCGAGGTTACGAGAAACTTGTCTGCGGCTCCGATTATTCGGTAGATCAAAGCGGCATTAATTCTCGATTGACGAGCGCTTTTAAAGAACGGCTCAAGAGCCATCTACTGGAAGGGTCCGAATTTGGACTTGACGCTGGTCTTCCTGACCCTGCCGCCGTAGCCTTGCTTGCTTTGTCCTCACTACTGGTGGTGTTGTCTTTTATTGTTATTCCGGTTTTCTTTCCTCCGGGCGGCAAGCACAGTCCGATCACTTCGCTTGCTATGGTGGTGGTGGGTAGCTCGGCGGCTTCATTTCACTATTACCTGCGCCCGGAGATTTTTTCGTATTTCTATCTGGCCATATTTCTGGCGATTGTCAATCATATGCGTCTGGTATCTACCTACGAAGGCCGTGGTATCCGGGACTTTCGTCTGTACCTGGGTGGGCTTCTTCTGCTTTCTGTGCTATGGGCTAACAGTCACTCCGGCTTTGTCTGTGGCATAATTTTTCTGGTGGTGCTTGTTTTGATGGAGTCTATAAAAGGCAACACCGTCAGCTTGCGATTGAGCGCTTCGGCTCTGGCTGTGTTTCTTGCCGGAAGCTTGGTTACCCCATTTGGAATCGGACTCTATCAGTATCTGCCCCATCTATTTTTTGCCGACTCCAACAGCTTGATCGAGGAACTCGGACCGCTTGCTCCTGCCGATTATTTGACCGCTAGCTATTTCCCGTTTCTTATACTTATTTTTCTGGTGGCGGGTTTATGTGGGCACTGTCTTCTTCGGGGAGGCATAGCTCTGATTCGGCCGGTCTTGCTCAGCCTGGTGATTGTCCTCCTGGCGCTTCCGGTCGGAATGTTTTGCCGGCGCCTCATTCCTTTCTCTTCGCTGGTCATGATCTTTGAGGTGATTTACCTTTTCGCTTATCTAAAAGCCTATACTCTGGAGCCTTCCAAGCCGGTTTTCGTAAAGGAAGTGAGCGAGAAGCTCTATAGATTTTTCAAGTATCGCTGGTGGTCGACCGCTGTCAGCCTGGTTGTCGTTTTGTTCTCGGCATTTTTGCAGTGTCGTATTTTTATACCAGGTATTCCCCAGGTGAGCGCAGGCTTTGCGCCGCCTTTGACCGCGGTTGCGTATATTCAGGAGAACAAGCCCCGGGGCAGGCTTTTCAACGATCCTCAGTTCGGGGACATTTTGCTCTGGCATCTCTATCCATCTCCGCCTCTTTTTGTCGACACCAGATTCGATGTCTATGGAAGCAAAATTGTTATCGATTCCTGGAAGATAGAAAGCGGTCTCGATGGCTGGGAGAGATTGTTGGAGCAGTACAAGATAGATTGGATCTTCGTGCCGGCGCAGTCTATGTTGGCTCATAAGCTGGAGGGGGCAGAAGGCTGGAAGCAGACTTTTAAAGATGGTCTGGCGGTAATCTATGAACGCCGTGGTGCAGAGACGGTCAAATGAAGCTGAACTTATTCAAGCTTCTGATAAAGCAGGGAAGCTTGTTTTCGAGACATATAGAGGCGGCTGGGGGAGATTTCTGTTTAGCGAAGAGAAGCTTCGGGCGATAGAGGACTCTGGCAAGTGAGCTTCTCGATCGGTATCGAATGCGGGGCTTATTAGGATCTGCTGCGCATATGCCCTCTGGGGGCTTGAACTATTTGGCAAATCGGCTTAGTATCGTTGGTATAAATGTGTCGATGATCACACTATCACCGGTGCGTGATCACTAGAAAGCGAAACGCAAAATTACTAACCAGAATCAGAGCCAGTCGAGTCGTTTTACGACAGTATCCAATTCGGAAGTATTGAGACGCAGTTTTGCTGCCCTTTTCAAAGACCGCCTCGATAGTTTCGTCCGCAAGCCGGAGACTACAAACTGGCGCAAACAGAGCAAGTTCAATTATTTTACCGACGAGAACCTCCTGGAGGTTATCGATCTCAAGTGGGAAAGACCCGTGGCTATCAGCCTTGATCGCCGCTCGCATCTTGCGGTGCTCTCACTCAAAGTCGAAGACCCCGAAGAGAGAGTCGAGAAACAATCGGCTCTGGTTAAACAGCTGAGAGCTATCGGTGTGGAGAAGCCCTGCTTCTATATTGTCAACGAGCTTGGCGAAATCAACGTTTATCTCTGCTTCGACGAAGAGTTCGATAGTGTCATTCTTCACCCGCTTCTGAAAAACTGGCTCATGCACTGTGAGATGGAGCTGGATGTCCAGGTCGTTGCAGTCGGAGAGCCACTGGAGCTGCCGCTTCAACGTGAGTTCGTCTGGACGACTAATCATTGCACCCCGTTAATACGGCGCATGGATATCGCCTTAGAGCCTGCCATCGCTATGTTTCTTTCTAATCTCAGCAAGGGACTTCTTTCCCTGTCTGCGGTCATGGCTGAACTGGTCGAGTTTCCGATTATTCTGCCTCCGGAGCCGGAGCCGGAGCCGGAGCCGGAGCCGATTGAGAAGGATGAGTTTGCCGGTGAGAACATTGTCTCTCTGGCGAGACGCAGAGAAGAGCGCAACCGGCGCCAGGAGATTGAGCTCGAGGCGGAGCCCGAAGCTATAGTCGAAGAAGAAGTCGAAGAAGTGGTCGAGCATGAATTAATCATTTCGAGCGAAGACCAGGCCGTATTCGAGGAGCTTCTCGATTTCAATCTGAACGATATTCCGGTCTATAACCCTGTCTTCGACCCTAAGCCGGTAACGGAGACAGCTCCGCCGACCTCTTCGACCATGCTGCCTCCGCCGGGGTCGACCTCTTTCAAGCAGCTCACCATTCCGTTTTTTAATGATTAAATCGAGAGTTCTTTTGAACTTTTTGAACTTCCCCTGCGTCTGTCAAGGTATATTGCCAATAGGACGTTAGAGGTGTTCATCTATGATCTGGTCTTCCAAAAGAGCTTTTCTGGCTTTGTCTCTGGGGCTGGCGC
This sequence comes from bacterium, assembly GCA_016124935.1. GTDB lineage: Bacteria > Cyanobacteriota > Vampirovibrionia > Obscuribacterales > Obscuribacteraceae > RI-106. Next base: position 19,766 of record WGMS01000009.1, on the reverse strand, counting down.
TTTTAACCGGTGGGGCGGCGGCGGATGCCAAAGCCAAGAACAGCAAGCTTTTGCCCGGATATGCCGCCAAAGAGAATATCGATCGGGTCAACCAGGATATCCGCTGGCATACTCATCTTTCCGAAGCTATCAAGTCAGCCCGCAGCCAGGGCAAGATGATCCTCTGGGTTCAGATGATTGGGCAGATGGACGGCGCCACATGATCGGCGGCCAATAGCTTGAGAGCCGTGTCGCTCTCGCAGGACCCAGCCTATTCCGTATTGAAGAATGAACTTGTTTGCGGTTATCGAGATATCTCGAAAGAGAGTTATGCCGGTTTTTCCGGGGCGCATCGTCCTGACGGCAATGCTATAAAGACCACCAACGGAGCCGGACCGCATAATTTGCAGACATTTGTTCTGGCCTCAGACGGCACGGTGCTGCATTGCTTACCGGGATACTGGAACCCGCAGGATCTGGTTCGGGAGATTGAATTCGCCGGGCGCCTGCACGATCTGTGGACCAATCCGTCTCTTTCTCGCGCCGCCAAAGATCAGGCTTTTCGACGCATGCAGCTCGCCCATATTCATGAACATCCACAGGCCATGGTGCGTCGCTCCAACATGCAGGGCTTCGACAAGAAGTACGAGGCCAAGCACAGGCTCCATACGTCAGACACCGTAAACAATGTCCAGCTTGCCAGTCTGGCTTTGCAAAAGGGGCAGAAGATCCCGGCTGGAGCGTTCAAAACCACCGATGTGATAATGCATGAGCGCATGGCCGTAAGACCATTTCTGCCTTTCAATCAGTTCGATGTCGCTCATTTTGTCGACTATGGAAGACCGAAGTATGATAAGAACGAGGACTTTCGCAATGACAGCGGCATGCTGGTCGATCGCAGCGGAGCAAAATCGCAAGAGATGCTCGGTCAGGTGCCCCAGAAGAAGCAAAAGCGAAAAGGCGGCAAGATGCGCCGCGTAGTCCAGGCCGGTGGACGGGGAGTGGTAAACTACGGACTGAGGGCTGCCCTTCGTTAGAGTCGGTTTGAAATACGCTTCAGATATGTCGCTGGTGGCGCTTATGGTGCTTTCAGGCTCTGTCTTTGCTTGACACAATGAAACTGGAATAGTTTTGCGTAACCGATAGTGGTATCAGTCCTCTAGAAAGAGAAAGGCAGCCGGGGCATTAGAGATTGATGCGGATGAAGCGTCTTCTGCCCACCTGAAGCACTAAAGAGTCTCCCTGACTCGGTTTGATGGATTGATTGGGGTCTTTGACCTGATCGCCGTCAATGCGCACTCCGCCATCGGCGATCAGCCGCTTGGCTTGCCCTGAACCGCTTGCCAGCTCCGCGTCGACCAGAAGACGAAATAGCGGTTTTTCTTCGGTCAGCTTATATTCGGGCATGTCGTCGGGGATCTGCCGTTTGCTGTGAATGGTATCCCATTCGGTGAGGGCGTCGTCGGCGGCATCTTTACCGTGGTATTGCAGAACAATCTGTTTTGCCAATCTTGCTTTCGCCTCTTTGGGATTGCCCCCGGACTGAAGAAAGTCCTTGATTTCGTCTACTTCGGCGCCCGAAAGAGTGGTGGTGAGCTCGAAATATTTGATGATGAGCTCGTCGGGAATACGCATACATTTGCCGAACATGTCCGAGGGCGGCTCGGATAGACCGATGAAATTGTCGTAGGTTTTCGACATCTTCTTGGCGCCGTCGGTGCCTTCTATTAGTGGCAGCAGGAAAGCCACCTGCTGGTCCAGATTGTAGTGCGGTTGCAGTTCACGACCTTGAAGAATGTTGAAGCGCTGATCCGTTCCGCCCAGCTCCACGTCCGCTTCGATGGCGACCGAATCATAGCCCTGGAGAATCGGGTAGAAAAGCTCATGGAAAGAGATCGGTTGCTGGTTTTCCATTCTCTCGCCGAACGCTTCTTTGGCTAGAAGCTGTTGAACAGTGACTTTGCCAGCCAGCTTGAGAATGTCATTCAGATTCATCGGAGCCAGCCACTCTTCATTGTTTCGGGTCTCGGTCTTTTCTATGTCCAGAATCAGCCCCATCTGGTCTAAATAGGTCCGGGCGTTCTCCTTGACTTGCTCCGAGGTGAGCTGCGGACGGGTGGCGTTGCGTCCGGAGGGGTCTCCTATCTGGGCGGTGAATCCACCGATGATAAGAACAATCTGATGTCCGAAGTCCTGAAAAAGTCGAAGCTTGCGAAAGACCACCGAGTGCCCCAGGTGCAAATCGGTAGAGGTAGGGTCGACACCGAGCTTTACCCTCAGTTTGCGACCGGCTTTCTTTACTTCATATAGCTTGCGGGCAAGACCCATGTATCCGTCCGGCAAGATCTCGGCTCCACGCCCCAACTCGCGGGCTTCTTCGATGATTGCCTCGGGAAGTTTCTCTTCGCTCTTTTTAGAGTCGGTTTTTATGGCGTCCACCGTCTTCTCCTCGTCGCTTCTTTTGATCAACGACTTTAATCAAAAGCGGCTCGCCTTACAATAATGTAAGTCGGATCAGTGAAAAATCTTTGCATGCCTCTCCTCTTTCGTTGAGCTTGGGTCGGGTCTGAGATAAGATCACCTACTTTAGGATAGAGGATCGCTCAGCAATGTCTAACCAGTACACCCCCCGCGAGATAGAAGAGAAGTGGCAGGAGCAGTGGGAGAAAGACGGCATTTACGCCGCCCATGATCTGGATAAGAAGCCGAAATTCTATTCGCTGGTGATGTTTCCCTATCCTTCCGGTGACCTGCACATGGGTCACATGCGTGTTTATACGATTTCTGATGTAATTTCGCGTCAGCGTCGCATGCAGGGTTATAACGTCCTCAATCCGATGGGTTGGGACGCTTTCGGTCTGCCTGCCGAGAACGCCGCCATCAAAAACAAGATGCATCCGGGTAAGTGGACCCGCCAGAATATAAAGTTCATGCGCGATTCCCAGCTCAAGAAGCTCGGGACCAGCTATGACTGGTCCAGGGAAGTCACCACCTGTGAAGCCGATTATTATCGCTGGACCCAGTGGCTATTTCTCAAGCTCTATGAAAAGGGTCTTGCCGTCCGCAAAGAGGCGCCGGTCAACTGGTGCCCCGACTGTCAGTCGGTGCTCGCCAATGAGCAGGTCGTGGACGGCGCCTGCTGGCGCCACCCTGAGACCAAGGTCGAGCAGAAGCTGATGAGTCAGTGGTTTTTGAAGATCACAGATTATGCCGACGAGCTTCTCGATGATTTAGAGAAACTGACCGGCTGGCCCGAACCGGTGCGTTTGATGCAGAAAAACTGGATCGGCCGCTCCGAAGGGGCGGAGCTTTATTTTACCGTGGACAGTAAACCGAATGTACAGATCGGTGTCTTCACCACTCGCCCTGATACCGCTTATGGTGTCAGTTATCTGGTTCTCGCGCCGGAGAGTCCTCTTGTACAAGAGTTGACTGCTCCTGATTGCCTTGAGGCGGTGAACGAATATGTCGAATCGTCCCGGCATAAAACAGAGCTCGAGCGTATCTCTACCGAGAAGTCCAAAACCGGTGTGCCTATCGGTGCTTCGGTAATCAATCCCTTTAACGGCGAGAGCGTGCCTATCTGGGTTTCAGATTATGTGTTGATGAACTACGGCACCGGGGCGGTTATGGGTGTGCCTGCCCACGATGAAAGAGACTTTCTCTTTGCCAAATCCCATGGATTGCCGGTGGTCGAGGTCATCTCCGCCGACGGCAAGGCTAGCGAAGGTGAGCTCGAAGAAGCCTATACCGAGCCTGGAGTGATGATCAATTCGGGACCTTTCAACGGTATGACCAGCCCCGAGGCCAAGGTTAGAATGACCGAATGGGCAGCCGACAACGCTTCGGGCAAGAAGCGTGTCCAGTATCGTTTACGTGACTGGTTAATCAGCCGGCAGCGTTACTGGGGCTGTCCTATTCCTCTGGTGCACTGCCCGCATTGCGGTATCGTGCCGGTTCCTGAAAACCAGCTTCCGGTCGAGCTTCCCGAAGATATCGACATCACCGGAGAGGGCGGTTCGCCTCTTACAAAGCATGACTCTTTCTTGAAGGTCGCCTGTCCGGTATGCGGCAAAGAAGCGCGCCGTGAAACCGACACCATGGATACCTTCATAGATTCGAGCTGGTATTTCCTTCGTTACGCTGATGCCAATAACGATACCACCGCTTTTGCCCGGGACAAGGCCGATTACTGGATGCCGGTCGACCAATATGTGGGCGGTATCGAGCACGCCATCCTGCATTTGCTCTATTCTCGCTTTTTCACAAAAGCTTTTCGCGATATCGGCCTGGTCCAGTGCGATGAGCCTTTCTCCAACTTGCTCTCCCAGGGAATGGTGACCAAATATTCTGAGATTTCGGGACGTATCGAGAAGATGTCCAAGTCGAGGGGCAATGTGGTCGGCACCACCGCCTTCTTCGAGAAGTACGGTGCTGACGCCGCACGTCTTTTCACCCTTTTTGCCGCCCCGCCCGAGCAAGAGCTGGAGTGGTCCGAAGAAGGCGCTGTGGGGCAGTATCGCTTCCTTGGCAGGATCTGGAGAATCGTGACGGATCTTCTTGAACATAAAGCGATAGAGCCTTATACAGGAGAGGTCGATCACGATAAGTTGGACACGGAGAGCAAGAAGTTCCATATGCTCGTGCATAAGACCTTGAAGGCTGTGACCAATGATCTCGACCCCGGTCGCTATGTCTTCAACACCGCCATTGCTCGCTGTATAGAGCTTAACAACGGGCTTTATAAATATTGTCAGGAGTTGAGCAGCGGTGGTGCCGCCAACGGTGGCTCTACCGAGAATCTTGCACCGGTCGGCGAAAAGTTGAAAGCCGAGCAGAGGCAATTGCTCTCTTTTGCGGTCCGCAATTTGCTGCTTATGCTTGCTCCCATGGCGCCCCATCTTACCGAAGAGCTATGGAGTCGCACCGGTTTCATGGACGCCTGCGGCAGCTCCATCCACGTGTTTTCCTGGCCGGGCTTCGACGATAAATTGACGATAGACGACGAAGTGGAGCTGGTGCTGCAGGTGAACGGCAAAATCGTCAACAAGGTACCCTGTGTCCGGGGCATGGAGAAGGCGGAAGTAGAAGAGCTAGCCCTCGCCGACGAAAAGGTCAAAGCGAAGCTCAACGGTCAGTCGGTGAAGAAGGTTATCGTCGTTCCCAACAAACTGGTCAATGTTGTTCTTTGATTCTTTGATTCTCTGCTGGATTGAGGCCCGTTTATCGGACCATGCTCTGCTTATCTGATCCGGTCTGACTGGTGTCGATCTCCGAGATTGGCGCTGGCTGAGCCATGGACGCAGAAGGTGGACTGCGCCTGTTTTTGCCACCTTGGCAACCATGGTTACAGCAGGACTGGATAAGGGTAATCTTATATAGAGACTCGAGTTCTCAGAATTCTCCTTTCGAAAACAGGATAGACGAGATGACTTACGGCCAGTCAGGCAACGATGTCCAGATTGATACCCAGGGTGCAATTCCGATTGTGACCATGATGGTTATCTTCGGCTTCGTGGTCGCCTATGCTTTTATGAGCACCAATAAAATCGAGCTCTGGGAGCCCCATGCCCTGGCTCAGCGCTGGATGGACAACAACAGCTTTACCGCTATCACCATGCAGCAGTGGATTGTCAATCAGCAATGGGAGAAGATTTTCGGGCAATTGCCCATGGCCTCCATGGCGGCATTCGCAGGTTTTCAGGTAATCGGGAACTCTTATTTTTTATGGTTTTTCGGCTCCAAAGTGGAGCAGAAAATGGGAGCAGGCAGATATTTCCTGCTCTGTCTCGCTGCCATGTACATTCCTTATGTCGTACTCTGGTACGAGGGTTATCGACTGGCGGACGCCAATCACTATTATGGTCCATGCTTCCTTATCCTCACGGTTCTTGGAGCTTACTTCCTGTTTCCCGAACCCAAAGAGATCAACACCAAATGGTTCAAACAGAGCCGTGGTGAGATTTTTGTGCGTGATCAACAGAAGGATTTAACCAAGAAGTACGAAAAACGCAACGTTAAACTCTACATTCTCTTGTTTGCGTTGTATGAAGTGGGTTTGTACTTCTATAGCATTAAAATTACTGCAGGCTATCTCACCTTCCACTGGTTGCCGGCTTTGGCCGGTTTGATCATGGGCTACTTAGTGGCCGGGTTTCTTGTATGGAGCGCCACCGGCTCTCTCCAGGACGGTGCCATCAAGCTCATGTGTATCCGTAAATACAACCAGATTCTCAAGCTCGACGTCGGTCACGATGTGGCTATACGCGGCACCTCCATGGCCCTCGGCCTGCCTGAAGAGCGGGTTAAGGAATGGGTCAGCCAGCAAAAGGGCAAAATGAGCGTCAAATAGCGGTTTGCGGCATTATTTGCTTGTCATCGAATGGGAGCGTCAATCAGTCCTCTTGGCAACACCATTTAACCTGAATAGAGCCTAAGTTATTAATCTCCTGACTAGTGTAGAATCGGCCCGTTTCTTATGGTCATCTCCGTCAGTGGGGTCGATTACGCTTGGACAGCCTGGAAAAAGTAGATAACTCCGGAACGCCTGCAGCTGAAGCACCGTCGAATTCGGTCAAGCTCGTTGAGCAAGTTCGCTGGAAGCGAGTCATGCAGGTGATTCTCGACTGCGGAGTGCTCTCTGTCGCCCTTCTGGGGGCGTATTTGATTCGTTTCGATGGTCATATCGCCGAGCCTTACTGGTATCAACTTTCGGTCTATGCTCCTCTGACCATCACAATGATGCTTCTCTCCAACTGGGCATTCGGTGTCTACCGGCGTCTGTGGAGATACACCGGGCTCACCGAAGTGATGGAGCTTTTCTGCTCGGTACTCTCGGTCACCACCATTTTCCTGATTGTCAGAGCCTCTGGTTATCTGGTGATCGGCGGCCATCATATGTCCTACGGGATAATTTTCATCAACTGCGTTCTCGCTTTCTTGAGCCTCTCCGGTCCCCGGGTGCTTCGCCGGCTCGCCATCGAGCACAGCCAGAGAAAGCACTGGCGGCAGCCGATTCGCCGGCGCAGTCTTGTCGTTGGCGCGGGCGATGCCGGACAGATGGTTCTCAAAGAGCTATCCCAGCGCTCCGACCTCGGAGTAGATGTGGTCGGTCTGATTGACGACGACCCCTCGAAGTTGAGAACCAGAATTGGTGCTCTCACCGTATTCGGTACCACAAAAGAATTGCCCAGTCTAATTGAGTCTCTTTTCATAGATCAGGTGATTATCGCCATGCCATCGGCACCGGCATCCGAGATTCGTAAGATTGTCGATATCTGCCGCGAATGCGAGGTCGATACAAGAATTCTGCCCGGACTCTTCGAGCTGATTGACGGCAAAGTAAGTGTCAGCCAGTTGAGAGAAGTTTCGCTCGAAGACCTGCTCGGTCGCGCTCCTATCGAGATGGACAACGCCTCCATCGCCGGCTACCTCGAAGATCGCACCGTGCTCGTCACCGGTGCCGGCGGTTCCATCGGTAGCGAACTCTGTCGGCAGATTATGCGATTTCAACCAACCCGTCTGATTCTTCTGGGTAAGGGTGAAAACTCTATCTTCTCTATCGAGCAAGAGCTCAAAGCCAGACCGGAGCCGGTGGAAATTGTGCCGGTGATAGCAGATATCCGGGACATAATCCGGATGAAAGCCATTTTTGAGAAGTTCAAACCGAGCACTGTGTTCCATGCTGCCGCTCATAAACATGTGCCGTTAATGGAATGCAACGTCACCGAGGCCGTCGCTAACAACGTTCTCGGTACCAGAGTAATCGCCGAACTTTCGCATCTTTATGAGGTGGAGACCTTTGTGCTTGTCTCCAGCGACAAGGCTGTCAACCCCACATCCGTTATGGGCGCCACCAAGCGTATGGCGGAGCTGGTGGTGCAGGACCTCGCCAATCGTACCGGCACCAAATATGTGGCGGTGCGTTTTGGAAACGTTCTCGCCAGCCGGGGCTCTGTCATTCCGGTATGGCGCAAACAAATAGCCATGGGCGGTCCGGTTACCGTTACCCATCCCGAGGCTACCCGCTACTTCATGTTGATACCGGAGGCGGTGCAGCTTATTCTACAGGCGACCGCTCTTGGTAAAGGCGGCGAGATCTTTGTGCTCGATATGGGTGAGCCGGTGAAGATTCTCGATCTTGCCAATGATCTGATTCGCTTCAGCGGATTGAAGCCGGGAGTGGACATAGAGATCGAATTCATCGGTTTGAGACCGGGCGAGAAGCTGTATGAAGAGCTGCTCACCAGGGAAGAAGGGCTGACTAAGACGGTCTATGACAAGATTTTTGTGGGCAAACCCCAGCCTATCAATCGTGAACAACTGGGAGGTTATATCGAGAGGCTGGAGAAAGGGGTGCAGGATGCCGACGACATGGGCGTGCATGCTGAGCTCAACAAGATAGTAGGCGGTTGCTTGAAGCCGGGAGTGACCGAAAGCAAGACATACGGGCTAAATTAAGGCGACTGGATAAGAACAGGATAGAGAGTTAGGGAAATGGAACTCAAATTAACTCCAGAGGAGATTGAGATAGTCGAGCAGAAAGAGCAGATTCTGGTAAACAGAATTTTGCAGCTCGGCAGTCTGGTGGTGGCATATTCGGGCGGGGTGGACAGCTCTCTGGTGTCGCATTACGCCAGGAGTCTGCTGGTCAACCGTGCCAGGGTGGTTATCGGGATTTCGTCAAGCCTGGCGGCGGATTCTTTGCGTTCGGCAAGGGCCCAGGCCGAGCTTTGTGATTGGGATCTCGAAGAGGTCGAGACCGACGAGATTTCGATTCCTCAGTATAAAGAGAATGGAGGGATGCGCTGCTTCTTCTGCAAAGCTACCCTTTTCGATGCACTTTCTAAAAAGGCCCGTCAGTGGGGGATTCAGCACATCGCCTCCGGGGCGAATGTCAATGATCAGGGCGAGCATCGGCCCGGGCACATGGCAGCCGATCAGTTCAAGGTGGAGAGCCCCCTGGTCGATGCCGGTCTAACCAAGCGAGAGATTCGTTTTCTGGCGCGCAGAGCCTGTCTTCCATCCTGGGACAAACCCCAGGATGCCTGCCTTGCTTCGCGCATTCCGGTGAACGTGGAGGTTACAGTGGAAAAACTAAATCTGGTCGAGAAAGGCGAAAGCTATCTGCGCAGTCTCGGCTTCAATCAAGTAAGGGTGCGTAATTTCGAAGGTAAGGCTTCGGTTGAAGTAGGCGCTGATGAGCTCTACGTCTTCAAAGTCCGTCCCCACATGGTTTTGCGTATCGAAGAAGAACTTATCAGAATCGGATTCTCAGAAGTCGATATCGATCCCCAGGGCTACAAGACCGGTGGTGCCGACGCGGCGCCGGTGGCGGCTTCCAGTAGAGTTGCAGCCGCGCTGAAGTAAGGCGGCGATTCCTATGAATGGCGATCAATTGACCCGGCTGCTGTCTCTGGTGGCAAATGGCGAAGTATCGCCCGAAGAGGCGCTTGGCCGACTCAAGCACATGCCTTTCACCGATCTGGGTTTCGCCTGTGCCGATACCCATAGAGAGTTGCGGCAGGGTTTCCCCGAGACTATCTATGCTCCGGGAAAGAGCGCTGTCCAGATTGTCGAGGTGGCGCGCAGTTTACTTGATCACAGTGCGAAAGTCTTTGCTACCAGAGTGTTGCCGGAGCAAGTAGAAGAGATTCGAAGCGCATTTCCTGCCGCTTATTACAACGAAAGTGCCCGGGTTCTTGTTATCGGCGATCTGAATGATCGCGATCCGGTTCTTTCTAAATTCCGTTGTGCGGTGGTTTCTGCCGGTACCGCCGATTTGAATGTGGCCGAAGAGGCTTGCATGATCCTCGAATACTGTGGAGTCGAACTGGAGAGAATCTTCGATGTTGGAGTGGCTGGTATCCATCGTTTGTTAGACCGCACCGAACTTCTTATGAAGCAGGATTGCTTGATAGTCGTAGCCGGCATGGATGGCGCCCTGCCCAGCGTGGTGGGCGGGCTCGTCGCCTGTCCGGTGATAGCGGTCCCGACCTCGGTGGGTTATGGCGCCGGCTCCGGTGGGATAGCCCCGCTTCTGACCATGCTCAATAGTTGCGCCGCCGGTATCACCGTGGTCAACATCGACAATGGCTATGGCGCGGCCATGGCTGCTTTGCGATACGCTACCGTCAGCCATGACCACGATTCGACTTAGAACATTTTTGATTCTGCTATTAGTCTTTCGAAAGTTTTGAGTCGATTATAAGCAGGCTGGGTAGGGCTATAGCCTCTGCTGCAGCTCTAATAGGATGTTTCTTGAAGTGATCGGCTATATCTTTGGGCGTGGACAAGATTTCGCCTTTCAGATCGAACTCTTTCTTGGGAGCTACTTTTTCTCTGCTCTCCAGCGCGTTTTGACCGGCGGCGCGCCCGGCCTCTTTTGCGGCTTCTGCCGCTTTGCCTGCTTTAAGCGCTTCGGCAGCACCTCGGCCAAGCACCGGTCCGCTAAAGATTACTCCACCTGCGATGGCTGCACCGAGCTCAGTCGCTTTAGCTGCACTGTCTACGGCTTGCTCTTTTCCTGACTTTCCGCTTGTCTCGGCGGCGTCATCGGCTTCGTTCAGACTTCGACCGGACTTATCGATGACAATATTGTCTGCCGCTCTTTTGACACCGCCTTGAATAGCTTCATGCAGAGCATCACTTGCAAGTTTTGCGCCGGCCTTGCAAACTTGACCAGAGGCACCGAGGACTGCTCCTTCGGCAAGACCCATGCTCATGTCCCTGATGTCGTTTGTGGTAGAGTGTTTTGCGCCTTCTTTTGTCGCGAATCCGGCACCGCTCATGATACCGGATGCAATGTCCTGCCAGCGACTTTCGCTGCCTGAGGATGCCGTCTGGGCAAGGGGTTGATTTACTTCGGTGAAAGAAACTTGATCAGGCATAGTTTTGATCTACTCCGTATATGAATTGTACGACAAAGAGTTGGGGCCGAATAACCGAAGTCAATTGCTTGCGGTTACTGGAGTCTATATGCGCCTGAAATCCAAATTCGACAGATGCGGCATTAAATGTGGTGACGGCTGCGGTACTGGAAAAAGCAAGGTTCTCGACATGCCTAAGCTTGCCGAGAACCTTGCTTTGATATGGAATATCAAGGGGGTTGGACGTGTGTGGATTGGATTGGATGTTATAAATATAGTCAGGCTCTGTGACCAAAGTGTACCTGGATTTCAATCAGTCATTATTCATTATTCAGGACGGACTGATCCGGGTATTCTCCAATTTTCACTGTGCAGGATATATCGGTTTTGTCTCTTGTGATTAAGAAGCCGAGCTCTTCTCCGACCTTGTGTGCTTTCACTATCTTTTGCACATCCAGGGGGGACTCGACCACCTGTCCTTCGATTTTTTTGATGATATCCTGGGATTTCAGACCGGCTTTTTCGGCCGGGCTCTCTTCGTAGATTCTTTTGATAAAGACTCCGCGGGTGTTGAGCGGCAGACCCAGACTTTTGAGGATAACCTCACTGGACGCTTCCATACCGATCCCCAGGTAGGGTCTCAGAATTTTGCGATTGGCAATAAGATCATCCGAGACCGACCTGGCCACATCCGCCGGTATGGAGAAGCCTATGCTCTGCCCGTTCCCCTGGAAGGCAGTGTTCACTCCGATTACTTCTCCGTTCAGATTTATGAGCGGACCACCCGAATTGCCGCGGTTTATGGCAGCGTCGGTCTGGATGAAGTTGATATTGCCGTTGATGTCGGTGACCGTTCGCTCTACCGCCGAGATGATGCCGAGGGTGACCGAATGATCGTAACCGAGGGGGCTGCCTATGGCGATAACAAACTCTCCCGGTCGAAGTTTTTTCGAACTGCCCAGTTTGAGGGTGGGCAGGTCTCTGGCCTCGATCTTTAATACCGCCAGATCCGAGAAAGTGTCAGTGCCTACTATCTTGGCCTGGTAAGTAGATTTGTCGTTTAGACGGACCTCTATTTTTGTGGCGTCTTTTACCACATGGGCGTTGGTGACGATATAGCCGTCGTCACGGACTATAAAACCGGAGCCTGAATTATGGGTGTTGGGCAAGAAGGGAAAGACACCGTTCTTTCTTATCTGATAACGATTGAAGAACATATTGAAGTCTTTGAAACCCGGCATAATCTGAGAAAAGAATGGATCTATGCCCGGGCCGCTTCCGCCTGTTTTCGTCTGATTGGAGCGATCAACTTCCAGTTTTACCACCGCCGGGGCAGCCTTCTCGGCTATATCGGCGATTAGATTACCCTGGAAAAGCACCGCTGCTTTAGAAGACGGAGAATCTGTCTGGGGCGCGAGATCTAGATGGGAGCCGGATTCATGGGCTAGAGCCCCTTCTATAAGAGGATTCGGTCGAGAGATAGAGCAAAGCGCTGCCAGTGACAAAATTCCAAATGCGGTGACCTTAAATATAGATTGCTTTCTTCTCTCGAGCATGGAGCTCTCTCCTTAATCTGCAAACAGACAATCTATATTTTGCCATGCTTTTCTCTTCTCCTGTCTTATCCTCTACTCTCTGATGGAAAAAGAGGACAGCGCCCTTCTTAAAATATGAAGGTCGTTGTCCTCTTCCAGGGCTGTTATGGCTTCAGTTACGATTCTGGTCGTCGTGCTTTTGCTTGTATATGTTCTTACTGAGGCGGTCCTGGGAACTTTCCAGTCTGGCTGCTTCTTTTGGGGAGAGACCGCCATCGGATAGACGCATCTTGGTCTCCATTCGGTTCAGTTTGGATTGTTGCTTCTGAAGCCCGTAATATTCTTTCTTGGTCAGAGAACCGTCTTTAACGCCCTGGGCGAGGCGCTTTTGCTGGTTTTTCTGACGGTGATTCACCCTTTTCTTCCAGGGCTTGGCTTCTGCCGAGTCAGCGCCGGCGATCAGGGTGGCTCCACTCAAAAGGGCTACTGCCAGGGCAAGGCTGATGGATTTATTCATTTCATTCGACTCCTCTGTTAAACAGACTTTCAACGTGTTCATATCTCTTTCAACGTAGAATTGTTTTCAAGGGTTCAAACAAAACGATTAGCCTTGTTTAATCTTGTTGCAAAAGTTCGGGTAGACTTTCATAAAGTCCCTTTTCTCTTATCTTTTCGAAGAGCACGGTCTTTATGCAGGACCCTCCTGCCTCTTCATTGAACCGACTGACAAAGCGGCTGCCTTCCTCTGAAAAGCCGGCCTGAAAGAGGACGATACTGATCCTGTCTTTTGGAAAGTGCGAGTGCAGAAACTCACCCAGGGCAGAGCGAGCTCCTTCCTCAGGCGGATTTTGATTCAGGTCGATTCCGTCGGTGAAAACCAGAACAAGCAATGGACGGCTCTCTTCTTTTTTCTCCGCTTTCTTCTGATAGTGGCGGCTTGCTTTAGCTAAAGCCGGTAAAAGGTCGGTGCTCCCTGTGGTTATGGTGCTATCTATTAAAGTTTTCGTTTTTGACGCGTCAATATCCGGCACGAAGACACAGCTTTCGTTGAAGAGACCAAGGTCGAACCGGGCGTGGTCTTGTTGCTCTAACCGGGCGGCAAAGTCTTTGATCTCTTTTGCCAGCCAGCTCCAGCGGGAGACCCCCCGGTCACCCAGGCTGTGCACCATAGAGCCGGAGCGGTCGAGAAGAATCACCAGGTGATAGTCTCCTGTCTTGTGGCCGGCTTTCAGGGTCTGTCGCCGGTCTTTGCCGGTAAGGGTCGGCGTCGGAGCTTTTTTAGCCCTCAGTTTAACCAGATAGATTTTGCCTTTGCGTTCGATCTTTATATATAGACGGTTATCTTTAATCGCCCCTTCCAGTATTCGGTCTCCTTCGTCCACCCCTCCGTAGAAGGCCGGCGAGCCTTTTCTGACCTTTAGCACCAAGGTGGGCAGGCTCCTTGACTCTATCTCGAGCCCGGCTCCGGCCAGATAGCTCGCTAGAACGTCGACCTTGCCGGTTAGAGTGATGGGTGGGGCAGTTTTGTTCTTAGCATCAGCGCGCGCTTGAAGTGGAAAGACCAGCAAGAGCAACAAAAATAGCGCCAGTACCTTTGATGAGTTCATCGCAGTTTCTTTTGATCTGCTTTCAGCGGGGCTTCTTCCGGAATGTCCTGGATATCGGATTCGTCGCCAAGGTTTTCATAATTACGCACCCGGGTATTGCTCAAGGCGGGCACAAGGCGCATCTTTTCGTGAGCGCCTGCGCTCTTCTTAAAGACCTGGCGCTGAGAAGCCAGTTGATCGGCTCTTCTTTGATAGTCTGAGGTCAGGCGCTCTTCTTCTTTTTTCAGTCTTGTGAAGGCTGCTTTCATGCGTCTTTCCTTCTCTGCATCACCGGCGGTGCTTTTTTCAATCGCTTTGATTTCGAGATCGAAGCGTTGAGAGGCCTGCTTCTTCTCTGTCTCTAATCTGGCAAGCAGTTCTGAGCGGACCTTTTCGATTTCGGCTTCGACTCGGCCGGATTCTGTAAGCTCGGTAATTCTCTTACCGGCTAGGAGCGCCACCGGGCTTTTACCGCCGTATTTGATGCAGAGGGAAAGCTCTCTTTTGGCTGCATCGACTCTTCCTGTGTTCAAATAACATTCTGCCAGGCGATAGCGCAGCTCAAGATCGTTGGGTCTCTTTGCCGCCATCGCTCTTATGGCGTCACAATCATTTTGCAAATCGAGAGCAAACGCCGGAGCGGCTGCAGGCAGTGCGCCGGCTAAAAGAAAAGAGAGACAGGCAATAGAGTGAGAGCGGATCATACCAGGCCATATTCCCCCGGAGGCGGGCTGGTAAACCGACGTTAGCGGCTGTTTGCCGGCTTAATTGCCTTTATGGTCGAGTCTACCCACATTCTTGCCCGGGGGAAGCCGGCTTTGATCTTTTCTCCCAGTGGAGTCCTGGCGCCGGTCAAAAGCAACAGAATTTCGCCGAATGCTTCCATGGGCGCGTCCGGACGATCTGCGCAATAGAGACTGAGTTCGGAACGCAACTGAGGATTCATAGAGGCGATGTCCTGTTTGTAGAGAGCTAGATAGGCTTTATCTCTAGAGAGATTTTCGAGGCAATCATCGAGGGCATGGGCGCACTGCATAAGGGTGGCCAGGCGAAGGTCAGCGTCGGTTCTCACTCCGCCCACATCCGGATATCCGGGCTCAGCCAGGGCTCTTTCCCAGATGTACATTTCGCGCTTATATGTCCTGCCGGGCTCGTTGCAGAAGAGATGCCCATCGGCAGGATGGGCCACCTTCAGAGAATCGGGAAATTTATCCAGGGGGTTGGTGCCTACAAAAACCGTTGCTCCACCTTCATCGAGAATTTGATAGATATGTACAGGTAGGCTCTCTATTGTTGTGCGGACTACATACAAAGTATGCTCGCTGACTCTGGGGTGATTGAAGCGTGGATAGACAATAGAGATTCTCTCCCGCAGCTTTTTGCGAGGTTTTGGAGAATTATTCGGGCTCTTTGTGGCGCTATTCTTCTGGGCCAGTGCTCCAGGAGCGGGCAGCAAAAGACAGCCCGCCAGAAGAAGCATCAATACTTTGCTTCCGGAAATTAGCAACTAGATTCTGCCCATGCCCAGGCTCTGAGCCGATTGATAGACTTTTCCTTCGGTGAGGATTGAAGGAGCGATGATCACTTCCACATCTTTCATGGCTTCGAGATCCGGAGCACCCAGGGTTCCCATGCTGGTTTTAAGGGCTCCGGTCAGGTTCTGGGTGCCGTCATCGACATCGGCTGGACCGTTTATGATTTTCTCCAAGGGCACAGTAGTGCCGACCTGGATTCTTGTACCCCGTGGCAGAACCGGGCTGGGAGTAGCCATTCCCCAGTGGAAGCCCCTGCCGGGAGCTTCTTTGGCTTTGGCTAGAGGAGAGCCGATCATGACCGCATCGGCACCACAGGCAATGGCTTTGCAGATGTCGCCCGAGGTGACCATGCCACCGTCGGCAATAATCAGGGGCGCTTTGCCGTGTTTATGCGCATAGACTTCGGACGCGGCATAACAGTCGGCGATGGCGGTGGCCATCGGGACTCCTATACCCAGAACGCCTCTTGAAGTACAGGCTGCTCCAGGTCCGACACCGACGAGAATGCCGGCAACACCGGTCTCCATGAGTTCGAGAGCTGTTCTGTAAGCGACACAGTTGCCGACTACCACCGGCAAGCCGATGGATTTGCAGTAAGACTCCAGGTTGAGACTGGCTTCTCCAGACTGGGAGCGGTGCTCGATGCCTGTCACGGTGGATTGAACGAAAACTATATCGAGACCGGCTTCTTTTGCTATCGGTCCGTATTTTTCTGCCATATTGGGAGTCACCGAAACGGCGGCGACCACGCCCTGGGCTTTGATCTCTTCTACTCTTTTGGCGATAAGGCTTTCGTCAATCGGTTTGGAA
Organism: bacterium; assembly: GCA_016124935.1. Taxonomy (GTDB): domain Bacteria; phylum Cyanobacteriota; class Vampirovibrionia; order Obscuribacterales; family Obscuribacteraceae; genus RI-106. The sequence goes on along the minus strand of WGMS01000009.1, from coordinate 3,453 downwards.
TAAATCTTTTGCATCACCGTGACAAAAGAGCTTTTGTCGCAGGATGTGATCTCGTTGTAGGCATCTTCGGTATTGGCATACCGGGTCTGTATGCCCTGTAGATTGAGAACCGCCAACCCACCAAGTTTCCCGAAGATGCCGGCTATTTTGACATCGACCACACCATCCATGGCGCTTGCCAGAATCGGCACTTCCAGCTTGTGTCCGCCAAGGGAGGTGGTGATATCGCAAAGTTCAGGATCGAGGGTCTCGGAACCCGGCACCAGAGCTATCTCGTCGAAGCCATAGGCCCTTCTAGTAGGCTTGCCTTTGCCGACAAACAAATCTTTGCCCAGTGTAGAGCCTGAATATTCAAGTGTTTTGCCCATGTTGAGAACCCCGAGATCAACTTTCGCCTATATTAACACTGACTGTTAATTACTAATCTGTCAGAAGCAATTACAATTACAGTTCTTTTCCGATTGCAAGGGGCGGTCCAGTGAAATCTCTCAATGTGCTTGGTCTCAACAGTGGTACTTCCATGGACGGTATCGATGCCGCTGTCTTCAAAATAACTCCTCTTGCGGAGTTGAAAAATGGCGGTCCGCCAAAGCTCTCCACCGAGCTCCTCTACTCTACGCTCATCCCTTTCGAAGAGTCTTTTCGAAAGAACCTGACCGAAATGGTCAACTCCGGTCGTGCCGACCTCAAAGAGATCTGTCTTTTAAACGCCGCTCTCGGTAAGGTTTTCGCCCGGGCCGCCGAGCAAGTTATCGCCAGCTGTGCTGAGCAGAAGATCGAAATCGATTTGATCGGCTCCCATGGGCAGACTATATGGCACGAGCCGGCCGCCACGGAGCTGTGGGGGGTCGAAACCCGGGGCACGTTGCAGCTTGGCGATGGTTCGGAGATTGCCACCCTTACAAAAATCCCCGTTGTATGCGACTTTCGCACAAACGATGTTGCCCTTGGCGGTCAGGGAGCGCCCCTGGTCTCATTTGCCGATGAAGTTCTTTTCGGAAACTCCGGAGTCGCTCTGGGCATCCTGAATATCGGTGGCATAGCCAATCTCACAGTACTAGACCCGTCGGGAAGAGCACGCTATGCCTATGATTGCGGACCGGGCAATATGGTCATCGATCGTTTCTGTCAGGTCTTTTTCAAGCAAGAGTATGACGATGCGGGCAAAATTGCCGCCGGCGGCAAGATAGATAAATCCTGGCTTGACGAACTCATGCAGAATCCTTATTTCTCTCGACCCCTGCCCAAGACCACCGGGCGCGAGGACTTCGGTTATAAATACGCCGACAAACTCATTGAAGTTGTGCGTCAGAGAGGCATCGCCAAAGAGGACGCCGTGGCCACAGTGACGGCACTGACGGCAAAATCCATAGCCGATTCATACAATCTATATATAAGGAAGGAATTTGCCATCGAGGAGCTGGTGGTTGGAGGCGGCGGCGGGCAGAATTCTACGATGCTTCGCTTAATCAAAGAGTACTGGGACGGGCCCCTCTCGATTAAGCTGCACGAAGACTATGGCATCTCGACCAAGTTCAAAGAGGCGCTACTCTTTGCTCTGCTTGCCTATACGACTTATTTTCAAGTGCCCAATAATGTCCCGGTCTGTACCGGGGCGGCAAGACGTGTATGCTTGGGTAAACTGATCAGAGGATAACTTTCGATGTCGAATCAGGTAGAAGGGCTCACTCTACATATTCCGCACGGCATTAATTATGAATGTACCGGCTGCGGCACATGCTGCGGCGGCTGGTCTGTGCCCATGACCGAAGAGGATTATTTCAGGATCTCCGATATAGACTGGGCCGCCCGCAATGACAAGTTTGTCGGCAAGAGCCTGTTTCGAGAGCTGAAAGACTACGAAAGCAAGGACACCCCCTACACCCACGCCATTAGAGAAGGGGAAGACGGACACTGTCCATTTCTGGTCGACAAGCTATGCTTTATCCACAGCCAGTTCGAGTCTTCTACTAAGCCATCCATTTGCCAGCTTTTTCCCTATTGCTTCAATGAGACTCCTTCGGGTATTTATGCCACGGTGAGCTTTGTCAGTGTGGGGGCGGTCAATAACTCGGGCAAAGCTTTATCTGAACAAAGAGAATATCTGGAGAAAAAGCTCAAAGAGTTCAAGGCTCTTTATCCGGAGCATCAGCCCAACTGGTCCAAGCTCCAGATGTCCACCGGCATTCCATTGACCTGGGATGAGTATCTTGGGCACGAAGAAAAATTGCTGGAGTTTCTTCGAGACGAGAGCAAGACTTTTGATCAGCGCTTATTAGATGGCTCCACTTATCTGATGGGAGAGCTCAAGAAGAAGCGAGAGTCTTCTTCTTCCAGTCCCCAGCCGGTCAGCCTGGATAGTGCTCCGCCTTTGAAGGGGCTCGACAAGCAACTGCTGGTCGCTCTGCATAGTATTTATTTTCCGGTGAAGACCCTGGGTCGGGGAGAGCAGAATTTCAATTTTTATCGCTTTCTCTACCAGTCTATCTTTCTGGGCTTTCTGCCGCCTCGCATAAAAGTAATGCTGAAATCCTATTCTTTCGAAGAGTTAGAGAAGATGGAGTTTCCGTTCGGTGATCAGGAGATAGACAGTCTTATATATAGATATCTTTTCCAGCGCATTTTCGGAAAGCTCTATTTCGGCGCCGGCTTCGGTCAGCTTTCTTTGATTGTCGGTTTTCATCATCTTTCGATTATCTATGCTCTGCTGAAACTACAGGCAAAAGCCCTGGCGAAGGCCCGGGGAGCGGATAAAGTCAGTTATCTGGATGTGGTGGCCGCGGTGCGGCAACTTGAAAAACGTCTGGGAGAGACTGCCCTGGATGGCATGGCAGCCGCTACCTATGAGCTGCTTCTCTTCAGCCATACCAGGCTTTCTAGAATACTGGCCCACTCCTGAGCCCTGGTCCGGTTTAAAAAATCGAAATTTCTCTAGAAAATGTTAGCTAATTTACAAAATTGAGCTTGACTTAGGAGTAATCTTAACCTACTCTAATAAAGTTCATTCAAAACGGTTGCACTTTTTGCAGCCAGTTATTTCAAACACTTTACTACTACATTCCATATTTTCTGGAGGTTCCAATTATGCGTAACCTTACTACCGCTATCGCTCGTCTTTCCCTCGCTGCCGCTGTAGTCTTTGGTCTTTCCACAGTACCAGCAATGGCGCAATCCGGCGGAGATGCTTTCACCTCCCAGGGCGTCATGGGTAACGACATTAATAACTCCGGCTTCAACACCGGTTCTCAAACTCAACAAATCACCAACGGTAATGCTCCTGTTCTGCAGGGTGCCACCAACGGTACAGTAGGTCCTCAGGGCGATGACGCCACCGCTATCATGGGTGTCAACACCGCTGGTACGGTTCGAGTCAACAACCTGGCTAACTTAGAAGCTTTGCTCAACATCATCGCTAACGGTATGGAAATCCTCGGCATAGCCTGGGGCGGACCG
>WGMS01000015.1 GCA_016124935.1 bacterium | reverse complement strand
TGCTCTCGTCAGATTGCATTAAAAACATCCCGACCAACCCACAAAGCGGTCATGGAGCTGCCTACATCCTCGGGAGCCATCTTAAGCTTATCAATGCCCTCTTTTCCAAAGCGCTCTCTTGCTGTCTCCAATATTGCGCCTGTGGCATTCTGCAGTTTGATCCTATCCTGGCTTGCACCAGAGTCCATATCATTTGAATCTTCGACAAACACATTCTCTCGGACCACCACATCAAGTTTGTAGCCTGCGTCGGTCTTAGCTGCAATGCCTTCCGGCAGGCTCTCCGGTATCGCACCAGCAGTCTTGGCTGCTTCAGGAGAAGATGAGTTCTCCGTACCATAATAAGCCTTCATCTCTGGCGATACTTCCGACGCCTGTTGCCTGGATAGAGCAATCAATCGCTCTTTCTCTTCACCCGGCGGCAACGCCTGAGCATAGTCCCTCAATAGGCTCACAGGTTTCAGAGCGGGATTATCCGATGCCAGGGCTGCCAGATGCTGACTCGACTCCATGTTTTGCGGTTGATCTAGAGGCACTGACGACTCTTTCGAGCGCTCTAGCGCTTGATTCAACCTGGAGCCACCGTCATAGACGACATTTCCGCCATCGGTCAGGACAAGAGGATTCGCACCTTCCGCCAGTTTCTCTAACCGAGACCTGTAAGCATCGTCGCTCTCATCACCGCGCTTCTCGGGGATAGACTTGGTCGTAAAGCTCTCAAAGTTATGGCCAGCCTTCTCCATATGCTGATGAAGCGCTTGGTGCTCATGCCTTCGGTCGCCGGCAATAACAGAATCAGCAGCAGTAGAATCGGCTGTCCGCTCGGTGCGGTCCGGCTTGACCTTGTCTCCTGTCTTACCGATGTTCTTTTCTGCTGACATTACGTCTCCCGAAGGATTTCCAGGCTACTTACCGCTACAGCGCCCAGTTTATGCCATCTATAATCAGGTCGCTGGAATCTGGCGCTCCGGCGCTTCTTGCCGCCAGCCTCGCCCTTTCGCCCACGTACCAGGCGTCCACTTCGTGGAACTGCATATAGGCGTCGTAAAGCTGCTCTCTTCTTGCGTTTATCTTTTCGGTGCGCCCTTCGTAATAGCGGCGCAGAACCTGGCGCGCCTCGCGCTCGGTCTCCTGGGTCCAGGCGTCATCGACGCCTCTATTAAATGCCCTTATTCGGTCCGTATAAGGTTTGAGCTCAGCCGGCACCGGCCCTTCAAAGAGGTGCTTCTCGAATTTGCCCGGCTTCGATGCCATCTCTGACAAGATTCTAAAAGCGGCACTGGGTTCGGTATCACCGGTTAGTTTTAGCAGATCTCTATTAACCACGCGGAAGCTGTTGCCCAGCTCGCTCCACTCTTTGTCCACTGGCGCGTTCGCACGCAAAGACCCCAGTATCTCATAGAGCCTGCCCGCGTCCCGCGGCGACAGCTCGGCGCCATTGCGCAGCGCCACCACTTGATTGACATAGTCTTCCGAGACGAATCTTCCGGTGAAGCCCTGGAAGACATCCTGAATCTCCTTAACGGACGGGTTGCCGCCCAGGCTGTCTATCACGCCCCAGACCGCAATTTTATTCTGCTCATTGTGAGTCATCTCATGCAGGGTGCTGCCGATTAAATTAGCCGCCTGCCTGTCATTGAGCAGCGCTTCGGTGGTGACCGTAATCTGCCCGTCAGAATAAGTGGCGCCGGCGCTGGCCATATCGCGCTGCGGACGATGCTTTAATTTGACCCGGGGCAAGTCATGGCTGTCGGCATAGCGATCCAGAACATCCTGAATCTGCTGAACGCGGCCCTCCACGGCTTCGTTGAAGCCGGTCAACTCTCGGGCGTAAGTATCTCTTGCCAGCACATAATCATTTAGAGCTTTCAGGCGTTGCGGGTCATCTTTAACAAACTCTCTGAATCTGGCTTCAAAGTCCGGAGCCGTATATTGATTGAGCGGGAAGTCCGATGTGTCTCGCGCCAGCATATAAGCACCGACTTTCTCTTCATAGCTTGCCCGCAGCTCCTCGACATGCTTCATCTGGGGAGCCATGTCATCTTTGAAGCCCTTCACTATAGGGACCATATCTTTGACGAAGCCGTCGACACTGTCTCTGGTGGCAAGGGGAGAGACCTTGCCTTCGAGTATCTCTTTGACCTGCATCCGCTCTGCGGTGGTCAACTTTCTAAGATCCCTCTCCGGATACCACAGTTTGCCATCACCACCCCGGGCTCCGATTATCTCTGCGTGTTCTCCCAGGGCGTCAGAGCCGGCTTCGCCCAGTTCGCGCAGTCTCATACGGGTGTTGTCGAAATTGCCGGGTAGAGAGCCATCGGTGCGATGCTCCCGCCTCATCATGTCTGCCATCTGAGACCTTATCTCTTTGGCGAACTCGAATTGCTTTATCTCTTCTTCAGATAGCCCGTTGTATTTCAATTCTCTTATGCGGGCGTCTCTACTGGCTCGGGCTTCGGGTGTGCTTGCGTCAACTCCGGCGGCACCCGGTTTATTCATAGCCGAAAGTCTGTTGAGTTCCTCGGTCTGTTGAGGAGTCAACCTCTCTGGATACTTAAGCGGCTTATTATAGTAGGGAATATCCTGACTATCGGGATCCAGCCCCCGGCTTCGCAGCCATTGATCCATTTGAGCTTTGACACCGTTTTCAGTGTCATGCAATACTTGATTTCTACTAGCGAGGCTCTGGTTGGCCAGACGCTGGCCTTCCGGGGTCATGACATTATACGCGTCCCGGAAGCTCTGATCGACTGAATCGACAGATTTCCAGACAGTAGCATCCTGGAACATGGTCTCCGGTCCGCGTATAGTAACGATTTTACTGGCACCACCAAGGGTGGTGTAGTTGTCTATGCCGTCACCGTCAATGAGCGCCCGCGATATCTTATATTGCGAGATAAGCCTTTCTTGCTCCGCCTTGGGAAGCGCCTCGAATCCGGAGTCTAATTGAGGATTCTTCGGCACGGACCAGCCCTCGACCCCGGCAAGCTGCATAAGCTCTCTTTCTTGCGGGGTGAACATCACCTCGTAAGAGCCATCGGCATTTCTTACCAGCGGTGCGTCGTTGACATTGGCGATTTTACCGACATAGCTTAGCTCCACTCCAGGAGCCACCTCTTTTTTGACGGTCATGCTATCTAGCACTTCCATCATCTGTCCATGCTTCTCGACGGTTATAGCATTATTCGCCAGTTGGGCATCGAGACCGCGTTTGATCTGACCGTGATAGAGAAGCCCCATGAATTCTGGCGGCGCTATCTGATGCTCTTTGATAACCTGAACAATTCTATCGATGCGCTCACGCGGGAAGCCCTGACGAGAGAGCATCTCGTCTGCTGCCAGGGCGCCTTCTAGATGGTGGGTGAAGAAGTTGGCGTTCGCGCCTTCTGGTGGCGGGAAGGCAAACTTGACCGAGTCCGAGTACATAGAAGCCAGCATGGCGTCTTCCATCTGGTCGGCGGTCAGATTATTGGCGCGGGCAGATTCCATGACCTTGCCGAGTTCGCCCTGGGTATGAATCCAGTTGACTTCCGGATCCGGATGCATGCGGTCGCCCTGCCTGTAGGCGGCAAAGTGCTCTCGTACTTCTGAGAGGTTATGAAGGATATTCTCTTTCTGAGCCTGGGATAGGGTCGGGTCGCCCATCAAGCTGTCATAGACGCTGACGGGTTTTCCATCGGGTCCTATAGCTTTGACCTTGCTTAAGTCGTCGGCTACTTCTTGAACAGAGGCCGCCCTTTCGGCAGGGTTGAGATGCTCGAATCTGTCGATGGCGCCGGCGCGTTTGCCATAGGGTCTGCCGTCCACATCGCGCAGCATTCTTTCGGCGGCGACTTCTCGGGCTTCTCCGGAGAATTTATTGATCTCGATGTGCTTACCGTCGGCGGTGGCTATAACAGTGTTGCCACCATCGGGGGTGAAGGCTATGCCACCATCTTCGTGGACTTCCAGGCGTCCTTTGACTTCGACCTTGCCACCGGGCGCGTTGGCGTCGCTAACTGTCCAGGTTCTGCCATCGGCACTAGAATAGTTGACACCTTCGGCGCTGCTCAGGTGCTTGATCTGGCCATCCAATGGACCATCGCCATGATAGTCGATTTCGATTTTGCCTCTGGCAGTCGGTATCTCTGTTCTGCCTTCTAAGACATCCCTTGCCGGTCTACCGCTGGCGGCTTGGAGTATGTCGTCAGCCGCCGCCTCTGGTATCAGGTCGTCGGCATGCCTTCCTGCAACCAGATTATCCGCGGCGCCACTTCCCCTGGAGAAGGATCTTCCTATAAAAGTCCCGCCGATACCGGCTAATCCGGCGATACCCGCAGTCATAAGCACCGTATCGAAACCGGCTTCGCTGTCTATGTTATATATGGCCGCGGAGCTGACGCCACCGACCTCCGCCGAAGCCGTATTCAGCGCGTATTGCCGGAGGGATGCTTTGATAGCGTTGCCCGATTCCAATTGAGCCGCCTCGGTAATATGTTTTTGAATCAGCCGGGTGACATTGTCGATGTCATCGGCGCTGGCGGTTACCCTGGTGGCAAGATTTTTGATAGCCTGCTCTCCCACTTCGCCGGTATTATTGGCGATGGCAACGGTTATCTGGTCCATGATGCCCCGTTCAAGTACCTCTTCGGCACCCTCTTTCAGAAGCTGCTTGCCCCCTGCCAGACTTACTTCATCAGCGCTGGCAAGTATTGCCCGGGTGGCGGTCTGAGAGGTGGCCCGGCCGATACCGAGCGCCCTTGCCACAAACTGGGGAGCGGTGCCCACACCGGTATCTATCGCACCGGTGGCAAGGTCCGTGACCACGTCGGCACTGCCGAAGTCATAGTCTTCTCCCATGATTATCGCTTTGGTGCCTACCTTGGCGAGAGCACCACCGGCGGTCCAGTAGGCCGCTGCCGCTATGCTGCCGACGCCTCCGGTGGCTACGGCAAGGGTAATTAAACCGGCATCTATAGCGGTGTTCGCCGCAAACTCTTCGCTCTCTCCGTATAATTTGATGCCTTCTTTGAACTGCTGTTCTATACTAGCCAGCTCTTCTTCAGTAAGCGCTTTGCCGCCTTTGTTAGAATCGGCAACGGATGCAGCCAGCCTGTGAAGCAGGTCTTTGCTCATGTCGCCGGTGCCGTCGACGCCATCTGCCATGGCTTCGCCTATGCCATCGACACTGGAAGTGGTGCGGTCTAAGACGTCGAACAAAAGCTCGGTAGAGTTTTTGGGATCCGGTCGCGCTTCCAGAATAATCTCGCGCTTGTCGGAGCCGCCGGTCTCGTCGAGCATATCGCCGAGGGCATCAGCGTCATATTTCTCTACGAAGGCCCTGGCAATTTCAGGGGTGAGGTCCCTGGCCAATCTTTTGAGCGCCGCCTCGTCGGTCCCCAGGCCGAGCATGGCTATTCGCATTTCATCTTCGGGCTGCAATTTGCCGCCCTGTTTTGCGATGTTTACGGCAATCTCGCGATAATCCTCTCCTAGAAATCCCAGGACTTTATCGGGGTCTGCGACTATCTCTTTCCAGTCTTCTTCAGTACCGCGTTTGATCGCATCATACAAACCGTCCCTGTCATCTATGATCCGGTCATAAAGCTGAGCCTGGGTCTGGAAAGGCAGCCTCTCGCCATTGAGCAGTGGCTTTATGTATTTATCTCTATCGGCGGGCAGAAGGGCGCTTCTTAAAGCGTCATCGAATTTCCTTCTATACTCCGGGTCTGTGCGGTAGGCTTCGACAATGGCGGGGTCTTTTTGAATCGCTTCTTTCAGGTCGACTACGACTTCCCGGGCGTCACGGTCTCCTTTGGCGCTGTACATGAAGATCTTGGCGACGATGTCGTTTTCTGGCGGCTCGCCCTGGTTTATGGTCTCCATGATGGAATCGGCAGCCTGTCTGTGGGCGGGATGGAATACGCTTCGCCTCACCTTTCTATCCAGCAGCTCCCTGAACTCTTTGTCGGTGCGATAACGCTCCTTTTCCTCAGGAGTCATCTTCTTAAGATTAGCCAGTACTTCTTCGCCGCCTCTGCTATCGGCTAGAGCATCGAATACTTCCCTACGAGCCATTTTTGAAGAGTCATAATCGCCCGCTTCCATCTTGGCTTTCAGCAAAGCTTCAGCCCGGGTCATCTCACTTTTGCTCAGGTCTATCTTGAGGACTCCGGTTACTTCTTTGTAGAAGTCTCTGTCCTCTTTCAGCCTCTTCCAGTCTTGTTCGGACATGTCTTCGATGGTGCCCAGCACATCGTTCATGCCATCATCGAAGATACCGCCATGGGCAGCCAACTTGGTTACCAGGCTGCCGTCTTTGCCATGCGCTATGCGGTCTTCCCAGACGGCGAGCTCTCTGTCATTACCGGCACCCTCTAGAGCCTTGCGGATCTTTTCGAAGTACTCAAGATCCTGCTTGTCAGAAGCGGACAGTTCTGACTCTGTTCCTGTTCCTGATTCTGATTTGCTTTTGTCGCTCAGCTCGCGACCATGGAGATAAGAAGCTCTCTCACTTTTTGACATACCATCGAGAGCAAGCTCGATGGCGTCTTCGTTGTCCATGAGAATGCCGGTGTTGGCCTCTATCTTTGTGGCAAGCTCCAGTCCGCCCCCGCGGGCATAATCAAGAGCGTGCCTGGTATCTTCGTTGGGCAGATAATTGACTTCGGTATCGTACTCGGTGGCATAGGGGGTACCGAACGCCTTCAGAATTTTGTCCGCCCCTTCGTTTTTCATAAACTCAGCGCGCGCGCCAGACGAGGCCGTGGAGAATACTTCCTGGAACATATCCGGGTTTCTTGCTTCAAGGGCGGTCTGGGCAAGCTTACCGGTATCGGCATCGGTTCTTTTGTCCGTTCCCTCAAGATAGATATCGACGGCTTCTCTGGTCGCTCTCGAGATATCCGGGTTATTCGCGATGGTCTCCTGGAACGACTTGCCATAGCGCTCTTCGAACCTGGTCATCTCCTCTTTGACCTGGTCAGAGGTGAGGGTGCTCAAGCTGATGCGAATATCTTTCTCAACGTTCGCGTTCGAGCGAGCCCCCCAGTATTCGCCATGCTCCAACAGAGCCGTGTTGAGCCTGGCGGCGGTATCGTTTTGCCCTTTCCAGAGCGCCGTGCTTCTGGCAAGGTCGCTGCCGCTCAGCTCGTCGTTGAGCTCGTCCTGAATGCTCATGCCCGTGCGAATTTTATAGAGCTTATCCAGGGTTTCTCGCTCTTCTGGAGTTTTAAGGCGCCGGAGCTGTTCGTTGATCGCTTCTTTATCTGTGCCGATACCCAGAAACCCGCCATTGGCAGCCTTGTCAATTGCCTCGGCGATTTTTTGAAGCTCTTTTCCTGATAAATGTTGCTCTGGCACGCTTTCCGGCGCAGCTAATCGACTGGCTTGGTCGGCTCCGGCAATCTGAAGTCCAGGCAGCGCCGTTTTACCGTCGCCTGTAGCGTCGCCGTTGTTTCCCTTGAGAATAGAAAGGGCGTCAGCGTCGAGAGACTCCCGGCTCAGCCTGTCACTGACAGTCCCTGCATCGACAGGGGCAAGGGTTTCGGCTCCTGCTTCTGATTCGTCCTCTGATTTTGTTTCTGGCTTGGCATTAGTATCCCCTGCCGGAGTCTCGGCTTTGGGCGCGTCGAACTGCTGGCGGCTAACCTCGGCGATTACGTCTTTCGTATCGTCATCGCTGCCTTTGCCGCCGCCGGCTGCGCTTTTCTCGATTTGCCTGGTATCCGTCATAAATTCAGCCGTGAGCGCGTGCTCCAGCTTTATACCCTCGAGCCTGACACCTGTAAACTAATAACTTATATGCTTATGGGAACTGATCTTGGACAAGCACTAGATTAGCTTTTCCATTTTCGACACCAGATCGTCCAGAAACGCCATATCTGGCTTGCTTTCGGGCGACGAAGCGAGAACCGCCAGCCTCTCCAGCTCCTCGACAAAATGCGCCGGCAGTTCACCATCGGACCCACCTGCTTCAGCAGACCACCCCGTGGCCAGCTCGTAGAACATCAAGCCCAGGGCGGACCAGGGCGCATTATCGAGATGGGGATTGTATCTGGGGGTGGTCAGCATGCCGGAGAGCCTGCCGGATGAGGTTGTAAGCCATCCGGAGGAACCCGCATCCAGAAAAACCGGCGAGTCACCTTCGAAGATAATATGCTCCGGCTTCAGATTGCTGAAATAAGAGAGACTGTTGGCGTCGACGCCGAATTTCTTGATCGCTCCGAGAATTCTTCTGAAGGCTTTCAAAGAATCCCCTGGGCTGCCTTCGTTCATAAGCTCCCGCATGGTCTTGCCGGTGAATAGAGGCATCAGATAGAACGAAGCCCCTTCTAGCTTGCCGCTATCTAAAATGGGCACAAAAGGTCTGCCGGCTTTCCTCAAACGGTTAGCTTGTTCTTCAACCACCGAATTGTATTCCGGGGTCAAAATCCTGCCCTCGGGAGAAAGGGCAAGACTCTTGCTTTTCCTGGCGTCCGAAACCTTCTCTGCTTCTTTTGGATAATCATAACTTTCCGGATAGCTGTCCGGATGGCAGGCTATTTTGATAGCCAGCTTCTTTCCGTCGTCATCCGCTTCGAAAACGCAGGAATACGAGCCTTCATGCAAGAGGTGGTTGATTAAGTAGCCGGAGACTTTCTTGCCGATCCAACCGGTCCAATTAACGGGAGCACAGATAAGCGGTGCATTGCCCTCCTTCAGGAACTCTTGCTCCTGGCTCTCCATCTCTGAATAAGCTTTCTCGAGATCCGCCGGAACATCGACTCCGGCCTGATGATAAGCCATAATCTCACGGTCTAACAAAGCTTTGCGCTTAGTGATATTTTCAAACTCTTTCTGGTCTTCCATCGATATCAGAAAAGTTAAAGGTCCTAACAAATGCAATTCTACTAAAAACTATGGACTGCTTTCATGGTCGAGCCCTTTCAGACTCATCCGGAAAAAGTAACAGTCTAGCGAAAAGAAGACTGCGGTGAACAAACTCCTGATGCAGTCAGGATGCAGGATATCCGTCAAATATACAGCCGACAGGAAGACATTTTTATCTAGAATGATCCTTAATTTGAACCGCCGATGAAATACGTTACTATTCTATGCTCGCATAAAAAAGTACCGAGGGAGGTGCATCCTTTGCCGACTCTAGATAAAGAGACCAGCGTCGCCAAGCGAATAAAAAAATTGCTCGCCCTGGCCGACGGAAACAAGAATGAGCATGAAAGAGCGTCGGCAATGAAGATGGCGATGGACTTGCTCTCGAAGCACAACCTTGATATGGCCGAGGTCAAGAATCTCGCTCAGCAGTCTGAAATAACGGAATTCAAGGGCTTTCTCAAACTAGATCCCTGGATCCGCTACATCCTCAAAGCCACCTGCAAACTTTACTACACCGAGATGCTGATGCGTCCGGAGTATCGTGGTCGCTTCCACGATCGAAGAGAATATCATCCGACCATCGTGGGGACGGAAGAAAATATAGCCGTAACCCTAGAAGTGGCAAGCTGGCTGATTCACTCAATACGATGCGAGAGCAACTGGTTATTCACAGAAGCCTATGAAAGACGAAGCTTCAGGCTCGGAGCAGCCCACCGCATTTACGAGAGAGCCTGCGAAATGATTAAAGAGGAAGCAGAAAAGAATACCGGCAGCGCCACTACCGGTAGCACCGCACTCACCGTGCTGCGCCACGAACTCGAAGCTGCCAACCAGCGTTACCTGGCAGGTAAACAACTGGGTACCTTCAAAGGGAAATCGACTTACTCGGATGCAACCGCCTACGAAGTGGGCTCTATTTTCGGAAACTCGGTAAGGCTAGGCAAGGAAGGAAGAACGCGAGCGCTCCCCCTGAAAAGTTAAAGAAAAACAGATTTATCGACGATCTTCCTTGCTGAAGTTCACGTTGCGTTCATCGACCCCGGGCAAGATGACAGTACGAGGCGACATGGACTGGTATCGATGCCAGAAAATCGCCGGGGAGGTCTCACCATGAACGACATGACATATATTCTTAAGAGAGGTGAGCGGCTGTGCAACACTTCTAGACAAAATTTTTCGCTCCACCTCACGAGAAAGCAACCCTATATCAAAAGATTCACCGTCACCGTCAACATCCTCGATTCGATTAGAATCTATATCAAGAATGAAGTCGCTATGTTCCTCGAAGAGCTAAAACTGTGTGGTGCTGGATTTGCATCCATAGATAGTATCAAGAGAGCAGGCAAAAACGTGACAGATATCCTAGAAGACTTATTCATGCTTCACTTCGACGAGCCTGATGGCTCATTTCTAGAAGGCTTCGCAGCAATAATGGAAGCCTATGACAATCTTCTTTCGGTCATGCGCAAGTCTCTTGAAGAATTCAAAAATATCTTTGGAGAAGACCCATCCGAGTTCCTATCCTCGCTTCCTCAGAACGCTGCTTGACCGTATCAATTTTTCCCTCAACTTCAACCAACACAACAAAAAAGCAAAACAGCACGCATAGTGCACACAAAAAAGGAGATCAGTTATGATTCAAGAAACTGCCAGTGATACCAAGTCTTGGCCGGACCTGGCGCTCAGTTTGTACGAAGGACTCACCGTTCGCGGTGCCGAAATCGTATACGACTTTCGCAACATGGAGATTCAAGTACCCAACAAAGTTGGTGCCGGCGCTGAGCACACTCTGTGGAAAGCCAACGGCGTTCTCGCCATAAGAACTTCGGAAAAAACTAGCAGTAAGAGTTCAGAAGTCTGATGATTCCCTTAGAGTGCGAGGGCGAATTGACCCTCGAGTCAGAAGACTGCACCTGGATTTTCTCCGCGAACGGAAAGAGTGGAGTACTGAGCTGCTTGCCCTTACAGGGCAAGCGCTCGGTGCTTCGAGCCATGAAGCAGGCTATGGAAATCCGAAAAAAAATCAAATCGACCGGGGAGATTCTCAAAACCCTGGATTTCTCGATGAATATCGAGTTCAGTGGCAAGACCGTAGCCAGGCTCGGACAATCGACCAGACCCGGTGTCATTAGCCGGCTGACAGGATGGGGTACGGTGGAGATTCACCCCTGGGTCATTATCAAAGTCATGTTTGGCTGAGGTCTTGCAGCAAACATTCATGAATACAAGTAAGCGGAACACCTGCAAACAAAGATGACTGTCGCTTATTGAGGCGGAGCAAACAGGAAAAACAGCAGGAACACGATGGCAATGAAAATACAAATCGCACCCAGCTGCATGCCGAGATTAGTCTTTTTCTTAGCCATAAAAACTCCCGCTACTGCAAATGCTATAGCCACGATAAGAAAGAAATTCATCCCCAGACCGCTTGAAATCAAGAACTCTTTCATAGAAGCTTGCCGCACTCCAATATTACTATGAATACTTCAGGTTTAATCTTCTGCGATCCTACCACAGAGAAAAGAACTCTAATGAAAGTTCAGAGCTTACAGTGAAAGTCGAGCAATGAAGAACGAACAATAAAGAAAGAGCACCGCCGATGAGCTTCGAGCCCATCGGCGCTGTCCTTTCGGCAAACGAACTATCCTAGTGATTCTACTCTCCCTGACCGAGCGAGTAGGACTTCTCTCCATCGAAGGTGCAGAGATTCTCTGTCTTGATGAAGTCGAAGCCTTTCTCATTGAATCTGGAAAGAAGCGCGACGATGTCCTTGTGCTCAATCGCCTTTTGATCAGGATTGACGAAACGGCATCTCCAGTGATCGGTGCAGAAGGTCTCAGGGAAACCATCCGGAAAGACTTTGACACCACGATTGGTGATCATTTTAAGCTTCAACTTGTCATCGCCCAGTTTGAGCAGCTCTTCGCCAAGTTTATTAGCATCTCTTTCTTTCCAGTGAAGGAAGACATCGACACCGATGGTCTCTTTCTGAGCTACTGTAGTTTTGGTCGCTCCTTTTTCAGCCAGCAACTTTCTGAAATCGGTGGGCTTATATTTGACCTCGGCCAGGGTGTCCGGCTTCTTGCCGATTCTCTCGATGACGGCATCGGCAAATTCCCGGGTACCGACCTTCTGTTTGCTCACACCTTCGCGGAAGATATCGTAAGTATGAATGCCTTCTTCGATTGTTTTCAACCAGGCATTATGGACCTTCTCAGCCTGCTCGGTCTGCCCGATGTGGACAAGCATCATCACCGCTCCCAGAAGCAAGCCCGAAGGATTTGCCAGATTCTGACCGGCGCGCCTGGGAGCCGAGCCGTGAATGGCCTCGAACATGGCGCAATTGTCGCCTATATTTGCCGAACCGGCCAGACCGACAGAACCGGCTATCTGGGCCGAGACATCGGAGAGAATGTCACCATAGAGGTTGGGCATCACAATGACGTCAAAGGCTTCGGGAGTGTCTGCCAGCTTGGCAGCACCGATGTCGACAATCCAGTGCTCCTTTTCTATATCGGGATAATCTTCGCCGACTTCATCGAAGACTTTATGAAAAAGACCGTCGGTCAACTTCATGATATTGTCTTTGGTGAAACAGGTTACTTTCTTACGACCGTTGACTCTTGCGTACTCGAAGGCGCAACGCACCAGCTTTTCCGTACCCGGCCTTGTGATGAGCTTCAGGCACTGATAGACCTCGTCGGTCTGACGGTGCTCGATACCGGCATAAAGATCCTCTTCATTCTCCCGGACGATGATCACATTCATCTTGGGATGCTTGGTGTCGATGAAGGGATGATAAGACACAGATGGTCTGATGTTTGCGTAGAGACCAAGAGTCTTCCTGGTGGTGACATTGAGACTCTTGAATCCTCCGCCCTGGGGCGTGGTGATTGGAGCCTTCAAAAAAACCTTGGTGCGGCGAAGAGAATCCCAGGAAGAGTTCTCGATGCCCGAGGTGATTCCCTTGAGATAAACCTGCTCACCGATGTCGATCTCCTCTATGTCGAGATTCGCACCAGCCGCGAGAATTATTCTCAAGGTGGCATCCATGATCTCCGGACCAATACCATCGCCGCGGGCGACGGTGATAGGCACCTTGGTCTTCACTGCGTCTTCTTCAGCGACTTTAAGAGCCTCAGCCATTATCTATTCCTCCAGATTGACTAGTCGTACTCCATAACAGGCAGGTCTTTGCCTTCCACGGCATTGCGCAATTCAAGAAAGTCCCTGGCCGGTCTTCCTGCCGAGGATTCCAGATAGTCAAGTCGTGAGAGCACCAGCAAGACATCCCGCGTATTCGATGCTGCAAGGGCAACATGAATGGTGGATGCTCTCTTCAACAAGAACTTGCTCTGCGACCGATCGACATCCGGAAGACGGAGTATAGCAATTTTATCGCCAGAAGATCTTCTTTTGGCTATTTCGACGAAGTCAAGCCCCACATCGGTCAACAAAGTCAGAATGCCCGGGGGCTCGACCAGTTGAAAAGCCGCGTCCACCCGCCGCATAAAAAAGTCCCATGCCCAGGCCGATGCATCGCCGGGCAAGGGCGGATCCTCGACCCACCCATATATACAGAAAGGTAGACGCAAATAAAAGGAAGAGGTGACGGGCAGAAGCGCCAGACTGTCGATGGACTCGTAACTGCCGAAATTCCAGGTATTTCTTTGTTCTAGAGCCATCTAGAAATTCTCCGCTTATCCGACATTCACAGATCATATCATATCTATGAATATTTGAAGGTATGAAGAAAAGGTCAGACTTAAAACACCCAGGGATGACCGATCCGGCGTTGCTTTTCTTTTTTGGAGACCGGAATTGTCAAAGAGTTATTCGGATAGCCCGAAACCGTTGCACCGGATTATCTGACCGAGGACTGGCAGAGATGCTAAAATTCCCGGTGTTTCCGGTCACCAGGAGAAGCAGACCTCCCAGTCTTTTGCAGGAGATCCCGAAGTTGCGATTGATTAAACTGCTCACCAGCTCGATAGCACTCACGGCTGCGCTTTCCAGCTTCAGCCCGCCCGGCTTTGCCGCAGTAGAGATGGCGATTCTGCAAGAATCAAAGCCTCTGGTCACCCGGGCTGGTGCCTGGCATACCTGGAAGGATCGCTTCCATCTGCACCCGGGCCAAGAGAGCCTGCCCTTGCGCTTGACGTTCTTGAACGGAGCCGACGGACGCCCGAAAGCGACAAATATGACCGCTACACTCGATGGAGCGCCACTGGCGCAGTTCAACGATTTCAAAGGGGCAGACAACTTCTCCATCGACCTGAGCGGTAAGATTCATAATAACAGTCGCTTGGAAGTAAGAGGATTCGGACCATCGGGGGCGCGAATGCGGTGGAGCCTCTATATTCAAAAGCCCACCATATCCAGTGTCAGTCCTGATTCTATAAAAACGAACGACACGATTAAAATCTCGGGCACTAATTTCTCAAGCGACTTAAAACACCTCAAAGTCTACCTGGGCAAGAAGCATGTAAAACCTCTCAGCTCCAGCCCCGGCGAAATCACAGCCAAATTTAGCGGAGATTTGGAAGGTGGAGAGCAAGATTTAATCGTCTCAGCTTCGTCGGTCAAAAGCGAGCCTTTCAAAGTCTCGGTGCGCTCGCATCCAAAAATCACCTGGGTGGACATGCTTTCCACCATGCCCAGAGAACCAGTAACCATAAGTGGAACCGGCTTCTCGCCTGTGAATGCGGAGAATATTGTAACCGTCGGCAATTACAGAGCAAACGTCAGGTCGTCCACCGAAAACAGTATCACTTTCACCGTTCCCGATATGCCATTTCCAAAATGGCACGTTCCTATAAAGGTAACCTCCCGGGGGGTGCCTTGCCGGGGTCACGCCTATATTCATCTGGATTTGAGGGTGGTCCCCAACGAGGGCATTCCGATGCGCTAGTCGAAGATTCTCGCCAACCGGAAGAGAACCTTCGACCTTGCTCCGAAATTTAATCACCCGGAGACCGGAAAGTCTTCCAGCATAGTTATGACCGGTCGGGATCCTGGTAGATTACTTGATGGGAAATCCCCTCGACCCCGGAGCAGGCTGCGCATGAAAGCATCGACAACCAGAAGTCCATTACACGCTGATTATCTCGAGAAACCTGCCCATACGCGCACGCGCGAGGACAGATTTGCCCTGGGCGTTGCCATGCGCGAAATATGCTCTAGAGAAGCCCAGGGCGAGTACACCATAGACTGGCAGAAACGCCCTGATCCCGTGGAGCTTCTGGTCAAATCGAGCCAGGGTCGCATTGAGAATCTGGTGCCCATTAGATACGGTCGCATGGCTACTTCACCCTTCGCCTTCTTCCGCGGTGCAGCCATCTTGATGGCTTCCGACCTGGCCGAAACGCCCGATACCGGCTATGCCGTGCAGTCCTGCGGAGACAGCCACCTCTGTAACTTCGGGGCATTCGCCACGCCGGAGAGAAATATTGTTTTCGACATTAACGACTTTGACGAGACTTTTCCTGCCCCCTGGGAATGGGACCTGAAAAGACTTGCCGCCAGCATAGTTATTGCAAGCAAACACAATGGTCACAAAGCAGCCGAGGGCGCCGCCGCCGCCAGCAAAATGGTCGAGAGCTACCGAGCTAAAATGGCCGAGCTGGCGCAGATGAAGACCCTTGCCGCCTGGTATGACTTCCTCTGTTTCGAAGAGTTGATCGAGCAAGGCTATAACAAAAAATACAGCAAAGATCGAAAGAAAGAGCTGAAAAAAGCGGTGGCAAGGGACTCAATTGCGGAGTTTCTTAAAATAGGGCATCTGGTGGACGGCACACCGACCATCAAAGATAAACCGCCTTTGATTTTTCACGATGAGAAATATGGCAGCCCAGAGTTTCAGGCGGCTATAAAAGACGCCCTGGAGAAATACCGGGATTCTCTGCCGGCGGAGCGCCGGGTGCTGCTCGATCGCTATCACTTCGTGGACACCGCCGTCAAAGTGGTCGGTGTAGGCAGTGTGGGGACCTATTGCATGATCGCTTTATTCTTCGCCGAAGATGGTGATCCCTTATTTCTTCAGGTCAAGCAAGCAAGCCACTCGGTGCTGGAGAGTTGCAACAAGTTTCCGGCATTTCAAACCCACGGAGAGCGGGTCGTTTTTGGACAGAGGCTCATGCAGGCTGCCAGTGATATTTTTCTCGGGCACTTCGTCGGCATACTGGAAGACAAACGCCATTTTTATGTGCGGCAACTGCGTGATGTGAAAGTAAAAATCGCCGTCGAGGCGTTCTCTCCCAGAGAGATGCTAGCCTATGCCCAGAAGTGCGGCTGGGCGCTGGCACGAGCCCACTCGCGCTCCGGCGACGCGGCGGTGCTGGCAGGATATATCGGCAAAAACTCAGCGGTACCAGATGCAGTGACAGAGTTCGCTAGAAACTATGCCGAACAGAATGAAAGGGACTATAAGCGTTTTCTTGACGCAATAGATTCCGGCAGAATAGAAGCAAAATCCGGTCTATAAAGAAACGCGCTGCTACGAGTATGTTCTATCTAAATCAGGGCAGCTATATTCAACCGAAAGCGCGCAGCAATTCGCTTTGCCTGTTCCAGACTGAGATCCCTTTCGCCCTTCAAAAACTCTGATACACGACTGGGCGAACCAAATTCTGGCACCAGATCTTTCTGAGCAAGATCGTTCTGGTCCATGAGGTAGCGAATAAGTTCGCGTGGAGTCAAGGAAGCGCATTCAGAATCCCATTTAGATTCATACTTGGCGACTAGATCGCTCAATACTTCTAGATAGTCGCTCTCAGAGGGACTCAATGAATCGATTCGGTCAAGAAGCTGGTCGCAAATTTTTGCTGCTTGCTCATTCTGTTCATCATCACGTATGGGGCGAAGCGGAAAACGATTGATCAGCTTTTTGTATGCTTTATTGTCATCACTTATGGCTGTCGACACTGCTCTGCCTCCTAGTTCTTCCAGCTGCTTTCGTCGTATTCTTGATGCGTCATCACGTGGCGAATATATAGTTTCCCGTTTTTGAAATTCGCTATGGCAACTAATCTATAATCATTTCCTTTGATATCGAAGACGATCTTGCCATCAACCCAATCAGCCGTATTGAAGGTCTCTCGAACATCTGGGAAAGTTTTCCAATCGGCTGCTAGAACAACCGTTCTCCATTGCTTGAGAGGCGCCTCAGCCAGCCTATGCTTCTTATAGAATTGGCGGGCTCTTCCCCAGTGAATGACCTGCATTACACACTCCTCAATATTGCATTTTCCCACATTGGGAACTTATCGACAAGAAAATTTCCCATTTCGGGAACAGAATTAATCTAAAATCTCGAATCAAAACTCCCCATACTTACGCTCGAAATAGAAAGACCATTGGATGTAACATCTCTCCTTCTCTTCTTCTAGTCATCTTCTCTTCCGATAGGCGCAAGAAGATGCTCCAGATCCCCTTCAGAGAAGTGCGTGTCGGCGTTGCCCCGATCGTCATAGATCCCTTGAGCAAGCTCTCGTTTCTTTGCTTGCAAAACCATCAATTTCTGCTCTATGGTCCCGTATGCCACCAGCTTGTAAACAAACACCGGCTTCTCTTGACCAATTCGATAGGCGCGGTCTGTCGCCTGGGACTCCACAGCAGGATACTACCCAGAGCCAGAGCGCTATGTTGGCAAGCTCCGCCTTTAGTACAAGAACACTCGATACAACAAATAACCGAAGGTAGACTTTTAAAGTGAATACAGGTGGATGCCACAATAAGACTATTGCTGATGAGCTGTCCATATAGCAGATCTCCGCTCTCGACAAAATACTCGATCTTCAGATCGACTTCTTCTCTTGCCAGAGCAAGCGCAAGCCGAATGGTCTCCTCATCGAAGATCCGCTGTAGCATATTCAAAGTACTCGGCAAGACTTCCTGCATTTGAGATCGCCTCGCTTCCGGGAGCCTGAACAGACTCGCCGGGTTCAAAAGAAACAGCTTCTTTTCGAATGTACCAGAGCCGAAAACAAACACAAGCCCCGCATAGGTCTCAGTAAAACAAAGCGTCAAGACCCCCTTGTCGCTTCAGAAAGACTCGAAAAAGGGAGAGAACTCAGGTCCTATATATTCCTTTGTAATACTTTTCAAGTTGACCGTTCCCTCCGGCAGTCTTACACTAAAAGAACTGACAACTTCCAAGTGAACTTCATGCCATTCCTTCTAACCATCGTCGCCGTCATCTGTATCGCCAGCTCCGTAGTTCTGGCCAAGCTGGTCAGCGACACAGAGAATTGGATACCTGCTAACGGAGTGATTCGCGAAAATGAAGCCGACCATCGCCTCATAATATTCAAAGTCGGCAAAGGAACCTACACCACTTCGAACCAGACCGCGGTGGATCTGCTTGCACATAAAGTCGGTCTGGAAACCAACTTTCGTCCGGGAGCCAGCAAAACAAAGATTGATGGAATAGACCCAGAAATCGGGCGCGGCATCACCATCTTTTATAATCCCAAAAATCCAGCCGAGGCCGTGGTGGAAAAAGGCTGGTCCCTGTCGGTGATTATTCTACTGTTGTGCAGCACTGCTCCCTTCCTGCTCACGGCGTTCGCCGCCCTCAATGGCTGGGAAACCAACAATAATGGGTACGACCCTTTCAACAACTAGCAGCCAAGAGAAAGATCTATTCCAGCCACCACTTACGATATTGTTCCCACTCCTCTTCATCCACGGTGTACTCAGCAAAAGGCGAAACCCCCTGAAAGACGCCGGTACTTGCGTCGGCCCTGCCCAGCCCCTTTCTCACTCCATATAATGCGGTGACAATGTTCTCTGTGTGGGTGATATGCCCGGCGGTACCACCATCATAGACAGGAATGCCTATCATCACTTTGCAATCGGAACCGGACAAAGAAGCCGCCCGGCAAACTTCGACCACCTGCATCTCCATCAACCATGCGTAAGCCCGGGGGAAATAGAAGAAAGAGTCATAACCCATCACCGCTATCTGATCGCAGTGCTTTGCTATGACACTGAAGTAGTCTGCACTCCAGCCCCACAGAGTACCTGGATACCACATAGGAGAAGCCACCGATATATAAGCCTCTTTACCCAGAGCCGCTCTCGTCTCCTGCAAAAGGGCTGGGAAGTCCGGCTCTCCATCGGGGAAAAACTCATAGTCCCATTGCACTCCATCGAAGCCGCAATGGTCAACCAACCAGACGGCCTGTTCGACCAGATTTTTACGCACCGCCCGGTCGCTGAGGTCGACACCAGATTTCTTCCGGCCCCCATCTCCGTCACCGCCCCCTGAAATCTCGTATTTGCTCGGCACATAAACCCAGGCAATACTCTTTAGCCCGGGAAGACTGCAATCGATCGCCTCATTCAATAGCCTCGCGTTTTCAGGAAAACGATAAATGAGCTTGCCCTGGCTGTCAGTAGAACGGACATGAAAGTAGGCAAAGCGCATTTGACCCTCGGCAAGACGCTTGAGCAAACGCTCACGCTCTGCCTCGCAATGTTCTCCGAAATACCATCGGTACCTCAACCAGATGCCATTTCTACCGCGATTGAAAGAAGACCTCTGCCGCTCTAAGGCAGGGAGGATAAAGCCATCCTGAAAGAAAGCAAAATCAAGAATGATCCAGGTCGAAATCGCAAATGCCAGTAGATAAAAGTAGTAGAGTATTCGCATAAAGTTAAAAGACGTTCTCTCTTCCGATTTTAGGAGTGCAAACGAAATCAGCTTGGTACCCACCCTAAAAACTGCGGCTCAAGAAATTAAATTCGCAAATTCCGCCAGCCCCTGGAGCAAAACTCATCCACTTTGAATTAGCACCATTGGTAGTGACATCAAAGTTGCTGCCTCGAACCGATGACCTGGTTCTATCAACGCTTTGGAAGCGCCTGCCGATCTCAGGCATAGACACCTGGTGCTGAGTCCTTGACATAGATCTTTATACCGGAACGCCCGAGAACGACTTGATTATCCCTATTATACATAGAGGGATGAGGGATGCCCGTACTACTTTCGAATCTGCAACTCTCCATTCCATCCCCCTTACGCTCCAATCTCCACAAAGGCTATAATCTATTCCTATTGTCAGAACTTTATAGTCGGCCAGGAGTATAAGATTATCAACCTATTATCATCGCACCCAAGATCCTTGAACCAGATACTGGCAGGATTTTTCCTTCTAATGACATTATCCTGCCCGACAGAAGCCTCATCACCGACTTCCAAAGAGAATTCGGGTGCTCGCAAGAATCAAGACCGGACCTGGTACAAAATTCGCT
Source organism: bacterium (assembly GCA_016124935.1). Lineage (GTDB taxonomy): Bacteria > Cyanobacteriota > Vampirovibrionia > Obscuribacterales > Obscuribacteraceae > RI-106. Next base: position 75,256 of record WGMS01000015.1, on the reverse strand, counting down.
TTGTGCATTCCATAACCAATTCCGGTGCCGCTGCAGTGGACAAGGTGAAGGTGGCGATAGCAGCCCCGGGAGACGGACCAACCCAGAGAATCCGCAAATTGAATCCGCAAACCAACAGCCAAGCACCAGTGAAAGTCGAGCAAGATCAGTATGGACAGAAAATCCTCACGTTCCAGGTAGACCGGGTAAATCCAGGACAGACTCTGGAATTCGGCTATGAGAGCGAAGTCTCGTTCGGCGCCCTGCCACCACCAGCCGAAGTCTTTTCCAAAATTCAAAGTAGCCGGGGCGAAGCCATACCCGAAGAAATTAAAAAAGCTTATGCCGGGAACATCACCCGTATATACGACCTGGAGAACAGCCTAATCAAAAATCTTGCCCGCCATTTCATTATCAAATATCCCAGGCAAGATGACCGAGTCCGTGCGATTCATCATTATGTGGCGAGCAATTTAAAATACAAAGAGGAGGGACGATGGGACAGCGCCCCTCAGGTACTTGCCAGGGGCACCGGCAGTTGCTCGGAGTACAGCTACGTCTTCAGCGCGCTCTGCCGGGCCACCGGCATGCCGACTAGATTCGCGGCAGGCTCGCGACTGAGACGCTCCGCACCATACACAGACAGCCAGGGTCACCGCTGGTGCGAGGTTTATTTCCCCGGCGCAGGATGGGTCCCATTCGATCCGACCCTCGACTCGAAGCACCCTCAAAAACCCCGATATGTAGGTTCGTTCTTTCAACCGTCTCTGATCACCTTTCACGGAGGCGGAGGAAGCTCGATTCTGAAAAACGCGTATAACAGCACGAACACGAGACAGAATGTCTTATCGAGAAAGAGAAATTTCTACTGGCAGAGAGTCGACTGAAAACATCGCAAATCAATGATGTACTGGCTCAATAACTGAACCTGCGGATAGACAATGGTAAAATACCACTTCCAAAAGCTCCACTGATAAACAGCAATTTTTATGACCGTGAAAACAGAGAAACATCAATGGGAATTTCGAACTCGTTTCCGCAAGAACGCGTTTGGATGGAGATCACAGCCGGCGATCAAACGGGTAAAAGAAGCCGTCAAAGAGATCAAAAAAGTTGCTAAAAGCAATTCTGCCCTGGCCGCAGAAGGTGCCGTGCTTTTCTTAGAACGCCTCGTCCCGGCTATCCAACAAGTGGACGGGTCATCGGGCGGTATGGGAAGCGCAGTATTTGGCGCGATTAAAGAGCTGGCACCAATAATAGCCAATTCTGAAGCGGATGTCGAAAAACGTCGGCAATGGCTCGACCGGCTCTGGCAGACCTATCTCGAAGACAATATGGGCTATCTAGATAGCCTGGGAGAACTATGGGGAGAATTCTGCGGCTCTCAATTGGTGGCAGCGCAGTGGGCTTCCGAACTGATCGATGGAACTCGGACTGCATTCAATGACAGCACCGGATCTGGTTTCTATTTCAAGGGCTGCAATGCCTGCCTGAGCTCTCTCTATGCTTGCGGCAAATACAGCACCATCTTAGATCTTCTCGATTCCAATTCTCGTCGTGTAGAGCTCTACAAAACCTGGGGCGTAAAAGCCCTGGCGGCAATGGGAAAAGTAGATGAATCACTGACATACGCCCAGCAAATCTCCGATCCTTACAATCTAGTTAATCGAGAAAGCCTGCCTGCTCTATGCGAAGAGATCTTGATATCCGCCGGCAGAGAAGAAGAAGCCTACCGCCTCTTTGGTCTGAAAGCGAATTACCGACAGACTTACCTGGCAACTTACAAAGCAATCGCCAAGAAATATCCCGGCATCGACAAAAATGTAATTTTGCAGGATTTGATAAATAGCACACCGGGAGAAGAAGGCAAATGGTTTACCTCGGCCAGAGAGGCTGAAAGACTCGATATCGCACTGGAGCTGGCCCAAACAAAATCTTCTTGTGATCCGCTAACTTTGCTCCGAACAGCAAAGAAGTTCTCTAAGTCCAACCCTGAATTCGCCTTGCCAATAGCGCTGGCGTCTCTGCGCTGGATCTCTATGGGGTATGGATACGAGATAAGCAACCTCGATATTTTGTCAGCATATTCCACTGCTGTGTCGTCGGCAGAAAGTATTGACAAATACGAGGAAACGATAGAAGAGATTGCGGAAATCGTAAAAGATTTGCCTGCGAGAAACCTGGTTTCCAGAACCTTGACCTCAATTCTGCATGACTGAACGCAGAAAAATTCGGCAAGTCATAGAAATCCAACGGACTATCAATTCAGAGAAACGAGCCTCTGCACCGACTCTCTAAACGCTTCAGTATGTCGGTCTATGTCTTCGGCTGTGGTGGCAGGTGATACCAGCGCCATATTATGGAATGGTGTCATCAAGACACCACGATTGAGGGCAGCCAGATGCATGTATTGATCCAGCTCGAAATCCCCGGCGGCGGCAGCTTCGCCACCATTCACCGGAGACTGCTCCGAGAACCAGTACTCTGCCCGACAGCCTAGTTGACGCACCGTCCAGGGCAGCCTGTACTCTTCGATAACCTGCTCAACCCCTTCCACAAAACGGTCGCACAGTGGAATGGTCTTTTCATAGGCTTCTTCTGTTAGAACTTCTTCTAAAGTGGCACGCATGGCAGCGATTGAAAGAGCGTTGCCGGCAAGGGTGCCGCCTATACCTGATGTATCGCAGACCTCTACACTGGATTGTTCTTGAATTTTTCTCGCCAGCTCCTCGGTGACACCATAGGCAGCACCGGGGATGCCGCTGCCAATAGGCTTACCTATGGTGAGCATATCCGGCTTCAGTCCATACTTACCTGTATAGCCACCAGGACCGGTGCAAATAGTGTGGGTCTCGTCCAGTATCAGAAGAGTGCCGGTCTCTTTGGTGATCTCCCTCAATGCGTCCAAATAGCCGGGTGCCGGATGCACGATGCCGATATTGGTCATCACAGGCTCTGCCAGAACACAGGCTACATCCCCCGGGGCAAGCGCCTTTCGCAACGCCTCTATATCGTTGAATTCAATCACCTTTGTGGTCTGGACAGGATCTATCTGAGGTCCACAGTTGCCATGGCGAGCCCGGGCTTTACCGTCTTCTAAAATTATGAATGACTCGTCGACGGTGCCATGATAGCACCAGTTGAAAACAAGTACATAAGGGCGTCCGGTCAAGCGGCGCGCCAGCCGCAGCGAGAAGCGATTGGCATCGGTGGCGGTGAGGGCAAACTGCCAGTAAGGCAAGCCGAATCTCCTGGTCAATTCTTCTGCGACATAAAGACTGTTTTCGGTGGGCAGCATGCAGGTGATACCACGATCTAGCTGTTCTTTGATCCGCGCAGTGGAAGCAGCCGGCGAATGTCCGGTCATGGCGCCGGTGTCGCCCAGACACAGGTCGACATAATCTATACCGTCCACATCCTTGAAACGCGCTCCGTTAGCGCTCTCCACAAAGACCGGATAAGGAGACGCCCACTTAACCATCCAGTTCATGGGAACACCGGCAATAAGATGAGACTTGGCGCGCTCGAAAAGCTCTTTAGAGCGAGGATGACGCTCAATGAACAGAGCTTGCTCTTCCTTAATGAGCGCCTGAAGCCGCTCTCTATCTATTTCCGTCGCCTGCCTGGATACCATCATCTATTCCCCTGTAAGCGCCTTCGCCAGCCTGTACCTGGGTATTATATGCCTGGCGAAGCATCGAAGTATTAACTCTGCGGCGACTGCACAAATCCACATTACATCCATCTTCTGTAATGGGTATAAATGTCTGTACAAGAGGAAGCCCTGTCCACAATTCATAGAGCTAAGCATCAGCAAAAACGATTCAAAATACATGCCGGACCGTCCTCACAACCACGCCAAAGACGCCAGTAACACATCGCACAATGGCGACAAGAATATCGAGAATAAAGCCGGAGAGAAGTCGGCTCTCGACCCGAAAGTCGCCGAAAAATCCCAGGCAGATGCTAAGGGGATGGCGGCCATTGAAAGCCAGCGGACCAACAAGCATGACGGCTCCGCCGGAGGCCATGATAGTGCCGAGAGCGTGACGATAGAGGCTCTCGATAGCGATGGCAATAAACGCAAGGTCTCGCGCCTTGATGGCGGTACCGAAAAGGATCTGAGGGATCTGAAAGATCTCGAATTCAATCGTGACCGCCCTACGCCGCTTGGCGGATTTAAAGAAGTGCACCGCCCCGACGGCGGCATCACTCTCAGTGGAGTAATTCCAGGAACCGACACCGAGCTGGAGAACATCACCACCGATACCATGCGAGCCCTTGCCCCAGAAAACAAACTGGTGGACAGCGCGCTGACCATGCGCCAGCAAATAGAACAGCACATGCAGCCTGGTCCGGATCGGGACCGAGCAATAAACCAGCTAAAATCCGACGTCACAGCATCTCTTTTCGGTGTGTCCATCGACAGCGGCGGAGCCGAAGATGCGGGTGTGCACAAAGCGCTGACGCCTGAAGTCACACCTATCTCTGTATTTGACAAAATCAGTAAACTGCCGCTAGATAAGCAAGCACAAGTAATTGGCGCCGGCATCGAAGCGTTTCAGGCAGAGCTCGGCAAGCAGGGCAGCGAAATCTGGCTGGGGACTCAGAAAGGTGTCAACAAAAGTGTAATGGGCATGGTGGACGACGTCGTCGGTCTCGGTCAAACCGTGGGCAAAATCTGGCAGTTTGGCCAGGACGTCATGACTAATAATCCAAGAGCTTTAGAAACCAGCGCTCAGGCGGGAGAAGCCATAGGGGGCGCCATGGTCACCGGCGTCAAGCTGTGGGGCGTGACCGAGAAGTATCTGGGAGAAGTGGGCGTGACCGGAGACTATGGAAAGCCCTTGCGCGATTTATCTGTATTGGGCGCAGAGATAAATCGACGCTGGCAGTCGCTTCCACCGGGCGAGAAAGCGGAAGTAGCCAGCGAGTTGCTGACGAACATCGCGGTGCCCGGAGCTATGGCAAAAATTGGCAAGAGTGCCAGAATTGTGGAGAGACTGGAAGATCTCACCGACACCTTGAAGAAGCTGAAGCCAGAAGACAAGCAAGCCTTCTGTCAGAAATTCGGAGAATTTCTCGATCGACTATTCCCCGGTCCAAGACACGGCGAACTGCGCCCCGCCTATGCCACCGCCGGTGAAGGTGGCAGAATTACCGACGAAATCAAAGATGAGACTATTCTTTTCTCACACCAGCATGACTCAGGTAAGGTTCCAGACAAAGACATTTCCAAAAGACCGGGATTCGGAGAAGAGACCTATCTTTCGCTTGACTCCCTAATAAAAAACAAGCGGTTCAGCCCTGATGTTGTAGTTCAGCATCATGAAAATGCTTGCGTTTCAGCCTGCGGTGAGATGTTGACCAACGGTCGCCTAAAGCAAGAATCGCTGCATGCTGAGCTTATGCAATACTTTCATCCGGAGATGAGAAAGCCTGACTCCACAGTTGACCTAAAGTGGCTTGCCCGGGAACTCAAGGCAGATGACCCAGAATGGAGCTTCCGTTTCGCAGATCCGGATGACCTAAATCAGATTAATCGCCTTAACTCAGCGGGAACTCCCTGGGCAGCCGAAATTAGAGCATATGGCAAAAGTGGACACGCCGTGGTTGTAAAAGGATTGAACGATGCAGGAGATATGATTATTCTTGACCCAAAGGGATTTTCTTATGAAATATCCGTGAAAGACTTCGCTAGAAATTGTTGGTCTGGTAGATTCGTAGAGAAGCAGATACAGGTAAAAGGATAATGGGAAAAGGTCGATGAAAAATTTAATGCCAATCTCAATTAAAGCAAAAGATGAGAATACCTATATCGGCACGTTCACTCGAGAAGATTCTAGAGTGCAGTACATATTTTCCTTTGGAGACAATCCACGGGGCATAGAAGACTATGATGACAGATACTATCTTGATACCAACAATGACCCTGGAGCAGAATGGTTCGGTCGATGCCTAATTACTTTTGACATTGCGAGACAAAATGGTAAATGCGTCACTCAGAGCTTCCCTGACTCTTTGATACCAGTTTCTCTAATAGTAGGCAATACCTCAAATGACAAAGCTTTGTATATAGTTGAATTTGAAGGAAGAGAAGAACCGAATCGGAGTTTTGAATTCGTCGTTAGTGGTGACAATATTGAGCAAGAAGCACGCTGGGAATATGGAAAGTGCGTAAGCTGGCTAGAAAATGGACGATACATTTTCAAAGAGAACGATCCGTCGATCAATCCTCTTTTGAAAGCTATACTTCGGCTTCACCAGGCGATTCACTGCGAAAGTCAATATACGAGATGAAAGCTTACAAATTTTTCGAATAAATAACTGGAGACTTCTGTTTCAGATGAGGAGCTGACCTATCGAGTATGAAAGTCCTGCACCCCCTGCGACTAACAGCTTATTCAAACACCAAACTAACTCTTTGCGCACTGTGCGGCGATCAAGAAAGAAGCTTCGAATTCAAACTCGAGCACGGCCCAGTACCAGTGCTAAATGGGAACAGCTCATTTCTCAAATTGGCTGTTTTAAACGCCGGCATAGGTTCATGGATTACCCGAGCGGCGTCAGCACTGCTGGGTGAATACGAAACCAGAATCAAAATAGAGCCTGAACAGTACATTCAAAATCAATCAATTTCTTTAAAGGTGCAGGACTCGTCCAGCCCGGATACGACTCTATATCAGGTCGATTTCAATAACAGCAAAACTCAACCAAGACTGTTTGAGATTCGTCGTTACGATGAAATATATCTGTTATCCGAATCCGGCAAAGAATGGCATGGCAAGTTCGACAACATGCGTCTAACGATTAAGTCAACTGCCAGTGACAAAGATCGAATGTTGATAAAGTCCATATTCTGCATGCATCTTGCAAGACAAGAGAACGATAGCAGTTGGCAACAGGGGAGGACAAAGTACTAATGCTAGCTTTTGTTCCGCTTAAACTTGAAGTAGAAAACCCTGACAGATATATTGCTCATCTTTCAAAGGACGGCACAATTTACACCTACGGGTTTTCGATGAAAGGAATCCACGAGGGCTTTTCTTCTCTGTCGGAAGCACGCGGTTGTGTTGATATGGATGATGAATTCCTGTTCGCAACCCATAACGATCCAACTGCATACCTCATTGAAAGTGCAGTGGTTTCATTTGATTATGCAAGACATCGAAAAATTGCAGCTCTAGAAGGCAAATTTTTCGAACCTACAACGATCAGCATGGAACATGACAAAACTAAAGGAAGATGGATATTTAAAGCAGAATCTGACACAAATGCGAACCAATCGATGATCTTCAATGTCAGCGGAGGCACCGAGAGGGTAAAGATCAGCTGGAACGACATCCTTTGCAATGCAGAGCGAGTCATCACTACCTGGCATTTAGACAAGCGACTGGACAACGGCACAGAGCATTTACTGAATTGCATTCTTTACCTTCATCAAGCCAACCTTAGCAGAGACAATTAGCGAATAGCAAACTATATGAACGACATAAAGCCGACAGCAATTGCTATCGATTCAGCCAACAAACTAACGCTACGTACGAAATATAAAGGTCTGAATCGCTCCTACACATTCACTAAGGAATGTGGAGAATTCCCCTTGATCTGTTCAGACGAACAATTCCAACTTGACGCCCTTTATCACGCTCATTTTGGAGCATGGAGTACTCGTGCTATAGGCTCACTCGCATCAGCTTACGAACAGAAGATAGCTCTACCCGATTCACCGCTTCTAGATCTGATGCCACTATCAATAAAGCTAGACGAAAATCTAGAGAATGAAGACAAGTATCTCGTTTCTTTGGAAAACGCAAAGGGAGAGAAATTGCGAATGGCATTCGCTGTTAGCGGCAATGACTCTAAAATTAGAGTTGAACTTGGGTCAAATATATGGATAGGCCATTTTAAAAATATGCAACTGACAGTTGAATCCGACCAGGGAAGCCGGGTCTTGCCACTTATCGAAGCAATACTCTGCCTTCACCAGGCCAGATTAGGTGAGAGTCTCGAACAGCAGATAAACACAAGCTTGTTGCAACTCCTACTTGACCGAGGCCTTTATGTTTCCCAGCCCTATCCCCAAGATCACGGATGGTCGCGTGGGGTCAGAATTGGCAAGCCCAGTAATGTTGAGGGCAATCACATACCGGGCTACGAAGCCAGTTTTATTGTTATCGGCGATATGGAATCGCCTCCAGAGATGGATGCACCAATGGTTGTCCTGTTTCGCAAAGACAACAAATGGATTGTTCACTCTCAAGAGAGCACTCCAAAAATGGGGATAGGTGATTTTCAAAACATTTGGGAAACGCCGGAAGAAGCTATCGAAGACATTCTAGACTTCTATTTCGGAGACCCCACTCGCATGAACGCAAAAGCAAAATAGTAGAGCCACACTAACGAAGTCACTTGTCTGGTCTCAATGCTTCCGCTGGTCGCCCCAGTCGCCATGATAGACAGTCACCTTCGGCATCTTCTTTCGAAGCGCAGCCGCATCTGCATTAGAGATGTTGGGACAACCATAGAGCCAAAGTTCGCGCAACTTTGGCTGCGCCGTTAACGCATCCAGGTCGTCAAACTTAATCAAGGTTCTGGAAATATCCAATACCTCAAGGACAGGGAACGCGCTCCGTAACCCCCCCCAGAAACCGCCTATCGAGGTCATTTTGGTTAATAACAAGGGTAGTAAGTTCGGCAGGACCGGTGAGACTGCGAATGTAGCCTGGAGACAGCCGATTGTCTTCCAGAACCAGAGCGCGAAGGCTCCTTATACAAGAGAGAACCTGTAAAGCCTCTCTATCGAGATCGCTATTGCACACCCTCAGTATTCTCAAACCACAATCTTCTTTAAGCGCCGAAAGCTCCTGCGCCCCCACGTCAGAGCTGCGCAGCTTGAGCTGGTCGATTGGTTTGTGATCGCGCGCGAACTCAGCCAGCTGTTTTTCCGTTACCGGCCCGTTGGCCACCCAGGCTTCTTTCTCTTTGACTATGGTAGCGGTGAGGTCATCGGGCAAAAGACTGCGCGGATTGGTGCCCTTGCGCAAATAGTTATAGCTTGCATCGGTCGCCGCCTTATCCTCGGAGTGAAAGAGAGGCAGCGTCACGACCACACCAATGGCAAGAAAAAGTACCGATACCAGAATCAGTACCACAACTTGTTTCTTGCCGGATGCACGTTCTGACATGCCGCCTCTCACATCCCCGATACAAAGGCGCTATCTTAGCAGATCGTTCAATCGAATTCATTGAGCTTCACTATCATCTCTCTAAAATCCGATGGCTCGACGAGCTGGCGCCGAACCAGGCGTTTCTTCTTCGCTGGCGACAAGCCACTTCCGACTCCGCTTCCGCCGCCTCCCCAGCAAAACTCGAAGCCGTCTTCTTCTACCCACTCACTCTTTTCAACAGGATGGTTTTGCCGCAGTTCCGCAATACAGACCATTTTATCTGATAGCTTCTCAAAAGTCCTCTTAAATTCGCCACACTCAAGACATGGTCCCCAGCAAGATCCACTGCCACTCAGTGGCGATCCGCCGACTCCCACCAGATAGATAGAACCACCACATTCGGTGCAGTGCTCCAGTAATCCACCAGACTGCCAGCCCAGCAATAAATATCCTGTATAGACAGGACCATCGCCAGGGATATACGGCCAACTGCCGAAGGCGAAGGAGCCAGGCAGGGAGAAGAAATACTTCGGATTATCCAACACTACCTTCTGATGCTTCAGAAGAACAGGAAGATTTTCGAGAAAGAAGCGCTTTTCCTCTTCTGCCTCTTCTTTCGTCAAAATATTTTGGGGCGCAAAACCCCGTGAATAAACAACCATGTCTATACCTCTCTTTAGCTGTTTTGTAAGCGCCCGCAAGCTGAGAATTCAAATCGGCGCTTTCATTATATTACCAGATTTTTGCGCCCTCGCAATAGGAAACCGTTGTTGAAAGATCGACCACCGCCTGTCGATATCGCGAATCGCCTAAAAACCACCAATAGCAGCACACTACTATTGGTGGCACCATCGATGAACAAATAATGAAGAATGATTATTAACTCTTCGAACCAGGGCGATGGGGTCGGATGGAACTAGAAATTGATTCAAAAACTTTCTAAGAATACCTGCGCAACTTTCCATTAAGCCAACGTGTAAGAGGTTTATCGTGATAGATTATTGTCAGGTATAGAGAGAACATCTATGAAACTCTTATCGAGTCGCAAATCAAAAAGCCTATTCTTACTCGCCGCTCTAACACTTAGCATTGTTAGCCAGGTCCACATTCTACCTGCTCTTGCCGGTCAGGGCAGACAAAAGTGGGACCAGCAAGCCGCCATCCGCAAGGTCCAGTCGGTAATCGATCAGGAAAAGTCCGGCGATTTCGCCTGGCAGAGAATCGCCTGGCTCGACAATCCGGAAGAGGCAGCAAGACGGGCGCAAGAAGAAAAAAAGCCTATCTTCGTCTTCTTCCTTTTAAAAACCGAAAAGGGTCCGGCAGCAGCCCCTTGCTGACCGGGGGGACGTTTGATGAGGACGGTCAGTCTCTCTAATGATGCAGTACAGAAAAGAATAGAAGAGTCCTTCATTCCGCTCAAAGTCTCTATAGAGCCTGGCAGCAAGAGCTTTCCCCTGGACTGGCCGGCGATGAGAAGCTGGCGATTCGCTTATGCTTTGATGGGTGGTCCGAGCGTCAAAGGAATCACAGGATGCAGCGTAATCACTCCGGACCGTAAGATTCAGCTGGGTCACACCGGCTCCGCTTTTGTCTGGGAGATGTTCGATTCGGTCGCCTACGATGCTAATCGCTTCTCCGCCATGTTAGATAATTCACTGGAGTGCTATCGGGATTATGAACAGATCAAGACCGACCCCTCCATAAATGAATTTAAAAGAAAAAGACGGCTGGCCCGTTTCAGCCGGGAAGTGAAGAGCGCTGCAGACCGAAATAATCGCTTTCATCTGCCGCCCCAGGGATTCAGCGCCCAGAATGCAATAGAGCTGTTCAAACTTTCAGGCGACATTCCCGGCAAATAGATTATGCACACAGTAAGAGCATGCAAACCAACAGGTCACAAAACCCTTCTATATCTTGAGATTTAAGGATTAGGACAGGTAAAAGAGCCCTGCCGGGGGTATATCTCTAGAGTGTTCTGGGAGTGTTCTGGTCAAAAACCCTGGGGCTTCCGAATGACACTCTCAAACTCTCCGGATTACTAAATGGCAACAGATAACGCCCCGGCTAAGGGGCTGGAAAAAGAAGTCAGAAATCCGACTGATGCCGGCGATAAAAACGCCGTCAGCATCACCAGCGTTGACGATGCCAGCATCAAAAGCTTCGGAGAGAAAGCAGCCATGGACAATGCCGCCGCCGCCAGGAGTGTCGAGAAAGACTTCGGCACCCTCGCCTTCGACTATGGCAGCGGAACCGAGAGCCCGGACGCCAAAGTGGGCGATGACACTCCCGCCGACGGAGCCAAAGACCGCACTGAACAGGGAGAGACCCCTGCCGACGGAGACAAAGAAGCCCCCGTGCAGGGTGATGTCCCCCAGGCAGTCGGTGACAAACCGCCCAACGCCACCGAAGGGGAGCAGACTCCGCAAGAGGCAGGAGGCGCCGTCGGCGAAAACATGGCGGAGGCTGCCTATGACTGGCATATAGGCACCCACGCCCGCTTCTCCCTTGGCGAAGACAGAGCACGCCAGGCATGGGATCTTCGAGGCACCCTGGAGATTCCGAACACTGAAGAGGGACTTGCCGATGCTATCTACTGGGCGGACGAAGACGTCAAATCCACCGGTGATAAATTTGCCCACGCCTTGACCCCGGAAATCGCCCAAACTTTGCTCAAAGAGATTGATGAAGACACTCACAATGTCTCAGGAGACTGGGCGGACGAAGAAGCCGGCATAGCCTACCTGAAAATCGACAACTTCATGGGAAGCGATACTGCCGAGGATCTTGCCAATCTCATGGATAGCAAATTCAAAGGAGCCAGAGGTATTATTCTCGATCTACGCTCCAATCCAGGTGGTCAGGTAGATGAAGGATTAGAGGCAGCTGCGCTGTTTTTAGAATCCGGCAGACTGATGAGCAATCTCGAGCGAGTTCCGAACCTGACGTCAGCGGAATTCGAGTACAAGGAGAGAAGCAACAGCTTCGAACTCACCGCCAGTAGTATCGAAAAACCGGCTTTATCAAATGACGATAGTCCTGCTGATGGAAAAATAGTCGAGCCAAGGGGAGCGTTTGCGGACAGAACAGACGGAACCCCCCTCACTATCCTTGTCGATGAGAATACTATGTCATCGTCAGAGATACTACTGGCGGCATTGAGACAAAACGCCGAAGCGAATGCCAGGATTGTCGGTGAACAGACCGGCGGCAAAGGCATCGGACAAACCGTATTAGTCAACCCGGAGACGGGCTCCGCCAGCACCGTGACATCTATGAAGTTCTTTCGACCTGATGGCACATGGGCTGGTGACGTCCATGATCACAAGAACGGAATGCTTCCAGATATGAACATTACCTCCGACATCACCGATAGAGGTCCGGAAGACGTCCAATATAGATTCGCCCTGGCGGACATGCGCAACCGAATAGGGCAATAGCGCTTCGACAAACGTTCCCTGTCCCAGACAGGTCAATTTAGCTTTCGAATAGTGCGTCGAAGTGTGCTTCGGGTTCCGGTTCGAGCTCGCGACACCTAATGCCTGTGTTCTATGTAAGGCATACCGAGCGCTCGGGCAGAGTCCTGACGATGGCAGCGCGCCGCGTCGGTACAGTGCCTGGACTCTTCCGCGCGGCCCAGGCGCTCGAGGACGTTGGCGTAACTTGTATAGAACTCGGCTAACTCATCGGGTTCGAACTCTCCATTCTTCTTCGCGGCCTCAAGAGCAAGTTTGATGTTTCGCTCGGCTTCTTCCAATTTACCGTTAGCCCTTTGCCATTGACCCAGAGACAATATAGACCTTATGTAGCCTGGATTCTTGCTGGTCTGCTCCAGCGTGATGCTCTCTTCAGGTTTGAGATTCAGATTCTCTCGAAGATTAACTTCATAGATCGCTTTGATGCTGCCATAGAGTCCGTCGGCACCACGCTCGGGGTCAGCGTTTTCAATCACATCAATTCGATCCTGCCTCTTCAGACAGCTTGCTCTCTGGTTTTTCAGCTCCGCCAGTCCAACAAAATTTGGACCGTATAATTTCTCCACCACCTGCTCCATGCGAAACAACAGCTGATACTCCAGCTCATAAGAATAATTGGCATCCAGCCGTCGCGCCAACTCCACCACAACTTTCACCGATGGTGCCAGGTTCAACCGGGGCTCCGTCAAATGCCCCTGTATGGACTCGCCTTTATCCCTCAGCTCCTTGATGTACGCTTCGGCGCTCTTAATATCGCGAATATACTTGTGCGCCAGGACCTCCCAGCGCTCACGATCTAGGGCAGTGTACTTCGCCAGGACTCTCTCGAAATCGCTGTTCTTACCGGCCAGTTGATAGCAGCTGGCAAGCCGGGTCATAGACTGGAAGCGCTTTTCGTAGTTGGGTCGTTTCAATATAAAATCCAGATGCTCCGCATGCCAATTCGCCAGCTCCAGTATCGGCGCCGCCAGAGAAAACGCGCCGGCTGTCATCAAAGTCTCACCGACCGAAAGCTCCAACTGCCAGATCATCTTCGCACCGGGAGAACCAGGGTCCTCGTGCGGTCCCTGATAGATCCAGACGAAAGCTAGAAGAATCAACAAAATAGCGGTGCTTAGCTTAGCCTGCTTTTCATAGGTTAGAATGAAGCGGGAGCGCCTCTTCATGGTCGTCGGCTGCCCGGTTTTGACACTGCTATCGGTGGGGGTGGTGCCGAGCAAATCCACCAGACGAACCGCCACAGTCTGATCTTGCGTTACCACAGGAGCCGAGACCTTCTCCGGTATCTCATGCAACAAATCAGCCACCGTCCGAAATCTTTTATCGGGCTTCTTCTCCAGACAGCGCAGCACAAGAGCCTCCATCCGGTCAGAAACAGTGACATCCGGATTGAACTCTTTGAAGCTCAGGGGCTTTTCATCGAGGTGCATACTCATGGTCTCGATGGCATCCTTGCCGCAGAAAGGCGGCGCCCCGGACAAAAGCTCATACATCAGACAACCGAGAGAATAGATATCCGAGCGCGCGTCGGCGCTCTTACCGCACCACTGTTCGGGGCTCATATAAAGCGGACTGCCGAAGACCTGCCCGGTGCGCGTCAGATGCTGCGAGGCTCTATCCTCGGTGCCCTGTACTTTGGCTATGCCGAAGTCGACGATTCTTACAAGAACGGAATCATCTTCATCCACCGTCAACATCAAGTTTGCCGGTTTGAGATCACGGTGGATAATGCCCTTCTTATGGGCATGGATAAGACCTTTGCAGACCTGGCGAATGATATCTATCGCTTCATGTTCGGGAAGCGGACCGCCCTGATCGAGCATGGCATCGAGGGCGCGCCCTTCTAAGTAATCCATGACGATAAAAGCGTCACCCTCGGCGCTGACCCCGAAGTCATAGACACTGATGATGTTCTGATGGGTAAGGCTGCTGGCGGCGCGCGCCTCTCTCTGAAAGCGCTTGACACTGTTGCTGTCATCCACCAGATGCCTGTGCAGGAGCTTTATTGCCACCACCCGATCGATATACTTGTGCTGGGCTCGATAGACGACACTCATGCCGCCGCGCCCGACAGACTCGATGATCTGATAACGATCGGCGAATACTTTGCCTATCAACTCATCCTGTTTGACCGCGACAAGCTCGGTATTGTCGAAAGGGCAATGGGACTGGTCCCCATTGAAGGACCGGTCGCATTCAAGACATCGAAAGGTGGATTCCTGACCCATGATAATTTCCAGCGCTAAGCAATCGTATCTATATACCCGCTTACTTATAACAGGATATCGATAAACGAAGCTTTCTTTAGCAGAGTTGGCGGTCGGATTTGCTATGATCGGCGCTCTAGAAAGAGAGACCGCGGCATCTCAGCGGCATCTCAAAGGAACAGGACAATGACCCAAGCACTGACAGGCAAAAGAGCTCTGGTAACGGCGGCAAGCTACGGGCTAGGCTATGCGGCAGCCCGGGCCCTGGTCGACTCCGGTTGCAAGGTAGTGCTCAACTCTCGTTCGGCAGATAATTTAGAGAAGGCAGTTTGCCAGCTTGGCGGCAGCGCCTCGGGCATAGCTGCCGACCTGGCACGCCCGGAAGAACGCTCGCGCCTGATGAAAGAGGCGCTTGCGAGGCTTTCGGAGATCGATATCCTCGTGGTCTCCACCGCCCATCCGCCGACCAGACCATTTTCAAAAGCCACCGACGAAGACTGGGAGCTTGGCTATCAGCTTCTGCTCCGCGCCCCCATCGAGCTGAGCCGGGCAGTATTGCCGGGCATGAGAACAAACGGCTATGGACGCTTGATTTACATAGGAAGTATTTTCGGATTGGAGGCCGAGGCATCGTCGGTGGTGCAGTCGACTTTCAGGGCAGGATTAAATAACTTTGCCAAATGCATTGCCGTGGAAGAAGCCGGCAATGGTATCACAGCCAATGTCATCTGTCCCGGCTACTTCGACACCCCTTTAGTACGGTCTCTAGCCGCGCAATACGCCGAAGAAAGCGCCCGGGATGTCGAAGCGGTGCTAGAAGAGTGGAAGACCTTCTCGCCGATGAAACAATTCGGCAACCCGGAAGACATTGGCGCATTTATCACTTATCTGTGCTCACCACAGGGCTCTTTTTTCTCCGGTGCGGCTGTGCACATAGACGGCGCCGCCATCAAAAGGGTTTAGGGTCCAGGGCTCGAGAAAAATCCTATGATCTAGGACCGAGCTTATATTCGATTTCGGCATTCTTAGAATTTGGTCAGTTGACCAACCAAATTGTTGAAATTCCCTCAATATACATGCCGCCCCCAAGCCAGGACTCACAATATCAAAAGCATTATTTTTCGCGAGATTTTCTGGAAGTCTGCATCCGCAAAGTCCTATCTGCGCAGCATTTCGGCGATTAACACAAGAAAATGTTCTAGCCCGGAAGAAGAACACCGCGACCGAAGAGCCGTGATTCTAATGTGATAAATGAAATTCAAAGTATGTAAGCGGGAACATAGGACGAGAGTTTCTTTAAAGCCCCAAGATGTCAGATTCCAACTCCCCCGAGAAGAAAAATCCCAAAGAGCAAGAGGTCGACAGAGACCCGGCCCAGAACTCAGAAGAGACCAGCCTGAAGCTCTCAGACGATACGGACAGCCAGGACGATAAAAACACGTCCACCCTGTCCGATAGCTCTGATGCAGCCGGCGATGAAGATGCTTCTGCCGACTCGACCGATAATAGCGAGCAATCGGATGATGCCGAATCCGGCAACGCAAATGGAGACGGATCCGAAAACGGTACTGGCAACGGCAATGGCATAGTCAAAGAACGCCCCCCGGTTACCGCCGAGCAGATGGCGGACATAGACCGCCGGGACCCCGAAATAACGGCGATGAAAGAGCTTCTTGACAGAGTCCGGGACAACGCGCCGACGACCCTCACCGACGACCTCAATCCAGATGGGCGCCGCCAGAGAACTTCCACCCCCATCTACAGCGCCGACGGCAAACGGGTGGAACATGTCTCGAACCACCCGCAATTCGGGCAGATTAAGCAGACCCAGTATATTTCGGGCAAAGACGAAGGCAAGGTGCGGACCGACTTCGAGAACCATCCAGCCATCGCCTCGATAGAATATGACAGCGCCGCCCCGGATAAGGAGCCCGTTATCACCTGGCGCGAGGGCGCCAAGCCCGACAAGAACACCGAAATTCCGCCGATTATCGATGGCAAAGACGCGCTGGGCCAGCCCTGGAAGCTTCGCGCCGACGGCAATCTTGAACGCTTTTTATCCGGCGAGCCCGCAAAGGTAGTGCTGTACACACCTTTTGACGGCGCCGGTCGGGAGCAGAGCAGACACTTCTCGGACAGAGTCGAGACTGTCTACAAATACCGCCTGGAAGTGAGCTACAACAACCCGAGTATGCATGATGGGCTGGCGCGCGTTATCCAGAACGAAGACGGCAGCATCCGCAAGGAATATTCAGGACGGGAAGATGGGCTGCAATCGGAGTTGATAACCAGTGATGCGGCAGGACGTATAAAAGAGCGAACCTACAGCGATCGCGCCGATGGACTTTTAACCGAGACCGAGCATATCGGTGCCGAATTTAGCGAAGTGCAGCGCACTTTTCAAGAAAGAACAGCCGTGCCGGAGCCGGAGCCGCCACCACAGCTAACGGCTCAGGATATGGAACGTCTTGCCAAAATAGATCCCGAGAGCCTGGGCGCTTCTCCCTTTGGCGACCGCGCCGCTATTCTAGAATCTCTGAAACAGTTTGCCGACGTCAATGCAGAAGGCGTGACCCAGAGAAGCCACGAACTGGCGGTACTGGCGGCGGCAAATCTAGGCGGCGCCGAAGCACTAAAAGAGATGGGCTTCGAACCTTCCGAAACCCGGCGCGGCTTTTCGGTCAGCTCAGCAAACGGCACCCGCTTCGAGTTCGAGAACTCAGACAAGAACGGACTTCAACTGAGTGCCATCCGCAACCGCCCCGACGGCGGCGTCTTCGTCAATCACTGGAATGACGACGGCAGCCTGGCGAAGTCTTATGAGCAAGTCTTCGACGGCGATCAAAGAACAGACTACATGCGTGACGCCGACGGTGATGTCACCGAGATTCGCCGACCGGACGGCAGCACTGTAAATATCAGCTATGAAGGAGAATCAGAAGAAGGCTCTAAAATAGCCACAGCCATTCGCGACAGCAACGGCCACGAGTTGCGCTCCGAAGACGGCAAGATCTGGCGCAATACCCTCGACTCGAAAGCAGAGAGCTTCGAGGCTCAATTAATCAACCTGGAAGGTGGAGAGGTCCGACTATCCGGTCCGACCAGAGATCTTATTCTGGGAGCAGACGGTGCCACCACAGAGATTGACAAAGTCTCCGGATTGGCTAAGCGCACCGAACTCGATGGCACAGCCGTCACCCGGAACACAACCGGTGAAGTGGTGGCGACGGTCAATCGCCAGGGCGAGAAGTCGACTTATTCGAGAGATCCGGATGGTGAACTGAAAGCCTTTACAGACCCGAGTGGTGCCTGGAGAAAAGATGCCGAAGGTATCTGGCACAATGAACGCACCGGCACAACGGATAGCAAAGAGAGATTCGTTGACGGCGAAGGCAGGCTCCATGTAAAAGACTCAGATGGTGCCGGGACGATAAAACAGCTTGACGGCAGCTTACTTACCGTAGATTCGAAACAGCGCATAACCGAAATATTGAGCGCCAACAATTTGAGAACGCGCTTCGAATACAAAGGCGACGATCCCAGACCGACCGGCATCCGGTATAACAATAGCGACAGGATCTGGGTTGCCACGGACGAAGCAAGAAGCCAGTGGAAAGAGATGAGACTGGAAGGAGAGAGGCGCGTCGCCACCGGCAAAGATTGGCAGGGAACAATAGAAGCCAGCTCCAAAGGTCACAGAGAGACCAACGCCTTATCTGGAACCTCTATAGAGCGAAACTCGGACGGATCTATTACAACTCGCAACCGGGACAACGATATCACCAGGTTGAGAACCGCCCGGGGAGATGTCTATAACTTCAAATACTCCAGACCGCATAGCTTGACCTATGTCGAAAAACCGGACGGCTCGACCGCGGCCTCAGGAGGAGAGCACGGCTGGTATACGGACAAAGGCAGGCCCATGGGTGGTGCCCGAGTCAATCAAGAGACAGGAGCATACACCGAATCTAGCGCCGATCTCAGCTCCACGACGGTACGCTCCGATGGTGGCATATTTAAACATGACAAATACAGGAATCTCAATGGTGTCGATTTAGGTTCCGGTCGCACAGCCAGATACGAAAGGGACGAAGCGAAAGCGATCACCACTGGTGAAGTCATCGATGCCGCCGGCAACAAGACTGTATCTGTAGCCGACGGCAGTCGAGAAGTCGACACCGTCGACGGAAGACATCTGGCCTACGACAGCGCAGGATTTCTAGAAACGGTAAAAAGACCCGATCAAAGCACTGTTACCGTAGAGCGGGCCGATGACGGCACCATAGAAAGGCTGGTCGATTCTAAATCGGCGATCGCATTCAAGCGTCAACCCGATGGATCTTACTTGAGAGAAGGAAGCCAACCGCCGGATCTTATCGAAAACGCCGAAGCTTTCTTCAACGAGGACGGCACCTACGGCTTCCGCAATGAAGAAAGAGAGATTGTAAAAACAGACAGAGGCTTCCGCATTACCGCAGGCGGCACCACCACCGAGCTGCTGGACACAGGCGCCATGCGCCGTACTGATACGGATGGAAAAATCGAAGGAGCCACCACTGCCACCGGCCTCGACTGGTCCTTCGAAAAAACCGGCGCTTTAGGTGATACTGTCGATAGAGTGCGCGTCGGTGACAGAGTATGGACCAGAGAAGGAGAAGAGGCCTCCTGGGCTTCTAATGACGGCAGATCATTCAAAGGCGAGATCGAAAGCGACGCCGAAGGCAATCTTCGCTTCATAGACGCAGAGACAAAATTCGAGACGGTTCACAAGCTTGATGGCTCGACGGTATTCCGCGATGCCGAGGGTCGGGTGCACCAGGTCAATGCTCCCTCCGGAGACGTAACCAGGTATGCCTACAATAATCAGGGCGGTCTTGCCCGCATAGAGATGCCCGACGGTACAGTATTTAACCGTCTCAACGACCGCAAGGTAAAAGAGGGCTCAGAGGAGAAGGCCATAGAGCGATGGGTGGAAGCGGGAACCACCAGAGTCAGCGAGGGCAGCCGCTCGGTAGACAGCGAAGGCAACCTGACCTATAGAAGCACCACAGGCGAGACCACCATCGAACAGACCGACGGCTGGAGAAAGAGAGTCTCGGCCTCCGGCGAGACAACACTCACAAAAGAAGCCGACAACGGGTCATCTGTTACGAAAAATGCCATGGGCCAAATCGTCAGCACCAGAAACGCGGCCGGCTTTGTGACCAGATACGGCTATGACGAAGCCGGTCATATGAACTCTGTCCGTCTGCCGGGCGGTGAGAGCTATAGTTCAAATGACGGAGGCAAGACCTGGGAGCACAAGGTCGTCCAGGGGAAAGAGACCACTTCAGAATACGGACCGGGCACAGCTTCTGTCACCGCCGACGGCAGCTTCGTATTCCGCAGTTTCGATGCTGATACCGAAGCTAGAGCCGAAGGCGCTGAAGAAAGACATTCTAAAGAGGTCATCCATAAATCAGATGGCTCGGTGCTTGTTGCCAGAGACGGCAGATTCACCACGGTGACCCCTCCGGGCTCGGAGCCCATCGGTATCGGATACGATGCAAAGGGCAAGGCCAACAGTCTTATACTGCCAGGAGAATCAGGACAATGGCAAAGCGAAGACGGCGAGCACTGGACCAAATATGACGCCTCGGGCAATCTAGATAG
The DNA here is from genome assembly GCA_016124935.1 of bacterium. Classification (GTDB taxonomy): domain Bacteria; phylum Cyanobacteriota; class Vampirovibrionia; order Obscuribacterales; family Obscuribacteraceae; genus RI-106. The sequence goes on along the minus strand of WGMS01000015.1, from coordinate 54,775 downwards.
TGCCGCCAAGCCCCAGACATTCAAGTTGGATGTCGGCGCCGACGGCTCTATAAGAAAAATTCATAGCGCCGATACCCCCCCCTATACGGAAATCCTGCGCCCCGACGGCAGCAGTCTCTCCTTTAATGAAGCCGGGCAGAAACTGCAGGAGACTAAAGTCGAATCTTATAGAGGCGGCAAACCAAGATTCTCCACGACCGAATATCACTACAGCGGAGAGAATGGAAGCCCAGGGTCTTTAGAAGGATATAATCGCACAGAGCCGGATGGCTCCAGCTTTATATACGATAACCTGGGCCGACTGACCAGAATGGAGAGCGGCCCTCTGACCACCGCTAGCGGTGCCTCACGTCCACGCCAGGTTCGAGAGTTCGAGTATGTAGGCGACACCAACACAATCTCGGCGGTAATACGCAACGGCGAGCGCTTCGACCTTGACCGCGCCTCGCTCGAAAGCGGCAGCCCGATCTACAAACACGGCGAAGAGATGCTGGTTGGCAGGTTCGAAGCCCGGGACGACGGCACCCTGGTCAACTATCGCGCCGATGGTGCCCTGGTCTACGACAACCTCGACGGCAGCAGCCTCACCCAGCTTGGTGACGGCTCGATTATGAAGAACCGCTATGACGGTCTGTTAGAAGAACGGGTGCGAACAGACGGAATAAAAGAGAGCTACCGCTACAACCTCAGCGCCTCAGACCACGTACTGGGTCGAAGAAACGAGATAAGCACCATGACTTATCATTATCCCGATGGCACGGTGAACCACTGGACGACCACAAACGGCTTCGATTGGAAGCGCCGGGAAGACGGCAAGGTCTGGCGCGGATTCGAACACATAGACCACAAGACAGGAAGACGCATCGAAAGACCGATGTCCGGCAACACCTACGAGAATCGACTGGATGGGTCAAGAGAAGAAATTCGCTCCATGAACATCGAGGCTCGTACCAGAGAGATAGAAAAGACCTTCGACTACTGGACCCAGAGAGGAAAAATTGCAGACATCAGGTCTCAGCTTCGCGAGCTCGATGCCGATGAAACCTATATGGTCCGTCGCCAGTTCGACGCAAAAGATCACAATGCTCTTGCAGCTAAACTCGATAAAGAGTTGGGTGGACACCGTTTGACAGAGGCTACCGGCTATCTTAAACGAAGCGAGACCCTGGGCTATGACGAGGCCAGCTCGAATCAGGGAGAGAACTATGCCATCCAGCTCGAAGTCGACGCCCAGGAAATGGATAGATGGTGGTGGAACCGAGACCGCTCCAGAGAAGAGATTCTCACATCCACCAGACATATTCTAGGCAGCGCTTCGGAAGCAGAAAGATTGTCCATTGATGCTGCCTACGGTCGCATGTTCAGCACGGGCAATGCCGAAGGAGAGGTCGGTCAAAACAACCTGGCACGCTTCTATGGCGAAGGCGGAGCCGGACATACAATAGCAGACTGGGATCCTTATCATCGCACCCTTATTTCTATCGCCACCCACACCGGTGCCGACAAACGTAGCCCCGAACAACAAGCCCTGATAATCTCATCCGCTCTAGACAGCGCCTATGGCAATCGCCTCGACTACATGAGCGAAGCCTCGGGGCGTGCTTTCAGCAGCCAGGAAGGACGCGACTACTTCCTTGAAAATGGTGGCGAAGGTAAGATTCGCGAGGCTTTTACCCAGGAGCACTATACCGAAGACGGAAGCTCTTACACCACCACCGACGACTGGAGTATCGAGCAGGCGACGGACTATGCTCGCCTTGGAGAGCTGCGCCCGATTACAGAATTTAAAAAAGCTTTCGGCGTATTCAGCAACGACCAGAAAGCGATGGAGCACGCGCTCTCTCGATTGAGCGATGAGCAACGTGCCCTGCTTGCCGACGGCAAGCAGCTATTCGACAATGGTGCCATGCCCCAAACAGAAGGGCAAAAAGAAGCACTTGCCTATTACAAATCCTGGCACAAAGCTTTTCGTGACGCGCACTGGTTCTCCGAAGATGCCAAAGCGGCAGGCTACGAGGATCAAGCACTGCGAAAGGGCGGCACCGGCATCAATCGGGACATAGCTCCCATAGGCACGCACTGGACCAACAGCCACGAAATCAATGCCACCGCCATCGAGGACATGAGCCTTGCCACCTTCAACCTGCTCACCCAGGGAATTGGCGACAGCGATGCCGGCGCTCCCAGCTCTCCATACTATGAACAGATGCGGGATGCCCTGGAGAAAAACCTGGGCGCAGGAGATTATCAAGATCGAGCAAAAGCTCTGCTGGCGGAAAAAATGCGAAGCGCCGATACGCTAATAGACGCGGCAGACACAGGCAACACCGACTATCTTCGCGCCAATGTGCCAGCCCTGAAAGACCTGCCTTCCGACCAGTGGCAAAAACTATCCGGCGGCTATGCCCTGGAAGAGAGCCTGAAGAATGGAACAATCGAAGAAGAGACTCTGACCGCGGAACAAGCGGAGATGCTGGCTGCCTATAGAGAAGACAACGAACTCCGCGCCTTCATGGAAGGGCGTGAGGTGGCAAGACATCTCAACGAAGTCGATACGGGAGAAGCTCTCGGTCGCTATATCCAGGGGAAAGAGCTGGACAGAAAGATCAAAAACGGCGAGATTCAAGAAGCCGGTCTATCAGAAACAGAGAAAGAATCACTCAAGTACTTCACCGAATATAGTATCAATGGCGACATTCTAGAAGACAACGATCTCTCTCTTGCAAACTCTGCAATTATCGAGATGCGCGCCAAATTCTTCCAAGAGCGGGGCGACGCCAACAAGACAGCCTTAGAAACCTATCAAAAGATGCTCTACGAATCTGTCAGAGCCAATGTCAGAAGAGACTTGGTAGATGCAATCAAAGATAACGATCATACTTTCTCTGACGACCATGGCGCCATGCTCGGCGCGATCTCGGAGATGACCGATGCCGAGATAGATCGCTATCGAGATCCAAAAGACAGCTATAAAAAAGAGTTGAATCAACTGCTCGCCGAGCGCATGGGCGGAGAGAAGAGCACCGCCTACAAAGCGGCGCAGATTATCCTTGGTCAGATGGAGAAAGGAGAATGGAATCCGTCTACCAATCCGGAGCAAAGTCTGACCTTCGACCTGCTCGAACAGAAACTGGACAAAGGCTATCTAAGCCAGGCCGACGCTGCCCGGACTATTCAGAAAGCGCTTGGCGCCAATGAAGGGCTGCAGGAACGCCTGGCCAGGAATCCTGCTTTTGCCGAGGCGGCTACCCTTGCTCTCAACGGAGAAGCCGGCTTCGACAAAATCGCCAGACCGCTTCTAGAGAATGGACATCTGCCGGTATCGACCCTGATAGAGCTGAACACAAGGATCATATCCGATGGGGAAGGCGGCACCCACGAAGAGTTTCTCCAGGGAGACTTTCTGGAAGACGCTATTCTAAACGCGACTCCCCAGAGCCTGGCTTATCTGGTGAGCGAAGCCGGAGAATCAGATAAAGAAAGAATCCTCGCTAAACTATCACCGGACAGAAAAGAGATACTAGAAGCGGTGCTCGCCAACCGCAGCTCCGATGCTTCTAAAATACTTGAAGGAGAAGGGGCAGTGGTTACGCCCCGGGTCGATCCCGAGGATCGCATCAGAGCGGCCATTGTGACCGGCAAAGATCTGGACGAGATCAAAGACATACTGAGCGGTTTAGACGAGAAGAACCGCTCGATGGCCATACAAGACTATCAGCTCAAGTACGGCTCTCAGTTGCGGGCTGATCTATTCGAACTCTCGAGTTCGAGCCAGAGAAGCGAATTCGAATATCTGACCCGAACTGCAGAGTGGTCCACGGAGCAATCCCATCTATTTAATATAGACCGGGTCGCCTCTACCGATGCCGGCATCGGCGGCAGCCTGGCTCGCAACTGGAACATGATGCATCGCATGGCTCTGACCGACTTCGAAGTGGCTCGACTGGAGACCGAAGGTCATATCGAACCAGAGCAAATGCGAAAGTTGAACGAGGCCATAGGCAATGCCGTCGACGCGTTCAGAGAAACTAAAGAAGCCACCGCCGAGACTGTCGTCAATGGCATAATCACAGCCGGCGCCCTGGCAGCCGCTCCTTTTACCGGCGGCACCAGCCTGGGTGCGCTCTTCGCCACCGGTGGCGTCATAGTCGGAGGCGGTCTCATTGGAGCCGGCGGTAAATATCTGCTCATGGGCAACGACCATGAGGGCATGCGCACCCTGGCGGGTGATTTCGTCAAATTCTCTGCGCTTACCGCAGCCAATGTCATAGGCGCAGAACACCTGGCCCTGGTCGGTGGACTGGGTCGCAAAGCGGCTCTTTCTGCCACCGAGAGAGCACTGGCTGACGCAGCCTTCCAGGGACTGAGTCGAGAAGTAAAAGACGAAGTGGCAAAAGGGATGATGCAACTGGTCAGAGACGGCATCGCCCACGGTGGCGGTGTCGCCGACGATGCCATCGTTAAGATGCTAGGCAAAGTCAAAGGGCTAGATGATGTAACCCGGGCGCAACTTGCCAGCGGACTGCAAACCGGTCTTAAAGAAGCTGTCGAGCAAACAGCCCGCACCGGACTTCGCCAGGTCTTGAAAAAGGCCCAGGACGAAGCCACTTCGATGGGGCTTATCAGTCTATCCGGAGCGGCAGGCAATGTCATCGGCGACTCAGCCAATATGTTGATTACAAGGGGCGAAATAGACTCGGATCAACTGCTGCTCTCGGGCACTATGGGAGGCACCTTCGCCTTCGGCTTCGGGGGAGTATTCAAACTGGGAGGCAACGCCTATTCTCGGCTGCTATCGAGATCCGCCCCAGATGCGCCCCATGTCCCATTATCCGAACCACATGTACCCACACCCGAGACACCACATATGCCTGTTCCGGAGGCCCTTGCGGGCACCGGCGACAATGTCATTCCCTTCGTCAGGCCGGAGCCTGCGGCACCGGAGCCCGGTTTAATTCTAATTCAGAGTCAGGACAGACTGGCGGCGCGCTTACCAGAGACTCCCGGACATCTCGAAAACATTGCATTGAGCGCCGGAGCAGCTAAGGCAGCCGAAGTCTACAGACCGAGAATAGAAGCACCTGATGCGGCCACGATAGAACGCCTCAGCAAGGAGGTACCGGAGCTCAATGGAGTGGTGGCCGATGACTTCGGCAAGCGCATGGCTGAGGTAAGAGAAAGCTGGGGCGAAGATCTATCCGACGAGTTCACTCTCGCCCGGGAACTAGCCCCGCGGGTGGACGAAGCAAGAGCGAGACTGGATCAAGAGATAGCCAGGCTTGAAGCTGCCGGACATAGTCCTGAAGCCATTCAAGAAGCGCTGACAAGCAAAAAGCATCCCCTTCATAAAGACTCGGAGCTTAAACAACTTCACTCAGAATGGAAAAGCCTGGCAGATCAACATGCCGGCAAGACACGAAGAATAGAAGAGCTTGCCCAGATGAGAAGGGATCAAGTTCAAACTGAGTTAGATCGATTCGTTGCCGAGCATAATCAGAAGAACCCGAATTCGCCTCTACCAGCAGTGAAAGTAGAGCTGGCGAATAACATGGCGGCAGCCGGTGGGTACTCTTTTGGAGAAGGGGTGGTGGTGCTTCCCCGGACCGAGTTAATCAAAGCTTCCGGCGGACGCGACCTGTCGAGAGCCGTCTTTCATGAGGTTGTGCACTCACAACAAGACATGGACATCATCCGCACCCTGGCGGCAGAGCAGTTGTCCCATGCGGATGGCGGCGGCGTAAACAGTCAGCTTCTGAAGGAAGCTTATAAAGAAGCCACCGGTAGGGACCTCAATCAGAACTGGATGAGAACGGTGCTCGATACCGCCAATGATGCCCCGCCATTAAGTGCGGCTCGTCAGCAACGGGCTATTGTTCTGGCTGACGAAGTGGCACGAACCGGCCCGGTGGCGGAGTTGTCGCGAGATCTGACAGACACGGCAAGCCATATACATAACAGACTGGCTCGGCTGACAGACGGGGCTCGCAACGCGAACTGGAACGAATTCATGGCCGACCTGGCTCGTCCGGGATCTGGCGAAGAAATGGCCAGGAGACTATTCGGAGAGGGTGGCTATGATGCCATGCCGGCCAATCTTCGCAGCACGCTGGAGCAATGGAGGACCCAGCCCAAAAATAGCAAAGGGCTACCGAATAACTTCAAATTCGAACCGGAGCTGAAAGATTCTGTAGTCGCACATCTCAAATCCAGACTCGACACTGTCAATACCAGACACAGACAACTCATAGATGCCTACGCCGGATCCAGATTAGAGACCGAAGCCTATGGATTCGACTCAAGAATCCGCCGAGGTCTGACAGATGTTGAGACTGACATTACCCGTCTACCGCCACCAAGAGAGTATCGTCCTGATAGAGTAGAAGCGCCAGATAGATTTCGTAGCGACGAGATAGCGAGACTGGAACAGGAGAGTTCTTCCTTCAGCTACGCCGTTGACGTACGGTACGGCCTGCTACCCGATGAAAAGACCCCCTTTGCCGATATGGCCCAGGGCGAGATATTCAAGCAGATTCAAAACCATGTTCTCAAAGCTCCCGGACCAGACGGCGGTCCATCGCTATCAGATCAGGGCTGGACGATACTACAGAGCCAGAAGTTCTCTGCTGCCGATCAAGCCGGTGGAGACTATATACTGCTCAATAGAAAAACTGGAGAATATCACATACTCGACGCCACCGAAAGACCGGACAAAAGAACCAATATTGTCGAGCGGATTGTCTGGAATCGCGGTCAGTTCGACATGAGATCGGGAACTCTCAACGGCAGTGGTGTCGACCTGGTGGCAGATAGAATTGCCGAAATCACCGCTCAAAAACCGATTTTAAATGTAGTAGATCAGCCGCTACCCTCACTACAAAGACCAGCAGATCTGATTGACGGACGAGAACAGCTAAGACAGTGGCAGACAGCCCTTAGAGAATCAGACAACAGAGCGGTCAACAGCTTCGCCAATCAAGACCTCGAAGGAGTGATCAAATACTATCACCATAAGCTCAGACAGACCTCTGTGGAATACAAAGCAGAGCTGCAGGAGTTTCAAGCCAACGGTACTCGCAGCGTTAGAGAGGCACTCCTAGAATACTATGGCATCAAGGATAACACTGGCGTAAGTGGTCGAGGCTTCAATGACCAGACGATCAGCAGCACCACCGGCAACGTCAAGGTAACTCACAACGAAATCTCCATGGACATTAATGGAGAGAGGTATGCTGTTAGAGTCACCGGCGACCAAATTCAGGATCTGGAGAAAGAGATATTTGCTCTCGCCATAGAGACAAGCAACAGCCTGCCCTATAATCAGCGCTCTGCCATTCAAGACAATCTCTACGCTCTCAGACAGCGCCTAAACGAAGACAGCGTCAGGAAAAGAGCGGCAACAATTTTAAGTGATTATGACGCAGGCAAGCTGCTAGGCCACAGTGCACCACCAAAACCAACTTCATCGAGAGTACGCTACAGCCAGGAAGAGGTGAATGCGCTCTACGCGGCCTCCGGTGCCTGGAACGAACTAAGGGACTCTCTGCCGGGCACCAGATTAGGTGACGACTTTGACGAATATGTCCACCTTGCCCTGGAAGATCTCCAGACTTCCCCGGGATTGACTGCCGCCGACAGAGAAGCTGCCAGAATCCTGCTGGAAGGCTATAGTCCGGATAATCCAGCCGGGGTAAAACGGGTCAACGACTATCTAGAAGGACGCGATAATGCACCCTGGCGAGCCGATGCCGGCACAGGTTTTAGAGAGACTCTTGATGCCCGTTCCGCAGTAGCAGACCGCACCGGAGTAGAAGAAGTCCGTCCTCTGGCATCGGACTATCATCGCATCGCTGATGGAACCGAGCCCTTTACTGCTGCTACGCCTGAGCTCGATCGCAATCTCAAAGTTCTACAAAGCGAACTGGAAGAGACGATGGGCTCCTGGCCGAGCAAGCGAATCGAAAGCTTGATCAAAGACATAAAGCAACAACAGAGCGAGCTGGTACGACTTATCCGCAAAAATAAAAACGACCCTACTTTCGACCCGACTCTATCCAAGCCTTATAAATTACTGGAGAAATCAAGGAAAGAAAGCAGCGAATTATTCGAAGAATCGGCCAGGAGCATGCAGAAAAGCCTGGATGATTTTGCTGATGCCAACGGCATTCCCCGGTTCGAGTTATCGATTGAATATAGAACCGACGCTTTTGGCGCCTACGAAGGTGGTCAGGGCAAGCTAAAACTCTCGGCAGTAGACTTGATCCGCAGCGAGGATCTGCCCGAGGCAGACGGCAACCTCAACAGGATAATTGCCACCATTCTCCACGAAAGTAAGCATGTCGAACAAGACCAACTCGTCATTCGCTATCTGGCCGACAAAACAGGAGTTAAACCTGGACAAGATCTGGCGCCATTATTGCAGGAATATGACAGAAGACTGGGAAGACCATTAGATCCCCAGTGGGCAGGTAGAGTGTTAGAAAGACCAGCCAGCGGTCCTGAGATAGCGATGAATGCATCCCGGGCGGAAACTTTGATAGATTCTATGAGCTCAGTGAGCATGTCAGCCAATATATTAACCAGACAACCACATCATTATGCCGCCGCCGTTATGGATGATGTAATGGCGAAGATCACCGGGAATTCTCCCGATGTGCTCAAGGCAGTAAATACACTGACAGGCGTTGGTCCTAACGGAAAGAGCAATATCGAATATATATTCGGCAACCAGATTCCCGACTCTATAAAATTCTTGCAAGACCCTCGAGAGTTCAATGCTTTCGTCCGCGATGAGCATCCGCTACTCGACGATATCATCGTCGGTGCCATGGTAAGGGAAGCTATTGAAGAGAGAATTCCTGCCTTAGCAGCAGCCGAACGCAATCTGTACAATCTGCAACCCCATGAGATTGAGGCGAAAGCTACCCAGGAGCTGGTAAATTCGATGCTCGATACGGCAGATCGAGGTCGGCGTATCGGTCTTGTCAGAACCGCCTCGCTTACAGAAAGAAGCACTTTACTTACAAGCGGCAACACCGCAAACAGCGGCAAAGTGATCGGTGCGCTAGAAGATACTCTCGATAATCTGAGGGAGACACCCGGTCGTCTCTCGACAGCCGAGATAGATCAGTTCGAGCGTATGATTGCAGAATACAGAGCAGGAGATCAGGATGCAGTCAGGCTCACCCACGAAATGCTCGACCTGCCCTATCAAAGACCGGCGCACTTCACCTCGATCAATCGCAGTCAGAGACCCGGTGAGCCGCTCAGCCATATGCGACATTCGGCAAACCTCGATGTCTACGAGCCCCTTACACCACCAGTAGCACCGGAACAAACCGCCGCCCTCGAACGTGTCATCCCGGCCCTCGATAGAGAAGGCGCCCAGGAGATGGTCGACCTCATAGCGACCTGGAAAAATGCCGATAGGACGGGAGGGGGAGGCGGCTCCGTCGCCGACGATCTGCGTCCGGCCCATGAGCAGGTGCTGGAGCTGCATGACCAGGTCGAACAGACCAGACAACTCTATTCGAATATGGTGGAGGACCTGAAAGCTCGCGGCGTCAGTGCCGATGATATCAAAGAAGCCTCCCGCAGACCAAACCATGCTCTCAATGAAGAGTACGGCATCTACCAGGCTCGTCAGAACATGCAAAGGGCGGTGGATCTTCATGTCCGGGCCAATTTGCGACTCGGTCAAAAAGTCGGAGAACGGGTAGGGGAGCTGCAAAAAGCGCTGGATCAATTTACCGAAGCTCGTGGACTGCCTCCGTTGAAGGTGACTACTAAAAAGCCGAACGGCAACCTGGGCGATTACAGCAGCGGCGAAGGGACTATATTAATCGATGAGACCGCCTTCTTAGAACCAGGCGGCGACAAGCTCTTACCGCGGGTTCTCTTTCATGAGCTGGTTCATCATGAACAGGATACACTGCTCGTTAGAAAAGCCCTTCAAGATGCCGGTCTTAGCGACAAAGAGCTGGACTTCGACAATATGGAGCTTGTCCGGGCGCGTTATGAGGAAGCCACCGGTATCGATGCCAGGGCTCTAGATCAAGATTTCATCGCCCGGGTAGCCGAGACCTACAAAAACGCGGGCGACCTCAGTCCACAACAACTTGCCCGGGCTCAGAAACTGGCCGAAGATGCCAGAGCCTATCGCTTCGAAATAGACCAGGTTATGGACCTCGGCAACACAGCCCGGGTTCTGAGTTCTACCGGAAGATCTCTATTACGTTCGACGGATTCGAACGCTGTCAACAAGCTTTTTCAGCGCCTGGATGGAGATGAAGGAAACATCCACATGCGCCGCATGTTTGGCGATGTCGATAGTGAGCCGATACCAAAAGAGATAGAAGCCAAACTCGCCGAATGGCGGTCCCTGCCCCGGGACGAAAATGGACTGGCGGCAGGATTTGAAGAAGGAGATATAAGAAACCATCTAATCGCGCATATAGAGCGCCGTCTCGACCGGGTCAATACCGAGCACAAACAGCTGGTGGACAGCTACTTCGATAACGGACTAGAAAGGGAGGCCTATGGACTGGATCATCTGATTGTCGATGCGGAGCGTCAGCGATTTGGTGATGACTACCATCAAAGCTTCGAGCCCAGAGCAAAAAGCCGCGTAACAGCGGATCTTGAAGGGGTGGACAGCACCAACCTGGCCAGGAATCTGGACAGCGCCTATCGCTATAATCGAGGCGATCTTCAGGGCTTCAATTTGCGCCTCGGCGAAAACGGCGAACCACAATTACTGAACGGCACCACTATCAAACTCGGTCGTGGTGACGACATGCAGGTCAAAATAGGCTCCGACTTTGTCAGCCGAGAGCATGCTCAGATATTTCTAGACGGCAACGGCAAGCCTCAAATAATGAACCTGAGCAATACGAACAAGACCTTTGTAAACGGGGTGCCGGTAGAGATCTATACCCCCTTGAAACCCGGCGATGTTATCGGGCTCGGCTTCTACAGAAACAACGAATTCTTCGGGCAACAGATCACTTTTGGCGACAACTTCAATAGCGCCATGCCCCTGGAAAAAGGGCTGGGACAATACCAGATCTATAGCCCATTGGCAGATAAGGTGATCGACTTCAAAAGCAACAAAGTCACCCTGGGTCGCACCGGCCAGAATGCCGATATGGAATTCCCCGCAGATACTATAAGCGCTCGCCATGCCGAAATCGAGATTACTCCGGAAGGACCTCTGCTGCGCGATACCAATAGCAGAAACGGCACTTATGTAAACGGAGAGAGAATAACAGAAAGAATTCTAAAACCGGGAGACCGGGTCAAACTCTCTAAGCAATTTGAGTTTGTCTTTGGCAAAAAAGTCCGCGGCGAACTTGAAGACTTCAAACTGAGCCTGCCCGAATCCGGGCTGAATCTGGAATTTCCCCGGGGGGCGAAGCGCATTGTTGTGGGCAGAGGTCATGATGTCGATGTAAGACTGGTCAATGGGGGTCATCTGGATGTAGCAGGAATTAGTAGAAGGCATGCGGAGTTTCGCTACGAAGACGGCAAAATTATAGTCGAGGATCTTGACAGCACAAACGGGACCTTTGTAAACGGCAAAAGGATAGAGGCCCCAACGGAACTCAAGCCTGGTGACTCAGTACGATTCGGCCAGGGCGGCAGCAGCGAATTTATCTTCGAGGCTAACACAGCAATTAGAGTACGAGAGCCGGACAATATCAAAATTGAAGGAACCGGCTTCAATCGCGGAGACAGGGTGCGGCTGGATAATCCTCGCTTTGCCGACTATGACGCCATTGTTGCTGGCAAAGATCCGGACTCTGATCAACTGATTGTCGTAATTCAAGAAGATTGGCATAGAAATGTCAGAATATTTCCAGAATCGAAGTTGGCTCAGCTGAAGCAGGTTGAGGTCAACGGCGATACTCTCTTCAAAGACAAAAATAATATTTTTTACCAGCGGTTCAGCGTCGGTGACGGCACCTATTCACTCATCTCGCGCCCCGATGTACAACTCTTCTCGAAAAATGCGGTCAAGGAAGCCTTTTCTCAAATAGATTATCGGGTCGGTCAATTTATCGAGAACCCGTCCAGTCCTGATATAACCGGCGAGGTGCTAGCATACGATAATGCCAGTGGAAACCCCATAGTCCGACTCAAACAAAATGCCCGTGCTTACACCAAGAAGAACTATGAAGCGAACAGCTCTTATGATCCCCAATCGGGTACCGTAAAAATCGGCGATCAAGAATTGAAGCCTATCGATGTGGAAGGACAGAAGTACTACCACGACGGCGAAGGCAATGTCTATGGCGCGGACTTCTCACCAGACGGAAAAGACGCCTTTGTCTTCAAGCAGCAGAATCTTCGGGTCTGGGACCGGGCGACATCCTACAAGTCGGCACTGCAACCAAGAAGAGTCGAATTCGGCCCCCCACATATAGAGATGCCGCGCTCCTTCGATGAGCTTCCCGACACAAGAGCTCCCAGGGGACACAGGGACAATGTGCTCTATCAAAACACAGAGTTTTTCTTACGAGATCAGCCCATGCTGGTCAACGGTAAACCGGCAAACTTCGACGGCGGCAGAGAAATCGCCGTGGGCCGGGAGTTGCTTGGCATCGAATATGATGGCGCCGGTCAGTATGTGTCGGCGGAGCACGGAAAGTTCGGCTGGGACGAGGACAAACAGCTCTTCTATTTCGATGATCACAGCCGCAACGGGACCTTTGTGAGAAGAGCAAACAGCAGTGAGTTCGTCAAATACAACGGCACCATGGATAATCCCAGCCGGGTTTACCTGGCCCCCGGAGATGAGCTACGTCTCGGCAGGGTAAACGGAGAGAAGCTCAACCTCAGCCTCTCCCAGGGCTGGGCCACGAAGCGCGGCACCAATGTGGAAGCCACCATCAACACCCAGGTCTTTTTCGATGGACAGAGGCTGGAGATGGACGGCAATAAAGTGGATGTCGGCAGAAAGTTCCAGGTCTACGGCAACAACAATCCCACTGATGCCCTCAATCGCCGCGTAGCCAGGCATCATGCCCAGCTCGAGTATGACGAGAGCCGCGGACAGTGGAATATAACCGATCTAAGTGGTGGCTCTCATGGTGGTGATGACTCCTCCGGCTCGATACAGCAGACTATAATGGTCCGGGACCAGGGCAACGGCATCTTCATCAAACATGGCGGCACCGACAGAATCTCTTTCCACGCCAACGAGACCGTGCCGCTTGGTCCCAACGACCGGGTCTATATCGGATCCTCCAGAGGACCGGAGCTGAAGCTGGTTACCCGCCAGGGCCAGCCCCTGGGCGACGGCAGGGTATCGTTTCAACAAGACAATTGGGACTGGTTGACCACCAGACCGGACGGCAGCCACACAGTGAACTCCTACACCGGCTCATCGCGACTGGTATCACCTGACGGCACCGTCGCCGAAGCCTCCACCGTAACCGGTCAGCGGCTGCGCTTCAAATACGAGAATCGTGAACTCTCAGAGATAGTCCTGCCGGACAACTCTTCGGTTGTGAAAAGAAGCGATGACAACTGGGTAAGGCTGACGCCGGAAGGCAAAGAAGAACCCTGGTGGAAAGGCGGTCTCGAGGTTGAGAGCGACGGTAGTCTACTCTATCGCACAAAAGATAAACCGCCGAATATGGTCCGGCAGAGACTGGACAATGTGGTCGAGACCATCGACGCAAAAGGAAGGGTGAGCTATAGCGATATAGATTACAATTTCGAGAGACTGACCCTGAAAAAATATGGCGAATCGCTGGGTCATCCCGAGCGAGTAGAACGCTTCGGTCGGATGATGGAAGACTTCGAAATGCGCGCCAAACGGGCAGGAATGGCAGAAACTCAAATAGCTGAATCGTACCACCAGATACGAAGACTGCTCCAGGCGGACGAAGGCTCGATGCTCAATATGGTAGAACGCCAAAAGCTGGCGGAGCAGACTCTATTTCAGATGTCTCATCCCGAGAAAGTCTCCCAGGGAAGCAACAATACCTGTAACGTCACCACTGTAGAAAAGCGCATTCTACAGAGACATCCCGAAGAGTTCGCTCGGCTGGTGGCGGATGTTGCCACCACCGGCAAGTATGTCACCGCTGACGGCACCCTCATTGATATGAGCAGAGTCCCTGGAGCCCTGGAGCCGGATAGAGAAGCAAGGATGCTGGATACTCTCTTTCGTCGCGGCAGTGAAAACGACATCCACCTTGATGGACGCAGGAGCTGGGCAAGCCAGATGTTCGAGACCACCGCAGTCGGTATCAAATACGCAAGGGGCGGCTCCATTCACGGCGAGTACATCGGACCAGGCGAAATAGTCATGTACCAGAAACAAGTCGGCTTGCCCGGTCAAGAGGCAGAACAACTGGTTAAATACAGTGTCGGTGCCGACGGCAGACTTAATCACAAAGTCCTGGAAGACTCGCCCCACATAAGCATATCGGAGCTTGCCGACATCAACAATCAGATAATCGGTCGTCACGAAGAGAACTTTGTCCTTAGTGGTCACTACTTCCCCGACTCGCACGGCAACAACCGCTACTGGCGAGAACAAGACTATTCTGCCGGAGCCTTAAAAGTAGCCCGCAGTACAGAGGAGCTCAAAGATCAACTCCTCAGCCTGCAAGACTCGAACAATATGCCGGCGATAGCCCTCGTCCATACCGGTCACCGTCTGTTCGGTGGTCATGGTCCGAATTCCGGCGGCGCCCACGTGATCAATATCCAGTCTATAAGACAGACACCGGTCGGAACCTGGGTGGTCGACTTCACAAACCAGTGGGGAGACGCCTATAACAAAACTATCCCTCTCGAAGAGATGTTCAAGGTAATGAACGCTGTAGAATAGACAGAAAGACGAAAGAGGTAAGAATGCCAGTCGACGAAACTTATACCAATAAAATCGACTTCGGACCAATATCCAGTATAGAGCTGCCCTCTAAGTGGGTCGAGCAGCCGCATCACAATAAAGACATCCATTCACCAAGAACTCTTAGAAAGTTCCATCACCCCGAAGATGATCGCATTCAGCTGTGCCTGTTCTATCGAGGACTGCCAGTGACGGCACCCACAGCAGAAAGTTTCGCTAACAGCCTGGCGGGCGAGCCTGGCTCTATAACAGAAGATATTCTAGAAGCACTACAGGAGGTGCTCGGACCGCTTGCCTTGAAGGATGATTTCAATGTAGAGGATGCCTGCCTCAAGGCGCTGAACGGCAGAAAAGTGATTGCAATTGAAGGTCGCTGGCCCGGTCTAGATTTAAAAAGCGTCAATATCTTCATCGATGCAAAGGGCGACGGCGCCATCATATACGAGCTTTATTATGCAGCTCCAGGCGACTGCTTCGACCAGCACAAAGAGACAGCCGAAGCCGCCTTCGCCTCAATAGCCTGGTCAGAATAAAATTTCTAGCGACCGCGCAGCCCGAAGCTCATCTTGTCGTAATAATTCTGATGATACTCCTCGGCTGGGTAAAACTTCTCTGCCGGCTCCAGAAGGGTCTCTACCTCCCGACTATCTTCTCCCAGCACCTCGGCGAGAACTCTCGTCGCCGTCTCTTTCTGGCTCTTGTCGTGATAAAAAATGGCGGCTCGATACTGGCCTTTATCATCGGGGAAACTCCGGCGCGGTCTGAACATCCGCAAATACTCCCGGATAAGCTTTTCATAAGAGACTTTATCCGGGTCGAAGACCACCCTGACTGCTTCGGCATGTCCTGTTCTGCCGGTACAGACCAGTTCGTAGGTGGGCTCTGGCACGTCGCCTCCGGTATAGCCCGAAGCTGCGTCTATAACCCCTTCGATACGTTGAAGCTCCGCCTCAACTCCCCAGAATCAACCAGCTGCCAGGGTGGCGACATGCATACCCTGGGGGTCGAGAAGAGTTGCCGGAGTGCGATCCTTGAAAAACACCATAACTATCAAGCATACTCCTACAATCAAAAGTAATGAATTGAACACGATATTCATGAATTTCCTCGAACCACCTGAATCTCTTCAAAAAGAAACCCTGTTTCGGAAAGCTCAATATCAATTATAGCGCCCCGGTAATCGGTGGGTCTGCCGAACAGAATTTTAAAAAGGTCTCTCATTTCTGAATATACGGAAGGATCTCTACAAACTAAAAGATCATTCTTAAGCAGCATGCCGCAAGAAACAATATGAGGCACGCTTCTATTTGATATCAGATAACTTGCAACCGACAGAGGAGGCATCGTGAAAGTGATGGTCCATTTACAATTGTCGAGACAAAAGCGAGTACTGGCACCGATAGCACTCTCAGTAGCAGTCACGGTAGCGATTGCTTCAACCCCGGTCTCCGCCCAATCTCCATCGGGCTCCCCGGGGACCACCACCCACCAGGCCGAAATCCAATTGAGAGAACAAAGAATAAACTCGATTGACAAAGAGCTTCGTTTGCAGACAGAACGCCTGAATAAAAACAGACTCGACATGAGGGATTTCGTCATTACATACAACGCACTCAGAAATTACAGCCAGAGAAAAGAAGGAGCCATCGCCATTCAAGAAAAACCAGAGATGGCAGCTTATCTGGCTCTACAGAGAAAGCCCTTTACAAAAGATGAGATATGGATACAGACAGCCTTTGACCCCTTGCTCGGCGTCAAAAACAAATATCCAGCCTGGAAGCCGATAACCATTGCCGGCGGCAAATTTCAGATCAGGACCCCCAGAGAATTGCGCGAAATCAACACTCAACTTAGAGATAAAATGAGTAAAATCATCGACGATTCAAATAAGCTAGAGAAAAGTACCGGTGATCTGAAGAAAGAGAAAGAAAGACTCAGCCGAGAGATAAAAGCCCTGACCGATCAAATTATTCTTGGGACCTGGCGCCTGACCACAGAAGACAATAACTCGACCATAGAATTTATCAAGAACAGGAATAACAACACTTACGTAGCAGTGCTGCGTGAAAACCGACTCAACTACTATAAACCTAATGCCACTATATTTGTGGTAACCCCGCCTCCGAAGGCCGACTATACCCAGATCTTCAAAGGCAAAGAGTATGGATTTAGCGATGAAGGCTTGCCTTTGATATCAAACGTGAGTATTACCGTAGCCGGCAGAAAAATGGTCTCGATAGCAGGAGACGAAGTGCTTGACTGGGAAAAAGTAATACCCAAAAGAACGCTGCTTCAAAAGTAAGATGCTTCAATTTGATCTGAATGTGGATTCACCCGGGTTATTACACTCCGATTCGAATCAATCTATTGGCCAGTCGTATAACCTTGCGGCTGGAACGGCACTAGTTGTCTAGAAGAAGAGAATCATCCGAAATATGCATGACCCTGCTAGCTTAATGAGCGACACTATAAGAGCGGACTCCTCAGGCGCGGGAGGGTTGTAAATTGAGAAATATAATTTTACTGATAGCGGCTATCGCAGCTGGTTTTGCTCTGACTTTCGCTCCAGCAGCAGGAGATGAGACAGACAAGAAAAGTTCCTCTCCTAAAGGGATTCTGACAAAACCCCCCGGTGTTCTGCTGTTGAATCAAAAGGCACCGCGCTACAACCAGCCACCGGAGGTGCAGAAGCTGATTAAACAAGGTTTTCTTCACTACGGCAACGAGCCGCGAGAACCCGGTTCTGTGACAAGTCCAACTTCCACTTCAAGCAATGCGGGAGTCGGCGGAACCACCACCACTCAGGGAAAAGCCTCCGGCAAGCCTGTCACGGGCGCGAATGCTCCAGCCAATTCAAATAGCCCCGGTCTTCAGCCGATACCACCGGATATGATCATAGGTTCCTGGAGCCAGGCTGGAAACACATATATTGTGCAAAAGCAAGGCAACGGCTATCGAGCGGTGAACGCCGCCAATAACAATAACACCCAGGAAGTAATCGACTTCGGTCCGGGCGCGCCCTCGGTGGACAAGACCTGGAATTGTGCCGTGACCAACTACACTGGCACCTTCCGCAGAGTGGACAACTATGGAAGACAGCCGCGCTCGACCACGCGCCCCTGGAGCGCATCATTTCACCGCAACAAAGACGGAAGCACCTGGCTGATGTTCGGTGGAACCACCGCTCAGAAAATGTGATACCTGGGACGAAAGAAAAGGACTTCAAGGACGGGCTATTACTTCTTGCCCGAGTGAGCAGGTTCGGAGGTGCGGCTTGCCGACCCGGGACCATCCGGCTTCAAGTGATACAACTTCATCAACTCAGGCCTGGAGCGGACCTGTTCAAGGGCTCTCTTGTTCCAAATGAACCCGCGGGGTTGAATCTTCCAGTCAGCTTTGAACGGGTTGGTAAGGACATAGACCAGACTGAGATTAGCACCAAGGGCGATGGCAACCAAACTTATCAGAACACCATGAAAGATAGTGCCTTTTCTAGTGTAGAGATACGCAAATACAAGAACGATAATCGAACACATCAGAAGCACTGGCATAAGGTTCTGTTGCCGATTGCTGTGCAGCACCAGCATTCTGTCTCGGCGATAGTCCACTATATCCGATACTGCAGACAGCAACTCGGCATGAAGGTTATTCTGCCCTTCGCTCTTCGGCTCGAAAACCGCAGCTTCATTCACCAGCTTGTTTAGGGTAAAAAAGCTCCTGCTGGGAATCTCTCCCTTCTCCATAATCGGCCAGTCGTCATCGATCACCTGTTCACAATAGGTCACGCAAATATTTTGAATTCGATCGCGAGTGCCTTCTGGAAGTCCGGCTGTAATTCTGAAAACATGAGCCACCCCGGCGGCTTCTTTATCGACGCTTATTTCAAGCGCTTCGTAATCTTCTAAAGCGGCAGCAACCAGCAATCCAAGTAAAATAGAGACCAGGGTTCCGACAATGCTCAACATGGCATCCAAGAAACCCTGGTGCGTTTCCATATCCACTGGCTTGACAACGCGCTGCACCACAAAGAAGCCGACCGCAGCAAGCAAAGCTGCTACTGCGCTGAGACTGAAAATTGAAGGTATCCCTTCCATTCTGGATCCTGAACAATAATCGAATGATAGTAATCGAACTAACTTTCGAAAGAACCAACGACCGAGATTATGACTGCTTCATAGCTTTTAGTAAAGTCCGGTCATCGATTGGTTCGAATACAAGTCGAAAAAATAAATGTCTCAATCCAGATCCAGTTGCCAATGGCGCTGAAAGGCAATCGAACTAATAATTCTGAGACCGAAACTAATAGCGAATCTACAACTGAAAAACCAACAGAAATACCTGCCGGCCTAGCAACGCACGAACCTACAAAACCCGACGCGAGGGCCCCGGGCAGCACTCGCGCACAGGTTATGCTTGCGTAGCAGACAGCAGTATCGGTGGTGACTACATCTAGCAACTTACCTATATAGACATTATACATACATTCGTATGTGCATGTCAATCATTATTTGCTATCTGCAGCTAGAAAAAACAATAGAACTAAGCACCATATATAATGCCTTCCCGCTTGCTGCGCCTACCTGGCTTTGATGTAATGTCCCAGAGGTCCATCCGCTCTCAGATATTTTTGCAGCTGACCGTAGGGAAAGAAGAAGAAACCTTCCGGCTCGTAACAGCGCGATATATGAGGAAACCCGAACTCATAATAGAAAGTGATTCCATCTCCGCCGACACAGAATGAATCAATCTCCTTCATGGTGAAGTGGGCATTATTGAGTTGTTCTTTGAACATAGCGGCGTCTTCCGCCGGCACGTCTTCCTTGAGCTTGAGTTTTATCTTGTTCTGCATAGCAGCGTCAACCAGCTTCACCAGCTCTCCCAGGCTCTCTTTCTTGAAGATCCCGGCTGCGGGCAACTTTGCCCCTGTTTTCAAACTCAATCGAATAGTCTTGAAATACTCATCAGGGTAAGCACCGCAACCCTCTACCCAGTAGATGACATCGAGCAGATTGTCCCGGTTATACATAACATAATAGTCGGCATTCGATAGCCAGCCTTTGAGATCGGGGTCGTGAATCTTTTCAAAGGTCAATGCGTCGGCAAGCTTCTTCTCCACCGCCTTGTTCGCAAGAGTTAAGACTGGATACTGGATAATTCCTTCATGATTCTCGGCTTTATATCTGTCATGGCTCTTTCGAATCAGGCCGACAGAGCCGGGCCCCCTCGAATCGGTCGCCACCAGAGAGAAAGGCAAAGTCTTTTTACCAGCCTTCCAACCGCCGAAGAACTCATAGTCTGTAAGTGCCCCTTCGAACTTACCGGTGCTCTTTCCGGCAGCATCGAACTCGCTGATAGTGCAATTGTCCCCGGGCAGCGAAAAGAGCCCCGCCCGCATCCATTCACCACTGAGCTTGATGGGCTTGCCGACATGGTCATAGGAATAGGTTCCGGTGACCTTTTCCCCAGCCAGATTGAGCGTCATGGAGACTTTGTACTTCGATATTGTCCCCTTGTAGCTCTTGACAAAAACAGATGACTTTCCTGAATCCTGAGACTTAGCAATAGCCGGTGCGTTACCGAAAGAAAAAATCACGCAAGCACCCACGCAAAAAAAACGAAATACAGTACTGAACGAAAAGCAAGTATTTTCTTCAAATAGCGGCTGGAATCTCTTTATCACAATTGTCTCCATATTCAGTGTTTACTGCCTGCCGTCTATTATGACCGATCTGACCACCGTGACCTATATGACTTATATGACCGCTAGATTCGAGTTTCTTAAAATAGATGCTTGCCTGGCTGCCACTTGATACAGTGCGACGAGAAAAATAAATGAATTCCGTCGATATCAAGAGGCAAGCACAAGCAGAAAGTATGATGGATCTTATTCCAACCAGGGGGCTCTCTCTTGTTTCGTTTACAATTGAGAAAATACAAACCGAGTCCGGCGAGGTAATTTACCGAAGGGACTAATTACCTGCAAGCACCAGTGACCATTAAGCCGAGGTCAATCGAATGGAACTAGACAATGAATTCGCCTCTACCGGACAAATTCTGGCAAAGCGCTATGAAGTGGTGAAGATACTGGGTACCGGCAGCAACGGTATAGTCTACCTGGTCCGCGGTCTTAAAGACGGGGAACTGCACGCTATGAAAGTCTTCAGAGCGCAAGACCTGGCCGAACAAGAACCTAGAATGCGCTTTGAACGAGAGGCTCTGGCGTTAAGTCACCTGACCCACGAAAATCTCGTCACCCTGCACGAATTCGGTGTCCTTCCCGATGGCAGGCCCTTTTATGTGGCCGAATATGTTTCGGGCGACAGCCTGGAGAAGATCCTGGACAGAGATGACCGTCTTGAAACGCGCCGTCTCGGCAGGATAGTGCTGCAGATATGCAACGCAATGGAGTATGCTCATCAGTCCGGTGTCGTCCACAGAGACTTGAAACCCGGAAACATTCTGCTGATGGATATTCCCGGATATCAAACCGAGAGTGTCAGAATAGTCGACTTCGGTCTGGTAAGATTCACAGCAGACAGAGAAGACAATGGACGTCTGACCCAGGAAGGAATCGCCGTAGGCAGTCCCGCATACATGAGTCCGGAGCAATGCAAGGGGAAAGAGACCGATGGTCGCTCGGACATATACAGCCTGGGCTGTATAATGTACGAGATGCTCACCGGCAGACCGCCCTTCACCGCACCATATCCGATGGCTATCATGATGAAGCAGGTCTCTACTCCGGTAGAGAAACCATCTTCGCTGGCAGATGACCTGAAAGTCGACGAAGGACTGGAGGCGGTGGTGCTCAAATGCCTGGAGAAGGATCCTTCTGAGCGGTACCAGTCGATGCAAGCCCTAGAAGCGGCGCTCGAAACCATTTTGCAGTCGATAACCCCGGGATAACAATTGGTCGCCATGAACAAAACTTGCCTGGAGCAGACACTGCTCCACTTGAACGGTCTGGACGAAGCGGAGAACGTATTGATAGCCGGCGCCGGCGGCGGTTTCGACGTCTTCTGCGGATTGCCGCTTTTCTTTGCCCTGGAGAAAGCAGGCAAGAAAGTAACTCTGGCGAATTATTCTTTCAGCAGATTCTCCAGAGCTCTGGCGCGCTGGGGGATGACGCCCAACCTTCTTGATGTGGACGCCGATACCGAAGGCGATGATCCAGGTTACTTTCCAGAGAAGTTTCTGTGTCAATGGTTCCGGCATAGACAAGGAACCGAGAAGACAGTATATGCCTTCTCGGGCAACTTTGGTGTTGTTCAGCTTCGTGCCGCCTATAAAGCCATTATTGAGAGACACAATATTGATACGCTTGTACTGGTGGATGGCGGAGCGGACAGCTTACTGCAAGGAGACGAAGCCGGTCTCGGCACCCCGGCAGAAGATATGAGCAGCATCTGCGCCGCCAGAGATCTGCCGGTGCGCCGAAAGCTTCTTCTAGCTCTGGGTCTCGGCGTGGACAGCTTCCATGGAGTTCATCACTCCGATGTGCTCGCCTTCATTGCCAAAACCATACAGAACGAAGGCTTTCTCGGCGCCCTGGCCCTGAGCAAAAAAATGCCGGAAGTTCTGGACTATATCAATGCCTGTGAGTATGTTTTCGAAAAAATGCCACGTAAAACCAGTATAGTAAATACTTCCATCATCGATGCCCTCAACGGTCATTTTGGAGACTATCACTCCAATGAGAGAACTCACGGCAGCGAACTCTATATCAATCCGCTCATGACTATCTATTGGAGTTTCGATCTGAATGCGGTGGCGGATACGGTGCTCTATCTGGACAGACTCGATACAACAGAGAGCTACGAAGAAGTACTCCGAGAGATAAAGAACTTTCGTGACAACTATCCTCTCATAAAAGAGCCGCGAAATATTCCTATCTAAATTGTCAAAATGCACTCTAGAGAGGGTTCATGCAGGCAGGGCCTGAAAAGGGTAAAATCCTGAAATGCACAGAAACACTGGTCGATATCCGCCATGACATCCAGACAGGAGCGAGAAGCCCCCCCTGACAAGAATACCGGAAGCGGAAGAGCTTCCAGAGATTCGCTTACAGCGAAGAGCAAGGAACTCGCCGAAGAGACCCTGGGCGGAGCGGTGGAGCGGGTCACTTTCCACAGCGAAGAGAGCGGTTTTTGTGTGCTGCGAGTCAAGGTACGCGGTCAAAGGGAGCTGGTCACGGTCACCGGACGAGCCGCTTCCATATCTCCGGGAGAATACATAGACTGCAAAGGGGTCTGGTTCAACGACAAGAACTACGGACTGCAGTTCAAATCCAGCCACTTGAGCGTGGTGCCGCCCAGTACCTTAGAAGGCATCGAAAAATATCTAGGGTCAGGAATGATCAAAGGAATAGGACCGCATTTCGCCAAGAAGCTGGTGAAAGCCTTCGGAGAGAAAGTCTTCGAAGTAATTGAAGAGACCCCCGAACGTATGACGGAATTGCCAGGCATAGGCAAAACCCGAAAAGACATGGTGGTCAAAGGCTGGGCAGAGCAGAAGGCTATCCGCGAGATCATGGTCTTTCTACAGAGTTACGGAGTAGGAACATCACGGGCGGTGCGTATTTACAAAACCTACGGACACGAAGCGATTGCTAAAGTCTCGGAGAATCCATACAGGCTCGCACTGGATATCCACGGCATCGGCTTCAAAACCGCCGATACCATCGCCCAGAAACTGGGTATACCTCATGACTCTCTCATCAGAGCCGAAGCCGGTGTGCGTCATGTATTGCAAGAGCTCTCCGGCGAAGGGCACTGTGCCTGCGAATTTCAGAACCTTGTAGACAAATCGGCAGAATTGCTCGGCATCGACACCGAACTTAGCGCCACCGCCATCGCAACCGAAGCAAAAGCGGGCAATATCATAGAAGAAGAGATAGAAGGTGAGCGAATCTTCTATCTGCGCAATCTCCATCGCGCCGAAGTCGGCGCTGCCGAGAGCCTGGCTCGCCTTGCCGCCGGTTCGCCGCCCTGGGCAGAGCTAGATGTGGAAGCGGCTATCCCGTGGGTAGAAGAGAAAGCCGGAATCAAGCTTTCTGAATCACAAATAAGAGCAGTCGATCTTGCGGTCAAGAAGAAAGTCCTGGTGATAACCGGTGGCCCCGGGGTGGGCAAAACCACCCTGGTGAAGAGCATCCTCAAAATCATCTCGGCCAAAAGCGCAAGAGTTTTGCTCTGCGCCCCTACTGGAAGAGCCGCCAAAAGACTGGCAGAGTCAACCGGTATGGAGGCTAAGACCATACATAGATTGCTGGAGTTCGATCCCAAGATGTTCGGATTCAAACGCAACCAGAACTACCCTCTAGAAGCCGATATTCTTGTAGTCGACGAAGCTTCGATGATCGACATCACTCTCATGAACCAGCT
Source organism: bacterium (assembly GCA_016124935.1). GTDB lineage: Bacteria > Cyanobacteriota > Vampirovibrionia > Obscuribacterales > Obscuribacteraceae > RI-106. The sequence goes on along the minus strand of WGMS01000015.1, from coordinate 30,529 downwards.
TCTGGCGGCCATTCCAAATAACGCCGCCCTGCTTCTGGTCGGCGACGTAGATCAGCTTCCCTCGGTTGGTCCGGGCGCCGTGCTGGCTGATATCATAGCCTCGGATATGATACCGGTGGTGAGGCTTAGCGAGATCTTCCGCCAGGCGGCTACATCTAAAATCATCGTCAACGCACATAGAATTAACGAAGGCAAAATGCCACTTAAGCAAGAGAAAGAGAAAGAAGAAGAATTGAGCGACTTCTATTTCGTCGCCGCCGAGAACCCGGATATTATCAGCGAGCGCATTATGCAGGCTGTCTGTGAACGCATTCCCAAAAGATTCGGTCTTGATCCAATAAAAGACATTCAGGTTCTGACCCCTATGAATAGAGGCGGACTGGGCAGTCGCTCTCTCAATATCGAACTGCAAAAAAGACTCAACAAAGACAACGGTCCGAAAGTTTCTAAATATGGATGGAGCTATGGCGCCGGAGACAAAGTGATTCAGACCGTCAACAACTATGACAAAGAGGTCTTCAACGGCGACATTGGCACCATCACCAGTATCGACCCGGAAGAATCAGAGCTTTTAATAGAGTTCGACGGTCGAGAGGTGAAGTATGAATTCAGCGAACTGGACGAGGTCTCTCTCGCCTATGCCGCCTCTATCCACAAATCCCAGGGCTCGGAATACCCTGCCGTGGTCATACCGCTTGCCACCCAGCACTATATGATGCTTGAGCGCAATCTCCTTTATACAGGCGTCACCCGGGGCAAAAAGCTGGTGGTGGTGGTCGGCCAACCGCGAGCGCTTGCCATGGCGGTCAAGAACAAACGCTCCGCCACAAGATTGACGGCTCTCGCCCATAGACTGCGGCAACTCTACAAAGGTATCGACTGCAACTCATAGAGGAGCGAAGGTTCACGATCTGCTCTATAAAGCATTAACAGCAGGCGAATCAGGCCTCGTTCAGAGCGCCGCCGTTTATCACCTGCCAGTGCAAATTGAGCAGATAACTGCTTATCAGAAGATTCGCAGCCACGCTGGAGCGACCGCTGTCGTCTCTATTATTCCCGTCGGCAGATTCACAGAACGCCATCGCACCTAAAGACTGCGCAAGTGCCGCAAGTCCACAGGCAGCAAGACGTGCTTTCAACGCGAGAACTTTCTGCTTCTGACTATCCGATAGAATAAAGACACCGGACTCTGCCATATGGGTCACCATCACACCGGCATCTTCGAGCAGACGCCTCAAACTGGAGGGCAACATAGCCCCGCCCGTCTGTTGAAGGGCCAGTTCATCAAGATCATCGTCTCCGGGTCTGGGTCCGGCAATGGTCATGCGAGTGGCAATTTTATCCCGTCCGAATTTTTTGCGCAGCCTCTCTAAAAGCCCTGACTGGACAGAGATGATTCGGTCGAAATCAAAGGCGATATTCAACACTGTGTCATTCTCCTTCTCGCCATCTCTCAAAAATGCTATGGGTTCGATACTGATACCGGCTTCGCGAGTATCGAGTCGGACGACAACTGCCCTGAGCTTCTCTTTTTTGGGATTGACCGCCTCTAGAAATTTGATGCTCTCTTCATTTACAGACTGCCAGTCGAGAGTAAGGTGAATAGACATCCCCTGAACATCGAGGATTTGCCAGCAAAATTTCTGCTGCATCTCATCAAAAAACTTCTCTCCCCATTTCTCTGGACAGAGAACGGCATAACGATCTTGAGGGGCGACAACAGTAAGACCACGGGAAACCAGCCTGTCGGCGTAGCCAGAGAGAGCCGTCCAGTTATCAAAAGCCCGGTCACCGAAATCGAGTGATTCAAAGTTATATTGCTCGGCATCCTCCACCGAAGACTTATTAGAGACGGACAATCTGCCGAAAGAATTTACCCGAGCCTGACGCAGGGTAAAGCCGCTTCGGCTGAGCCGAAAGACGCTTCCTCCGGACCAGATCAAATCTGATAGATAAGAGTTGGCAGCCTTGAATCTCGTGGTGCCTGCGGTGCGGCTGTTAGACCAGGTATAAAACTGCTTTGTCTCCGGAGCAAAAAACAAAACGGTTATGCCCTCGTAACCAGAGCCGGATTTCCAGGGATAGGCACCGATTCCAATAAGCTTCATATCGCCTTTGAGATCATACTGGGTCCTGGCCCGCCCGGCATAGTCCGGCTGTTTTTCAGGAGGCGCACTTTCGAGGGCAAGCAAAAGTACATAAGTGTAACTACAAAGATTTAAAATCCGCTCGCTATCGGCGGCAACATCGCGTTTGAGCATATGAGAGACTTCATCAGATAAAGACTTGAGCAAGTTCGAGACCCGGGGCAAGCCCACTGATGATGCCGAAACGGATAGAGAAAAAAGCTTTTCAATCAGCATCTCGGAGGGATGGACAACACCATTTGCCACCAGGCCTGTGAGCAAAGCTTTGCATTCGGCAACTATCTGCTCGCGGCTGCGCGGGGACGAAACCACTTTTTCGACTGCGTCTTCGACAAGGCTCACATTCTCGCCTTGCCCCTGTTTTAAAAGAAGCAAAGCCATTGTCACCCAGCGCTTATGAAAGGATTTCGGTGCGGTAGATATAAGCTCTTCCAATAGCTTTTTGCCGACGGTTTCGGTGGGCAAAAGCTTGACCTCGACATCATCGCGACTGAATCGAATCGTAAAAGCAGGTGCTTCCAGAATCTCATATTCGATCACGGTGCCGGAATCTATAAGATCACTTACTTCTCGATAAATGTTTTTTCCGGTCCATTTAACGATGTCATTCACTTCAACTCCCAGAAGCCTGGTCACAGGTGCCTGCATATGACTGACAGTTGCAGGCTCTGGCTCTGGCTTTATATCTGTCTCTGCATCTGAATCTGCTTCTGACTCCGCTTCCGCATCTGTGGCTTGAGCCGAATCATCCGCAAAATAGCGGTCTCTTAAATAGATAGTGGCGGAGATTATCTGCCTGGTGATACCACTTGCCCTGGTATCATCAGAGGCTTTCATCGGACCTGATTCGGGCATGATCACGCACCAGTCGGGACCTCGCACCAACAAGTGATCGTCTTTTTCCTCTACCTGAATTTGATCGAGCTCTTTCTCCAGATCCTTCATGGCACGCCGGACCAGGCCTTTGTTAGCCAGAGCGACCAGAGCGCTCTCATCTAAAGAGCGAAGCAAGGCTACAAGATTATCGCGCTTACTTTTGTCCATCTGACTTGCTCTCACTCCTGCATCACATCGGCCAGCCACTTTGCCAGCTCGGTAGGAGTCAGGGCGGCAATCTCCATGCCTTCAGCCGCCAAGCGAGAAGCCATGGCATGATCGTAATAAGAGTTAGCCACTTCATCTAATGCGGCCAGACCGATGAGCTTCACTCCGGCCTGGCGCAGCCGGCGACAGGCCGCCACCAGAGCCCGAGGCTCCGCTCCTTCGCAAAAGTCTGTAACCAGCACAAGCGCTGTTCGACTGGGTTGGCTGACAAGCTGCTCACAATAATTGAGCGCCTGACCGATATTGGTACCGCCGCCTAACTGCACACTCATCAGGATCTCGACCGGGTCCGAGGCATGTTCGCTCAAATCGACAACGGCCGTATCGAACACCACCAGTTTAACTCTCACCATGGGCAGTGCCGACAATATGCCTGCCATGACCGCCGAATGTATTACACTGTGCACCATAGAGCCGGATTGATCTACACAGATAATAACCTCCCAGGGCAAGAAGCGTTTGACCCGCTGGAAGAACCGGGGCTGTTCGACAATAAGTTTTTTGAGATCCGGGTCCCAGTGTTTGAGATTTCTCTTTATAGTACTGCGCGCGTCAAAATTCCTTGCCACTTTGTAGGAGCTGTTTCGAAGCCGATTTACCCTTCCGGCAAAGGCATTCTGAATATCGCGCATAAGCCTCTTTCTTATCTCTTCGACCACCCGGGCGATAAGTCGCCTGGCCTCTTCCAGAACCGGGCCTCGCATATGCCCTTTAAGGCTGAGCACCGCCGCCATTAGCTCTGTATTTGGCTCAAGCCGCTTCAGGGTCTCGGCATCGGTAAGCAGCTCCGTCATTCCATAGCGATCCAGAGCGTGTTTCTCTATCTTTTCACAAGTCGACTTAGGAAAGAGCTCTTTGATTTCATTAAGCCAGGTGGGGACATTCAGTTGAGAAGGATCAAGAGAGCCCGGTGCCAGTTTCTGATCCTGGCGAACACCACGTTCTTTGTATTCTCTTGAATACAATAGCTCTAGAGCGTCGGCCATGCGACCCTGCCCTTCGGATAAACAATCTGGCATGCTGGGTTTAGCGTATTTGCCCAGGACCATACGCCAGCGAGGCAATGATTTATTACTGTGGCTATTGTTATCTCTGGCGTTAGAGCTACCGGTCATGGTGACTCTCCCCATCAAAAGAGAGTCCATCCAGCCTGAGAAGCCCTTTCACCGCATTGTTTAGTTTCAGACCATAGAGAAGATCCTGCTCGGTCAAATCGGTGTTCACGATGGTTCCAAAAGATTTGCCGTCATAGAGTGAAGATACTTTCTCAGCTACCTTAGCCACCTCTGACGGTGTAAGGTGAGTAAAAGCGAGGCGAAGATCTGGTAATAAAGCAAGGAAGGTATCTTCATCCCAGCCATTGAACATGCTATCGACTTCTTTCAAGACGGTCTCCACCTGCCAGACAACTTCAGAGGCAGTGTGCAGCAGTCCTCGAATAATGCCGGCAGACTTCCTGGGATCGGAAGAAGCCCCGGATAAATAGCCGCAGACACGAAGAATGAAAGTCTCTTCATCGATCAATCCATTACGAAAGAGGACACCATAGGCGGCACCGACCACGGCAGACTCTACCTGTCGATCGAGATTGTCGACAATGTCTTTAAGAGCGTTAAAATAGAGGTCTTTATCAAGTGTCCACTCGGTCTCATCGGCACCAGAACCGGTACCAGCACCGACAAGAATCTCGTTGAGATCCTGAATAGATGAGAGCCAATCTAATAGCTCTCCTTCTTTCAGCGTACCCACTTCGTAAAGCAGACGACAGGCCCTTCTATAGGCAGCCAGCTTCAGCTCCTGCACAGACTCAAGAGAAAAACCTTCCAGGGGCTCCCTTGCAGAGAGCAAAATATCAAGCTGTCCAAGGGAAGCCACCACCGACCCCACCGAAGGATCATCTGCGATATGACTGTCAATCAGGCGAACCAGGCGGTCGAGGTGTCCATGCAGACCAAGCCTCAGAGCCCGAATCAGAAGCTCCACCGCACTGCTGGCCGACCGCCCCGCACCGACTTCTTCGAGCTCGACAATCTGTTCTTGCAACCGAAAGAAAGCCGCCTCCTCCACGGTAAAACCATAGACAGATGCCTCTATCAAAGCGCTCTCCACCACCGGTGACCAGGCAACCGACCAGAGTTCCCGAACAAGATCCAGTCTTCGTCCTTGAACAAAGTCCGGTCCACTTAAATAACGTGCATAAGGAATCGACAGCAATACAAGCCGGTGCAAAAGACGACTGCTCTGACGGTGCTTCTCTTCTTTATAAAGATCAAGGGTAACTTCCTTCGGAGAAAGACTGTCCACAGGCAATTTCAGTCTAATAGCCTCTTCCAGAAAGTCTTTGACAATTGGAGGCAATTCCGTCCCGGCGGGGACTTTTCCGACTCTATCACCGGCGAGATTTTTGTGCACCAGCTCCATCACGGAGCGACCCTCTATATGTATCTCGCCTTTTATAAAACAGGCTCTGATGCCGTCAAGAATATCCTCTCGCAGAGGAAAGCGATGCCCCCGCAATAATGCAAGCTGCCTGGTCATCTCGACGGCGGCGATGGTATCGGGAGTAGTGATTTTAGAAGAGTATTTTTTGTCTCTAGTTATCCAGCTTATCTCGGTATATATTTCAGCCGCCAGCTCTTCTACAGCAGCAAATGACAGCTGGCTGTTCTTGTACTCGCCTTTTGAGAGCTGCCACATCTTTTCATAAAAGGCCGGTGAAGGCATACCGGCTGAATATCCGGTTCTGGAATCAAGACGGTCATAGCTATAGCGCATCAACCAGGTACCGGCTTCGTCATCGGCAAACTTGACCGACTTCGGTCTTTTGACAGAGCCCGCGACAAGATCAGGCAGGACCGCTGTATGAAAGCCCCCGGTCACCACCAGAACTTTTCCTTTGATTCCGGCCTTCTCAAGGATATCGAGTTCATCTTTTATATTGGCAGCCATGCACAGCTCTCGCGCCACAGTGCCATCGAGACGCAAATCCTCTTCGCTATAATCTAAACGTGCTAGAGCGCAATAGGTCGCCAGCCTCTCTACAAAAGAGTTCGTGTCGAGCCTGTTTATAGAAGACTCGAAGAGATGATCCCACATCTCGTCAAAGTCTCTACAGCCCATACGCTCGACCAGAGAGTTTATATACTGACTGTGCTTGAGATGAGAATCGCTGGTCAGCTCCTTGACCCGGACTCCGGCGTCTTCGTCTCTCAATTCAGTGGCTTTCTTGAAAGATTCTTCGTACTTGTGGAGAATCTGCTCTCCATACTCCAGATCTATAAAACGAACCCGAGCACCCGATTCGACACCGGTGCGCACCGCCACCATTTCTGGTGAATAGTCACAAAAGGGATAGAACCCGGCGAATCGCATAAAGTCGTCCCGCCGTGCCGTCTTCCCGGCAGTTGCTTCTTCAGCCCTTTCCTCCTTCGGCTCCAGATCCTCTCCATCTGCTTTCCCCTCACGGGGAAACAGAGCCGCCAATCTATATTTGCGGTCGATGAAGCTGGTATATACCGCCACCGGACAGAGACATTCTTCGGAAGCCAGCAATTCGACCTTGGCGGTGATAGATTCTGGCCCTTCTATAAGCACCGCCGCCGGTTTGTTCTCTAGTATCCAGTTATGAATATGCCAGGCACAGACAGGCGAGTGATGACGAACAGGAAAGTAGAATACCCGGTCATCACTTAACTTCGGAATCAGTTCGGCAACATGCCGCTCAGGCTCCAACTTCATGAACCAAGCGTCCCTCGCCCATCATAAAAGGACTTCCAGTGAGGACTTTTCCTGGCTCTATTTTTTACAACCACATCGAAATAGTGCTTCACTTTCTTGGCGTCTTCATCCGAATCTTTCAAAACCGTTCCGACTATCTGCCTGGCCAGATGTTCTCCTTTCAGCTTACGCTCACCAAAATAACAGGCGTCCAATCCGGCGGCGAAGGCGACTGCCACGGCTTCGGCGGTGCTCATGGTGGTAGCGGGTTTATCCACAACCGTGCCTTCTTCGGTTCTACCATTGCGCAAGTCGACGAAAGTGGTAATCAAGACCTCCACCACATCCGGTTCCATATCAACTTTCGCATCGACATTGGCAAGCAATTCTCCCGCTTGTTGCAAGACAAGCTCCAGCTCGAATTTGCGATCGGCTATCGGTGCCACCGTCTCAAAGTTGAAGCGGCGCTTGAGAGCGGCAGACATCTCATGGACGCCTCGGTCTCTAGTGTTGGCGGTGGCTATTACATTGAATCCGGGCTGGGCGAAGATCATGTTGTTGTCATCTTTGAGCTCCGGTATATGCATGAGCTTTTCAGAAAGAATACTGATAAGCGTATCTTGAATCTCCGGTGGGCAACGGGTTATCTCTTCGAACCGGACTATCAGTCCTTTTGACAATCCATGATAGAGCGGTGCCGGCACCAGAGACTGCCGTGTCGGTCCTTCTGCCAGAAGCAGTGCATAGTTCCAGGAATATTTGATCTGGTCTTCGGTGGTACCGGCAGTGCCTTGAATGGTCATGGCGCTGGTGCCGCTGATGGCGGCAGCTAGAAGCTCTGAAAGCATAGACTTCGCCGTGCCCGGCTCACCGACTAAAAGCAGACCTCTGTTGCTCATTAAGGTAACGATGGCGCGGTCTATCATAGAGACATCACCATGGAACTTCCGCTCTATAACAGGTCCTTTGCCGGATACTTTTCCATCATTACCGAGAATAAAACGACGCACCGCAGAAGGGCTCATACGCCAGCCTGGAGGGCGAGGATCTTTGTCCGTGGCGACCAAACTGTCCAGTTCTTCTCGATAGCGAACCTCGGCGGTCGGCCTCAGCATAGCTTCTTTGACATTGCCTTTCTCCATCAGATAAGACTGACCTCCTCCCAGTTCTCGTTATATCCACTACCTTCTGCGGCTATCTGCTTGAGATCGTTGTAGCACTCAGTCAGGAGCACCGCAGGCACCGACTCGAGACCGATTTTTGCCGGCAACCACGAATATCCGCTTTCTGAAAGCGCCGTAAAACTGAGCTCTTTCAGGGCACAGGGACCGTCTTCTTCCGGCAGCATACTGCCGGAAAACTCTATCACCGCCTGAATACCAAGGGACTGAAAAGGCTTATGATAGCGATAGAAACAGCCACCATCCTCGGCTGCTCCCCGGGTATAGCCAAGCCTGGTCGCTTTTGTTCGAAGCTTGAAGACAGTGAGCATATGTCCGACAAAATCCACCACATCGAACTGCGGTTCTTTGCCATCGGCAAGCTTATAAACAGGCCTATCTAACTGGTTGAAAAGCGGCTCCACATCATAGTCTTCAATGTGCTTCTTCCAGGCCGCTTCAGTATCGGCATCGAGCTTGCAACTATGGACAAGAATTATTAGATCATCATCTTTCAACTGCACCGCTTCGTCTGAACTATCGGTCAAGCTGCCGTCTTCTAATAAACGAAAAGTGCACAGCACCTTCCCTTCAGCTCCATCTTCATCTGGCTTTTCCCGGGCAGCCCAGATCAATCTGGTACAGAGCCGGCCTACTATAGGATGCTCGGCAAGATAGAGCTTCCAGTCTCTAAAGGTCCAGGTACGCTGGGTGCACATCGCCTCGTAGAGCCGCTCGGTTTGACGCTTGACCATCTCTTTGACGATTTTCTTGGCGTCGGAAAACTCCTTTTTCGCTTCCCTGGCCTTCTCTTCATCGTCATTTTTGCCAGGCGCCGGTAAATTCTTGAGAACTTTGCCGTCCTCTTTGTTGGTCAATACAGGAACAAGGCGATCATCGAGCTTGACAAGAAATTGCCGCGGTCCGAAGTCAAGTTCCAAAACAGCTTCGCTGCCTTCAATCGGCTCTTCATTTTCATCCAGCGGTCTGGCAAAACCGCCATCGGGCACAGTGCGATCGGCCAGCTCATCCAGGGTCCATCCCTGACTATCGGCGATGGCATCCACATATTTGCGCGCCAGATCTTTGATTCCTTTGGTACGAAATCGATTGGCTAGAGACAACAATATCTGAAGCGCTAACGTAGATTCTATCGAAGCCAGCACCGTCACCAGTGCCTTGCACTGAGACAATCTCTGACCATACCACTTTCTAATATACTTCTCGCACTTCTTGGCACACTCATCGTCACCGGCGGCAGAGACTATGGCCAGCATGCCTTTTTGTGCGGTGGCAGTGCCCAGAAGTTCGCTGCTATACTGTTTTAAAAGAGCCTTATACAGGACCTCTTTGGAAGCATAATTCTTCCGGTAATAGTCTTTCATGTAGCTCGATGAAGAGTTCCAATTTTGATCAGCATCTCTTTCTGCCCGTGCCGCGGCTTCCTCCGGGTTGACCGCTGCGGTATCATGACTGATCCAGGCACTCAAAATATATTGAGCAAAAGCGACAGCGTCAGCCTTTTCGCACATGCCAAGATAGCGCTTTAACAAAGGACTGCACTCGGCAGACTTGAGCTGAATACCCTGCACCACCCACCACTTCAATATATCGGCAGGCACAGGTTCTCCACTGTCGGCCCATCTTACTGTGGGCAAGTTCTCCAGGGGAACCCACTCCATACCCTTGGGCAGTTTTTTAGTGAGCCCTTTTTCTGCCTCCTTCAAAAGCTTCTCTCTATCGAGGAACTCTTCTATCTCTGCACCAAGGCTCTCCAGCGCCTGAAGCATGGCTGCCTTAGCCACCTCTGACTTCTCTTTCTTAACAGACTCTTTCAGGGGCTTTATTGCCGCCTGATCATCGAGCCTACCCAGCCAGTCCGCTGCTACAGCCCTCACCACCTGCCTTCCATCTCTCAATCCTTTCAGTATAGTCGGCACCTTATCCGGCACAGCCTGCAAAGCCTCCTGCGCAAGCGGGCGATCAGTCTTGCTTTCTCCCAGAGCAACTTCCCAGAGGATGGTGGCAAACTGTGGAGGAAGCTGTGGCAGGGTCGAAAGAGCTTTGTATGCGGCCGGCCTTCTGTCTGTAAAGTAATAGCCGGAATCTCTTGATTCGGTTAAAGCCTCCATCAAAAGCTGCGGCTGTTCGATGAACGCAGGCCAGATGGCATCCGGCTCCCAGTCACAAAATGAATTCCAGTAACTGTTTCGATAGAGGTAGCCCTGCAGAGCACGTCCTGGCTCCGGTCCGCATCCCGGTAAAGTCGCTACGATAGCATCAAGTTCACGCAATCCGAAAGGCTTTCTCAGCTTCTTTCGATAATCGTCCAATAAGGCCGGATTCGAAATTACTACAAATGGATGTTTTTGATGGTCCACAGGGTTGAGCTGATGCAAAACATAAAGTAAGCGAACTGCATGAACAGGCTCCAGATCCTCCGTAAAGAGCGCCTCCTTTCTTCGACCGTTCACAAACTCCTGACTGTAGGAAAGACGCCCAGAATTCAAATCAGTGCTTTTCCCCTCGACAAAATCTAAAATCTTGTCAACGGACTTTTCTTCAATAAGATATGGTCCCTTAGGTTCACGCCATTTGCGACCGTTCTTCTCCCAATGTTTTAAGGAATTATCGTGAGTGGTCTGATTAAACAGGTTGATCTCCTTGACCATCTTCAAAAGCTTAGTAGCGAGTTCATCTCGATTTTTCAAGGGCACCATACCCAGTGCTACATCTACCAGAGGCAGGTCGACTTCGACTGGCTCGCAACGCATGCTATCGGCCGCCTGGACAATTTCTATCGCTTGCTTAACCTTGTCAGACTTCTCTATCGCCATATGCTCCCGCAAAATAGAAGGCGCTGTCTCTGGATCAATCTTAGCCAATACCGAAACAGCTTCATAACGCCGAGAAGCAGATCCACGGGTCAGAACTTCGACAATCTTTGGTATCACCGCCCTCGGTGTCGTTTGCGCCACAGCCAGCGCCTCTTCCCTGGCAGTTTTGGAAGATCCAACAGCTATATCAATCAGTTCGTCAATATAATTGGACGTTTCGAAATCACAGGTTCTCAAAATCCGTAAAGCACTGACCCGCTGTTCTGAATTTCCTGTTTGAAGAAAACTTCGGATCACCTCGGGATACCCGGCAAAAAACTCATCCAAATCAGAGAAGTAATTGCAGCAACTCTGCCCGGAACCATAGTAAGCAACATATCCTGTGCCGAGAGTCATCCAGTCACGGTCATCAAGAAAAGTATTGACCAGTTTGACCCTATCGCTTTCCGCCTCCAGAAGAGTGTGAAAGAGATTCGCAGAAAAGGGCATCTTTTCTTCGGCGCTGGGAAGTCCTCGTAGAATGACGATGCTTCGAATCAAAGCATCGAACCAATCTGAAAACAAGACAGATGTCGTTCTACCCGAAATCTGTCTACTGTCGAATTTGTCTAAAACCACCCCGAAGCGCCGCAATGGTGCCACCGGTTCCCGCCAGAGGGCATGAAGAGCGGCACGCCGCAAAGCGAAGGGATTCGGGGTCTTTCCATCCGGAAGGAAGTACGCCCCTGACAGTCCCAGCGCTTGCAATACCTGGGCATCCAGGCCTGATGCCCAGTTTGATTCTTGATCGTCAACGATATAGCGAATGAACCTTGCTTTGAGATCCTTCTTGCCAACCTGATCGAGCAGAGAAAAATAATCCAGCATAGAAGAGAGCTGCGCCTCTGACAGACCATCCGGATTCTTGAGCTCCAGCTTTCCGAAACCCGCCATCTCTTTGATCTTCTGGAAAAAATTCAATTTTTGAACTCCTGGGTCGACTCCTTGAGAATACGTACCCAGATCTATATATGTAGGAACCTAAAAAACCGCCGGCGCATTTTTCAGCACCGGCGGCAATTTTTGAATTAGAGACTTAGCTCTTGAGCCTTATCTCAATCTAGTCAGCCAGGTTCATCCAGACACTCTTGATATTGCTGTAGAGCTCAATCGAGTGTTTGCCAAGCTCACGACCGTAGCCGCTCTGTTTGTAGCCACCGAAGGGAACTGCCGGGTCGAAGACGTTGTAGCAGTTCACCCAGACGGTACCAGCCTGGATTTTCTTGACGAACTTATGCGCTTTCTTGACGTCTTGGGTCCAGACAGCGCCGGAGAGACCGAAGCGAGTTTTGTTGGCTTGCTCGGCTACTTGATCCATTTTGTCGAAAGGAATAACCGAGAGAACAGGTCCGAAGACTTCTTCCTGGGCGATTCTCATATCGTTGTTGACATTGGTGAAGACCGTGGGCTTGACGAAGTAACCTTTGTCGAGACCTTCAGGACGCTCACCACCGCAAGCAAGCTTGGCGCCTTCTTTCTGGGCGATGTCGATATAGTTGAAGCAACGCTCTTGCTGCTCTTTAGAGACTTGAGGTCCGATCACGGTCTTCTCATCGAGACCATTGCCCTGAACCATCTTGCCTACGCGATCAAGGAGCTTGCTCATGAACTCGTCCTGGGCTTTCTTCTCGATGAAGAGCCTGGAGCCTGCGCAGCAGACCTGACCCTGGTTGAAGAAGATGCCGGTGATGGCGCCGTTTACGGCAGCGTCCATGTCGGCGTCGGCGAAGACGATGTTGGGAGCTTTGCCACCCAGCTCGAGCGATACACGCTTGAGGTTGCCGGCAGAAGCTTTGACGATGATCTGACCGGTTCTGTCTTCACCGGTGAAAGCTATTTTGTCGATGTCCATGTGGTTGGCGATGAATTCGCCGGCGGAATCAGGACCGAGACCGGTGATGATGTTGATCACACCTTCTGGAATGCCAGCTTCCAGAGCCAGTTCGCCCAGTCTGAGAGCAGAAAGAGGTGTTTGCTCAGCGGGCTTGAGGATAACGCTGTTACCACAAGCAAGGGCTGGGCCCCACTTCCATGCAAGCATCAGCATCGGGAAGTTCCAGGGGATAATCTGACCGACTACGCCGACAGGCTCGCGAAGAGTGTAGGTGAAGAAGTCGTTATTGGTGTTGATGGTTTCGCCTTCGAGCTTGGTGCACCAACCGGCATAATAGCGGAAGGTCTCAGCGGTCATCGGAACGTCTACCCAGCGGGATTCTTTGATCGGTTTACCGTTATCGAGGGTCTCGAGTTGGGCGAGTTCATCGGCATGCTTGTCGATGAGGTCTGCCAGGGTGTAGAGGCACTTGGCTCTCTGGCTGGCGGAGAACTTGTTGTAGAAGGCGCCGGTCTCGAAAGCTTTGCGAGCAGCTTTAACAGCGAGATCTACATCTTCTTTGCCGCCTTCGGGAATTTCAGCCAGTACTTCTTCGGTTGCCGGGTTATAGGTTTTGAAAGTTTTGTTGGTTTTAGCTTCTACCCATTTACCATCAATGAGCAGCTTTTTCGGCTTAGCAAGCCATTCTTTGCACAGTAATTCTTTTTCTTGGACAACGGCCACAATAAGACCCTCCCGAGATTGTCTTGCACTATCACCACGGCGTCTTGCGCCTACGGAACCCGTACAAAGTACCATGGCCAATCTATATTTATTGAATAGATCCTAAAGGTTTAAGATTGCTCTAATGATTGCATAATTAAGGTACCCCTTGAGAAGCAAAGAGGGCAAAATGAGCAAATTCGGCAAAGCGGCAGCCAACAGTCAGAGCCACTTATAAGCACCACAGGCGACACCACAATCAACCGGCCAATCCTGAGAGAATCATATCCATATGAACGATGAATCTATTAGACTCAAATCCAAGTTGCAGAGACTGGAAGACGTCCTCGAAAAGCAGCGCTGGTCGCAGAAAGAACAGTTGATCAAGTTCGAGAAGAGCATCGACAAACTGGAAAGAGACAGAGACGAGCAGCGCTTCGCCGCCGAATACAACAAAGAGCAGGTAGCTCGCTACCAGCTGGTGCTGGGCAGCCTGGCCGAAGGCATTTATGCCATGGATGCCGACGGCAACGTCCTGGCTATGAACGAACAAGCTGCAAAAATGCTCTCGGAAGAAGAGATCACGCCCTATCTGCTCCAGGCATCTTCCTTTCATAACTCTCCCGATTCCACCATAGTAGAAGTCATCGAAGCGCAAGAGCAGATCTATCAGATCACAGCCAGACCATTAATAGACAACGACGGAAAGATAGTCGGCGGCGTCGCTTCGGTTCGGAAAGCGCCGCATTATATATAGTATCAATTACCAGAGATTCTTATACTCTGTCTCGGCTTTACCCCGGGCCATGGCGCTGTCGATGCGCCAGACCGGACCTTCCTTGACCATCCGGTAGAGACAATAACCCCGGCCGTTGCTTTTATAGACTTTGATATTGCCGTCCACCCGGACATCACAACTCAGTCCTCCCGGGTGCATGGTAACCGAGGCAATCTTCGGATTGCCGACATAAGTCGCTTTCAGTTTTACCAGAGTACCGCGGGCTATCAAAGCGTCCTGATGCTCCATAGCCACTCTACAATGCCGGGTGTAAAAATCTTTGACCGGGGTCAGATCTTTAGCATAATAGAGCTTGCTGTAGAACTGCTTGAACCAGGCTCTGAAGTAGGCTTTCATCTCCTCTTCCGAGACTGCTTTCTTGGCTTCAGCAGGCTTTTCTACACTATCAACTTTCTGCGGCTCGGCCTCCGCCGACTCCGATTTAGAGCCAGGCTTGGTCTCTGACTGAGGTTCTAACTCTGCCTGAGAGTCAGCCGGCGCCTCGGCCGCCATAACCGCCACTACAGAGGCAAGCCATAAACCGGCGCAGAAAAGCAAAGAAAGGAGCAACGACAGCCTGTAGCGATGGCGAAGCTTCAGCATATAAACCCTATCAAACTAAGATCAGGCGAAGCTGGGCTTCCAGTCCGGCGCTTTATCGTCCTGTGAGTCGTCGTCCTTGTCTTCGTTCTCTTTGGACTCGGCGCTATCGGAGGTGCTCAGCTTGATTTTGCCGTCCTTATCTCCTTCACCGCCACCACTGATTTTGGGAGGACCAAAGCTGGTCGGGTCTTCGCCGGCAGCCAGGCGACGGTCGACATCTTCCATGATGGCGTCCACTTCCGGTCGGTCCAGGGTCTCTTTCTCGAGCAGCACTTTGACGATGGCGTCCATGTGAGGCCGGTATTTAATGAGCAGATTTCTCACCTTCTCGTGTTGATCCGAAATAAGCCTGGAGACCTCTTCGTCGATGATGGTGGCGATGCTCTCGCCATAATCTCTTTCGTGACCGAAGTCTTTGCCGAGGAAGACATGCTCGTTGCGCTTGCCGAAAGTAAGCGGTCCGAGCCTGTCGCTCATCCCCCAGGAGGTGACCATCTTACGGGCAATACTGGTGCTCTTTTCGAGGTCGTTCTGGGCACCGGTGGTGACGTCACCATAGACAAGGTCTTCTGCTTCCCTGCCGCCCAGAGCCACGCCGATCATGGCGAGCAACTGGGACTTTGTGTGGGAAAGCAGCTCTTCATCAGGCAACATCATGGTCACGCCGAGGGCGAATCCACGGGGAATAATGGTTATCTTATGAAGAGGGCTTGCCTGGGGAAGAAGCAGAGCCATTAAGGCGTGACCGACTTCGTGATAAGCGGTCATCTCCTTTTCGCGGGCAGAGATGATGCGAGATTTTTTCTCCGGTCCCATACGAACCTTATCGATGGCCATCTCCACGTCATCCATGCAGATTTCGAGTTTATCCTGACGAGCCGCTTGCAGCGCCGCTTCGTTGAGGAGGTTGGAGAGATCGGCGCCGGTGAACCCGGAGGTTCTTTTGGCGAGAATTTTCAAATCCACATCCTTGCTTATCGGCTTGCCTTTGGCGTGGACCTGGAGGATTTTCTCCCGACCGAGCACATCGGGCGGATCGATGACGACCTGACGGTCGAATCGACCCGGTCTCAGAAGGGCAGAGTCGAGAATGTCGGGACGGTTTGTGGCAGCCACGACGATGATGCCGGTGGTTCCTTCGAAGCCGTCCATCTCGACCAGCAACTGGTTGAGGGTCTGCTCCCGTTCGTCATGACCGCCGCCAAGGCCGGCGCCGCGCTGACGACCGACAGCGTCGATTTCGTCTACGAAAACAATACAGGGGGCATGCTTCTTAGCCTGATCGAAAAGATCCCGGACCCTGGAAGCACCGACACCGACAAACATCTCGACGAAGTCAGAGCCTGAAATACTGAAGAAAGGCACCCCGGCCTCACCGGCGACAGCCTTGGCGAGCAGGGTCTTACCTGTACCGGGAGCGCCGACAAGAAGCACACCACGGGGTATGCGAGCGCCAAGAGCGGTGAACTTCTCCGGGTTTTTGAGGAAGTCTACAATCTCTTGCAGTTCGAATTTGGCTTCATCTATACCGGCGACATCGTTGAAGGAGACCTTCACCTTGTTGTCAACCATGAGCTTGGCTTTGCTCCGCCCGAAACTCATAGCTTGATTGCCGCCCGACTGGGCGCTGCGGAACATCAACAGAAGACCGACAAGAATGAGGATAGGCAAAAGGAAAGAGCTGGCCATGCTGAACCAGAAACCGGATTTGTCCACCCCTTTTACATCTACGGGAATGCCTGCACCGTCGAGCTCTTTGAGCAGAATCTCTTTGGACTCTTCCGGCACAACGACAGGAATCGGCTTCTCACGCTCGGGGCTGTTGTACTTGACCTGAATGGTGGACTCACCATTGGTCATGCTTACCTTCTCAATGGACTGAGGCTCATTGCGAATGGTCTTGATAAGGGCCGAATAGGTCATCGGGCCTTCTTTTTTATTGATGCTCGACAACGAAAAGATGAACACTACAAGGACAAGTAGTAAAACAAAAACGGCCCAGGTAGTACCGTATTTCCTCATTTAACTCACTCCACGACAACCCGCTGGCATTATACCATGTTAGTTATTAGCTCTATTATAGCCACAGAGAGGCTTTTGCGCCGCTCCGGCAGCCGTTCACTTAAGCCGAAGCTCGGCGGGAAGAGGCATCGAAAGGGGTCTATAGATTCGGGCTGCTATCTCTAGTATGGCAAAGTTTTACCGTCTTAGCCTGAACTACAAGGGAAAATGCCGTCAAAACAAGCCATTTAAGCAAGGGCCGGTCAGCCGGCCATCCCGGACTAAGCGCAGAGAAGTTCCTGAAAATAGGGCTTTCGGCGATTATCCTCTTCTTGAACTCCGACCGAATCCCGAGAAATAAAATCCAAAAATATTAAGCTTCCGATAACACCTTCCGACCCGGACCGGACTTAGTCAAGCCAATATCGGTCCCCCGCTGGCAAGATCCAGCCACTCCATGACATAGGTCGGCTTGCGCCGCGCCCTCAGCTTCTCACTCAAGCCGAAACCCGGGACCCAGAGCACCTCTTTCTGGTCGGCGACCACAATCACCGTTCTAAGATCCCGTTGAAACTCTGGCAAATTCTCTTCGCCTCCCCCTTTATGGGTATGGAGATATTTTTTGAGCTTGACCGAATTCTCCATGCCAAAAGGCTGGATTATGTCTCCGGTTCGGCGCATGCGAACGCATACAGGCCCACTTTGAAAATCCAGGTCGACATGGGCGGTCAGCTCTCTGTGCCCCGGGAAGCTACCTGCGTCATCCCCATCTTCATACCTGGCGATTCGCAGACTCTTGTTCAACCAGGTGATTAAATTAGAGCAACTGCCTCGCTCCGAGGTGAGGTCGGGGAAGTGAAGCTCGGTATATTGCCCGGAAAGGAAATTATAACGCCTGGTCTCTGACTCGTTGTCTATGTAGAGAAAGAGAAGCAGCCCTCCTTTGACCCTGGCTTCCAGCCAATCAGATAGTGTCACCGCCCCGGTGAATTCCGGATCCACCGCTCTATCAATCAGATCCGTGACATAAGAGATCCGTTCATAGCTGGGCTCCATCTCTATATCGCGAAATTGCCGGGCGATCATGCGTCGAAGCAGAGCCCTGTGTATGTTCCTGAGAGCCTCCAGTTCCCAGGCTGCCGCCACCATTTTGCCGGAGCGCGGCTTCTTGACAGAACGTACTCTATGGATTTCCTCTTCGACCACTCCATTGAAATAGTCCTCTTCGACGCTCACCACATCATGCAGACGCAAAAGGCTTCGCTTCCACTGCCCGAAGCGGCTCTCTATCAAAGGTACGACCTGGTGGCGGATATAGTTGCGGTCATAGTCGCAAAGCGCGTTCGAGCTATCCTCTCTGGCTGTGGTCTCGCACTCGGCAAGAAATTTGAGACAGTCTATTTTTTCCAGGGCTAACAAAGGCCGCATAAGCCAGATGCGATCCGCCGGGGTGAGCTGCCGCAAGGGCGACATGCCCAGAAGCCCCGAGGGGGAAGTGCCTCGAAAAAGCCTGAAGAGCATGGTCTCGAGCTGATCATCCACGGTATGCCCGGTTAGAATCAGCCCGGCTTCTATGGTTCTTGCGTACTCCAGCAATTTGGCATATCGAGCCTTACGCAACTCATCTTCAGAAGGATTATCCGAGAGTTCGCCTCCAAGGCTTTTTATTGCAAGACCGAGCCCGAGTCCCTGGCAGAGATTCTTGCAAAACTCTTCGTCGGTCTCGGACTCTTCGGAACGAAGCTTGTGATTGACATGGACCGGACGAAGCTTGATATTGCTTACGGCGGCAAACTTATGCATGGCAATCAGAAGTGCCGTTGAATCCGGACCTCCCGAGATAGCCACCACCGGACGCCTCAGGCTCCAGCTATCAGCCTCTCCGCTCAATTGATTTATAGAGCAGAAAAAATTTCGGCGCACTCTTTCGATGAAGCGCTCTTTGTATTCGGTGATTTCGGGGAATTCGGCACTTTTCATTGGCACATTTTATTATATTGAATTTTTGCGTTATCCTACAGAATAGAATCTCTATGCGGCCGCCCTACCCTTCTATAAAATTTCGGAAATTCATCCATGACCCTCAAGTTATCGAAGTCCATAGCCCTGAGCCTGGCGCTATCTATTTCTATATGCCAGGGCGCAGTCTTTGCCGAACCACTGCAGGGCTCTATAGACCAGACCGATATCGAGCCTGCCACCGTAGAGAAAGCCGCACCGACATTCTCGATGCCGACTCCGGTACTGCCGGCAAGCGCCTCTAAAGATAAGCTCAAAGCCGGTGAAGGCAGCCTCGATTCTCAAAATGCCCTCAAGGGCAAAGCGGACGATCAAGCACTGGAGGGCAATGTCGAGGATGAAGGAGACATAGAGTTTCGGCGACGCTTCGGCAGCCTGGATAAACCGAAAAACAAACTGCAGGGAACAGCCAAAAAAGACGCGCTGCAAGCCACGGTCTCTAAAGACGAAAGCGCGCTGCAATCTCAAGATCCGGATTTCGGAGACGAAGAGCTTGCCATAGCCTGGGACAAATGGCGCAATCGATTTCTGTGGTCGGTGCAGTCCGGGGTTACCCAGGCCATGAACGATCCGGATAATCCACAAATCCAGTGGGATCCGCAAAGACAGATGATGGTAAGCAAGTTTCCGATGGGCACCATCGCCTGGTTCTCTTGCAAAGTTTCCAACGACCGCAAGATATCCAACCTCAAACTCTTGCATTCATCAGGATATCCCGACTACGACCGGGCGGTGCTCAATTCGGTACAGGCTCTAGAGGGCTCGGCCATATTGAAGTTTCCGGCCCGCTCCAGACGCCCCTGGGTATCTCAGGATGCCGGCATTAAAACCGCCGCCACCAGCGGCAGACAGTTTTTCAAGTTCGGCGACGTAGAGAGATACAACGTTCAGCCGTAACTCCCGGTAATACCGGATATGGTTATTAGTCGAAAAAATAGCACGGGACAGAATCGAACTGTCGGCCTGGCGATTATGAGTCGCCCGCTCTAACCATCTGAGCTACCGTGCCGCAAAATAGACAAAGGATGGTAGACGATTATCCTTATCCTTCCCTTTCCGTGTCAAGTTTAAATCGAGATTATGAAAATCTTCCACCGCCTGACAGCCCGCTAAGATGGTAATATCGGCAAATCTGGTTAGTGAAATGATTTATTACGAACTAGCAATTTTAGGGGGCATCTTCATTCTGGCCCTGGTCGCGCTGGCCTCCTTCGGAAGACCGATGGCGGAAGCCTATGCCGAGAAAGTGAAGCTCGAATCCCGAGAGGCGGTAAGCGAGAAGACTATCAAGCTGGAAAAACGGGTGGAGGAGCTGGAAAAGCAGCTCGATCAAGTCACCAGCCAGATGCTCCAGATGCAGGAGACCCTTGAATTCACCAGCAATCTGGTCGATTCTAAGATCCAATTAAAAACAGACAGCGCTGAAAAAAAGTCGGTCTGAATAAATAAAAGGAGTTGCGCGTTTAGCTATGATTGAATTTGTCTTTTTGATTCTTGCCGTGGGCTGTCTCTGTGTGGCCGCCGGCTCCAAAGAATCCAAGTCTCGCATCGGAGGCTGGTTCGGCTTCGCTGTCTTCGGCGCCATCTGGGTGACCACCAGCCTTGCCGTGGTGGTGAATGCCGGTCATGTCGGAGTAGTTTTCAACCGCATGACCGGAGTCGAGCCCCGGGTCCTCCATCCAGGTGTGCAGATCATCATTCCGGTGGTAGAGACCGTCGACCAGCACGATATCCGCACCCAGCGCATGTCCCTCAAGAACGAGGAGTCTGTAAGCTCTGACCAGCAGGTGATACACACCGACATCACCCTCAACTATCATCCCCTTCCCAATGAGCTCTGGAAGCTCTACAACGAAGTGGGTTTCGACTACGGCAGCAAGATTGTCGGACCGGTGGTAAGAGAAGCGCTCAAAGCCGAAATTGCCAAGCACGAAGTATCGGAGCTGCTTGCCAATCGCGCTCTGGTCAGCCAGAACATAAGAGACTATGTCACCCGCAAACTAGCCGAGAAGCATCTGGTGATGGAGATGATCTCGATAACCAACGTGCGCTTCTCTAAAGAGTATCAAGCCGCCGTCGAGCAAAAACAGGTGGCCTTGCAAAACGCCCAGGCCATGAAAAACACCCTGGCCAAAGCGAAGATCGAAGCGGACATCACCAAAACCCAGGCCGATGCTGAAGCCTATAAAATCATGGCGGTGCAAAGAGCCCTGGGCAGCAGCCCCGACTATGTCAAGCTGGAGGCAGTGCGTAAACTCAATCCCAATGCCGAGATCATCTATGTGCCCCACGGCACATCCGTTCTGGTGCCTGGAGCTATGCCCGGCGCTAAATAACCGGATGGTTATGAATTGCCGTTGGCGGAGGCTTTGACGAAACTATCGAAAAGAGGCTTGTTGACGTCATAACCGCGTTCGGGGTGCCACTGCACTCCTATGACCATGCGTTCGCCATCCAGTTCGATGGCCTCGATCACACCGTCGTCGGCGCTGGATACCACCTTAAGACCTTCCCCGGGATTCCTGACAGCCTGGTGGTGCGAAGTGGAGATCCGCAGCTCTTCTTTCTGGTATATCTCATAGAGCCGGCTGCCCTTTACAAGACGGACGCTGTGCTCGTTGAAACCTTTGTTCCATCCATCCGGACTGGAGTGTTTGATGCCTGATTCAGGATAGGTCTTGGGAATATCCTGGACCAGATCACCGCCCCGGTGCACATTGAGAAGCTGCATCCCCAGACAGATCCCGAGAACCGGCACATCGTAATCGGTCATCACTTTGTTGATGAAAGCAAAATCGAAATTGTCCCTTGTCGCATTGATTAATACGGTCTCTGGCTCTTTCTCCTGGTTATAGCGACAGGGGTTGTAATCGAGACCGCCGACGAAGATGACCCCATCGACCATCTCCATTATCGTATCTAGATCGCTTTCGGACACAGGCGGTATCAAAACAGGTATGCCACCGCTTTTGACCACGGCGTCCAGGTAAGTGGTCTGCAGGCTGGCTTCCGGAGGCGGGCCGTCCCTGACGTCCAGATTGATTCCAATAACCGGTTTTGTACTCTTCGATTTCATTCCATGAAGGATACAACAGTTGATAAAAAACTTGAATCCCTGTATACAAATCTAACCAAGGATCGAGGGGTGATTGACCATGACAGAGACTTCTATAGATACGGCAGATATAACAGGTAAAACCTTGAAATCCGTTGAAGCCTGGCAAACCGGCCACTTCATCTTGACCTCGGGTAAACACAGCAGCGAATACATGCAATGCCAGAAAGTCATGCAGTATCCGCGCCTGGGCAATCTGCTGGCAGACTTGCTCATAGAAAAGGTCGAAAGCGCCGGACTGAAACCGCAAACCGTCGTCGGACCCGCGCTTGGAGCCATCCACTGGGAACTCTATGTAGCCCAGGCCCTCGAAAGGCACTTGTGCAAAGAGAGCAAAAAAGCATGTGACACTACCAGCAGTGCCGAGCAACTGCGGCACCTGGCTGACCATGGTGCAGAAATCCGGGCTGACAAATCGCTTGTCAAAGCGGTCTTCGCTGAAAAAATCCCAGAAGACCCAGGCTTCGCCATAAGACGCGGCATAGAATTAAAACCCGGCGAAAAGATCCTGGTGGTCGAAGATGTAACCACCACAGGAGGTTCCGCCAGAAAAGTGGTGGAGATGCTCAAATCAATGAAATGCGATCCGGTGGCAGTGGGCGCCGTTGTGGACCGATCCGGCGGCAAAGCCAGTTTCGATGTTCCCTTTATCAATCTGCTCGCCCTGGATTTAGAAACCTATGATCCCGACGCTTGTCCTTTGTGCGATCAAGAAGGTTCAGTGGCGATAAAACCGGGCTCGACAATTAAATAGTTTGGGCTTCTGAAGGGCATAAAGTTAATCGGAGATAGCATAAAAGGCTATTGTTTTGAAGCTGGTCAAAAGACTTTATCGCCTGCAGAATCAAGAGTTCCGGTACTTTTTACCGGACCTCATGCTGGTGCTGGTATTGATAGTGCTGTGCCTGCCTCTATCAGGTCCTGTGCAGGCTCGGTCGATAACGGTGAAGCCGGTAAAGGATATTGAGACCGAGAACAACGTAATCAGGCTATATAAACAAGCCCGGGACGTTTATCTGAAGGGCAACAAAGTCCAGGCCAGACAGATTTTGATTCAGGCAGCCAAATTCGACCGTACCGGCATGACTCCCCATATCCATGAGTTTCTCTCCCGTATCTACTATGAACTGGGCAATCCCAATCAGGCCGTGGACGAAGCGCTGATCACCTTCAAATACGACCCGGATAGAGAGAATCTGCTCTATAACATAGGCATCTATTACAACGAAGCCAATCGTCATGACGAAGCCATCTTGTTTCTGCGCAAGTATGCCGAAAAAACCCGGGGAGAAAAGAGAGCTAGAGCCGAAAGCCTGATTACCATGCTGGAAGAGGAAAAGGGTAAGACCCAGAAATACTCGAGCAAATCCCCGGACTATCTAGACAAACTGACCGCCGAAGACAACGTCAATCGCTGGGACAAGAGCAAATTTCCCCTGAAGGTCCACATAGAAGAGAACGCTTCGGCAAAGGGCTATCTGCCTTCCTTTCCGAACATTGCCCGCCAATCTTTCATAGCCTGGTATCGGGCATCGGGCAAGAAGCTGGCTTTTACTTTTATCGAATCGAAAGAAGAGGCAGACATCAATCTGGAGTGGACCGACAAACGCCTGAGAACAGACAATGACAATAAAGAAAGAGAAAAAGCCGGTCTGACCACCAGCGCCACCACCTCGGCAGGCGAAATCAAAAAAGCGCGCATTCAGATAAGAACCCAGGACCCTTTCACTAAAGAGGGCACCGATGAAGACCGCATCAAAGAGACCTGCCTGCACGAAATCGGTCATTCGCTGGGGCTGAACGGTCATTCTACCAATCCTGCCGATATCATGTACCTGGGTACGACCAGAAGACAGCTTCCGGCCCTGACCAAGCGCGACAAAGCGACGATAGCCAAACTTTACTCGGCCTACGCCGCTGTCACCATGGCCGGTGTCACAGACACAAAGAAAGAAGCGATCAAAACAGCGGACACCCAGCCGACCGCACCGGTCAGCACGGGGGCGGCGACGACCGGCATGGCGGTACCCAGTAACCAGCCGCCGCCGCAATACGGCTACTATCAAGCACCACCTCACTATCCCCCCGCCGGCTATCAGCCTACAGCCTACACGCCCCAGGGACCCGTTCCTTACCATCCGAACTATCCGAACTATCCGAACCATCCGAACCATCCGAACTATACGAGCCAGCAGTACGGCTATGCACCGCCGATGATTCCCCAGCAAGTCCCCACACCATATCCGCTCAACACTTATCCGGCCGCAGCTCCTTACCCTTATCAAAGCAATACTAATCCGGTGCCGATGCAAAGCCAGGGTAATATGCCCCAGCCTCTTCAGATGATCGACAATGTCTTCCAGGGTCTCAAGCCTAAGATTCAGCAGTTCATTGGCAATCAGAACCCTTATCAGATGCCGCCTCAGCAGTATCCGTATCAACCCCAGCCCCAGATGCAACCGCAGCAAGCCTATCCCTACGGCTATCAACCACAGTAAGCAAAAGCGAGAGCCTATGTCTCGACTATTTCTCGATTCTTTTCTGCATTAAGTCTTTCAAGGCAAGTTGCGACTCATAGTCATGGGGCATCATCTTGGTCGTATGAAGCAGCTCGGCGATAGCACCGTCAATGTCTCCCCGGTCTTTGAGCGCCATTCCCAGAGCGCGGTGCAACTTGGCATTATCCGGATCGATTTTCAGGGCGAGCCGATACTGCATAACCGAAGCGGTGTGGTCTCCCGCCTGGGAATAGACCCAAGCAAGACTTGAATGGGTATCGGCATCGTTGGGGGCCAGGGTGACAGCCAGACGGGCTTCTTCCAGGGCTTTCTCCAGCTTGCCCTGGCGAGCCAACACCCAGGCGAGACCGGTATGTCCTTCGGCGCTGTTGGGCTCGAGCTTGACGGCGAGATTGAACTCTTTTTCCGCCTCGTTCCACTTCTTAGCCTGGCCCAGCGCCACCCCATACTGCACCCGGGTGACCGGGTCCCTGGGGTCCAGGGCGATGGCTTTCTTGTAGTGCTTGTCAGAAAGATCTTCCAGACGGGTGACGGCATAGGTCTTGGCCAGGACCAGATGAGGTAGAACCAGCTTGTCATCAAGCTTGATGGCATCCTTGCATTCTTTGACGGCCAGACGATAATCGCCCTTGGTCCGATAGCACTCCCCGAGATACGCATGGGCAAGGGCTCTGCGAGGATCAACCTTGAGAGACATCTCATAGCCGTCGATGGCTTTATCATTCTCTCCCAGCATCCGCAGGGCTTCCGCCTTCATATAATGAGCGTCCCCGGAGGTAGGACGAAGCTCGGTGAGTTTTGTGTATTCTTTCAAAGCCTCTTCGAAATCCGACATCGCCATCAGAACTTTGCCGAGCATAAAATGAGCTTTGAAATTGTCGGGATCGACTTTGACCACATCCTCATATTCGAGCATGGCATTGGTCAGATCACGCCTTTTGAAAAACATGTCGCCCAGCTTCAGATGTTTCTCGATTTTAGAGGCTTTCTCTGGATGCAGTTCGTCAACGCCACCGAGGCCGGGAGTCTTCTTATTCTTCTCTTTTTCAGCATCGGGCTCTTTTTTGACTTTAGAGAGAACCCTGTCCAGTAGAGGGATTGCAGAGGCAGAACCAGCCCCACCCAGGAAAAGAGCGGGTGCCAGCACCGACATCACGAATAGGGTCACCGACCTTTTATTACGCATGGATAGAGCACTCTCTTTTTCGCGAAAACCCAATAACTCTAGCACCCTGAGCCAGAAAAAGTCTTCTGTGAAGGCTTTGTGCCGTTAACATCCGCTCAGGCTCTCGATTCGATCAATTCGATCAATTCTAAAAGTCCGCTCGGCCTGAGCCATCTTGCAAAACGCGGTGAGATAAATCTGACCCCGGCTGTGAATAAGCGAGATCGGCTGCACTTTGCGCCTGGAGACCACCGCTCCGTTGTAAGTAATCTCCACCACCAGCTTGGAGTCTATCGCCTTTTGAATCTTCTCCATGGTCTTCTTCGCCGCTTCGGGCAGGGCATCGGCCACCTGCTCGGCAAATTGATCGAAGTTGAAAGTGGTAACCGCCCCGATTGCGCAGAGATTCTCGAAGCAGGGAAAATGGCTTCTTGCGGTCAACAATCGAAAGACTTCTTTGACATGCTCGCTGTCGGCCAGGGCGCGGTGATAGCCACCGGACGGGAGCTCTAGCATCTCGACCACGGTTTTGAGCTGATGCCGGGGGGCTTCGGGTAGAACTTCCCTCGATAGTACCAGGGTATCGACCACATAGTTCTCCGGGCAGACAAGCCCGAGACGGGCGATATTGACCCGCATGAACTCCAGATCGAAAGGCGCATTGTGGGCGATAAGAACCGAATCCGGGCCTATAAAAGACAAAAACTTCGGAATGACGGCAGCGGCATTGGGTTTGCCCCGGACCATCCGGTCGGTGATGCCGTGAATATTGGTCACTTCTCTGGGAATGGGCATCTCCGGATCGATCAACTCGGAAAAAGTTTCGACCTTGCCGTTGTCATAGCTGAATTTGACTCCAGAGAGCTCCACCAGACGGTTCGCCACCGGCGAAAGCCCGGTGGTCTCGACGTCGAAAGCGACAAAAGTGATGTCATTTAGATTCGAGTTATAAGTGACTTTTGGCATAATCTGGACTTTTCGGCTAATAATAAAAACAACATGGCGGTTTACAGGAAACTCAAATACATTCTCCCATCGATAGATGCGATTCAACAGGCGAAGCTGAGAGATTCCGAATTAAAATAGCTACAAGATTAATCATCAGAAAGCACACAGGGGCCTATCGGAAATAATGCAGATATATATTTCGACCTTTCTGACTCTGGCGCTGCTGCTTCTGAGCTTCAATCAAGCGGCTTTCGCCTCGGACACCGACAGATCCATAATTCAAGAAGCATTAAACGGCATGGTCTGCCCCAGAAATATAGATGTGATCGTTGAAGGCGCCTACTATCAAGGCCACCGCATGAACAGCAAAGAGAAAAAACCGGAGCGCCATTTTGAAGGCGGAAACCTGGACCACTCTTTTAGATATATAAAATCCGAGCGAAAAAAAATCTTGAATGCAGCCCGGGACGCCGGACCGGAGCCGGAGATGCGCACCAGGGCACTTTTCCATTTTGGCATGATGCTCCATACTATAAACGCCTTTTACGCGAATACGGACTTTTTAGAAAGAGAAGAGAAAAGGCTGTCCTCGAACGGAACCGAAAGCTTCGATCCCTACGAAATGGAGCTCATTGACTGGTCGACAGCGGAGAAAGGCGGCTATAAAAAGCTGAGCGAAGAGGAACGCAATAAAAGAGCGACAAAACAGATTCAAAACAGCACCTATGGAAAAGTCGCCCGGGGTCTTGCCATCAGAGAGGCGGTCAGACAATGGGACTATCTCGAAGGACTGCTGCGCTCACGCTATCCGCAAGATGCCGACACGATAGTATCCGCCCTTAAATCAGCCGGATGCGACAATCTGGTGCCGGAAGAGATAAAAGACCATCCCCTGCATGCCCGGGGCTCCGTCAGTGACTTTTGAATGGCAGGCCACAGTCAGGGCAATCTTTGACCGAAGCCAGATTGCGGACAGCTTCTATGTCTCCGCTGAGAGGATCGATTCGCCAGAGCGTTGTCGTCTGAATCACGCCTAAATCAGCCAGGTATTTGATCGCATCCAGAGCCATAAGAGAGCCGGCCCAGGTTTCAACAGCCTTGAGCGGATGGGGTGCAACCGGTCCCAGAGGAAAATCTTCGATTCCGACCCCGGGTAAAACACAGCGAAGACAGGCGCTCTTACCCGGCTTAATAAAATAGATCTGATATCGATGACCGACTACACCTGAGTGAATCAAGGCTTTGCCAAGACGCATGGCGAGGTCGCTCAAACCAAGCTTGACCTGCCAATCGAGAACGGTTTCTACCACAAGATCGACTTCGGGAAGAAGACTTTCCAGGGCATTAACCCCTCCTGATTCATTGAAAGAACGGATTTCTAAGCTGGTATCACTGGGGGTGACTGCCTGAAACATGACGCTCTTTTCTCCGCCCTGTTGAACCACTACTACCCGTCCGACCCCGGCATCAACCAAGAGCTCCACCAGACTGAGTGCCGCGTCGGCGCCGGCCACCACCAGAACGGTCGAGCGGCGCAGCGCCTCCAGCTGATGCCTGGACATAGACATAGCGGATAATCCAGGTTTTCTCTCTTCATTCTCCATCACCGCACAAATATAAACTATCGTCCTTGAAATGACCAAAAACCCCCCGTCTGGGAGGTCTCTGGCTGGCGTTGGCGGGGGAAAACCCTGAATTACTTTTGCTTAGCCGATTTGCTGGTTAGCTAACTTAACTAGCTTAACTAAATAGATTGGCATCTCTTGCGGAAGCTACGAGCCAGTTGATGGCACCAGGGGTAGCCAGACCACCGGTTACACCGGCAGCTCCGAACAGAACTCTCTTCATAGCATCGTGGGTACCGGCAGCCATGTGCATGAAGCCCATGATCATGGTCGGTCCGCCCCAGGCTATGCCGAGGATTTCCATACCGTTAGCGATGATGTTGAGCAAAGCTTCCAAGTTAGCCAGGTTGTTGACACGAACCGTACCAGCGGTGTTAACACCCATGATCGCGGTGGCATCGTCGCCCTGAGGACCTACTGTACCGTTGGTGGCACCCTGCAGAACAGGAGCATTACCATTGGTGATTTGTTGAGTCTGAGAACCGGTGTTGAAGCCGGAGTTATTAATGTCGTTACCCATGACGCCCTGGGAGGTGAAAGCATCTCCGCCGGATTGCGCCATTGCCGGTGCTGTGGAAAGACCGAGTACGAGGGCTGCTGCCAGTGCTACGCGAGAGAAGACGTTAGAAAGACGCATGTGGAAACCTCCTGCAATCTCTTCAGATATGAATATGTTAGTAAGGAATTTAAAAACTCGAATCAAACGATTCGTCCTATAGATTAATGCCAACCGCCTCCGAAGTCAAGCACCGTTTTGTAGGCTGGAATACACTTTTTAAAGAACTTGGCATCTATTCGATAATTTTCTCGGATTTGTTCGATTTTCAGGGATAGATTCGATGACGTAACACCAAATGCGGCATCGCTTTCACTTATGCATAAGAGGAAGAAAGAGGGCTCTAGAAGCTCCTTTAGTCCTCCTTTGTCAGGCAATCAGGAAACACGCCCTTGAATCACCAAAAGAAAGAGAGGGGCTTCACAAGCCCCTCTCATGCACTTTTATTTACTCTTTGAACTGATAACTAACTACCTTCCTCCTCGAGGAGATTTCTTTTAAATAGACAAACTAGCTAAACAGGTTCGCATCTCTAGCCGAAGCTACGAGCCAGTTGATTGCGCCGGGGGTAGCCAGACCACCGGTTACACCAGCAGCTCCGAAGAGAACTTTCTTCATAGCGTCCTGGGTACCTGCAGCCATGTGCATGAAGCCCATGATCATGGTCGGTCCGCCCCAGGCTATGCCGAGGATTTCCATACCGTTAGCGATGATGTTGAGCAAAGCTTCCAAGTTAGCCAGGTTGTTGACTCGAACCGTGCCAGCGGTGTTGACGCCCATGATCGCTGTGGCGTCATCGCCCTGAGGACCTACTGTGCCGTTGGTGGCACCCTGCAGTACAGGAGCATTACCATTGGTGATTTGTTGAGTCTGAGAACCGGTGTTGAAGTCGGAATTATTAATGTCATTACCCATGACCCCCTGGGAGGTGAACGCGTCTCCGCCGGATTGCGCCAGTGCGGGCGTGGAGGAAAGACCAAGTACTAAAGCTGCCGCGAATGCAAGGCGAGCGAACGAATTGAAGTGACGCATGGGATTTCCTCCTGCGGTCATGAAAAAGATTGAGTTTTATACTAAGGTTTTTAAAGAACTCGGAGTCGATTAATGCGATCCGAACTGTAGAATATTCCTATTCCCAGGGGAAGTCAATCAGTAATATGTATCCCAGAATACAAAAAACCATCTTTTAACCCACGATACCGAAAATAACACCAAAAATGGTATCAACTATCACACTTCCGTCACACTTCGACCTGACCAGAACCAGCAGATGCTCCCATGTCCAGAGGGTCCAGCCCGGGACTTGTCAAGAAAGCCCGAGAGAACCCTGCAAAAACAGAATGCCATAAAGTAGAGAGGGGCTCGATGAGCCCCTCTCGTTAGTTGGTGTGATTTCCTAAATTGCTTGACAGTTCTAATAGCCGATTAGCTGACTTAGCTGACTTAGCTGAAGAGATTGGCGTCTCTTGCGGAAGCTACGAGCCAGTTGATGGCACCAGGGGTAGCCAGACCACCGGTTACACCAGCAGCTCCGAACAGAACTCTCTTCATAGCATCGTGAGTACCGGCAGCCATGTGCATGAAGCCCATGATCATGGTCGGTCCGCCCCAGGCTATGCCGAGGATTTCCATACCGTTAGCGATGATGTTGAGCAAAGCT
>WGMS01000007.1 GCA_016124935.1 bacterium | reverse complement strand
GCTCCAGAGAGGAGCTTGGACATCTACTAAACGACATGTACAAATCGGCTCAGCTTTCTTGTCTATGCTGTCCGAAATCACCAGGTAATCAAGCGGCAAATTTAAACTGTCGCGACCGGCAATTTAATTTGACGCCAGACACTAAGTTCTGCACAACGTTTCAGCAGATTTCGCAGACCAGGCGCTGCCTTCTCCGTGCGCGCCTCTTCTACATTATCAGTCAGCTGCTCAATCTGCGGAGCCGGCACAACAGCCTTGAAGAGCGCAAAGCCGTCTCTCTCAAAGTCAGTAAGCGTTTGTAAGACCTGTTGCATAACCGTCAAATTCTATCACTCTGCACGATGCCGCTTGAGAACCGCGGGCACGAAAGCACCACTTCGAGAATAGCGAGCCGAACCCGATGGTGGCACACCATTCGGTAAGGCAAGATAAAGAGTAGGTCCTCTTATCCGGAAATACGCCCCCAGTGAGCACTTTAAGAACCGCTCTGATCGTAGAGATCCAGAAAATCCGGTCCTCTTATTCGCAATTGCGCCCAGAGTAAGCATTTTAAGAACCGACATGAAGGTAGGGCATTGACTCGTTCTGCTCTTCCCATTTCGGGCGACGGCGATTCGATGGACAGCAGATCAAAAAGGAAGAGCCGCCGTCGCGAGTTGAACGTTAGCAGAACGGTCAAGCCGATTTCTTTCGAATGTTCGGGCTCTGGACGAAAGCGATACCAGCAGGTTGAGTGGCCGCGAAGCGCAGCCGAACCGATGGTGGCAACCATTCGGTAAGGCAAGATAAAGGGAATCTCTAAAGAGCCCGAATGGCATGTCTGGCAAAGTTTTTAA
Organism: bacterium; assembly: GCA_016124935.1. Classification (GTDB taxonomy): domain Bacteria; phylum Cyanobacteriota; class Vampirovibrionia; order Obscuribacterales; family Obscuribacteraceae; genus RI-106. The sequence goes on along the minus strand of WGMS01000007.1, from coordinate 241,635 downwards.
GTAGAGGATCGACGGACCGTATTTGCAAAATCCACTGCAAATACTCGGGATCATTTACCAGACGTGCATCTTCAGTACAGGAGAAACAATCCACGTGGTGCCCTCAGGCTAGCATGGGTGAAAACGCAATCAGTAATTTCCCTAGAGACAGAAAATCGAAGTGTCGATGACAATTGTAGTAACAACTGCGCAAACACAAGCGCGAACGTTGACAGTTATTTCTCTTCTTGATCGCCGAATTTTGTTCCGGCGATCTTTTTTGTTCTAAAAGTCGCAATAAGAAGCGACATTTTCCCGCCCCGGCTTCTGACCGGCGGGCAAGGAGATCATCATGTCCGAAACACTTCCCAAGCTTCATTCAGTAGCCGCAGCGGCCGACCATCTCGGCGTGTCGCTGAAAACAATGTGGCGGCTTATCAACTCCCGTCAGATAACATTCATCAAAATCAATCGTCGTGTGCTCATATCAACAGACGCTATGAACGAGTTCATTCAAGCAAGCACAATCAACAAACTTGATCCCGACAACATTGCTCGAAAGTTTGTCTACCGCTAAGGGAATTGACACACCTCACACTAGCTAGCATCAAGTCCTGATGCTGATTTTCTAACTAGCAAATACTCGTTAAATGTGCGATCATGCAAGCACCGTATATAGTACCTCAACAAATCGCGCGCCGGAGGAAAGATCCATGGCAGGCGTCAAAGATGGTATCTGGAACCGTGGTAACAATTGGTACATCTCGGTAAAGGTTAATGGCCGGCGCCGAGTCAAGTCTTTCGGCCGCGACCGCAAGGCCGCAGAGCTTGCGCTAGCAGAAATCTTGAAGCATCGCGCAGTTGCGAATGCCACCAATGATTGGTCTGGTCTTGCTGAATTCACGAAGCCGAAGACTCGCAAAACATTCGCAGAAGTTGCTGAAGATTACCTCGCCGAACGAGCGAGCTTGAAGTACAGCACCTTACGCGGCTACCGCGAAGTACTAAAGAACTATTTACTTCCGGCGTTCGGAAAGATGGAAGTGAGCGACATCACCGAGGAGGATGTAGCCCGCTTTCAAGCCGAAGTGTCGAAGAGTGTTTCCGCAGTGAAAACAAACAACATTATGGGTTTGCTCCGCTACATCATGAAAGTGTGTCTCCGTCGAAAACTGATCACTGAAAATCCTACGGTCGGAGTACGTCCACTTACCGAAAAGCAACCCGAAATAGATCCTCTAACCAAGGAAGAACTCGATCTTGCAATTTCCAAAATCGTTCCTCATTATCGACCACTCTTTACTTGTCTTGCATGGACCGGCGCCAGACCCAATGAGCTGTTCGCCCTACGCTGGAAGGACATCGATTTCAATCGCGGCGAAATTCGTATTAACAAGGGTCGCGTGCGCGGCTCTGAAGATCTTCCGAAGACGGCATCGAGTTCGCGAATTATTCCAATGCTTTCTATTGTGAGGACTGCGCTGGAACAACTGAAAGGCAGAGGTACAGCAAATCTCGATGGCTATGTATACACGACCAAGAATGGCCAGCCAATCGACAAACACTTAGATCACGTTTGGCGGAGTGCGTTGCGAAAAGCCGGTTTACGTCATCGCCCATCGTATCAATTGAGACATACATTCGCTTCACTGTGCCTACAAAGCGGCGTAGCACCTGGATGGCTTGCTAACGTACTCGGACACTCAACTTTGCAAACGACCTTCAAGCACTATGCGAGATTCATCAAAGATACATCTCGTGAGAATGAAGCGCGCATGGAGCAACTGCTAACACCAATCCAACGGCGGCAGACAGAAGCATGAGCGAAAGACTCGCTGCCGTTGTAAACTACAATAGCGAGTCAATGTGCGGCTTACTGAGAGGCGGGCGAATGAGCTGGATCCTTCCTGAAGAATTAGAGAATGAGGAGCGATTCGAGCGCGAGTTGCGGCTCGAACGCGATGGCGCGCGTCAGATTCTCATGGATTCAGGATTGGTCGAAAGGGTTGTTTTTACAAACTGCATGATTCCGCTTCAAATCGATGCATTTCTGCCCACTGGCGAGATGTGCTACGGACGCAATGCGCGCGTCGGCGGCGATGTCACAATGTGGGTTTTTGAAAAAGAATGCGATCTCGCCAAAGGGTGGCCGCCAATTCTCTTCAAAGGAGAGCGCCCGTCTGATGCCGGGAAGTACACCATACTCGCGCAAGAGATGGTCCCCTTGATCAGGGATTATCTTGAACAAAAGCACAGATAGGTTGAATCAAGCCTCGGCAAAGATCTTCTCATACCAATACTTCTCTGAATCCTTGAACCAATGCTCGTTTTTCGGCGTAAGCTGCGAACGTAGAACAGACATCTGAACGTCGTAACGATAAAGAAGTCCGATTAAATCACGCAAAGCGGAATCTGAGAGAACTCGGACCGACAGATAGACCGTCAAGTCAGTAAGGTGCCCGCGCACTTCATTCACGCCTTCAATTTCTTGCAGCCATTTGAAAAAGTGGTCTTCATCAAGTTGGCAATAGAAATGTGTTGGCTCAGGAATTACAAGCGTCGATATGTGTTCTGGTTCTGTCCACATAGATGACATTTTACGTCACCCAAAAATCCTTACCAAAACCCAGTGATCTCAGTTCCCAAAAATAAGTTGACGGGCCACAAAAGGGGCCACACCTGCGTGCAAACGCAAAAACGCGAATGCCCGAAAGCCTGAGCCGGTACCGCTTTAAAGCCTGTTCAAATTGAAAATGGTGGAGGCGGCGAGAATCGCACTCGCGTCCAAAGAAGAAAGGAAACATGCATCTACAAGCTTAGTTCTGCATTACCTCAGTTATTCCGAAGAAACCGCTGAAGTCGGCCAGAACAACCAACCGGGTTCGCGATTATATCTTAGACCGTGCTATCAACCGCTAATTTGGCACGATGGCAGCCACCATGGTTGACCCGAGTCGGAGCGGGTAGCAAAGCTCCGAGCGAGTTTCCCTACTTAATCTAGTTAAGCAGCGCGGAGCGCGGGCTTAGCGCCCGGGAAAGCGATGACGTTATTATCGGCATCTATATTTGTTTGCTTGTTGATTTACGAGGGAACAGCACCCTCGACCTGCAGCCTGTGACCAAACAACCCTGTCGAATCTAAACGCCCCCATGTATAAATGGGTTCCGGGTGTAGCCTCTGCTCTTGCGATATTCAATTTTCAGGGTGCGAACCGGGCTTTTACAAAGCCGGGAGACGATTTTATGCGCTCAATCGTCATTATAACCAATATAGAACAAGACGCCAATAGCGATGCCGTCAGGCCTGGAGAACCACGCCAATCCAGCTGCCCAGCTCTTCGGTGTATTCAATCACCAGAGGATAACGCTCCACCGCCTCTTTCAAGAGCGGAAACTTCTCGCGCAGCACGCCGGCACCGATGATACGACCGCCTTTCTTCAGCATTTTCACATAGTCCGGCAGAAGGGCGACGATATCCTCACAGGTGAGGTTGGAGAGTATCATGTCGAACTGCTCTTCTAAAACCGAATCGAGCGAGCCCAGGCGCAAATCGACCTTGCCTTCGAGATCATTGAGCTCGATATCGATCTGAGCCATCTCCACCGCCTGGGGGTCGGTATCGACGGCGATTACAGTAGCTTTGGGATTCTTGAGCACGCAGGCGATGGCGAGGATACCGCTTCCGGTGCCCACATCGATGATTTTGCCTTCCGGCGGAAAAGACTCCAGCGCCCTCAGACAGAACTGGGTGGTGGTATGGAGCCCGGTGCCAAAAGCCATGCCCGGCTCTATATAGATAACACTGCGCCTCTCCAGAGTCTCTTTAGAAAGGCTATCTGCTCTCCATGAGGGGCAGACCATGAACTGGGTGCCGACTCGAAAAGGCTCGAAGCCTTCTTTCCACTTGGCGAGCCAGTCTTCGTTCGGAACCCGCGAAACCCGCAGGGTTTTAAGACAGTTGGAGAGTCCATACTCTTCCAGGTGAGAGACCACCATGCGCATGGTCTTTTCAGTCAGTCCGCGCTTTTCGTAGCAGCCGCTGATCAGAAGCTTCTTGTTCTCGGCGGGCTTGACCTCGCATCCGTTCGCGCCACACTGCATCAAAAGCCAGCAGGCAATGTCTTCCTGGTCGGCACTGGCTTCGAACTCGACCTGGGCCCAGTCCTGGGTTGGGGTGGTGGTTTCTGACATCGTTCGCGAACTTTGCACCGCAGCCCCTGGCCAGGGCCAGGATATGAGGTTAAAGGAAAAATTTGCCGAAGGTCGGATTTGAACCGACACGAGGTTTAACCCTCGCCTGATTTTGAGTCAGGTGCGTCTGCCAGTTTCGCCACTTCGGCACAAGGCGATGTCATTTTACACTATGCACCCCTTAAGGTCATTCTTCTCTTCAATCTCAGCCGGGTTTAAGAAGCTGTAATTTATCCAAGCGCTCAGTAGGTGCAGAATAGAAGCCCGCCTGCGATCGTCAACGAAAAGTAACCTCTTGAATTCATCAGCCTCCACTATGCCTATCGATTTAGAGATCATCGTCACTGGATTCGACCCTTTCGGGGAATTTTCAGTCAATCCAAGCGAAATCGTCGCCGCCTCGATGCCTGGAAAGATAGACCTGACTGATGAGATCGAGGAGCGCCAGGCGGCACTTTCAGCTTTTACCCTCTCTACCTGTTGTACAGAATCTTGGGATAGCCTCGAAGCCGAGCTAAAAAGCCGGGCAGATCGAACGATTGTGCTGGTCATGCTCGGGCTTGCCGAACCCCGGGGCGAGATCGAAATGGAGCGGGTGGCGCTCAATTTAAGAGACTATCGCTTCGCCGACAACAAGGGACATCAGCCCCCGGTCGAAAAGATTGTCGAGCAAGCCGAGAACGCTCTATTCAGCTTGATAGATCTGAAGAGCCTGAAGGAGAAGATAACTGAAAAAGGCTGCCCGATCTCGGTTTCGAACCACGCCGGCACCTATGTCTGCAACGAGATCTACTTTCGCAGTCTTCTCTATCAAAAAGAGAATCCCCATCTTTCTAAAACCCTTTTCGTCCATCTGCCAGGTAATCTAGAGATAGGCGACGGCTCAGACGAAGAGAAACTCTCTATCATGCGCGCCACAGTGCTTACTCTTATAGAAGAGCTGGCAAAAGAGAGCCTGCACGAGATGGAGACGCTTGCCTGAAGGGCTTATCAAAGCACATCCGGAGTACCGCACCAGTCCGAGCCTTTGGCGGCACATTTGGTACAGGCGCCGGTTTTCTTGTCGAAATGCTCGCGGCAAACAGCCATTCTGCACTTCCTGCACTTGGTGGAGAACTCTCCGAACAGATCGGGCAGGCCCTTGGCTAGCGGGTTTACCGGACTGCCGCAAACACAACAGGTAAAACTGATAGGCGAATCGTTGACAATAGGAGTCATGAATCTATCTCCGCTAAACGGTAAAATGTCACCGATGTAGTTCTATTTTGATCATAACAAGAGTTGGCGAGAATGAAGAAATACCTATTGAGTATCGACCAGGGAACCACCAGTTGCCGTGCGATTGTCTTCGACACGAAAGGAGACATTATCGCAATCGGTCAGCGGGAATTCACCCAGCATTATCCTCAGCCGGGCTGGGTCGAGCATGATGCCGAAGAGATTCTCACCACTCAGATTGCCTGCATAAAAGAGGCGGTAGAAAAAGCCTTAGCCGGAGACGGCGCTAAAGAAATCGCCTGTGTCGGAATATCCAACCAGAGAGAGACCACTGTTGTCTGGGACAAAAAGACTCTGAAACCGGTTTATAGAGCCATAGTCTGGCAATGTCGCCGCACTCAAAATATCGCCGAGAGCATCAAAGAAGACAGCCGCTTTAGGGAGAGAACCGGTCTGGTGCCTGATGCTTATTTTTCTGGTCCGAAGATACAGTGGATTCTCGACAATGTGGAAGGAGCCCGATCCCGAGCCGAAAAAGGAGAACTTGCCTTCGGCACCATCGACAGTTGGCTCATCGCCAACTTGACGAAAGAGAAGAATCACTACACCGAGGCGAGCAACGCCAGCCGCACTCTTTTGTTTAACACAAAAGAAATGGTCTGGGATAAAGAACTTATGCAAGTGCTCGATGTTCCGGAATCGATGATGCCTACTGTAGTGCCTTCCGACTATAATTTCGGCACCACTTCAAAAGAGTTGCTTGGCTTCGAAGCGCCTGTACTGGCTGATCTAGGTGATCAACAGGCGGCACTTTTCGGCCAGGGCTGTTTTGAGCCGGGTATGGCAAAATGCACCTACGGTACCGGCAGTTTTCTGCTTTCAAATATCGGAGAAAAGTTCAAACTTGCCGACGGATTGCTCACCACGGTTGCCTGGCAACAAGAAGGCAAGCAGCCTGTTTATGCTTTTGAGGGAGCAATCTTTGTGGCAGGAGCGGCGATTCAATGGTTGAGAGATGGTCTAGGTCTGATTGAAAACAGCGAAGAATCGGAGAATCTGGCCACTTCGATAAAGTCCAATGACGGAGTCTATTTTGTGCCTGCCTTAGTAGGCCTGGGCTCGCCCTGGTGGAACTCCGATGTCAGAGGAACTATTGTTGGGTTGACCCGGGGCAGTAGTAGAGAACACTTTGTCAGAGCGGCGCTCGAGTCCATGACCTATCAAGTGAAAGACGTCATCGACACGATGCAAGAAGACGGCATCGACGTCAGCCGGTTACGAGTCGACGGTGGTGCCACAAAAAACAATTTCATGCTTCAGTTCCAGAGTGACATCCTCGATATACCGGTTCAAAGAGCAGAGCAAGTAGAATCGACAGCCTGGGGAGTAGCTGCCATGGCAGGCATCAAATGCGGTGCTATTGACTGCCCCGAGAAACTGTCCGAAGACTGGAGATGCGATCACGAGTTTGCCCCGGCTAGAAACAGAGAGGCGGAGTATGACGGCTGGAAGCGCGCCCTTAAAGGTGCCTTCGCCTGCGCCACTATCTAGGCAGAATGAACCCTTGACAATCTCGCCTCTTGATTGTTTCTCTTCGATCTGGCAACATTCTCAAAATGAAAATCGAGTATAAATTTGCCCTGAGCGCCTCCGAGTTGGTTGCCAGAAGAAAGAACGGGAAAGTGCTGCTTTCTCACAAATTGCTGCCCGAAGACGGTGTTCTCGCCCTGGACGAAGCCGACATCGCCACCCTTTCGGAAGGGCAGATTCTTGAAGCTTTCAACAACTATATAAGAAACATCCAGGACGCGGTCAACAGTACCCAGCTCAGAGAAATGCCGGAAGGCGAAGCCCAGATCGAAAAAGATTCCGAATCGGGTGATTGGTGCCTATTAGGAGATGTACTCCGCTCGGTAGTGACCTGGCGGGAAAGCGGCGATGATAGCCCTGGAGAGTTGGTCGTGCGCGTGGACGACAATTACCTCACCGGCAAAGAATTTCTTGCCCTGATAGCAGACAAAGAAGGCTGGGGCATGCGCATCGAGTTCATGCATCCCAATAGACTGCTAAACCCACCCGAATCAGACCTGGAGACCCCGGAAGCCCCGGAACCGGCGGATCTCTTCGGTTCGTTTTGATTTAGTTGCCGTAATTTTTCAGGTTGTCCTGGGCCAGCTTATTGCCCTGCTGGGCAGAAAGCCTGAAATAGGTAAGCGCCGTGGCTTTGTCCCGGGGCACCCCTTTGCCTTTCAGATAAGCCCAGCCCAGGCTGTTTTGAGCCTGGTGGCAGTTCCGCTTCGCCCCTTCTTGAAACCACTGCACCGCTTTATTGTAATCGCGGGGAACCCCTTTGCCGTAGAAATAATGCAGTCCGACAGCGTTGGGACAGCAACAGTGTCCCAGTTGCGCACCTTTAGTATAGAGCTCCACCGCTTTGGCATGATTTACAGGCACACCGCGACCGGCATCATATAGAGAGCCCAGGTTGAAACAAGCCAGACCATAATTCATATCTACCGACCGCTGCAGATATTCTATAGCTTTGGCTATGTCCACTGTGACGCCTATGCCGTTCTGGTAAGCCGCTCCAAGGTTATTGAGGGCGGCGGCATCATTCTGGGCGGCAGCTTTTTGATACCACTCTGCCGCCTGGGGTAGATTGGTGGGAACACCGCGCCCCATGGCATAACAGTTACCCAGATAGTTCTGGGCAGATGCATTGTTCTGGGCTGCCGCTTTCTGAAACCAGTTCACCGCCTGAACATAGTCTTGCTTGACTCCCAGACTCTCATAATAGCAACGGCCGAGATTGAACTGGGCAATGGCGTTTCCTTTGAGAGCGCTTTTACGAAAACAGTCTACGGCAGAACCATAATCTTTGTTGACGCCGATGCCTTCCAGATAAAGAACACCGAGGTCGTTTACTGCCATATCGTAACCGCCGTCGGCAGCTTTCTTTAAAAGCTCCAGGCCCCGGCTCGGATCTTTAGCCACACCCTGGCCGCGAAAGTAGCACATAGCAAGCTGATACTTAGCCTGGGGAATGTCGAGGGCAGACGCCTTTTCAAACCATTGAATCGCTTTCTTCTCGTCTTTATCCACGCCCTGGCCGTTTTGATAGCAGATACCGATATTGGTCATTGCTCGGCCGTTATTCTTTTCAGCAGAACGATGCCACCATTCGAGCGCTCTTAAATTATCCTGAGCCACTCCCTGACCAAAACAATAGAAATTGCCCATCTGCTTCATACACTCAGAATCACCGCTCTCAGCCCCTTTGTGAGCCAGTTCGAAAGCTTCGGCATAGCGCTTTTCTTCGGTCAGTTTTTCTACTTGCCTGGCGATGCCGGTAACCGCATTTGGTGTATCAGAAGAATAGACAGGCGTCGCTCTGGGAGAAGAGAATGAGGATGAGGGCTGATTATCCTGGGCCGGTTGCGAAGGCAGGGAAGGGAAGAGACTATCGCTGCTAGATGGTGCTTGAATAGTGCGCGGTCGCATCGGTGGAGCAAGAAGCGCCAGAGCTTTGCCTTTCCACTTACTCTTCAGTACGGGAGTCTGGGTAACTTTTCTATCGAAACGGACTTCCTGGGCGACACTATCTTGCAGTCCGCCAAAAGCCTGCACCAGGGGAACCTTGTCCCCACCTTTATCGAGAGTATTGATCAACTGCCTTGTGAATACTCCGTTCTTATAACGCTTCGACTCCCAGGAGCGCTGACTGGCATCAGAAGAGCTGATTACAATCGCTCCTTCCCCGACTATAGAGTTGACATCGAAGTTATTGGTGCGCACCAGACCTTTGCCGCCTTCGGTCTGGGCAGCACCACTGTTGCAAGCATCGAGAAGAAGAACGATTCGATCGCAACCCGTCCGTCTTTTGACGGTGTCCACAAGCATGCGCAACTCCACACCGGTGGAGAAGAGCCGATCGACATTGGTATTATGGGCTATGAGCCAGTTTTCATTGCCGACATCAAGCTCTTTGGGACTGCCGTGGGTAGAGACAAAGATCAAAACCAGGTCGTCCTTCATGACCCGGCGTGGCAGCCATGTGTCACCAAGGGCGGCGGCAATGTTTTCGTGGGTGGCCTGTTCATTGAGCAGGGTCAGGACATGGTCCTTTTGAAAGTTGCCTTTATTCACAAGAAAAGAAGCGAAGTCCTGGGCATCTTTGGCCGAGTACTTCAAAGTCGGAATTCTAGGATCGGCAAACTTATCTATGCCGATAACCAGGGCCCACTTGTCGGCAATCGGTCGATCCGCTGCGGGCTCTGCCGCCGAAGCCGAGTCACCTGACAAAAACTGGAACAAAAGCGTCAAAATGAAGGCTATCGATACCAGAGAAGAAAGCGATAGATTGAAGATACGCATGGGACGAAATCTCGAATTAGCGAATATAAGCGGAGACGGACTCGACAATCTTAATATATAAAGGCGCCGGGGCGCTGCTAATGCGCCACAGTTGTCATACCTTTTAAAACTCTCAGTTAAATACTTACAACTCATGGTAAAAATGCTGACGTTGAACAAAAGAAGTTATTTGAGGTAAGCGGTCGTGAGACTAAGTTATCTATCTTTAATCGTCGCTCTGACCGTGGCCGCCCAGCCCGCCCTGGCCCAGGACAGCGATCCAGGCGCATCCGGAGTTATCGACGGCTCGGACGTCAGACAGTTTCTCGACTCCGGCGCCCGCTTCAATCCGACCAGGATGGAAGAGGCAAGCCGCCGCTTCGACAAGATGATCAAGATGCCGCCCCGGCTTAATCGGGCCAAGAACTGGAACGAAGTAATTCAAAGAGATCAAAATCTCCAGATCAATAAACCGACGAACACCCAGGTAGTTCCGGGCAATGCAACTGGCGCGGTTAATGCCGGTAGTGCTGCCGGCGTTCAAAATTCTCAGACTAATCTGACCAATCAGACTCCTCAAGAAAAGCATCGCTTGATCAAAAAAGTGGGCAGAGGTATGGAAGAAGCGGCCGAGGCGGTCGGCTTCCCTGTAGCCGATGAATTCCTGCCCAACGACGTTGACGCCAAACTATCAGGTGACTTGCCCGATGGTGAAGACCCGCGGGTCTATGTCCACCCCAAGGAGAGCGACAAGGCGAAGCAAGCCCGGGAAGCTTTGCTGGAGCAAGCAGAAAACCGCGGTGCCAGCGCCGAGGACGTCATTCCCGAAGGCAATAATCAACCACCGGCGGTGATAGTTGAATAAAGTACCCTGTTAAATAGAAAAAGAAAGGCCGGCTCCAGGAGCCAGCCTTTTTTATTCCTCACTCAAGAGCTTACTCCCAGGAGAGTGCTCCACCGGTTTGATAGTCGATAACTCGAGTTTCGAAGAAGTTCTTCTCTTTCTTGAGATCGATCATCTCGGACATCCACGGGAAAGGATTCTTGGCACCCGGGAATTGCTCGGGGAGCCCTATCTGTCTCAGACGTCGATTGGCTACAAAGCGCAGATACTCGCTGAACATATCGACATTCAAGCCGAGAACGCCCCGGGGCATGGTATCTACGGCATAGCGATACTCCAGTTCGACCCCCTCTTTGATCAGATCGATAATCTCCTGCTGGAAATCAGGTGTCCAGAGATGCGGGTTCTCGACTTTGATCTGGTTGATCATATCGATACCGAAGTTCAGGTGCATGGACTCATCCCGAAGAATATACTGGAACTGTTCAGAAGCACCGGTCATCTTGTTTTGCCGTCCGAAAGAGAGCATCTGCACGAAACCGACATAGAAGAATAGCCCTTCCATAATGATGTAGTAGCCGATTAGATTACGCAGGAAGCGACGGTCTGTGGCTTCTGTACCGGTATGGAAGTTGGGGTCGGCAAGCTCCTGGGTGAATTGCAGTTCGAAAACATCCTTATCATGGATAGCGGGTACTTCGCGGTACATGTTGAAGATCTCGCCTTCATCAAGACCGAGGCTCTCGATCACATACTGATAGGCATGGGTGTGAATCGCTTCTTCAAAAGCCTGACGAAGAAGATACTGACGGCACTCGGGATTGGTGATGTGACGGTAGATTGCCAGCACCAGATTATTAGCCACCAGAGAATCGGCGGTGGAGAAGAAACCGAGGTTCCGCTTGATGATCATCCTTTCGTCAGCGCTCAAGCCATTAGGGTTTTTCCAGAGTTCGATGTCTCTGGACATGCTCACTTCCTGGGGCATCCAGTGGTTAGCGCAAGCATCGAGATATTTCTGCCAGGCCCACTCGTATTTGAAAGGGACGAGCTGATTGAGGTCGGCTCTGCAGTTGATGATTCTCTTGTCGTCGACATTTATTCTGGATGCGTTGAAGTTGATCTCTTCAAGCCCGGTCACCCCGGCACCCTGATCGTGCCCGACCGCTGCTCTTGCTTGACCGGCCATAGGAGCTGCCGGGTTCAAGTTAGAGCCAGGGGGCGCGAAAGAGGTCTGAGGCTGTACGCTCTGGGTGCTGGTGGCGTCACCAAAATCAAGTACCATTTTGTGTTCTCCGTTCTACCTTATTCTTATTCCGTCTTGAAACATATTACTGACTACTGGCAAGCTTCGCATTCAGTGTCGTTGGGATCGCAGACTGCTCCTGAGACAATCGGAATCATCTGGGGGCTGACTTTAGGACTACTTGGAGCGCTGACCGACGACTGCACCGCATTCAGTGCACCACTATCGAAGGTGGATTTCTCTGTATATGTAGCGCTGGTTGTTCTCAAGTAATAGGTGGTCTTCAAGCCCTTCAACCAGGCGGTCTTATAAAGATCGTCCAGCTTCTTGCCATTGGGCTCACAGACATAGAGGTTCAGACTCTGGGACTGATCGATCCACTTCTGTCTACGGGCACCACATTCAACAAGCCACAGGGGGTCGATCTCGAACGCGGTGGCGTAGATAGCCTTGATCTCATCGGGGATTCTCTCAATGGGCATGACGCTACCGTCGAAATATTTGAGGTCATGAATCATCACTTCGTCCCAGATGCCGAGATTCTTGAGTTCGTTGACGAGATAGGTGTTGATCACTGTGAACTCACCGGAGAGATTCGACTTCACGTAGAGATTCTGGAAAGTCGGCTCTACCGAGGGGCTGACCCCGGCGATGTTGGCGATTGTAGCCGTGGGAGCGATAGCCAGACAGTTGCTGTTACGCATACCGAATTGAGCCACATGCTCACGGATTTTAGTCCAGTCCATCTTGAAGCTGCGATCCAGATCAAGGTAGGAGGCACCGTCGCCACTGAGCTGCTTACGGGCATCATCCAGAAGCTCGATGCTGTCGATAGGCAGAATGCCTTTGCTCCAGAGGGAGCCTTCGTAGCTTGGATAACGACCTCTCTCTTCGGCCAACTCGCTGCTCGCTCCGATAGAGTAGAAGCTTATAGCTTCGTATACGGTATCAGCGAACTCCACCGCTTCTTTAGAAGCATACGGGATACGCAGGGAGAGCAGAGCGTCCTGGAAGCCCATCATTCCCAGACCGACCGGGCGGTGCTTGAGGTTGGAGTTTCTAGCCTTGGGCACGCTGTAATAGTTGATGTCGATCACGTTATCGAGCATTCTCATGGCGACCCGGCAGGTATTAGCCAGTTTCTCATGGTCGAGCTGTCCGTCTTTGAGGTGAGCGACCAGGTTGATCGAGCCCAGGTTACAGACGGCGGTTTCGCTGTCTGAAGTGTTGAGCGTGATCTCGGTGCAGAGGTTGGAGCTGTGCACCACGCCCTTGTGCTGTTGCGGGCTTCTCAGATTGCAGGGATCTTTGAACGTGATCCAGGGATGACCGGTCTCGAAGAGCATCGAAAGAAGCTTACGCCACAGGGTGACGGCGGATACTTCTTTGGAGAGCTTCATCTCGCCGCGGGCCGCTTTGGCTTCGTACTTCTCGTAGGCTTCTTTGAATTCAGCGCCATAGAGGTCGTGCAGATCCGAGACTTCATCGGGGCTAAAGAGAGTCCATTTCTGGTCGTTCATGACCCGGTGCATGAAAAGATCCGGAATCCAGGCGGCGGTGTTCATGTCGTGGGTGCGACGGCGATCATCACCGGTGTTCTTGCGCAATTCCAAGAATTCTTCTATATCGGAATGCCAGACTTCGAGATAGCAGCAGACAGCGCCTTTTCTTTTGCCGCCCTGATTAACGGCGACAGCAGTGTCGTTGACCACTTTCAAGAAAGGAACCACACCCTGACTCTTGCCGTTGGTGCCTTTAATATGGGCACCCAGGGCTCTTACCGGTGTCCAGTCGTTACCGAGTCCACCGGAGAATTTCGAAAGGAGAGCGTTCTCTCTGATAGATTCGTAAATACCGGATAGATCATCCGAGACCGTAGTCAGGAAGCAGGAAGAAAGCTGCGGTCTTCTTGTTCCGGAGTTGAAGAGAGTCGGGGTAGAAGAGACGAAGTCGAAGTTGGAGAGCAGATTGTAGAACTGGATTGCTCTTTCTTCGCGGTTGACTTCGTTGAGCGAAAGCCCCATGGCGACACGCATCCAGAACGCCTGGGGCAGCTCGAATCTGACACCGTCACTGTGAAGCAGATACCTGTCATAGATGGTCTGCAAACCAAGATATTGGAATTTCAGATCACGATTGCCGTCGAGGGCGTTGCCGATGCGAACCAGATCGAACTCTCTCAAGCGCTCATCTAGTAAGCCGCTCTCGATTCCCTTTTCGATGTAAGTTTTGAAGTACTCACCATACCTGGTGCACATTTCGTCTGCGCTGACTTCCTCTCCCAACACTTCTGCCCTTACGGTATGGAGAAGAAGACGGGCGGTTACATAGCTATAATTTGGCTCTTTTTCAATCAAGGCACGAGAGCTGAAGATAATCGCTCTCCATAGCTCCGCTTCGGAGACGCCGTCATAGAGACCACCGAGACCGCCTTCGAGAATCAGATTGCGGGAGACTTCTCTTCCAAAACCGGAACAAGCTTCGTCCACGACTTTTTCAAGGGCGGTAACATCAAGACGGACTTTATTGCCGTCTCTACGGGTCACTGAAATCTGCCTGGATAAGGTCTCTCCACTGGCAGCCTCTTCGACTTTTCTCTCCTTTGCCCGTTCGTCTCTATATAGAACGTATTTACGTGCCACTTCATACTCACCGGCGCGCATCAAGGCGATCTCGACCTGATCCTGCACATGCTCGATGTGGAAAACACCACCTTCAGGCAGCCGCCCTTGCAAAGTTCCGACAATCTGCTCGGTAAGACGACGCACCTGGTCCCTTATCTTGGAGCTGGCGGCGCCACCTTCACCTTCTACGGCAAGAAATGCCTTGGTCATGGCCGTGGCTATCTTGCCCGGCTCGAAATCGGCTACCGAGCCGTTTCTTCTCACAACCTTAAACTCTGAACCACTATGCGTCTTGCCGGCAGTCGCTCCGGTAAAGGGCATAGATTCCTCAATATTTCCTGAGGTTTCAGGATTCTTGTAGGCAGTGGCTTGGTTCATTATCGGTCCTCCGAAAGTAGCATAGCTGGCGAAAAGACGCCCTCTCTTGGAGAGAGGAGTACCAAGAGGAGCGTCGGACGCAACAGTAAAGTTAATCCGTTCTCAAGACGTTCTCTCATGGTCCTCGAAGAGTAAGCGCCCTCAGTACTCGAGTGGGTAGTCTGGCTTCCGGTTCTACATTTATATGTATATAGTCCGATTACAGTTGCGGGACAGCGGTGGCTTCGCACCACACTTCCCCCACCAAGCCACTATATCTAGGGCTCCGTAAATTGCCGAGTACTATGGTATGTGTGTGATTTCCCTTTTGATCAGGTGCTTAAAAGTTAACACTCGTGGGAACAAACTGCAATTACCGCAAAGGTATATGCCGAACACATACCGAGAGAAGCAACCACCACCGGTAGCGCTATTCGCCCGAATTCAAGTAGAACAACATTCCTTGGTTGAAATATGTTCATGCTCGACTGGCCATAAAGCGCATATCCACTCGATGTAGGCTCATTTATTAGCCGGTTCACGACTCCCTCCACCAATCGAGCCTAAAAGATATAAAGCAAATATAGATCAGAGCTCCATTTTTTTGATCGCTTCTATCAAGGCAGGCAGCACTTCTCCACCCGGTCCTTTTAGAAAAAGATCACAGGCGTCGGTAAGCGCACTCTCTTCCGGGTTGACCTCTACTAAAAAAGCGCCTCGCCTCTTACCGGCAAAAGGCAGAGAGGCAGCCGGCTGCACAATACCGGAGGTGCCGACCACAAGAATGACATCGGCCTCTTCGCATTCGACAAAACCTCTCGATATGGCCGCTTCAGGCAGCGCTTCGCCGAACCAGATCACGTCCGGTCGCAACTTAGATCGACAGTTGCCATAAGCACATAAAGGAGGCTCGGCAAGACCGAACTCGATATCCTTCATGGGATGTCTTTGATCGAAACAACTAAAACGCTCTATGGAACCATGCAGCTCCACCACATCTTTTGAACCGGCTCTTTGATGAAGACCGTCCACATTCTGGGTGATCACGGCAAGATGTTCTACCAATTCCTCAAGCTCGACTATGGCATAGTGCCCTTTGTTAGGATGCACCTCCAGAAGCTGCTGTCGGCGCCAGTCATACCACTGCCATACCAGGGAAGGATTGCGCTGAAACCCTTCCGGGGTCGCCAGCTCTTCGGGATTGTAATTAGCCCAGAGACCGGTGAGCGCGTCCCTGAAAGTCGGAATACCGCTCTCTTTCGAGGCACCGGCGCCGGTCAATACGACCAGGCGTTTCGCGTTCTTAATTCTGGCAGCGGCTCTCGCCACGGAAGAAGCTGACATCGACAGACAAGAAATCCACTAAGAGGGAAGCTCCGGGCATTATACAAAACCTTCGCGGCACCAAAACTTCACAAATTAGGACTAATATCGAAGGTCCCCTGTCGTATTCAAAAAAAACAAATATGTCCTCCTCGTTTTCTAAGCATTTAGAGATAAGCTTCGATATCTATCGCCTGCCCCTTTCACCGGCGCCGGCGAAGACCGACCTTACCAGGCAATCGAAAAAAAACTCGGCAAAATCCCTGGCTGAGATAATGAGTCAAGCAGGACTGACGCCGGATAAGCCAGGCTGTAACTGCGGCGATCCCCGTTGCTCCAACGCCTCCCTGAAGACCAACATTTTTGTGGAGCAGCGAGAAGGAGACGATTCGGTATTTTTGAATGAGGACGATCTGGCTCCTGCCATTTCTTCGGAAAAAGCTATCGATAAAAAAGAGCCCGACCCGAGGCTTGCCATATCCAGGGCAACTACCGCCCTGATTCAAAAAGCGGCGTTAATAGATTTCGATCCTTTTAAACTACCCTGATAAGCCACTCCCGTTTGAGAATGGCATACAGATAAGAATCGCGCCAGGCGCCTTTTATATGGCTGTCCTCTAGAAAGTGCGCCTCTCTGCGCATGCCCGACTTCTCCAGAACTCGACGAGAGCCGTCATTGCGGGTGTCGCAGGTGGCGAAAACCCGATGCAGATCCAGATTTTCGAATCCGAAGCGCAACATCTCGAGCGCAGCCTCCGAGCATAGCCCCCGACCCCAATAATGGCGATTGAAGGCATAGCCTAGAAATCCGGTGGAATAGCCCGGATCTTTAATAGCCAGGCCAATGCCGCCAATCACCTTTTTCTCGGTCTTGAGCTCGACGGCCAGTTCATAAGCACGGCGAGGCTTCTCGCGAGCGCTATGGATAGCGCCATAGACAAAATCCCTGGTCTCGCGCTCCGAATTCGGTCCCCATTCCATGTATTTGGAGACCTCCGGATCGGCGGCATAGAGACAGGCGTCGGCGAAATCGCCAGGTTGCCAATCTCTCAAAATCATGCGTTCGGTATCGATCTGAAACATCAAACAAAGTAAATCATCGTTGCTCTGAAATATACAAGCCAATGTCAAGCAAATACCATCAAGATCCTACTAAAAATGAGGCGGAGTTCGACCATGGCAGATGTGATTGTTAAAGCGTCCACCGACAAGAACTATACCCAGGAGATCAATGCAGGGCCTTTCAACCTGCTCTCCGACGTATCCCAGGACCTGGGCGGAGAGGAGAAAGGTCCGAATCCGCACCAGTTGATGCTGAGCTCCCTTGGGGCATGTACTTCTATAACAGTGCAAATGTACGCCAAAAGAAAAGGCTACAAGCTCGACAAAGTGACAATCGCCCTCAAAGAAGAAAAGACCGAAGATCCGGAAAATCCGAGCCGCTCTATGCCACGCATCGTGCGAGAGATTGAGCTTGTCGGCGACCTGAGCGAAGACGAGATCGAAGATCTGAAAAGAATCGCAGACAAGTGCCCGATTCACAAGCTCATGGTCGGTCCCAAAGAGATAGCCACCACCGTCAGCAAAGCCTGATCCTGTCTATGGCCGGCGAAGAGGAAAAGAAGCGGCTCTTTGACTTCGAACAGGCGCTCAAAACCAGGGTGGTCGGTCGGCCGAATTCTGGCGCCAACGAATATCTGGCATCTATAGACTCTACCAATAACCGGCTTGCCGCCCTGGCAAGAGAAGGTGCCCCCGAAGGGACCACTATTATTGCCAGGGAACAGACTGCCGGTCGCGGTCGCCTGGGCAGGGCCTGGGTCTCTGCCCCCGATTCCGGTCTTTATCTGAGCACTCTGCTTCGTCCCACTAAAAACATCTCAGAGTTGCCGGTGATCACTCTCTGCCTGGGAGTGGCGGTCAAAAGGGCGGTACAGGCGGTGACCGGACTGGAGCTGGGCCTAAAGTGGGTGAATGACCTTATTTATAACGGAAGAAAAGCCGGCGGCATTTTGGTAGAGCTGCCGGTGGGCGGCAAAACCTCCGAAACAGGACGGTTCTCCAGAGCCCTTGTGATCGGGATCGGCATCAATATAAAGCATCCTCCGGGAACACTGCCGGAAGAGATAGCGGAAAAAGCGATTTATCTGGAAGATGCCCTGGGTGATGGCACCACTATCGATACCATCGAGCTGGCCGCTGAACTGTGCTATCAGATAGAGTCTATTTATGAGCGCATAGAAGCGGATGATCAAGCCATTCTCTTGGATGAATGGAGAGCGGCATCGGTCACCCTGGGCAAAGAGATCAAAACCAGCAGTGGCGACCTCGAAGGAACAGCGCTCGACATAGACGAAAGCGGCGCTTTGTTGGTCAAAACCAGAGATGGTGCCGGCACACGTCTTTTGCGTGCCGGCGAGATCAGCATAAGAAGCCAGGATGGCTCCTATAGTTAGTTGACGTGCAAGAGCGAGAATATCTCTAAAGCTTCTTCAGATTGGTCGAACTTCTTACGGCCATCTAAAAAGTCCAGCTCGATGATAAATCCGAGACCAACCACTTTTGCTTTCAGATCTTTCAGCAGATCATGGGCTGCCCTGGCGGTACCGCCGGTGGCAAGCAGATCGTCGATTATAACGACTCTTTCACCGGGCTCCACCGCATCAAGATGAACTTCCAGGGCGTCGGTGCCGTATTCCAGTTCATACTCAAGACGAGCGGTTCTGGCAGGGAGCTTTCCCGGCTTACGCACCGGCACAAAGCCGATACCGAGATTGCGGGCGATGGCCGGTGCCATGATGAAGCCACGGGATTCGATGCCGACAATGACATCGGGTTTCAAGGCTCTGCATTTTTCGGTGAGAGCATCGATGGCGAAAGTAAGAGCGGTGGGATCTTTCAGAAGAGTGGTTATATCTTTGAACATAATCCCTTCTTTGGGGAAATCCGGGACATCCCGGACGGTGCTCATCAACCACTTGCTTCTCTCTTCACTGAGGGGCAGCTCCAACTCCCGGGGCTCGATTTTTTCCGTCTGCATTACCATAATCTTGACTCATCTTCCTGTTGACCGCTTCGACACCGGCTGCCTCTTCGACAGAATCTTTCTGAAGAAGGACACCGTTTTTAACAAGAGCCAATTGTATATCTTTTATGGCTGAATCTCGACACCAATGCCTGAAGCTCTTGATTTCAGAAAGCCTCTTCGAAAGCTGTTCGAATTCCTGACAATCATCCAGTCTACCCGGCGTATCACCGAGCAGGTCCAGATTAATCATTCCTTCTTCGGCAAACCAGTCGACCATATTAGCTTTCCTTAAAACTGCCAGGCCAAGAGCTACCGACAACTTATCGGATGCCATGAGGGCAGTCAGTTTTTCGCCGGATATCTGACCATCTCTTTGATTGATCGCAAATCGAACCAGTCCGAACAAGCGTTTCAGAAACGCGCGCGGCTCATCGAAACTGGCCGGTGCATGACCAATTAAATAGATATTGGCAGGAGCGACCCGGGCGAGCAATTCCTGAAAGACCTCCTGGGATGGCGGATACTGCCAGAGCATCAGGTTCTCGGAGGGCTTCATATCTGTTCTATCAAGCATTTTGATGGCAGAAGCCTGCTCCGCTTCGCAGAAGATAACCAGTTTGTCTTGAAGCTTGGAAACGGCGCGCTCCAGAAGATCGGTGGGCGCTTCATGTCCGCGCAGATCTTTCCAGCTCTGTTTGGCGGGTTGTTTCAATTCCCTGGTCGGAAGAGAAAGAGACTCGATCAGACTCTTGCTCTCTTTGCGGTCCTCGCTCTGCTCGGAAGAAGCGGTGGGAGAGAAGTCCATGGTCTCCTGGGTTTTCACTTCCTCCTTCTCTTCGGAAGCAGGAATATTCAGAGAATCCAGCTTCTCGAATGCCTCTTCTCTGGTCAGATCAATCCGGCCCGGGCTGCGCCAGTCGGCGAGCACCAGTTGCAGACGATCACGATTATTGAAGTGATTGACCTCCGGGGTGAAGGCTATGTCCATGGTCTGACCGACTTCCGGCACACAACCCTTGCTGTTCCAGAGTACGCACTCGAACTCCTGATCATCTCCTTTGACCATTATCCTGGAATGTTTCTGCTCTTTGCCCAGAGGACGGGTATCGGAACAAGTCAGGTTGGTCATGCAAAGACGCGGCTTTTTGTTACCCATTCCAAATGGTGCCAGCTTGAGAAGATCTCTGGCCAGGTCTAGATTCACAACTTCAGGCTGGGCGACAAAATCGATGCTGACAATCCCGGCAAGGGGCTTGCCGGCAAGCATCCGGTTACAGGTCGCGACCAGACCTTTCATGAGTTTATCGGCTCGATCGGCTTCTGTTGCGAATCCGGCGGCCATCTTGTGACCGCCCCACTTGGTGAGAAGATGCTCGTTATCTTTAAGAACCTCCCAGAGATCAATCTGACTGACACCACGGGCGGAGCCTTTTACAATACCTTCCTCTCTATCCAACTGGCCGATGAACACAGGACGATGATACTTTTCCACCAGCCGGGATGCCACTATGCCTACCACACCGTGGTGCCAACCCGCATCATAGATCGCGATACACTTCTTGGAAGCAAGATTGGCATCGGCAGAGACCCTGGCGTCGGCTTCGAGAAAAATCTTCTCGCACAGCTCTTGCCTGCGCACGTTCTCTTTTTGAAGTTCGTCGGCTATCTCTTCGGCTCTTACGGGGTCCTCCGTGGTCATCAACTCCACCGCCTTGGTGGCGTCGGAAAGCCTACCGGCTGCGTTTATTCTGGGTGCGATCCCAAATCCGACCAGGTCGGTGCTCTTCTGTTGCCGGACCTGACCTAACAAAGCCTGCAGCCCGACTCTTTTGGTCTCAATCAGCTTTTTAAGCCCGATTCGAACTAAATATCGATTCTCACGCACCAGTGGAACCAGATCGGCGATCATGCCCATGGTGACCAGATCAATCAGATCGTCCGCCTTTTCGGCCTTGCCGTTGTCGGCAAGGAGCGCTTCGCAGACTTTGTAGGCAACACCCACACCGGGCAGAT
Organism: bacterium; assembly: GCA_016124935.1. Classification (GTDB taxonomy): domain Bacteria; phylum Cyanobacteriota; class Vampirovibrionia; order Obscuribacterales; family Obscuribacteraceae; genus RI-106. Next base: position 220,458 of record WGMS01000007.1, on the reverse strand, counting down.
CATAAAGAGGATGTTCAGAATCAAGCAGCTTGGGATGAACTATTCCTACCGCAGGAGGCATGATCTCCGGCATGGTGTGATGATCTAGAACAAGGGTGTCCACACCCAGAGACTTTGCAAAATTGATCTCCGCAAAATTTGATACTCCGCAATCGCAAGTGATAATCAGCTTGGTCTTATGCTTACTGGCTAGTATGCTTACCGCCTTTAGATTGAGACCATAACCCTCAGACATGCGATTGGGAATATAAAAGTCGACGTCCGCGCCCAATTCCCTCAACACCGAAAGCAGTACCGATGTTCCGGTAACACCGTCTACATCGTAATCACCATATACAGTGATATGCTGACTTTTCTGTATAGCCTCGGTTATTCTCCTGACCGCTTTGTCGACATCAGGAAGCTCCATCGGACTGGTAGGCTTGTAAGAAGTATCCGGGTCGAGAAATTCCCTGGCCTTCTCCTCTGTATCATAGCCTCTTTGAACCAGAAGACTGGCAAGCACTTCGTCTCCGGAGACCAGCTCTTTGATTGCTTCAGGCACGGTGAATGCCTGGGGAAAAACCCAGATATTTCCTTTAGAGCTGGAACTTGGCATTGAGATTGATTCCTCCGTAAGGAGCAAAAGGCACCGCGTCGAAATCTAAAAAAGCGGCACAGCGGCATGTTGATGATCTCTCAGGATACTAAATCGACACCGGATCCACTCGAGGATAAAACCATATCCCCTGTCGCCCCCGGGGATATGCATGTGCCACCAGATCGAAGCACAAAAGGATCTATCAACCCTAGCTATTATTCGTTTTTATCTACCGGAAAAAGCGCACAAAAAATTTCCTTAACGATCTTATTTTGAATACATCGCATATACATTAATAAATCAATTCAGGTCCGGGTCGACCAGCTGAAAGACTTTTTTCGGTTTCGCCACCCGGGGCCAGTTGGTCAGATCATATTCAATCACCGTGGTGATCACGGGCGGTCGGGGCCAGGGCAGGGCCCAACCCATGATCCAGAGCACCGGGATGAGAACGACATGAAGACTCAAGGCCACGAAAAGACAGTTGACCAGGGGAAGCTGCTCTTTAAGCCACTTAACAAAATCCCTCGATGAAACCAGAGGAAGACGCGCTACATCCGAAGCATCGGCACAAGCCCCGGCAATTTCACCCTTTTTATTCTCATTGGCTGTTTTCAAGTATTCAGAAACCCATGCTGGTGATAGTATTAGGCCTACCTAAAGCATACATGGTGTTCATTCCGTCCGGATGAAACTTTTAGGGAGCCGTGGGGTCATTAATTCAGATATGCGCCAGTCGTCGATAATTCCTGCCCTGATTATAAGCGCCTGCCTGGGTGTCCTACCCGGGGTGGCGACAGATAATGACGGAGCGCAGGACGAGTGCTACGGTCCGCCGAATCTTCTTAAAACGATGAAGACCCCTTTTAGCGGCGCATCCCTCGAAAATGCGGCACGCCGAAAAGAAGAAGCCAGACAATCGATCATCCAGCCCAAGGGAGATTCTCCCCTGGGAACGATTTCGCTCGCCCCCCGCAACAACGATATTGCCAGCCTCTCTTCCCGCCTTTCCCTGAGCCGAAAGTTAGTCCCTGCAAGAATTTACCTGCCCGAGCGAATGACGATAGGTAAATCGGCCAAGTTTGTAATCAAAGGGAAAGCCGGCTCGAAAGTAGCCCTGGCCATGGCCGATAGAGATTCGGGCTCTAAGCCCGTTATGGGACACAAAGTACGCCTCGGTCCGGATCGAAAAGTTGTCGCCGTGGGCAAAATTCCTGAAAGCGGAATTTTAGAGATCTACATCGGCACTCCTATAGAAGGAGATTTGATTGGTCAGCAACTTTTCTTCGAAGCGGCTATCTGGCAAGAAGAGGATATGAGAGATACCGCATTTGCGGAGACCGTGGCGGCAAACAGCGAGAACGGAGCGAAAAACGGGGTCTTCATGGCAGGCGATCTTCCCCAGAAGAAAGGGATTAGAATAGTCCCTGATTCAGCCATTCCCTTGAGTCAGCGCACCCAGGGTGCCAGTCTCAGCACAGGACAACCTTAGGCAGGAGCCATATCAGACCCATGAGTGTACTTCTCATTCCTCTAGACGACCGACCTGTCACCTATGTCTATCCATGCATGGTTGCCAATACAGCCGGCATCGATGTGGTGGTGCCGCCGCGTTCCTTAATGGGCTCCCTGTTTCATGCCGCCCAGATAGATTCGCTATTTGGCTGGGTCAACAACGCTATTCAAAAAACCCAGCCCGAAGTCTTGATGGTCGGACTGGACAGTTTGCTATATGGCGGGCTTATAACTTCACGGCGCTGCGAAGACAATCTCGCCACCATATCGAAACGTCTCGCCAATATAAAGAAGTGGAAGCAGAAGAGCAAAAACGGTCTAAAGATCTACGCCCAGACCAGCATCATGCGGATCTCGGACAACTACGACAACACAGAAGAGAAACAGTACTGGGCGCGTTACGGTCGAGAGATCTTCGCCTGGTCGACAGTGATGTACAGAATGTTGAAAGGCAGTTCGGTAGATCAGGGTATTCTCGAATCCTACGAAAAACGAATTCCCGAAGAGATAAGGACCGATTATCTGGACACCCGCTTTCGCAATTTCCAGATCAATAACGAGATCATCAACCTGGTGGAAGAAGGCATCATCGACCAATTGATCATGAGTGTCGATGATTCCGGCCAGCTCGGTTTGAACGTGCTGGAGAAAGAGAAACTTATCGCCAGAGCCCAGGACCAGAAACTGAACGGCCGGGTGCGCTGTTATCCCGGTGCCGATGAAGTGCTCTCGGCTCTGTTCGCCATGTGGATAGGAAACCGCCTCAAAGAATCGAATGCCGAGGTCAGGGCCAGGGTGATCTACAGTCCGGAATCCGCCGTCGATTGCAGCAGTCGCTATGAAGGTCAGAGTATCGGAGAGACCATCTCGGCCAATTTAGAGGCGCTCTCGATACACCAGGTCAATGACTTCACCGGAGCGCACCCGAACAATATCGATCTGACGGTAATAGTCCACGGCGGCGACATCCAGGGAGACCATATTCTTCTGCCCGGAAGCCCGGATTTAAGGCAGCTTGAAACCGGAGAGCAGGTAGCAGCTACCATTGCCAGCCTGGAAAGAGCCACCACTCCCTGCGTCCTCTGCGATGTCGCCTATGCCAACGGCTCCGATCCTATTCTTGTGGAAGAATTGCTCAAAAGGAAGGATCTGGTGGGCAAACTGGTGGGCTATGCAGGCTGGAACACCACCGGCAATTCGGTAGGTTCGGCCCTCGCCCTGGGAATAGCCAGGATGCATTCGGTTCGCACTAATAGACGCAACCAGATAACAGATAGAGCATTTCAAAAATCACTATTTACCAGACTGGCCGATGACTGGGCTTATCAATCTCAGGTTCGCAGCCAGCTGGATGCTGAAGCCTCCATAGACAAACTGGCTCAGTTGATAAGCCCCTATTTGGGCAGAATCGGTCAATCCATGGGATTCGAACCCGGCAACCTGAGGGTGAGCTTCCCCTGGAAGCGCACATTCGAGCTGGAAGTTTGCTTTGAAGATCGATAGCCGAGTAGAATCAGTAATTAAGATGATTTTTGATTACTTGAAAAATTCAAATAAGCTCCTCGCCGCCACCGCCATGGCGGCAGCATTCCTTATCCTCTCCGCCTGGTCCGGACCACCTGCCTTTAGTCAGGCAAAGTCCTGGGAGCAAATAGACAGGGAGCTCAAAGCTCGGGTCTATCATATAAACGTTGCTATGAAGATAAAACTGAAAGACGGCAGCTTCGCCATGCTATCGGATTTTTCTCCCAAATACAGACGCCCGGTCTTTGCCGCCTATGACAAGGATTTCGGCTATCGCGTGGTTGGATTCGGCACATCCTTTCCGGTGGTCATCAGTCGGGGCGGCGATACTTATTTCGTCACCAACCACCATGTGGTGGCAAGTCATCTGGAAGTAATGGACAACTGCAAAAAATTCTTTGCGGCGATGAGACTGTATGCTGAACAGACCGCCTCGGGCGGAGATGTAGAAGAGCGTTTCTCGAGGTTGAGAACTATTGTGAGCCTGCCTTCGGCGAAACAAGAGCTCAATACCGCCGAAAGGGTGATGTATTCCCAAACAGTAGATGGAATCTGGGACTGCTATCAGACCTATCTTTCACCCCAGACCGAACAAGGGCGCGCTCTATTCAATAAATATTCAAAAGAGTCAATGCCTGTTTTCGAAACCGGCTACTTCCTCCACCCACCCGGTCTCGCTACCCAGCGCCCACTTCAGGCTTCTCTCTACAAAGCTTGCCAGAACGGCAGACCGGACCTGGCGATTCTTGTAGTGAAAAAAGCCAGAGTTACTCCGATAGAACTGGATACGATATCACCCTCCGAAGGCCAGGAGATTCAGGCAATTGGCTATCCGACGGCGTCCGATGCCCTCGATGAAGATTCGTCAAAATACTTCGCCCCGACTTTCAACACAGGCAGAATCAGCCGAGTCACCCCCAAGACACTGCAAGTCGACGCTTCGGTCACTACCGGCATGAGCGGCGGGCCCCTGGTCAATAGAAGGGGCAAAGTAGTGGGCGTTGTCTCCATGCGCTTCAAGAACAAGCAGGGAGCAGAGTTGACCAGCTTCAGCGGCGCTGTCAAAGCTCAACTCATAAAAGAAGTCGCGCCGGAACTATTTGACAATCTCTCTACCGCCACAAACTCGAAATAACTATTGCGGGTGTTTTCTGGGCTTCGCCGTGCCCTCACCAGCCATGGTGCCATTGTCACCGCCAAAAAGCTCGGAACCGGAAAATAGTAGCGCCATTTCATCCTTTACCCGATCATAACCTTTAAGAGGCTTGAAAAGCTCAGCATTAACCACCACCTGGCTGGCTGATACAGTCTCTAGAACAGGCACCAATTTACCGCTCTTATTGCGAACAATTGCTTTTAGAGGGGTGCCGCCCTGCTGCAAGGGCAGATGCAACATATTAGAGACCACCTCTTTGAACTGCTCTGGGACAACTATCTGAGAAGTGAACCAGAACTCACCGCACTTAATACCATTGTTATATTGAAGCTCCACTTGCTCGGCCGTCAAATTGGCAATCTTCGTGGTCTTACCTGTTCTCCTGACCCTGGTCATTTTCAAGGCGTCCTGGCCCTGAGCCGGTGCACTCCTCCTTGAAGTTCCTCCGGTCATGAAGAATCCGCGTTTTTTCCAGACCTCGTACTTGAAGCTGCAATAATTCTTGGTTTCCTGGTTATAAAGATAGGCATCCCAGTCCGGCGCTTTGAAAATCCACAAAAGCCCCAGTTTTTCTGCATTCAGTCTAACCCCCCGCTCGGATACCAGGCACTGAATCGGTCCGATCAAATTGCTGGTCTGGTGGATTTTCCAGGCACTTACTTTAGAGGGACTCTTCTTGGTTTCGGCTCGAGCCGGAAGCAAGCTCGAAATAGCCCAGAGAATCTGGGCTGCAGCCAGGAGAAAGAAGCATAATTTAAGGTTGGTGGGGTATCTTAATGCTGTATTCATAATAAGCCGGTCTTTCGAGGCAATAGAACCATAATAACCGCATCGATAACAATCTGCGGGCTTTATTGATTATCTGTTGTCCATAAAAGCAGCGCCCATCTCGGGTAAAATGCCAGTCTTACCAGCTCGCACCACCCTGCATAAAGAAAGGTGAATCCGTATGAGGACCAATCGAAACCTGTTTCTGTTGACAATCCTGACCGCTTCAGTGATTCTGTTGATATTTACACCATTTCTTAGTGCCTGTACTAACTCCGGGTCATCGACGAAATCCGGCAATAACTCCTCAGAGAAGAAGAAACCGGCCCTGCCAGTAGCCAATCCGGAATATCCTGGTGATTATAAGGTAGTGGAGTTCGACGGTAAGAAATTTCTGCAAGGCCGCTTCCCCCAGGGCCAATTCGGCGGCAGTTTAGTACGCTCTCTGGTCGGCTCCGACCCCAAGACTTTCAACGCCTGGGCAGCCAGCGACACGACCTCCTCGGGAATCGCCGGTCTGATGTTCGCTTCGCTGATGGTCACCGATATGTACAACGGTGAAGTCAAACCTTATTTAGCAGAAGCTTTCTCAGTCGACGAAGATGGTGTCACATATACCACCACCCTCAGAGAAGGTCTGACCTGGAGTGACGGCAAACCGATAACATCCGCCGATGTGGAGTTCACATGGAACACAATCGTAGCAGGAGGCTATGGCAATAGTTCTCTGCGCGATGTCACAGCAGTCGATGGAGTGTCGCCCCGGGTGACCTCTGTCGATGAACGAACCAACAAATATGTAACCGCCAAGAAATTTGCTCCGTTCATGCGAGTCCTGGGAGCGATTCCGATTGCGCCCAAACATGTGGTCGAGCCGATAATCAGAGCCAAAGACGGACGCAAACGCTTTCAAGGCTTCTGGGGAGCGACCATAGAGCCAAAGACCCTGGTTGTTAGCGGTCCTTTCATTTTGGAGCGCTTTATCCCGAGCCAGAGAGTAGAGCTCAAACGTAACGACAGCTTCTTTATGGTGGACACCAGAGGAAAGAGACTGCCTTACCTAGATAAACTAGTCTATGTTTTCGTACCCGATGTCCAGGCCAATCTCCTGAAATTCAAAGGCAAAGAGATTGATATCACCCAGGTCCGCTCCAGAGATACCTTTGAGCTGATGAAAGAAAGAGCGAGCGGCGATTTCTCTCTGCACAACCTTGGACAATCGCTGGGTTCGGTCTTCTTGATGTTCAACATGAACAGAAGAGTGGATCCAAAAACAAAGAAACCCTATGTAGACCCGGTTAAATCAGCCTGGTTCAATGACGTCAATTTCCGGCAGGCTGTCAATCATATCCTCAACCGGGATGCCATGGTGGCGAATTATTTCAAAGGTCTAGGCTATCCCGCTTTCACCACCATATCGCCGGTCAGTCCGTTTTTCAACAACCAGCTCAAGGGCTTCGAACCCGATGTGGACTATGCCATGGAGCTTCTTAAAAAATCCGGCTTTAAAAAAGATGCGGCAGGGCGACTGCTGGACAAAGAAGGTCATGCTGTCGAGTTCGACCTGGTCACCATGTCCGGTGGCACCTTTTTGCCCTTCATAGGAGAAACGGTCAGAGAAGACCTGAAGAAACTGGGAATGAAGGTGAACTTCCAGGAGATCAACTTCAATATATTGATGGACAAAGTCCATACCTCCTGCGACTGGGATGCCGGCATCTACGCCCTGAGCGGCGGAGACCCTTTTGAGCCGAATGATGGAGCCAATGTCTATCGGAGCAATGGCCGGCTTCATCTATTTGACCAGAGACAGCCTGATCCGGACGGCAAAATCTTGGTCGAAGACGCCCGGGAATGGGAGAAGCGCATAGACAGCATTTTTTCAGAAGGTGCCACCACTCTCGACAAGAACAAACGAAAAGAGCTATATGATGAATTTCAAAAGATTCTCTACGAGCAGGCGCCTTTTGTATATTTGTGCGACGCGATGAATATCATCGGCGCCAGAAACACTATAAAGAACTACCAGCCCACCCAGCTTTCCCAGCTGGTCCTCGGTCTTCACAACATTGAAGAAGTATGGATAGAAAGTAGTAAGACGAAGGCGAAAGGAAATGCTGATGAAAATAAATAGGGGCATCTATCTAAAGTTTTTACTTAGCACTGTAAGCCTGCTTCTGCTCTGCTCTTGCAACGCCAAGCAGGCTGCCGATACTACCGCCCCGGCAGAAAAACCGGTAGTCGAGAAACCTGTGGTCAAGACCGAGACAGAACCGGATAGCGAAGAAGGAGTCGCCGAAGAAGATAGTACAGGCGGAGAAGAGAGCAACAACAGCTCCTTAGCGGATCAACTGCTCGAATTTCAATTTTCGACCTTTGCGCCATCCGAAAAAGAATCGGGAAAAGCCCTCAGCGAAGTCGAGAAACGGCGCTTGCTGGCAACAGCGAAAATCCTCCAGGCTGCCAGGACTACCATCCCGAATCCCGGTCCCTATAAGTTGGTCGAACTCGAAGGTGGCGCCGAAGTCTGGCAGGCCCGGGGCGAGAAAGGAAAGTTCGGCGGCGTTCTTACCCTATCGACTTTCGGCTCCGGACCGAAAACTTTCAATGTCTGGGCAGCGAACGATGCCCAGAGCCATGGACTGGGTTTGCTGATGTTCGATTCCCTGGTAGAGGTAGACGCTTGGACCGGAGAGATGAATCCCAAACTAGCCAAAAGCTTCACACTGAGCGATGACAAGCTGGAATACACAATAACTCTGCGCAACGGACTGGTCTGGTCGGACGGACGTCCTCTCACCGCCGACGATGTCATCTATACTTTCAACACACTTATTAAAAAAGGCTACGGCGCCGGAAGCTGCAGCGCCCGGGATACACTAACCCATAAAGGTTATTTTCCGGAAGTGACCAAAGTCGACAACCTCACGGTCAAATTCAAGACAAAGGAGCCGTTCTCACCTTTTCTGAACGGAATCCACAATGTAGCTATTGCTCCCAAGCATATTCTTTCGGCAATTACCAAGAAGCCGATGCAAGAGTTCCATGGATTCTGGGACATCAACTGCGATCCGGAAACCATGGTAGTCAGCGGTCCTTTCAAATTAAAACGCTATGTACCCGGACAACGGGTAGAGATGGTGCGCAACTCGCGTTATTCGGTGGTGGACAAAGATGGTCGTAGACTGCCTTATCTAGACAAATTCGTAGAGGTAATCGTTCCGGATCAAAACACCCAGATTTTAAAATTCTATGGCGGCGAGCTGGACTTTCTCGATATCAAAAGCGTGCGCGGTCTGGACGCTGCCTTGATGAAACAACGCGAGAAGACGAACAACTTCACCATGTATAACCTCGGTCCCGATGACGGCACCACTTTCATCATGTTCAACATGAATAGAAGAAACAATCCCGAGACAGGTAAGCCCTATGTAAATCCGATCAAGCGCAAATGGTTCAACAATCTCTATTTCCGCCAGGCAGTAAGCCATGCCATAGACAGACAGAAGCTGGTCGACAACATTTTAAAGGGTGTGGGAATTCCTATCTTCGCCCATTACTCTGCCGGGTCGCTATGGTATGCAATAGATCTCAAGCACTACGGACAGGATCTGAATTTAGCAAAGCAGCTTCTTGAGCAAGGAGGCTTCCAATTAAAAGACAAACAGCTGTATGACTCTGACGACAACCCGGTCGAATTTGTCCTGCAGACCAACTCTGGCAACTCAGCCCGGGATGGAACCTGTGTGATGATTCAAAACGACCTGGCTAAACTGGGGATAAAAGTCAACTATCAACCGGTGGACTTCAACATCCTGATCAACGCCATCAACCACAAGCTCGATTGGGACGCGGTGCTCATGGGCTTGACCGGAAACAAGATAGAGCCCTATGACTCTGCCAATGTCTGGAAGTCCAGCGGCCGAATGCATATGTTCGACCAGCGATTGCCTGACTCCGAGGGCAATGTATCCGTCACCGACGCCCGCATCTGGGAAAAGGAGATAGATCAATGCTTCGACCAGGGTGCCACCACTTTCGACAACAAAAAACGTCATCAGTTCTTCGACAAGTTCCAGGCGATAGCCTACGACAAGGTGCCATTTATCTATCTGTATTCAATGCTCGATATTGCAGCAGCCCGCAATACCATCGGCAACTACCGCCCCACCCCCATAGGCATCTATTACACTCCGAAAGGAACTTTGCATAACATAGAAGAGATCTATAAGACCGACGGAGGCAAATGATACGGTGTCGATCCCGGTCTATATCCTGAAAAGAGCGCTCCAGGCCGTTCCGCTTCTCTTCTTAATTTCTCTCATGGCTTTCACCATGCTGAAAGTCGCTCCGGTAGATCCCCTTGCCCATCTGCGCGCTAATCCAGCCATCTCTCAACAGGCGATAAAGGACGAAGAAGAGAGGCTGGGTCTGAACAAACCGCCTCATATCCAATACTATATATGGTTACGCAATCTGGCCGAAGGAGATCTGGGAGTCTCCACCACCGGCGGCTCGGTATTCGAACTACTCAAACAGAGAGCCGGTAATACCCTGATGCTCAGTGTGCTCACCATCATAGCCACCTGGTTGATCGCCATTCCGGCAGGCACTTATGCCGCCATACACCGGGGTAAATTCGTAGACAAGTTTTTCGGAATAGTCACCGCCATGGGCATGTCCATGCCCACCTTTCTCTCCAGCCTGCTTCTCCTCATGTTTGCCCTGGGCACAGGTCTGCTGCCCATAGGCGGCCTCACCAGTCCGGATTTCTTCGAACGAGATCCATTCGGTCAGGCATTGGATCTGGCTCACCATCTAATTATTCCGGTCACGGTGCTTACCTTTTTCTCGCTCGCCACCATCCAGAGACAGATGCGCGGCAGCCTCCTGGATGTCCTCCGCAAAGAGTATGTCCGCACGGCAAGAGCCAAAGGTCTTTCGGAAAACGTAGTCATTTATAAACACGCGGTGAGAAACGCCATCAATCCACTTATAACTTTATTCGGTTTCGAGTTCGCTTCTTTGCTCAGCGGCTCGGCCCTGGCCGAGATGGTGCTTGCCTATCCGGGTCTGGGCAGGCTAACCCTGGAAGGAGTGCTCACAAAGGACATGAATCTGGTCATGGCTTCCATAATGCTGGGAGCGGTGATGCTAATCCTGGGTAATCTGGTGGCTGACGTGCTCTTAAAAGTAACCGATCCGAGAATCAGCTTAGAGAGTTAGGGGTGAAAAGTGACTGTAGTGGCAAGCGCAAGCCAGAATTCGACCAAGAGAAGACGCACGGCCTGGCAGAGGCTCTGGGCGGATCCGGTGGCAAGAGTTTCTTTGATTGTCCTCGCCTTTCTCTATGGAAGCGCGTTCCTAGCCGATTCCATATCACCCTATTCCATGCACTTCAACGATCCGGATCTGGCCAATGCTCCTCCCACAGTGGTTCATTTTACCGATGAGAACGGCGCTATATGCTGGCCCTATGTCCATAAGGTAGAGCGCTCCTTCGACGTGGAGACTTTCAAACAATCCTATCTGGAGAATACCGAAAAAAAATATCCTATCCAATTGCTCACCCGGGGAGAGAGCTATAGCTTCCTGGGCTTCATCCCGATGGATATTCACCTTTTTTCCGTTCAGGAACCCGCTAGAATTTTTCTACTGGGTTCGGACATAAACGGCAGAGACAGTTTTTCGAGACTCTTTTTCGGCGCCCAGAAAAGCCTGACCATAGGTTTTCTCGGTCTTCTGATCGCCTTTCCGATTGGTATTGTCTATGGCGGCATCTCCGGATTCTTCGGAGGCATAGTAGATACGATCATGATGCGGGTGGCTGAAGCGATTATGTCTATCCCGGGCTTCTACCTGCTTATCGGGTTGGCGGCGATATTGCCTCCCTCCATGTCCAGCTCCCAGCGTTTTGCCCTGATCACTGTCATTCTCTCTTTCATCGGCTGGGCGGGACTATCCAGGGTAATCCGGGGAATGGTTCTGGCAGTCAGGGAAGAAGAGTTCGTCCAGGCGGCAAAAGCGGCCGGTATGTCCGAACTGCAGACCATCTTGATTCATGTCATTCCCCAGACCGCCAGTTTCATTATCGTCGCGGCTACCTTGCGGGTACCCGGCTTTATCCTATCGGAAAGCGGGCTCTCTTTCATCGGTCTGGGTATTCAACAACCGGACGCGAGCTGGGGCAATATGTTGAAATTCGCCATGGATAACGTCAACGATCTTCTCAATCAGCCCTGGTTGATCACCCCGGGGATTTTGATTTTCATCACTATCCTGTGCTTCAATACCGTCGGTGACACGCTTCGAGATGTGCTCGATCCAAAAATGCAGGGGGTCTCCTGAGGATGGCAGAATATTTTGAACCGTACATATATATCTCTGTCCTCGTCTTGTTATCCGTGGGCACCTCGGCTCTCACAATATACGCGGTGAGCACCGGCCGAGGGAGAGGACGCTTCCTCTGCCAGGATTGCCGATTCAACAACGCAACAGACTGCTTGAAAGACGAAAGGCCAATGGCTTTCGAATGTACAAGCTACCGAACCAGGGAAGTGCCATCGAAACTCAAAGAAGAGAAACGAGAAAAAAGCCGACACCAAATATAATACCGCAAACTCAAACCCCTCTGCCGGTTCACCCACCGGACACAGAGGGGTTTGCTCCTAGATCATTCCTCTTTCCAAAGATCGCTCCGTGTCAGCTCCAACACGTGAGACTTATTCGGGTCCAATACGGATTCCCGCTTTTGGAGAGCTAAATTGATTCGGACGATCTATTAGTATTATAGCAAGTTTCCAAGAGCCGACAAGGCCCTGAGCCCAGATTAAATAGTTGTAAGGACCACTCGTAATCTGCCTGAAAAGCCAATTTCAGCTTTGCTCTTCTTCTTTTTGCAAGATAGAGAGAAAGATCTTGACAAGACGAGAATCCCAGCGTTTACCCGATGCACTCTGCAATTCTTGTAAGGCCTCTTCCTTGGTCAGCGCTTTTCTATAGGGTCTGTCGCTGGTCATGGCTATGTAGGAATCTACAAGGGAGACAATCTGAGCCTCCACCGGAATATCCTGACCGCGCAATTTGTTGGGATAACCATTGCCGTCCCAGTGCTCGTGGCAAGCAGAGATTATCTGAGAAACTCGAAATAAAAGCTTGGCAGGTTCAAGAATTTTGGCCCCGACCTGGGGTGCCTGCTCTATCAAGGCTCTCTCCTCGCCGGTCAGCTCACCGGGTTTTTGGAGAATCTCTTTAGGGATGGTAATTTTGCCGAGATTACACAGCACCGCTGCCAGTGACACAATCTCGGCATGCTCCTTAGACAGATGCAGAGATTGAGCCATTCTAGAAGCATAGCCATAAACCCTGGGCGAGCGCTCGGTGCCGTAAGCATCTTTTTCCTCAAGGGTTTTAATCACCTGGGCAAGAAGCCCAAGAATGCCTTTCTGAGCGATCATCTCTAGATCGAAAGAATGAATGCTATCATCCATGCGTACTTTTTCGGCGGCGCTGGTACCATAGCGATCGCGGTCTTCCGCCTCTTTAGCTTCTTTTGACTTCTCCGGAATAGTAATCTCGGTACCCGACGGCATCAGGTCATCAGCCACGGTGCACACCTGATCTCGACCGCGAGTCTTGGCCAGATAGAGAGCCTTGTCGGCAAGTTCGAAAAGCTTCTCTTTGTCGTCGGCATCCTGGGGGAAAACAGCCACACCCAGAGAAGCAGTGACCGTGCCTACCCCTTCTACATGTTTCTCCCGAATTGAAGAACAAATTCTCTCAGCCACCATTCGAGCCCACTTCAGATCAGTCTCCGGAAGCAGAACGACGAACTCTTCTCCTCCGAATCTTCCCACGGTATCCACATCCCGCACACTGCGCTTCAAGACCTTACCGATATGCTTGATCGCTTCGTCACCATAATGATGACCGAGATTATCGTTGATTTTTTTGAGGAAATCGAGGTCGATGATGATGAATGAGAAGGGGTGACCGAATCGTTGATAACGATCTATCTCTTTAGAAAGCTGCGATTCGAAATGACGGCGATTGTGCAAACCGGTCATCGGGTCGGTTATCGCTTCCATCTCGACCTGATTGAATAGTTCGGCGTGAGATATGACCACCGCCACCCGGTCGGCAAGGTCGAGAACGAAATGTTCATCCTTGGCCGAAAGCGGTCTGGACATCTCGGCTGACATCATACAGAGGGCAGCTTTGAAATTACCGGCATAGTAAAGAGGGACAAGGGTGGCTGATTTAATCGCGTCGGTTATCGGAGCGTCATCATCATCTTTCAATCTGTCGATGATCTGGTCGCGGCTCAGAAAAACAATCTGACCCTGCTTCAATTCTTCTTTCAGGGCTCGCAAGAGAAACTCGCCGAGGTTCTCCGGCTCATGTTCTCCGCCTTCCAGCAAATGCTCATCCTGTTCGTTTCCGTTTCCGTTTCCGTTTCCACTTCCGCTTCCGCTCTCTTTCTCTTTTTCAGAAGGAGCAAGTCCTTTCTCTTTTGACTTTCCAAAAGAGTCGGATTGGACGTCGAATAAGGCACAGACGCATTGTTCCAGATCAAAATAGTCGTAAATAGAATCTACTAAGGTCTCCATGATCTGATCAGCGCTCTTGAGAGACTTACGAATACCTTCTGTGACCCGGTTGATAATAGCCGCCCTGGTCTGGTCCGATCGAATCTGTTGAATAGCCTGGTCGGCACGGATAACGTTGGACATATGACCGGCAATGGTCAGACCCAGTTCTCTATCTTGTGGGCGGAAATCCGGTCGATTGGGAAGGCGTTTCCAGAGCCCGATCACACCCAGTCTTGCACCCTCGGAAGTAAGGGGCAGCACAAGCGCCATATCATGATGAAAGAAGGGATCCGGCTTGCGGCTGTACTCCATGTTGATCATCTTGCCGCGACCGGACTTGAAGACTTCAACAAAGGGATTATCGGTATTCTCCAGATCGACCGAATCAGAGCTAGTGTCTTTAGTCTGGGGTATCAGTTCGTTCTGGGACTGATTGATCAAATAGATCTCTGAATGGCTGAAGCCCATGTGCTCCGCCACCAGCATGACCGATTTGATCAGCGAATCCCTGGTGGTTATCCCCCTGGATTCCCGGAAAAGACTGGCGATTTCATTGATCAGCTTCATCTCCTGGGCGTCCATCTCGATTTTGCTCTGGTCGGCAGACTGCTGAACAACGACCGAGAGAACCTCGGCTACTTTCTGAAGGACCACGGCATCCACAGTGCTCCATTCCCGGGCACCGGAGCACTGCTGCAACTCAAGAAAGCCCGAGAATATACCCCGGGAGCGAAGCTGTGCCATGAGCCTGGCGTTGACGCCACCAAGCTCTATTAAAGACGAGAGGGTAGGGGAGACTTTGTGCAGATTGGTGTCTTCGGATGTGTCCGGAATACTGATTACACCAGCCCCGGTCTCATCCGGGAAGCGTGACAGAAACTCCAGTACGATGGCGGTGGACTCCTGGGGAGAGAGCTTGTTGTCTACAAAAGCCTCTTTGCCGCTGGTGGCATACTCGTTGGTGACCTTGAGATGATCCCCGTCAATCTGCCAGATCAACCCTCTTTCTGCCCCGGCAGTCTCCACCAGTTTCTCGATGGCGAACTGGAGAATAGATTGCAGGTCGCTGGAATGTCTGAGCTTGCCGATGATGTCGGAAATAATAGTCTGGGCGGCTACGGGAATGACCGGCACGTGCTCGCCGGTCTCCTCCGGTGAAGGTTGAGCTTCCGGCGCTCCCACCGCGGTTTTGCGACTGCCGGC
This sequence comes from bacterium, assembly GCA_016124935.1. GTDB lineage: Bacteria > Cyanobacteriota > Vampirovibrionia > Obscuribacterales > Obscuribacteraceae > RI-106. The sequence continues at coordinate 205,121 of WGMS01000007.1, read as the reverse complement.
ACCGCCGTCATCCTCGATGGAGGTCTTGAGTTTCGGCTCATCGCGACCGGTGACAATCGGCTGATTCTGAACCTGAACCGCCATGGAAGCGGTGCCTGACTTGGGAGAGCCGACCAGAGAGGATATAGGATTGAGACCGGTGTAGGAAGCCGAAGGCGATGGAGCTATGTCGACGGCAATAGGCTTCACTTTGCCGCTATCGGGCTGCGGCGGACCACCGGCATCGATTATCTCCGGAAAGGAGAGGCCCTGTAGAGGATCAAGGATGAAGCCCTGCTGTATGGGCGCTTTGACGATGGGCCAGGCCTGACGTACCCTCTGCATGAACGGCTGGGCGCTGCCGCTGGGACCGAGTTTCTGGCGATGATCTATTAAGCGCTCGCTCTCAGCTTTCTCAAGTCTTTCCCAACGGGGCAGAAGCCTGTCGAAAGCCTGTTTGACAATGGTCGGGTCCATGGAGCCGGTGCAAGAATATTTATCCCCATCCGGAGATTCTGAGGCTTGCTGACCATAAACCACCAGACAGAGCCCGCGACTCTCTAGAAGAAAGCCCCATTCATCCGGCGGATCAGACCGCTCTTCCGAATAGATCGAGACACATTCGGCTTCTTTCATAAGGTCCCTGAACTTGGGACCCTTAGGCAACAGGCGGCCGGCGCTCTGACAGGACCAGTAGACCAGAATCGGCTTGAGGTTTTCATCAATGGAGAGCTGCTCCACCGTTCGAAGGAAAGGCAGAAATTTCTGGGGATTGATGATACTGAGCGGCAGCGCGCCTGGCCCTGCCTGCTGCACAAGCATCATCTGTAACTGGATACGGCTGGGCTCTATCATTGCCTAACCTGACCTAACCTTACTCTGTCCATCAAAAGCGCAAACTGCACTCGTGCCTTATTCGTACAGGAGAATTTAAAACCTCTTGCAGTGATTAAATACCCCTCATAGATTTGTACTAATCTACTGAATACCGTTCATTTCAGTAATGTTACCAAGAGGATCCCGGCAAAACGGCAGTGACAGCTTGGCTTTAGAGTAAAGATCCTTGTCCGGTCGAATCTATAACGGTCTTGAAATCAGGATCTCATGATAACATGATGGATTCTTATAATTTTCGCCCAGAGTGTTCTAGAGAAATGACCACGAGTATGCCAGCCGAAAAGAAATCAGCAACCGAAACAAGCACCAGAGGACCTGAACCGAGCGAAGGTCTGGAGAAGCTTATCAACTCAGAAGTCTACAAGGACAACATCTGCTTCTGGGAGAGAGCCTGGGGAGGGGTTAAAACAGCCTACACCCAGATGCCGGAGCTACCGTATCTACCCCTCATTCCGGAGACCCTCGAAGAAAGAGGCGCGAAGAAAGTGCTGGATCTGGGCTGTGGCTCTGGTTGGTTATCGGTCTTTCTGGCTCGCCACGGTTTTCTGGTCACCGGCATCGATATCTCCCAGCATGCAGTCAATCTAGGCCGGGCATGGGCACAAAAAGAAGACCTGACCATCGATTTCCAGGCAATGGACATCGCCAACCTGGTCTATGACGAGGGCGACTTCGAAGCGATAGTGGCCAACTCGATTTTCGAACACTTTCCCCTGGAGGCGACCCGGGATATCTTCAAACTGCTGAAAAACGTACTGAAGCCGGGAGGCACTTTGATTACCTGCTTCGACGAAGTAGGAATGGGCGCCGGTGAATATTTCAAACTCGAAGACGACACCCATGTTTATACGGACAAAGCCCGGAAAGGCATGCTTCTGCGCAATTATTCAGATAGTGAACTGAAAGAGCTCTACACGAACTGGACAATCGATTCGATCACCCCTCTGGAGAGCGGCAGCCGCTTTATTGTCGCCACCAACAAATAGAAATCAGCGATTGCGAAGCTGCTTGATAATATAGGCCACCTGCAGATTGAGCAGCACTTCCTGAGAATCTATATCTACTTTGAGAATATCCTCTTCGATCTGCTCCAGTCGATAGCGCATGGTATTGCGATGAATGTAGAGCGCCCGGGCAGCGGAATTTAGATTGGCGCCATGGTCGACATAGACCTTGAGAGTCTCGGTCAGGTCGGTATCCCATTCTTTGTCATAAGCCTCCAGCGGACCCAGAGTCTCTTGATAGAACTGCTCGAACTCGGGATGATCGACGATAAGATAAAGCAAACGCATCAGGCCGAGCTCACCATATCCGATGGCACACTCCTCTCCGGTGTGCATCATCGAACCTATAATGAGGGACTGCCTGGCCTGTCGATAAGCTTCGTGAAACTCGAGAACGTTATCCACCGGTCTTGAAGCGCCGACCTGAAACTTCAATGTCTTGTTGCGGCTGCGAATCGGCACCAGCATGTTCTGCAGCTCTTCCTGCCACTGCCCACGAGAGCGTTTATGAAAAGGTAGAACATAAACCCGGGTGCCCTCTACTTCCACCGAAACAGCGCTATCTTCCGGCCAATGCACCCTTGTCACCCTCTCGCCCTTTTTGCTAAGGGCATCGATGGCGAAAACAAAAAATCCATCATAGAGATCGAAGCCGAAATGACGCTCTACTCGCTCCAATTCCACAGCAGAGAGACTCTGACCGGACATCAACTCTTTAAGCAAACTCTTCGATGCAGTATTGAGCCCGATATCACTCTTACTGCGCTGTACTAAATCAACCATACAAGAAAGCGCTACCGGCTTGAGAATCCAGAGATAGTCATTTGCATTCTCCGTCATCTTCACGGAGGACGAGAGATAACCAATTAAGTTCTTATCGTTATGAATAAGAGGGATAACGATCCGGTCATCGGATCGGTAGTAGTAACGTGAAGGTGGCTCTGAACCGCTGGCCAGGGATTCGAGCAAATCCGCTGCGAAAGCTGATATTGATTTGCGTTGTCTTGACGGCGTCGACTTCATGCCACAAGAGACCAATTGCTTGAACTCGGCACTCTCAAGGGAGACCGGCTTATCGATGACATCTTGCACCAGAGCGATCAACCCTTCAATTCCCCTCTCCAGAACAGTATTGAAAAGTTGCTGATGCAGATGATTTGTCGATTCCTGTATCAGTTCAATCAGGGTGCTTCTGATATTGGCCAGGGACTTAGCACAATCGCCATTTCCGGGTAGTATCAAAAGCGGTGCATTTATAGAATTGCAATAGTCCGTAAGATCTTGGACGTTCTTAGTTTCGAGATAACTATCCATGACTGTGCCACCGGGCGCCACAAGGCAGAGCGCCGAAGCCGGCACCAGTTTTTCGGGGTCGAAACCGGCGTCGAGAACGAACAGACATCTTTCGCCATTTTCGAAAGAATCACCCGGCCCTGCCACCTGCTCTATTTCCCGACTCAGATAGGCATCGCCCGACACAAGACAGGCTCCGGCCATGACCGGAGAGTCGAGCAGTCTTTTCAAACTTGGCATGTAAGTGTAAGTAGATTTGCGCATTATCTCTAACATCTATGCTTACCATATCCCGGCTACTGACAACAATAGACCGTCTTCTGACATCCCTCAAAATCTCAAAATGCTTATCTAAACTCGATTTGATCCGGTTGGAAGAACCAGAATTTAGCGGAATCCGCATCAACTCTCTTGTATAACCGGATTTGTGGTGATAAAGTCTCCGACTTGGAGACCCGTTTGTGGTTTATTAGGAATAAGGAGAAAACACTATGAACCGTGCTGAGTTGATCACGGAAGTTTCGGACCTTACCGGTCAGCCCAAGACCCAGGTAAGCACCACTCTTTCCGCTATGCTGCACAGTATCACCGGCGCCATCGCCAAAGGTGAGAAAGTGACTCTGGTAGGATTCGGTACTTTCGAGCGCCGCACCCGTCAGGCTCGTACCGGTCGCAATCCCCGCACCCTCGCTCCGCTTCGCATTCCCGCAAGCAAAGTTCCCGCATTCCGAGCTGGAATGGAACTGAAGAGCATCGTGAACGGCAAAGCCCGTCAAGGTAACTGGAGTGCTCCCGGCGCCAAGGCCAAGAAAAAGTCCAAGCGTCGCTAATTTTTAGCAGTCAACGCAAGAGACAGAATGAAAGTATGGGCTCTATCGAAAACGATAGAGTCCTTTTCTATTTTTTACTTCCTATAATTCAAGATATTTGCCCAAACCCCTTGAGCTTGACGACCTTTTGAGAGAAAATTAATTGACTTCTCAGTTAATCGGCTCCAACTCCATCTCCATCCCGAGGGCACGCAAAGCATGCCCCGCGCTGGCGCTAATCTAGAAAGAAAATCACCATGAACAAGCACGCAGAGGCACTTCAACTTCGTCTTAGAGAACTTTTCGAGTCTAAGGCGGAAGAATTCAGTCAGTACAGCGAAGACAATCCGAAAACAGCAATGGTAACTACTCAATTAGCCGGACTCTACAGAGACCTGGTCCAGGTGATGAAAGCCTGAAACAAAGCTATCACAGCCCTCCTTAGCAAAAGAGAAGAAGCCAGGCTTCTTCTCTTTTGTATGCGGAGAATACGATGGACAATCAGCTTCGGATCCCCTAGAGTCAATTCATAAAGTAGGATAATCTGCTTCGGTAAGAGGTTTTTGAGAATGGATTTTGTTTTCTACGGCGGCTGCTTCATCGTTGTGGTGGTGCTGGTGGTCATGATCGCCTTTCCGGAGAAGCTCTGTCCCAAACATCCACTGTGCAAGAAAAAAACCGTGGGCTCCTCCTACTGGGGTGTATATGACGAAGCGGACCCGGAAAAATCAGTTGGAAGCGTAGATGTAGAGCCCCTGGCAGGGAAGTATTCCAGTGTCTATGGAGCGGCGTCCTACTCCCAGGGCAAGGGTGTGTCGAGAAGAGGAGCCTGAACAGCCGGCATGCAATTTCTCCCTTTTCTCAAAAAGTCCAATACTGCGCCAGCCTTGATGGTTCTGGCGCTTTTTGCTCTCTATCCGTCGCCCGGCCTGGCTGAGCCCCCGGAGAATTTTTCCAAAGCGATAGAGAAGCCTTATGACATAAGCAATGAAGCCGGATTGCAATACACCAAAACCAGCCGCTTCAAACAGGAATTCGCAAAAGCTGTAAGGGAAGCGAGAGACTTCTGCAAAAAATATAAGCGCGAGAACCCCGACACCAGGAATCTGGCAATCGTCTCTGACATAGATGAGACTCTTTTGGACAACCGGGGACTGTTCAACCATGTCGAAGAGTTCAGTTGGCCGGAATTCATAAAATGGGTAGAGAAAGCGGACGCCCCCAATCTAAAACAGACAGCCTCTTTTCTAAAATGGGCACGCAGAAACGGTTTCAGTATCTTTCTTGTCACCGGCAGACCGGAGAAGCTCAGACCGTACACGATAATGAATCTGGTCAAGAATGACATCGCTTACGATGGCTTGTACATGAGACCGGACAGTGATCGGCACAGCTCCGCCATCAAGCTGAAGACAAAAGTGCGTAAAGAGATAGAAGAGATGGGCTTCAAAATCGTGGTCAATATAGGCGACCAGGTCTCGGATCTGGTGGGCGGCTACGCTCTCGATTGCCAGAAGCTGCCGAACAAGATGTACTTCGTCAAATAACTCGAAATCATCACCGAATCAGGCGACCGGAAGTGAGTGAATCACGACTGATCACACCCATGTCTCGGAGCAACTGGGCCTGGGCTATGTTGAAAGCGATAATCGCATCGGCTTTATTTACCAGAGCGTTGGTAAAATCGCGCTGGGCATTGATAACATCGATGTTGGTGCCGACACCGTTGGCCAGTCGAACCCGAGCCAGACGAAGCTGCTCGGCAGAGGAGATTACTTCTTTGTCGGCTACTTCTATTTGACGCTCCACAGTCTGGCTGGTCAGATAGGAGGAACGGACTTCCTTGAGAACGTTCATCAACTGCTGATTGGACTGGAGCATCGCTTTGCGGGCGATAGCCTTGGCAGAAGCCACATTGGCAAAGTCCGGAACGCCCAGGGCTGTGAAGTTCCAGTCGAACTGGAAGCCGATTGTGAAAGATTTGCGAACCTGCCGAGAGACTCTCTGACTGGGTACCAGCACTTGCCCGGCCTGGTAGATGGTGCTATTGGCTGCGCCGCCACCACCACCGAAGCCCAGGGTGGAATTATCGGCGGCAAAGCGGGGCAAACCGGTTTCATCGATGATCGGTCCAGGAATAACAGTGCCGGTAGCCACGGTCTGGTAAGAGGGATCCGACCAGGCGAAAGCGCGAGACAGTGTAGCACCACTTCCGGTGACAGAGCCGAAGAAAGAGAACCTGGGATACAAGGGCGCCGCCTGGACCTGGATGTTGCGTTTAGCAGCGATGCGCAGTTGTTCGAATTGTTTCAACTCTGGACGATTGCGCACCGCGATGTCAATCAATCGGTTGATATCTGTTTTCGAGTCTATCAACCGAACTTTTCGTACTTCGTTCTCGACCGATAGCAAATTAACCGCCGCATTCAAGTTTAATGCAGTGGCAAGATCTATGGCGGACTTCCTGAGATCGACCTGCTGGGTGAGGAGATTCTGCTGATCTCGAGCAAGCTGAGTCTCGGATTGTAGAACCTGAAACTTTGTTCCGGTTCCCGCGCTTTCGAGCTGGCGATTCAAATCGACCTGGGCCTGGGAAACCTCTACCGCTCTGGTCTGAATCTCGAGCAGCGCTTCATTACGGACCATGTTGTAGTAGTTCTGAGTAATATTGAGCAGCACATCGTTGATGGTGCCATGCACCAGCTCTTTAGAGGCTTTATAGCGATGCAGACTTTCGAGAGCGCCATAGAATATGCTGCCGCCTCTAAATCCCCAGTAGTTGAAGCCCGCCGATGTGGTCACGTTAGGAGTATTGAAATTGGTCGGGATAATACCACCGATTAATCTACCCCCCTGGAGATGCTCCCAGCGATAGCTCATATTTATGTCAGGCAGGAACTTTCCGAGGGATCCATAATAGAGATACTTGGAAGAATCTCTATCCGCCTCGCTTATCCTGATATCGAGGTTATGATCGATGGCATGGTCCACAACCGCCTTTAAAGATACCGGTCGGGTAAAACTGGCATCGAGACGAATGGGCGGAAGCTTGCTCCCCAGCGGAATAAGCTGATCAGGCATGGGCAGACGCACTTCAATCGCTTCGCCTTTCAAGAAACGGTTGCGGAACTCTTTTGCCTGAATATTGATCACATCATAGTCGTCTTTGCGGCTGCCGCTCTCCAGACCTTTATCTACGGTAGCCTGCTCCTCCGAAAGACCGGTTCTAGAATCGGTATTCTCTTTCAACGGCTCGGAAAGCCCTTTTAAGGGCTCATCTAACTCAGCTTCTAAAGATTCTTTCTGAAGAGCCGTCTCTTTCTTCTCTTTCTGCTTGGTGGAATCAGTCGTAACCGGCTGGATTCGACCCTGTTCCACCTTCAGATCAGGAGCAGGGTCACCCGGGCTGTAGTCGGCACAAAAAGCTCGACTCCCGCCAAGAAAAGCTACAAAAGAGATGGAGAGGAAAAGCGTTCGGGCTGTGGGGAGCTTCGACCAGGATCTCATACCAGTTCTCGATTGTTCAGGGATTCCAAGAAAACGGCAACATCTGCATGCTCAGGTACAAGAGTACGCTCAATGACCGTTCTATTACTTTAGAAGAAATTCGGAATCGCTTTTTCAATCGGGTAAAGTACCGTAATAAAGGAGCTCTGCCGATTTAGAGCCCTGCTACTGACATCAACTTATTTGACCAGTTTCTGTACAGCCTTGAATGTCTCTGTCCCCGATTCGACCAGCATTTCGAAAAGAGCGGTTTCGACACTGGTCAGAACACCACCGGCGGTTTCAATTTTTCGAGCGCCAATTCTCTTGTTGCCTTCACTGCGACTGGATACCGCGTCCATGACCAGATGAACGCTATATCCTTTGAGAATCAAATCGTGAGCAGTTTGATTGACGCAGACATGGGTCTCGATACCGGTCAAAATGACCTGTTTTCGTCCGCTGGCATTTAAATAAGCGCAGATAGCAGGATCGCTGAAGCCGCTGAAACAGTTCTTTTCGTAATACTCGAAACCGGAAAGTTCATCCAGGGCCGAACGAATCTCGCCGACGGTGGGCCCCAGTCCCCGGGGATACTGTTCCGTGACTATGACAGGCAAATCCATAATAGCCGCTGCTTTGATCAGAGCAGCTATATTGGCGGCCAGATGGTCGAAACCGACAATATGCTCACGAAATCGCTCCTGTACGTCGACTATGAACAACACAGCCTGATCCCGTCCCAAAATATTAGGATGTCTCATAAATTCCCGCCAAATTCCAAATAGGTGCCCTCAGGAGGTTCTCCAGGGAGATAGTACAATCTTTCCGGTCTTATCTGAAGCTTAATCGGGAATATTTGTATACTGAATGGAAACTATGGAAAACAGAGAAGTATCTTGCCACCAATACTTGCCAATTATTACCTGACCTATAAATGCAACTCCCGCTGCACCTATTGCGACATTCCGGTCAAGCCGGCAAACATAGGCATCAAGGAGACTCCGCCTGAAGTGATCATCGAAAATCTCCACGCCCTCAAGCGACTGGGGGTAAAAGTGGTCGATTTCACCGGTGGAGAGCCCCTGATCTATAAACATCTGCCCGAGGTTCTCAAGGCGGCCAAAGAGATAGGGCTTTATACCAGTGTCGCCAATACAGGCACTCTTTATCCCTGGAAAGCGGAAGAGCTCCGAGGACTGATCGATGATCTCAAGTTCTCGCTTTCAACCATAGATCCGGAAGCTTATCGAAAAGAGCGAGGTATCAACGGCTTCACCAAAGTAATAGAGAGCATTAAAATCGCCAAGAGCCTGGGAGAGCAGCCCTCAATCATCGCCACCGCCACGCCGGACTCTATAGAACAGATGGAGGATGTCATTGGACTGGCTCAGGAACTGGGTGTGATAGTCCTGCTCGGACCGGTTTTCGACTATTGCGACAACGACTTGCTGCGCAAAGAGAGTGTCGAAGAGATCAGACGGCTTTCTAAATACGACAATGTCTGCGTCAACTGGGCATTCGCCGAGTTTTACGTAGATGGCGGCAACCAGATAGAGGCTCCGCGCTGCCGGGCTATCTCATCTACCGTGGTGGTCTCTCCCGATGACCATCTCTTGCTGCCCTGCTATCACATGCACGATGAGCGCCTCAAAATCAAACACGAAAACGGGCGCTCCAACCTGGACGAAATCTGGCATAGCGCCCATGTGCAGAAACGCCGAAAAGAGGAAGGCGCCTGGGATTTTTGCCAGGGTTGCACTATATGGTGCTATTTCGAGACCTCCTTTTTGTGGCCGCCGGACAAATACTTTCTTCTCAATGTGCTCAGCAAGATTCGCTGGAGCAAAGAGAAACTCAAACAGTATGTAGAAGCCAGATCCAGCCTCAATTTGACCAGGAAACTGGCAGGCGATCGAGACAAAATTCTGAAAGCGATTTCGAGCAATCCGGTGAATCAGCCCAAAACGACCGAGAAGAAGGAGCCGGTGGGGAGAACCAAATAACTTGCCGGCGCCATGGCATGCCACCATATTTAATACCGCCGACGCCAAAACCTTGCAAAGCACCAGCAATTAAAGTTCATTTTTTAAGAAATCCTTTTGTCTTATCGAGATCATTTCTGGTATAAATTGACCTTGCGGGGCGTTAGCGCAGTTGGTAGCGCGCTTCAATGGCATTGAAGAGGTCGGGGGTTCGAATCCCCCACGCTCCACCACTTTTATAAAACAAAGCCTTCTACAAATCGCCTTCGATCAGCCTGAGCCCCTCCGGAAGGGAGTCGACGCGAAAGGTCTCGGTCTTGACGGCGCCATCCCCGGCAAATTCGATATAGCGATAGCCCGGAGCCTTCCTGTCTATAGTAAGACCGGTGGCGGTCGGTCGAAACTGTACACAGGTGGAAGGACTGGCGATATATAGCGTCCTACCCCGCCCCTGCACACAGTCCTGATGGACATGCCCGAAGATGACAGCCTCCACCCCGCCATTTTCGGCAAGCAGGGCTTCGAACACCTCGCTATTCCTGAGCATCATCCTATCCTCTCTGCGCCTGTCCATGGTCACAGGGTTGTGATGCAAAAAAATCGCCCGGTGGCAATCGCCCGAATTCTCTATCAACCAGGCCCGCGTTCTCTCTAGCTCCGAAGCCGAAAGCTCGCCCTCGACTCGGCCTTCCACCGCCGAATCGAGGAAAAGAAAGCGCCAGGAACCAATTTGCCTGGATCGCTCCGCCTTAAAGGCAGGATAAGCGCTAAACACCTCTTTCATCAAGGGCTTGCAATCGTGGTTACCCGGCAGCCAGTGAATCTCTCGATGACAACCAGAGATCATGTCGGCCAGGTTGATATAGGACTCTTTAGATTCGTCCTGGGAGAGATCGCCGGTCAAGACGACAATGTCGGCCTGGTGATTGGAGAAGGCATGTTCGAGCACCGCCGCAAGACAGGCACTGGTATCCACGCCTTTCATCCTTGCTTTGACGGTGGCGAATAGATGGGTATCGGTAAACTGCAGAACCCTGACAACCATGGTTCGAAAGAGCCTCAAGCAAGGATCTCCACAAAGATATAGAATTAGAGTCGGAGTGACAACAACTTCTCGAATTCGGCATGTTCAAAAGTACCTTATCCCTGGTAAAATTCGCGCCCCTGTTCATCTTCCTGGCGGGTCTTATTTTTATCGGGGTTTATATGATCCGCAACCTGCCGGCTGTCACGGTGGCCCTCTTCACCCGGATCGAAAGTCCGCGGGAATACTCTTTTAAGAGCTACGACAAGCTGCTCAAAGAGTTTGTCAAAGACGGACTGGTGGATTATAGAGGTTTGAAAAAATCGGACCTTCTGGAGAAAAGCCTGAATGAGCTGGCATCCACCTCTCCTTCAAACCTCAATTTAGAAAGCCAGGTCTGCTATTGGCTCAACGCCCATAACCTGTTGACAATAAAGGTTATAACTGACCGTTATCCTGTTAAAACCCTGCAAGATATAGGGCTCGACCGTGCCTCGAGAAGGTTTGTCGTAGGCGGTGAATCCTTATCCATCCAGAAACTCTATGGCAACAAACTGATGCCGGTCATAATGAACAGAGCGATTCCGGCAGAAACAGTATTCCTGATTTGCGGAGGCAGTCTTGCCTATCCTCCGCTCACAGAACAGGCCATTCTGCCTGCTAATCTCGAAAATGACGCTAAAGTGGCCGCTTATCGCTATATCACCAACGAAAAGAACGTCTATTTCAACCGCTCGACAGGAGCTTTTTTGATCTCCAACCTGATGAAGCGTTATGCAAGAAAGTTCGCCCAGATAGATCAGGATCCTTTTTCGATGTGTACTCTTTATCTAACCAAGGAACAATGTCCAGATTTAACGGATATTATGTTGACCAAGACCTACTTTTCTAAAATAGACCACAGACTGAACTCGCTGGAATATTTAAAAGGGATCACGTCAAAGACCCCGAACCATGAAACCGATAAGAAAGAAGCTCCTCAAAAAACCAATGGCAAGACCGGTTCTTAACCGGATATTGCCGGTCTTCGCTGCAGCAATAACCATTTCTACGCTTAACGCACCATATGCGGCACTGGCTCAAAGTGATGGTCTCTATCTGGCCTATCCCAGAAATGAGAAAGTCACAATAAACTCTTCAGCCAGCTTCATAATAGGAAAGAGCTCACCTCAATCCGGATTAAAGATAAATGATCAGCCGGTGAAAATGAGCAAAGAGGGTTTCTTCGCCCATGTAATCAAACTAAATCGAGGCAAGAACAATTTCGCTCTCACCGATGGAGCGGGCAAAAATCCCCTGGGCGCCATCGAGATAAACCGCCCTCAGATACCGAACTCCATAACGGAAAAAGAATGGAAGTTGCTTCCTCTGGCGCCGACCCAGTCCATGGGTCTAACCCCGGGCGATCTGCTCATACTAAAAGCGAAAGCCACCCCCGGCGGCAATGTCTCTGTGCTTCTCAAAAACCGAGTGATTAACTTAAGCCCGGCAAACCTTGTAAGAAGCACCCGATCTAAAAAAAGCAAGCCGACTCCCCAGGTGAACTGGGGTCAGGCTGTCGCCTACGGCAAAGTCTTCCAGAACCTTCCTGGCAGCGCTCCGGATCTCTATGTGGGATTCTATAAGATCCAACCCACTGACAATTTCGACAAGATAAAACCGGTCTTCGTGCTCAAGAAGGATAGTCGCGTACTGAAGGTAAAAAGCAATGCCGAGGTTTCTTTAGTCCGTCAGCCTATCTTAGCCCAGACCACAGTAAGGGACGCAGTGGTTCGAGTCTCTCCCGATGCCGCCCGCCTCACCCCTCTGGAGAGAGGTGTGCGACTGTTGGTCGATGGCTGGCAGGGCGACAACTTTCGCTGTCTTTATGGCAAGAACAAACATGTCTGGATCAAAAATAGAGAACTGGCTTTTGAAGAAGGGGCTCCAGCGGTATCGGGTCCGGTGCCGAGTAGCCACGTAAAAACAGTCAACCTCAGTCGCAGCGTATATGGTGACGCGATAGTGATACCACTCGAGCAACCACTGCCCTACGAAGTCATGCATACAGTCGGCAAGCCCAACAAACTGACTCTGCGCCTCTATGGCGCGGTAGCTGACACCGATTGGGTCTCGCAACAATACAGGCAAGCCTTCGAAGGCGAGGGTACCAACACCAATAATTCCCCTCGAGATGGTCTTGTCGAGAGCGTAGATTGGAAACAGGTGGAAGACGATGTCTATGAGCTGAATATCAATTTGAAAGGGCGAAGACAGTGGGGTCACACAGTCTCCTACGATCAAAACCGCCTTCTTCTTCATATAAAAGACCCTCCTGTTCTAACCGGAACAGGCCGAAGTCTTGCCGGTCTGAAGATCTGCGTAGATCCGGGACATGGCGGCAAAGAGCCCGGCGCCATGGGCTGCTCGGGCATAAGAGAAGCTGAAGTCAACCTGGCGATTTCTCTCAAATTGAAAGCCCTGCTAGAAAAGGCAGGCGCCCAGGTTTTCATCACCCGGACGGACGACCGCACCCTCGGTCTCCACGAACGGGTGGATCTGGCTCGCTCCCACAATGCGGATATTCTCGTATCGGTCCACAACAACTCTCTGCCCGATGGCAGGGACCCCTGGAAAGAGCACGGCACCTCGGTTTATTTCTATAATAAGCAAGCCTCGGAGCTTTCTCGCTCGGTCAACGACGCCCTGGTTGCCGGTCTCAGATTTCCCAATATAGGCTCTCGCTACCAGAATCTGGCTCTGACACGTCCGACCCAGATGCTGGCGATTTTGTGCGAAGTGGGCTTTATGATCAATCCGGAAGAATACGCTCAGCTCATTCAAGACAGTGTCCAGGAGAAAGCCGCAAAAGCCATATTAGAGGGTCTGTCCAATTATCTGCTTGGTCCAGCCGGATAATAGGAAGGAGAATTGTTTTGGAAAGACTGGCTGTAGACCTGGGAAATTCGAGAATTGCCACCGGTTATTTTCGTGACCTGGAACTGCTGGAAAAATGGTACCACCCGCTCAGCAGCGTGGATGGTGCCTTCCAAAAAATCGACGATTTGCAAAAACAAAAAAATGGCGGACTGGAGGTGATAATCAGCTCGGTGGTGCCTTCAACTACCGGACGATTGTTAGAACTTCTGGGAAGAAGTAAAATCAACCACTCGATAATCCGCCTGGACAGCCAATCTATAATCGGCAACACCTATCCGACCATGGGCACCGACAGACTTGCCAATCTGGTGGCTGCGCATAAACTGCATGGAGAGAAAAGCCTGGCTCTAGTGGTGCTCGATTTCGGCACCGCCACCACTCTGTCGGTGGTCGGACCGGATGGCGCTTTTCTCGGTGGCATGATCACCCTTGGCCTGAAAAACACGCTTAGCTCGGTAAACAGCACCCTGGAACAACTCCCCATCCTCGATTTCGACGAAGAGTTCGATTCTGCCGCCCTGAGCCCTCTTGCTCTGACCACAGACCAGGCCATCCTTAACGGCACCATAATCGGTCATCTCGGAATGGTGGAGAGATGGTTGCATACTTGCCGACAATATCTCGATCTGCCCATAAAAACAGTAGCGACAGGCGGTCTTGCCGGTCTGATCGCAAAACATATAGACAATGTGTCGATTATCGACGAAGACCTGACTCTAAAAGGGATTAATCTACTTGGCGCTCCGGCAGAGGACCCAGTGGATCCAGGTTGAAGGACTTCTCCAGTACTTGCCTGTATTCCGGATTGGTGAGAGCCTCGAAAGAATAGAACTCATCCGCCCAATAGCTCTCTTCTTGATCTTTCAAATCTTCTATACGCTGTTTCAACGAACCCAAAATACTATCGTTTGACATCAAACCCTCGTCTCTAGTTCTTGTTCATGTAACCACCGGTACCACCATCCAGTTTAGTCGCGGCAGGGGAAAGGACAATACTTGACTACCCTGTAAAAACCTCTTCAGAGAAACGAATCAAAGAACAGCTGAGCAATCAGAGCCAACCTAAACTTTAAGATCGGTTTCTGCTCTGCATAAAGAATATGCGCCACTCTATATCTTTCTCCTGAAGCCGATTTCAGCTTCCGGCTCCAATTATCCGTCACCCTCACTGAAGTAGTGTTAATATTGAAGAAGATCAGCTTCTTATAAATCAGTCATATCATTCAGACCACTCAGAAGAATCATGCTCAATTTAAAATTGCGACTGGAAAGCCTTTGCGACACCCGTTCCTGGGTAAAACTCCACTTCGCCGACGGAACCACCCTGACCGGCAGGGTTATCAGAGTCGGTCACGACTATGTCGAAATGGAATCCTACGGAGAAGCAGAGTCCGGTTATAAATACGAATACTCCAAGCATCTGGTGCCGCTCAATCTGGTCAAATTCATAACCATAGAGTCTTCATCCTTTGCCGAGGCAGAACGAAGACGCCTTGCCTATGTAGCGGATCTGGAAACAGACAATATTCCGGAATCTGAAAAACTGGATTCCTGACCAGCTCTAACTTATGGACGGCGCACTTTCGCTCTTGCGTTTGTCCGCCCAGCCTTCTTTTTGAACCTGCTTGGCTCGACTGACAGCCAGCGCTCCCGCCGGCACATCTTTGGTGATCACCGAGCCGGCGCCGACCACCGCACCGTCACCTACGGTCACCGGTGCCACCAGAACCGAATTACTGCCGGTGCTGGCGCCATCACCAATAGTGGTATTACACTTACGCTTGGTTATATGGTCATAGTTCGCGGTTATGGTTCCGGCTCCAATATTGGCTCCGGACCCCAATACGGCATCCCCGACATAGCTAAGGTGCGAAACATTGGTCTTCTTCCCGACAGTGGTCTTTTTGAGCTCGACAAAATTTCCAACCCGCACACCCTGGGCTAAATCATTACCTTCCCTGACATGGGCGAAAGGACCGACTCGACAATCATCCCCAAGGATAGAATCCAGAACCACGGAATTCAGAACAGTACAACGGTCTCCTAACTCGACTCGGCCTCTTATGGTCGCGCCGGGTCCGATCTGACATTCAGAGCCGATTTTTACCGGTCCGGTTATCTCGCATCCGGGATACACCACCGTATCTCTGCCAATTTCGGCCTCGGGCGCAATCCACACACTTTCAGGATCGACTACGGTAACCCCGGATTCGAGAGCCAGTTTTCTTACAGTATGGTCACGAAGATGCCGGGTCACTTCCGCCAGTTCGAGGCGCGAGTTTATGCCGGCCACCTCCCACCAGTGTTCAGCCACCACGCAGGACAGATTGCCGGCACCGGCTGCCGCCCAGCCGATAAGATCTGTCAAGTAATACTCTTTCTGGACATTGTCATTCTTGAGTTGTCGAAGACCTGCTTCAGCTTCCGGCCACTTAAAACAATATATGGCGGAGTTGACCTCACAGATCCTCTTCTCCGCTTCGGTTGCATCCTTTGCTTCTACAATCGCTTTGACTTTGCCGTCTTCGGAACGCACCACTCGACCGTAACTCTTGGGATCATCGACAATGGTCGACAGCACCGTTATCAGCGCATTTTCCTCTTCGTGGGTTTCCACAAGAGCTCTGAGGGTTTCAGCCCTTAACAAAGGCGCATCTCCCACGGTGACAATAAGATTGCCGGAAAAACCCGACCCTGCCAAAGAGTCGACCACTTGCATGAGCGCGTGCCCGGTGCCCAGTTGAGGCTCTTGAAGGTGAGTTTCACACGATACTTCCGGCGGTGACAACTTCAGATGCGCTTCGATTTGATCTTTGCCATGGCCCAGAACAAGATGAGCCTTCTCCACGCCGGCTCCGTGCACCGCATCCAACACTCGGTCAAGAATGGTTTTGCCAAGAACTCGATGAAGCACTTTGGCCATTCCCGATTTCATCCTGGTGCCCTGACCGGCAGCCAGGACCACTGCTCTTAGAGGTTGCTTAGAATTGGTCATTGATCAATTTACCTGTGTCCCTGAGTTTAGAAATGGCAAAAATCCCCAACTCTAAGAGTCGGGGAATCTGCGAATCGTCCATCTTCTGTAAAATGTCCGCAGCGTTGGTGCTGCCCCAACAGGTTCCATCCCTGGTACCTCTCGTCTGGAGATGCTGCGATGCGTGCCCAGCGGGCATGTATATTTGTATCCGATTATCCGGAAATTCCCGCTGGTATTAACCTTTCGTTCATTTTCGAGAGAAACAATTGTTGCGAAGACCCCGGCAAAATCTCTCTAATCACAGAACAGTATTAAAAGACGCTTGTTTACAATAAATGTTCCTCCCCCCTGACATTATTCTGGCAAGGTCCGAAATATCACGGTATTATCTATTTACAAAGAGCAATCACCTTTCAGGACAGAGCTAGGACAGAAACAGGATTGACGAATGAGAGCTTCAAGACTCAAATCATCCCGATCATTCATCCCCGGCTTGATCGCCACACTCTTTCTATCCTCCTTGCTGTACCCCGCAGGAGCGGAGGCGCAGTTTCGCTCTAGCTATACTAATTTGCCTTCCACCAGGGGCTTGCCCTCGACCAATCGCCCTCAATCCCATAATCACAACAGAACTGCCGCTCCTTCCGGTCCGGCAGGAGTCTATCCGGAATTTCGCAGTGGGCATGGTGTGATCCGCTGGCTGAAAGAGCAGATGCCCTTGAGAGTCTGGGTATCCAACGGTCAGGCGATTGATTCGGTTCTGGACCCGGCTCTGGGCGCTCCTTATGCCAATGCCCAGGACACAGCAAAGTGGCCCGATCTGGTCGCAAGCATCCTTGAAAAACCCGGGCAACTGGAGAATCTTCCACTTACCGAAGGCTATCTACCCCAGCATCGCCAGGCAGCCATAGAAGGGATCGGTCTCTGGAAAAGGTTCGAAAAAGAGGGAATATTCTCTTTCGAGTTCACAGACAATCCCATGGAAGCCGATATTCACGTTTTCTGGGTAAATCACTTCGTCAATCGTCTCGGTCTTGCCCTTTTCTCTCACGATATTCGAGGCTATACGGCAAAACGCAGCTTCTCTTACAAGTTGATTCAGCAGGGGAAAAGAGCCAATTTCAAACCGGTTGTGGTAATCTTGCGAGCTACGGACAAATACGGCAAGCCCATGTCCACGGCAAAAATGAAAGCGGCAGCCGCTCACGAGATGGGGCACTGCCTGGGAATAGAAGGGCACAGTCGTAATCCGGCCGACTTGATGAGCCTCTTCTATGGAAACGGCACCATTTCCAACAGTGACGCGGCCACAGTGCGCTATCTATATCGATTGACACCGGATTTGATACCTTAATTCCACTATTCTAATGCGCTCCTACCGAGATCCAAGAGACTACGATAATGGTGAAGATGACAGAAGCTCCGCTTCCCGGCGACTGTATCTGAACATGCTTTTATGCCTGGGTGTTATTTTCCTGACCATCTTCGGCTGCCAGTGGATTTTTTCGGATATCTCCGGGGTCTATTCGGTCAATCAAGGCTCTTTTCGTAGCCCGGTGGTCCTCTCCCTGGTCCGCAAGCCGGCCAGCATAGAGGGCGACCTCAGCCTTGCCGGCGGAGAGATGCTCGTTCTGAATAACAGCGACAATACCAGAGACGATCAGATTCATCTGGTTTTCACCTCTGCCAAAAAGGAGAAGTCCCACAAGACTGTGGTGGTGCAAGTTGACGGTGTCTACAAAGACGGCAAGATAGACGCTGTCCTGACTTCAGGCGGCCAGTCGGTAAAATTGAAACTGGAAAGAGATCCAAGCGCTTCGCTTCATAAGATCATGAAGGCCCATCTGCCTTTCTGATCTTGTTGCGTTAGCTAGTTTGTAATTCCTACCTTCTCTGCCGGGGCGGCAAAGTTTGCCGTGGCATAGACCGGCTCATACTCTATCTCTAAGACGGTGGCATGGGGCGGACAGAAAACTCGAAAGTTGGTTTTGGGATCCGAACCCAACCCCTGGGAGATGTGAAAGTGCGTCTTCTCTCGCTTGAAAAGACCGCTGGCATGTTCTCGTGCTAGCTCCGAATCTGTTATCAGGGCTCCTATTCCAGGAATGCGCACCTGGCCGCCATGGGTGTGACCACCGAAGACCACATCGATCTCGTTTTTGACATACATATCCAGGGCCACAGGCATATGCAGCAGCGCCAGCTTGAGATTGCCGTAGGGAATGGTGGCGCTGAGGTCGGAAAGTCGCTCCGGCTCTATTCCGGGAAAGTCGACTCCGACAATGGAAAGCGACTCTCCTTCAAGGTGTTCGACCTGGTTGCGCAGCACCCGATAGCCGACATGCTCCAGAGCATCCACTAGCGGACCTTCGTCCCGGGCATGGTCCTTAGGATTTCTAAGCGGCTTGTAGATACGACCGAGAATCTTGTTGGTCATATTGTAGCGATAATAATCATGATTGCCGAGGACGGCATAGGCGCCCAGGCGCGGACGGCGAGCAATCAGATGCGGTGCGTACTTAACTGCTTCGTCGTGTTCGAAGATATCGCCGGTAAGAAAAATGAGGTCATATTCCTGACTGGTGATGTAATCTAAAAAAGAGATTTTTTTCTTCACTTCGTGACCGGCCAGATGCAGATCTGAGATATGCAGAATCTTCAGAGTCTTGCGACGGGTGAGACCGGTAGGCAAAACAGCCTGGGCATCACGAGTTTTGTCGATGGTCAGGAAGTCGATTCTGAAATTGTAGGCTTCTCTTCTGGCAAGCAGATAGGCGGCGGCACCGACTCCGGCTCCCACGCCCAGGGCGGATAAAAACGCTTTTTTGTTCACATCCATGACCGAACGATTACCTCAAACTTTTAATTCGCGCCGACTTCCTCGACTATTCTCGTTTCATAACCGCCTCTCCGTCCTTTATTAGGAGAGTCGTAAGGAACAGTCAGGGTCTTCACCAACCAGCGAAGTGGAAAGGCAAGCCCGACAAGCAGAAAGGCAAAGATAACATCATAAGGTAGCGAATACCAAGTTAGATTTCTAATGTATTGAAATATCCAGGGCTGCCATTCTAAGTAAGTCTTGGAGCCCTCGGTGAGATAAAAATACAGATAAGTGCCGAATAGATAGAGCGCGCCGATACCATGCAAGCAAACCAGTCCGGCAAGAATACCGGTTGCCTGAGAAAGAGAAGTGCGCTTGTTCAGGGTGATTCTGCCTGCCACCCAGCCCGCCGCCAGCAATCCGATTAGATAACCGAAACCGGGCTGAAGGTAGTACGCTGTGCCACCGCCGTCGGCGAAAGGATAAATATGAAATAGCGGTCCGACAAGCCCGAGAAGAAGAAAGGCGCCGATGGCATAGAGAACCAGCACCGGACCGAGAACATAGCCCAGCGCAATGGCCACAGGACCCATCATCGTATAGTTAGATACTTCGTAAGGTAGAGGTTTCGAAAGAAGAGCAGGGAAATACTCGGATACTTTTGTCTGCCATGTGTAGGGAAGACTGGCCACAAATTCTACTGCCGTGGCCTGGAAAAAATTGGATAGATTCAGGGGCAGTGCGATAGGAAACTGAAATACGGTGAACGCCATGCAGAAAAGCAGCACAAAGCTACAACCCACAAGCACAGTACGTCCCACCAGCGACTTTCGTTTTTTACGCCTCAATCGCCTTTCTTCTACAAGATGCAACGACCTGTTCACCCCCACATGCGGATCTTCAAATTATGATTCCTTTTAGTCCAAAACGCACCGGAAATGAAGGAAGAATTACCTGCAATTAATTCAATTTTTTCGAAACTAAAAGAAGGCTCAGCTCCAAGCGCCTATGATCAAGCACTGGCAAGCTTACTGAAATCGCACTCATTGTCCGTATATTGATGCTTATCAGCAAGCAACTCTTTCAAAATCGCCTTCTTAGAATAGTCACCCATGGCGGCCGCCTTGTCGGCAAACTGTTCGGCGAAGGCAACATCGGTGATTCTATCGGTCCACAACACCAGGGCATCTTCCGAGTTATCCTGATAGTAGCGACGGCGCACCCCTAAGTTTCTAAATCCGTATTTGAAATAGAGTCCCTGGGCAGCCTCGTTAGAGACCCGTACTTCCAGCGTCAACCAGAGAGCACCGTTGGCTCTGGCATCGAGAACATTGGCGACTAAAAGACGCTCGCCCACCCGCTCGCGACGAAAGTCCGGATGTACCGCCAGGGTAGTGATATGGGCTTCGTCACCAATCAACCAGTACCCGGTATAGCCAAGCAGGGACGAATCCCCGGCGCAAACAGCTCCCAGATAATGACCGCTGGGATTAGTGAGTTCACTGATAAAAGACTGGCGGGACCAGTGATGGCTGCCGTAGGCCCTCGGCTCGATCACCATGATCGAGTCCAGGTCGCTGAGCTCCAGGGCTCTCACTTCAATTGGACGAAGCTCTACTTGCATTGCCCTTCAACGTGATCGACGCACCGCGTAAGTATAACGGTTTTACCCCTTCGAAAGCGAATTTATCGCTTTTAAAATTACAAGAAATTATTCGTTGTCTGGCGATCTCAGCCTGAAGCGGAGCGATGTCTTCGATCACCGAGAATGGTTCTAGTTCTTTATCGCTCTGACTAGCAAGGCTTTCGAGAAATCTATCCGAATCGGATTTGACCTCTACAAAAATACGGCAAGACCGCAAGCTCTGGCTGGAGAGAACAGTCTCGATCTCCTCGAGACGAAACATCGCTGGCGAAAGAAGCTCGACACCGGAGGAATCGAATGCGGCGGCAAAAACAAAATTCCTTCCGCCATCCAGAAGAATCATCCGTTCCTCATCACTCTTACCAAGACGTTGATGATGCAAATTCAGAGCGGCAAACCGATCCACGCCTAGAAGAGGAAGAGAGAGAGCCTGGGCCAGGGTACGAGCGGTAACTACCGCTATTCGCACTCCGGTAAAGCTTCCCGGTCCGATACCGACCACCAGATATTCGATATCCGACTTTTCCCAATTGTTCTTCGCAAGCATCTTATCTATGGATGGAATGAGCGCGCTCACCGCCTCCTGGCGATCGGCGCCTTGCGGCTCTATTAATATCGAATCTACTAAGACTCCGTCTTCCATCAGGGCAAGCGAAAGCGCCCTGCCGCTGGTGTCGAACGAAACCATTCTTAGCTTCGCTGCCGCCGATTCCATAGTGAGTTCTACTTCACAGCCCTGGACTTTTTAGAGCCCTTCTTCTTGCCTTTGTTTTTACCTTTTGCTGATGGGTCCTCACCATTTTCGGTGGCATATTCCGCTTTGATGCTCTCGATGTTACCCAGATCACTCAAGAGATCCGGGTCAACTTTTTTTTTGACACCGGCGGTGGCTTCGGGCTCATCGTCATCTTCTTCGCTATCGTCTTCACCCTCGTCCTCTTCACTATCGGCCAATCTCTTCAAATCGGCTTCTAGATCGTCGAGGTCTATATCGGGCAATCCTAATTCAGCAAGAAACTCTTTGATCTCTTCCGGGCTTTTCTCTTTTCTGAGAGCATCAAGGTCGATAGGAATACCGCCCTGGCCGAAGTTTCGAATAAACTCTGCCATTTCTTCTTCGGACATTTCACCATCGCTGATGCTAAGACCGGTAGCCATCAAAGCATCAATCAGCTCCTGGGGCAGCTCCGGTTCCTGAGACTGCAACTGCGCTCTGAATATGAGCTGAATCGACTCCTGCTGAATGCTGCGCAAAAGCATGTTGAACATGTCGAAAGCTTCCCGCTTGTACTCTTGCAACGGATCCCTCTGACCATAACTTCTTAAGTTGACCCCATCTCTCAAAAGATCGATATTGTGGAGGTAATCAACCCACTTGGTGTCGATGGTACGCAGCAACACCTGACGCTCTAGCTCACGCATATTCTCTTCGCCAAGCTCTTTTTCTCTGGCTTCATAGGCCAGTTTGGCTTTTGCAGTGAGCTCCTCGCGCAAATCCTCATAAGAGAGATTAGCCAGGGGCGCCACATCGACATCGTTCAATAAAGGAATATCATTTTCGAGGAAAGCGAGGGTTTCAGGAATTCCCTTCTCTTCCCAGACTTCAGGCGGATCTTCCGGATTTACATAAGCGGCCAACACCAGCTGGACGTGCTCTTCGATCATGTCCAGGATATTGTCCCGCAGGCTCTCTTTCTGGAGAATCTCTTTTCTCTCTCGATAGATGACTTCCCGCTGGGTATTGAGCACATCGTCATATTGAAGAACGTGCTTTCTGATATCGAAGTGATGCGCTTCCACTTTCTTCTGAGCGTTCTGAATAGAGTTGGAGACCATCTTGTGCTCGATAGGCATCTCTTCGTCGGCGCCTATCATATTCATCAAGCCGGCAATCTTGTCTCCACCGAAGATCCGCATCAGAGTATCTTCCAGAGAGAGGAAGAACCGGGCAGAGCCTGGGTCTCCCTGACGACCTGCGCGACCTCGGAGCTGATTGTCGATTCTTCTTGATTCGTGTCGCTCGGTACCGATGATATGCAACCCGCCTAGCTTCACGACCTCATCATGCTCTTTGTCGGTCTGCGCCTTGAACTTCTTGGTCTCGGCGGCGAGTTTTTCTTGATAGTCTTCGGCTTCGGTGTCGACACCGTCTCTGGCCAGCTTCTCCATGGCAAGAAACTCGGCGTTACCACCGAGCAGGATGTCGGTACCCCGACCAGCCATGTTGGTGGCGACGGTGACCGCACCCTTCTGACCGGCCTGAGCGACGAAATGAGCCTCTCTTTCGTGGTGCTTGGCGTTGAGAACGTTATGAGGAATACCTTTGCGAATCTCGGCAACCACTTTGTGAGTCATATCGATGGAATAGAGCCGCTCTATCAACTCTTCATGCTTCTTGCCGAACTCGCTTTCTATAGATTGAATTATTTCAGTGAGCTTTTCCTGGTCGATGGCACCGGGACGCTCCAGGATCTTCTTGAGCGCGTCGATAGTGCTGCCGGATAGATTCTTCTTCTTAATGTAGTTAGCGACGTCGCCTATCTTGCGGACAAGATATTCGTTCATCTTCTGCGGCTTGGTGAGCAATTCCGAAATCAACTCGGACTTCTCGATACTGACAGTACCAACCAGCACAGGTCTGCCGAGCTGGTGCATCTCGACAATCTCTTCTACCACCGAATAATACTTCTGCCGTTCGGTTTTATAGATAACGTCAGGATAATCCACCCGCACCGAAGATTTGTTGGTGGGAATTGCCACCACATCGAGGTTATAGATCTTGTTGAACTCGGCCGCTTCGGTCATGGCGGTACCTGTCATACCGGCAAGTTTAGGATAGAGCCGGAAAAGGTTCTGATAGGTGATGGAGGCGAAGGTCATGGTCTCTTCTTGAATCGGGACTCCTTCTTTGGCTTCGACAGCCTGGTGCAGTCCTTCGCTCCAGCGTCTGCCCTGCATCATCCGTCCGGTGAATTCGTCTACGATAACGACCTCGGGAACGCCTTCCTCATTGGGTTTGATCACATATTCTTGATCATTGCGATAAAGCTCTTTGGCTCTGAGCGCTTGCACAAGGTGGTGATGGAAGTTGAAGTGCATGTCGAAGAGGTCGCTTACCCCGAGCAACTTCTCGGAATTGATGACACCACGCTCGGTGACAAGAACATTTCTTTGTTTTTCATCGACCCAGTAATCACAATCCTCGTCTTCTTTGTCTTTGCCCTTTTCCAGCATCGGCACTATCTGAGCCATGCGCTGGTATACTTCCTGATACGACTCCGCCGGAGCGCCGGATATGATCAAAGGAGTTCTGGCTTCATCGATGAGGATGTTGTCGACCTCGTCGACGATGGAGAAATAGTAAGGACGCTGAACCAACTCATCGATATTGATTCTCATGTTATCGCGCAGATAATCGAATCCGAACTCATGGTTGGTACCATAGGTGATGTCCTGACGATAGGCTTGATATTTTTCATGATCCGGCTGGTGAGAATAAACCAGACCGACGGACATGTTCAGAAAGTTATAGATGGCGCTCATCCATTCCGAGTCCCGCCGAGCCAGGTAGTCGTTGACGGTGACGATATGCACTCCGCGGCCGGCCAGGGCATTTAGATAAACCGGCAGAGTAGCCACCAGGGTTTTACCCTCACCGGTTCTCATCTCGGCAATCTTGTTGAAGTGAAGCGCTGCCCCACCCATAATCTGGACGTCATAGTGACGCATTCCCAGGGTTCTGACCCCGGTCTCCCGAACCACGGCAAAGGCTTCCGGCAGAATCTCATCGAGCACACCAGCCAGCACTTTGTCTTTCTGAGTACGGAAACGACCGGGCATCTTGGGGGCGTCATCCGGAATGAGCTTCAGATCAGGCACGTCCTTGAGGGCATTTTCTATGCGCTCTTTGAACTCGGCGGTTTTGGCCTTGAGTTCGTCATCGGAGAGCTTCTTGATCGCGTCTTCGAACGAGGCGGTTTTGACTACATAAGGTTGCAGGTCTTTGACCCGTCTTTCGTTGGTATCTCCGAAGAGACCTTTTAACCATTCGCGACCTTTTTCATCCCAACTCATTCAGAAAACCTCTGCCTCTTGGCAACATATTCATTCAAAAACGTATCTTAACCCGGAATCAGCTCTCAGCCCGGCATTATCAAATAATCTTTCAGATTGAGGCAGCAAATTTTAACAGTAAAGTCGAGATAACCGTTATTTCATGAACAATTCCTGCGAGAGAAGGCTTCCAAAGCCTTGCTTCAGCCGATTCTGCATTAAACTTGAGAAATCTATGTCCGTACCTGCCCCGTATGAGCTTCACCAATGGACCAGAGCACCGAAAAGAGAGCCCTATCCGGCCTCGACCTGAATCAACTGACCGAATACGTAAAAGAGCTGGGACTGCCGGCTTTTAGAGCCAAACAGATTCATAGCTGGATCTACAGCAAAAACGCGGCCGAATTCTCCGAAATGACCAACCTGGCGGCAGATCTCAGAGAGCGTTTGACCAAAGATGCCCGAATTCCGCTTCTAACCACCGCCAATCTGCAAGTAAGCCGGGACGGCACCCGCAAATATCTCTTCGAATTGCCGGATGGAAAGATGGTAGAGTCCGTCCTCATGGCCTTTCAAGATAGAGAGAGCCTGTCGGCCTGCCTTTCCAGCCAGGTCGGCTGTGCTGTCGGCTGTACGTTCTGCGCCACCGGCTATCTGGGCTTCAAGCGCAATCTCACCAGCCAGGAGATTGTCGACCAGGTCATGTCTATCCAGCGAGAATCGGGCAAACGCGTCTCGAATATTGTTTACATGGGCCAGGGAGAGCCTCTACTCAATACCGAAGAGGTTATCAAGTCGATTCGGATGATCATCGATTCGGTGGGGATAGGCGCCAGACATATCACTGTTTCCACCTCCGGAATTATTCCCGGTATAGAACGCCTGGCCAAAGAGAAGTTGCCGGTCACCCTGGCCCTCTCTCTGCACGCCCCGGATTCCAGAACAAGAGAAGAAGTGGTGCCGATTACAAAGCAGTACCCTATCAAAGATTTGATGAACTCCCTCAGAAAATATCGGGAGCTGACCGGGCGCAGGGTCACCATCGAATATGTATTACTCGAAGGGGTAACGGACAATGAATACCAGGCAGAGCACCTGGCGGAGTTGGTCCGAGATCTGCATTGCAACATCAATCTGATTCCCTACAACCCGACCACCGACCCGGGTAAACCTGATGGCGAGCCACTCTACCGCCGCCCCTCTAGAAAAAGACAGGAGAAATTCAAACAGATAGCTTCTCTCAGCGGCAAGACCGTCACTCTGCGCCTGGAGCGCGGCACCGATATCGACGCCGCCTGCGGCCAGCTTCACAACGCCTACCAGAGAGGCCGGAGCTGAAGCGAGAAGAGAAGAGAAGAGAAGAGAAGAGAAGAGAAACTCATCAAATCGAATCAAAGCAAATATCAAACTGATTCGCGATACGAGAATAAAAATCCGGCTTAGATTACAAAACAGGATCTGCCGGAGACCAGGGTACTATCCTTCAAGATCCCCGAAAAGACTTAATTTACAAAGAAATGTAAAAGTGGACTTTCGGGCATTTTTGCATTTTCAAACCCTTGCTATGCAACCATTTACGGTGTCAAGCAGAATTAATAAATCGCTTTACCTGGCTGGACAATTTTGAAGGCAATTCGCTTTTCAAAAGGTATTCTGGTCAATCAAAATCAACGTACCTGAAAAATTCTCCTTTCCGGTACAAACTATCAACTTCTCTTTATCGCATTCTCTTTATCGCAGACCACTCTAACCAGTCGCTTCCGCTGTCCGACAAGATTCAAGAGTCTCGGCAGCCAGCGGCTGGAACCGAAACTTGTTCTTCTCATCGATAGATACATGCCCCCAGGGAATCCCCGGCTCATGATCAAATACCACCAGCCATTTCTCTTCAACCGCCTTAGCCAACCATTCGGACTTGATATCACAACTGGTGAGTGGATAATGATCGTAACCCATCACCCAGGGTGGCTGCACATGCCCTGCCGTAGGAAGAATATCGGCAAAATAGACACCGCTTTGCCCTTCCGATTCGAAATAGACAACCTGGTGATGGCTGGTATGTCCCCCGGTGACCTTGAGCCAGATCCCCGGCAGAATCTCTCTATCGCCATCCACAAGTTCAAGCACCCCATGTTCTAATAAGGGCTCGAAGTCTTCAAAGCGATAGCTGCCCCTGGCTCGGGCGTTGCAATTGTGCGCGAACTCCCACTCTCCCTTTTGAATATAATATTTCGCCTTCGGAAAGGTCGGAACGAGTGCCCCGTCTTTTTCTATGGTGGCACCACCGGCATGATCGAAATGAAGGTGGGAGATCAAAACCGCATCGACATCCTCATTGCTCAAGCCAAATTGCTTCAACATCGAATCTGGCGAAACCAGGCTTTCCAGTTGATAACGCTCCCTTTCGATATCGCTCCAGCGATTGCCCATGCCGGTCTCCACCAGTACTCGCCCCTTCGGGGTTTCAATCAGAAGCAGATTGCAATTGAGCAGTACTCTATTAGCCTCATCCACATCGACTCCGCGACTCCAGAGGGCTTTGGGCACCACACCATACATAGCACCACCGTCGAGACGAAAAGAGCTTTCTCTGACAATCTCCAGATTGAACTTACCGAATTTCATTGAGCCTCCAAAGCAAAACTATCTCTTTCGAGAATTTATCATCAATTCAACATTGATTCCTAATTCACCCAGGGATTCGACCGCACGCGAGCGAATCTTTTCCGAGGGAGATCTTTTATAGACATCGAGCCACAGTCGAATCAATTTCTCCCGGGCCCGCTGCTTCAACCCTTCTTCGTGGACAGAATAATAGACGTCGTTCCAGGCATTGATCTCTTTGATGGCAGAGGGAATTTTGGCATCGAGAATATCCGCCTGTCTTGCCAGCCAGGCAGGAGCATCGGGATATTTGGAAGCTTGACGATAATACCTGGCTGCACCGCTTTCATCTTTGGCGAACATATACTGGTTGAATCCAGCGATAAAAGGAAGGTACCAGTTGTCTTGATTTGCGGCTATGCCTTTTTCGAGAATCTCGGAGGCCCGCTGGGGATTTTTCTGATCATTGCCAACACAAAATGCCGCGAACCAGTATGGTTGCACAAACTCCGGATCAAGCGAAGTAATAAGATCTAGGTACTTGTCAGCCAGAGCGTATCTATCATTCTCTCTTGCTTCACTATCTCCATAATAGACTATGAAAGATAACCAATAACAATCAGCGATGAGTTTATCAAATCCCAAAGATACCAAACTAACAGTTTCGTATGCTGGTAATGGTATTCGAGCTGAAAATCGATCATTCTCATTGAGTCCAGAAGATACCTTCATGTGACTGATTTGAATAATCGCGCAAAGAAAGCAGATAGTGAGAATTCTCGAAAATGTAGCCTTTGTTCTAGTCATTAGATCCAACCAAAGAGAAAGGACGAATCCAGCTCCGTGACTCGTCCTTTTAAATTCAATCGCAAATTAGTGAGCAGACTACTTCTATTGATTGGAGAGAACAAGCTTAGTACCAGGAGCAGTTCCACCTAACATTTGTCCATTCTTTCCAAAACCAATCACACCATAAGTTGTTGGGGGAGTGGCGCTGAGATATTTAACTCCTCCAGCATTCCCTGTTTCAGATCCAGATGTTCTCAACTGCAGAGGCGTACCAGTCATCGTTCCAAACGTCGGAAATTCGTTTGTGCCAGTAAAAGGATTAACAGGTCCGTTTGCAGCCGCCGTCTGACCATCGCTTCCTCCACCAGGGAAATAGCTCTTGTAGGGAACATCAACAGCATCCGGATAACTTCCTCCGTTATCGGTGGCAAAAGATTCGGCTGAAATCTGAGCGGTACGCATATTCGCCTTGACCGAAGCTTCTCTGGCTTTGTCTTGAGCACCGATAAAGTTCGGGAGCGCAATCGCTGCCAGAATGCCAATAATGATTACAACCACAAGCAACTCAATCAGGGTAAAACCCGCTTGAGAGCGAATTCTCTTTCGTCTAGCCATATAACTAATCCTCACCTTTGCCTTGTGCACCGGATTTTACTAAGTCCTGCACTGAAAAAACGCGTTCCATCTCACATGCCAATTTATTGCCCATATATTTATAGAAAATAACAACGCAAAAAGCAGTCAAGCCGCCCTGAAAAACTCCGGAGCGGCTTAACATTTCTTAAAGTAGGGTCAGGAAAATCTTTCAGAAGCCTGATAAAGGCTAAATAAGGGCTGAACCCGACACCGAGCGCCTAGGCGTTAACGGTGACTTTTTCGTGCTGGTGACGGACAACGCCGACTCTCTTGGGACGACGAAGATGGTCGAGAAAACGGTGATGAGCCATGGAATCAATTTGAGCCTGGGAAGTTTTTTCAGGTACGGAGACCACAAATTCCTCGTCCTTGTTGATCTTGGGCTGATTGTTGTGACGGCCTACAAGATAGAGATAACCGCCTCTGGTTGCATATACGTAATGAATCATTCTGCCTGCCCTCTCTTTTGATATAAATTCGCGCCGTCTTTTACTGATTCCAGAGCCTGCAGGGGCTTCCAAATTGTTATTCAGTTTTGACTGGTTCCGAAGTCGGCGTCTTCCCTACTGTACAGCTATCTATGGTAGGAGCAATACCTCCGTTTTCAAGGGAATCGTAATCTTGTCTAAATAATTCCGTGATCAAGCAGTTACAAAAGAGCTGAAAACTACCTCTTGGCATACTTTTCAAGATTCCGGAATCTCTATCTACCCGGCTTGAAAACCTTCAATGCAAAAGTTATGCAAAAAGCCTGCAAAAGGCTATTGCACATACAATGAATATCGGAACCCTATTCTTCAGTGCCATTCTTTTCGAGACGCCCGTTCTTCCGGCGGAGCATGTCTTCACCCAGCTCCACCGTCACCTCGCTCTCGATATCACCCACCGAAGCATTTACCACCGTACCGAGGTCGCCCAGGTCGGAGCGGACTAAATCGGCATCGGCGGTGTTACCCTTCTGGGCGATTATGCGTGAGGTGGCTAGCGGCTCATGGCTTTCACCCTGTTTGACCCTTATGTGGGTATAGCCTTTGTCTCTCAACTCGCGAGCCAGGCGGCGAGCCAGACCCCGGTCCGAGGTCATATTCAATAGACTGACAGAAAGCTTGCTACGGTCGGCGGAGATAAAAGATGTGCCGAGAAATCGCGAGATCAGACGTCGTTTCTCCCGGTCGTTTACCAGCCAGTCTCCGCTGTCGGAGAAGTTGCCGGGAAGCATCATTAATATATGATTCTCCCGGGGCACTCTTTTGACGAAAGCGACATAAGAGGCAAGCTCGGCGGTACTGAGGTCGCTGAGAGAATACTCACCAGCGAGACTGAGCAGACCCGGGATCTTCGGCCAGGATTCGGGCTTAATTGCCTTTTCCAGAACAGCTTTCATGAAGATCTCCTGGCGCTGCACCCGACCGATATCTCCGAGCTGATCGTGCCTGAAGCGAACAAATCCTATGGCATCGGAGCCCTTGAGTGTCTGCCTGCCAGGCTGCAGGTCGATATTCAAATTAGCGGATCTGTCCCTGTATCTCATGCGCTTGGGAACATCCACGGTGATACCACCGAGTTCGTCTACTAACGCTTCCAGACCCCTGAGGTTGAGGACGACATAGTGATCGATATCGATGGAGAGCAGATCCGATAGCGTCTCCATGACCAGCTCCGGTCCACCGAGCGCGTTGGCGGCGTTGACCTTTTGCCTTCCGTGCCCGGGAATATGTACCCGGGTGTCTCTTGGAATAGAGAGAATAGCGACGGAGTTTTTGTAAGGATCGAGTCGTGCCACCATTATCGTGTCCGAGCGACCTTTAAAAGAGGCTGAACGTGCCTTAGCCTTCCGCCCTTTGCCGTCATAGACCACGTCGGTGCCCAGAAAGAGCAAGGTCGTAGGGGAGTAAACTCCGCCGATTCGCAAAGCCGACGGCAGCAAAGAAGGTTTATAGATGAGGGTGGCTACATAGCCTGCCAGCACGCCGACAAGCAGACAAAGTATATAGAGAACAGTCCACTTTCTTGGACTCACTTTAGGAATTCCTATCAAACTCTGAGCTATTATACGTAATCAGTCCGGCGGTTAGATAGGAGCCCGGACCTTACTAAGACTCAAATTCAATAGCAGCGAGACTGTCCTGCCCATGCCCTTCCCGACCTCACCCCCTCTGCAAGAAAATGGCAAACTCCTGGTAATAAATTTTGGAGGCATCGGTGACGAGATTCTTTTTCTCCCTACTTTAGAATGCTTGCGCCAGGCTCTGCCCGGCTGGAAGATAACCTTGATGCTCGAGCCTAGGTCGAAGTCTTTTGTCGACCTGACCGATCTTGTCGATGCCACCATGACTTTCGATATCAAAAAAAAGCCGCTTCTTATAAGCGATCTGATGGACATCCTCTTCTCCATAAGAAACGGCGGCTTCGACATGGTGGTATCTTCGGGCAGCTCGCTAATGGTCTCTGCCCTGCTTCTTCTCTCGGGGGTACCGGTTAGAATCGGCTATAAAAGTAACGCCCTGGCTCCGATCATGCTGAGCCGGGCAGTGCCGCTGCATAGAGATGTTTATGCCGCCACGATGTATCACAGCCTGGCAGCCGGTCTTTGCCAGATGTTCAATCGACCAGTGCCCCAGAGCGCTCCGCTTCCCAGACTGAAGGCAGATGAAGCCTCTATGCAAAATATGACAGAGTTTCTGAAAAAGTCAGGGATAGATAATCGGCAGGACAATTTCGTAGTGCTCTTGCATCCTGGAACAAGCCGTCTCGCCCAGGAAAAAGGCATCTATAAAACCTGGCCGGCGGCAAACTGGACCGAGCTGGTGGAGCGCTTATTAGAACATAAGTCCGCCTCGGGCAAAGCGCTTAAAGTTGTTCTCGCCGGCGGTCCTGATGACAAAGAGATTATAGATGAGATTAAAGAGAGAACGGAAAATCTGCCTATTATCTCCGCCTATGGTATCACTCGCAACCTCAAAGAGCTTGCCGCCTTGATAGAATTGAGCGACCTTTTCGTCTGTGTCGACTCCGCCCCGATGCACGTCGCCGTCGGTCTGGGCAAGCCCCTGGTCGCTCTCTTCGGACCAACCGATCCGGCATTGCTTTTGCCGGACGACAGCCGCTTCACCTATGTATGGGACAACAAAAACGGTCCGAGAAGTATGTTCGACGGCAAAGGAGTAAATCTCGATACCGGTATCGTATTCGATGCGGTTAAAGAGAAGCTGTCTTCGTATTCCTAGCCAATTCTTCTTGACAGCGCTTTCCAGTACTCTTCGCTTCTACCATGGGCAAACCCAGTCCAAGAAAGTTATCGCCGTACTCCTCGTCTTGAATCAGTTTATCCAGGGCTTCTCTGCCTTCTTTGACCAGCTCGAGAAAAGCATCTACGACGGCAGGATCGAATTGCTTACCGGCCATTCGCTTGAGCTCGCTTATGGCATTTTCATGGCCAATCGACTTTCTGTAAGGGCGGTCTGTCGTCATGGCGTCATAAGCGTCAGAAACAATGATCAAACGAGCACCTATCGGAATGTCTTCTCCGGACAAACCGTCGGGATAACCGCTGCCGTCGAAATACTCGTGATGGTGTTTCACATACTCTCTGGCCCGTTTCAGACCCTTTAGCTCTCCGATTATTTGGGCACTCTTAACCGGATGACGAGCCATGATCTCTCTCTCTTCATCGGTCAGTTTATCAGGCTTCCAGAGAATCGACTCGGGTACGCCTATCTTGCCGATATCATGGAGAATGCCACCAAGCTCGATGTCCCTGAGATGGTCGTCATCGAGATCGAGCTTTTTGCCTATGACCACGGCGATTCTACTGACCCGCAAACTATGACCGGCGGTGTAATCGCACTTGGCATCGAGGGCGTCAGCCAGCGCTCTTATAGTCCCCATCGAAAGAGATTCGAGCTCACCCATGGCGCGCTGCAGCTCTCCCAGCAACCAGTCGTTATGCTTCTTGAGGTCATAGCTCTCCAGGGCTCGTTTCACGGTCATTTTGAGCTCTTCGGCGTCCCAGGGCTTCTGAATATACTTATAGACCCGCCCGTCGTTGATGGCGCCTATCAACGCTTCGAGGTCGGTGTATCCGGTGAGCAGCATCTTGATGGCATCGGGACGGATGTCTATGGACTTCTCCAGAAGCTGCACTCCGGTCATACCAGGCATCCTCTGGTCCGAGATGATCAAACTGATCTCGTGCTCTTCCAGAAGCTCGATACCGGCGTCACCGCTGACGGCCTCGATGACATCGTATTCCCGACCGAGCACCCGGCGCAAAAGCCGCAAATTGGCGTCCTCGTCGTCGACCACCAGGATCTTGTGGCGTATGGGGATATATTGGGACTTCGAGTCGGATTTTGGTTCAGTTCTATCGTTCATTTTCAACTCTTTTACTGTCTCCATCGGTACTGGTCAGGCACCCTCGTATATCGATTGATTATTCTTGAATTTTTCCAGGTCTTCAGGCTTTCTGTGGACCGGAATCTTAACCGTAAAGCTGGTACCTTCCCCCGGACTGGAATCGAGTAGAATCTGCCCGCCATGCCTTTCCACAATCGAATGACAGATGGAAAGTCCGAGTCCCGTTCCCTGACCGACCGGCTTGGTGGTATAGAACGGATCGAAGATTTTACTCTGAATCTCGGGTGGGATTCCAGGCCCGTTGTCCGAAATAGTCACAACAACTTGCTCGGCTCCTCCCCGGGTTTCGATGGTCACCGAGGGCTCATGGGTGGACTCCAGCGCCTGGGCAGCATTGGAGAGAAGGTTCATCCAGAGCTGGTTTAGCTGTCCCGGATAACACAAAACCGTGGGCACCTCGCCGAACTTTTTCACCACTTTGATCTTATCGCGTCCATAGTATTGCGAGAGAATTTTAAGGGTCGACTCTATACCGTCCACAATCGATGCGTCTTTGAGCTCCGCTTCGTCAAGGCGGCTGAAACTCTTGAGATTCCGGACAATATGTCTGATTCTGTCAGCTCCTTCGTTCAAGTCGGCAAGGATGTTGTCCAGATCGGTAACCAGAAAATCGTACTTGATTTCCTCTTTCAACTTAGAAAGTTCACCTTTGTTACCGTTCTCAGCACTCTCCACCGAATCGATCAACTTTCTCAGGTCGGTGACATACTCTTTGAGATAGGGCAGATTGCCATGCACAAAGTTAATAGGGTTATTCAGTTCATGGGCGATACCAGCCACAAGCCGTCCTAAAGAAGCCATTTTCTCTTGATGAATGAGCTGAGATTGCATCGTTCTCAGCTCGGAGTTCTTGAGGTCGAGATTGATGTTCTTCTGCATCAAGTCCTTGTTCTTCTTAGAAAGCTCATCTATCAATGTCACCTGCTGAATGGCTACAGCCACCTGACCGGCAACGGACTTGACCAGCTCCAGCTCGGATTCGGCCCACTGTCGCCTCGGATCAGTCTCGGCGAGGATAATCACCCCTTTGGACTTGTCACCGTAGACCATCGGCTGAACCACAATCGAAGCCAGTCCCGACTCTTCCATGGCCTCTTTGATGTTGGCGAAGAATGGATTTTCTGCCGGCTCTGAAAACAAGAAGGTTTTCTGAACAGAGCCATCGGTGGCAGTTTCGTAATTGGCTTTGTGCTTGAGCAGAAAGTTGCAGATGGTGGCATCGAAATACTTGAGCTTGGCCGGGCCGTCTTCATCTTCACGTTCGGCGTTGGCTTCGCAGATATAGGTCTCTCCCACCGAATCGAGCTTGCACACGATGGCGCAGCGAAATATAGAAAGAGCTCTGGCAAGCTCATCGGCGGCAGTCTCGAGAATCTTGTCGAACTCATTGGTATTGCGTAAAGCCGAGTTCACCGTATTTATGAGCTTCTCTCGTTTTGCCTTGGCCTGAATCTCATAAACCATACCTCGGTTATACTCGAGCTGCTCCCGGAGCTTGTTCTCCCCTCGGCGAGCCAGTCCGGACATATAACCACAGAAACGAGCCCAGATAAAAGAGACAGTGACAAGCAGTATCGAGCGCCCCAGGATCTTGGCCCAGAGCTTTGATACATAGGCAGAGCTCAGAGTTCCACTTTGGCTCGACATCAAATATGGTATCGTCTCGGCGTTCTCCAGAACCACCGAAGCAACATAGCTGAAAGAGACAAAAGTGGCTGCCACATAAGTGCCCCGCCGCCCTGTCGTATAGCTAGAGAGCAAGATAGGCAAAAGGTAGAGCACATAAAGATCCGATTCGAGCCCACCGGTAAAGTGCACTAGAGTAGTCAGAGAGATTACATCCAGGACAATCAAAAACAGATTGATGCGGCGCAGATAATTGCGCTCGGAGCGTCTTCTCAATACAATCGTCACGAAAGCCATCGCCGTGTAGAAGATGATGAAGGCGATGGTAGAGCCGATAGGAAGGAATTCGAAGGCGGCTATATTGAAAAATGCAAAAGCCAGCGTTATCACCAGACCGACTGCGGCAAAGGCGAATCGCAAATAAATAAGCTGCTCCGTCTTGGTGAAAAGATCGGAGAGCGAAGACGACTGAGAAGTAGTCAGTGTGCTGGTCATGTTCCCGACAAGTTTACAGGGAAAAGCCGACAACTGTCACCAGAGGCGTTTAGATATACTGGGCAGCCCGCTTATAGACCTCTGCCGCTTCGGAGAATCGTCCAAGCGCTTTCAGAGTTGCCCCCCAGGCTTCGTAGGTATCTCCATCATAAGGGTCTATCTCAGAGGCTTTTTCATACTTCTCAAGGGCCATCTCATGCAATCCTAGAGCGGCAAGGGTCCGACCCCAGGCGAAGAAGAGTCCACTGTCCCCCTCAAAGAGCTGAGAGGCTGCTAGAAATAGCTCGTCGGCTTCGGCGAATCTTCCTTTGGCTAGATAAATCTGACCGGCTATGACCCTAGCCGGTCCGTTATCCGGCTTCTCGTTTATCAGCTCGAGAACCAGATGCAAAGCCTCATTGGTTCTATTCTGCTCTTTCAACGCCCGGGCAAGAGATAGCTTGGCATCCACATCATGGGGAAGGATATCGAGCATGCGCATCGATTGCTGCATCACCACTTCGAACTGATGTGCTTCCAGTAATCTCTCCATCGATTCTTTCTGGGGAATTATGCATAGTGGATCACGCACCACCGCCTCTTTGAACTCATGACGCGAGGTATCGAGATCACCCAGGGCATCGAGGCTGCGCGATAGATGCAAATGCCCGAGCCCGTAGCGATCGTTGACGGCGATACACTGCCTGAATTTCTCCACCGCGGCTGGCTGATTGCCGGCGAGAGCATGGGCGCACCCCCAACCGTCGAGAGCCAGGTAATTGTCCGGGTTTATCTGCAGGGCTCTTTCAAAACACTTCTCGGCCGGCTGAGTACGACCGGCTCCTAGATGGGCATAACCCAGCCAAAGATGCAGATCCGGATGATCCATCCCCATGCCGCTTAAGCGATTCAATTTTTCGAAAGCTTCGTCAAAACGACCTAGCAGAAGATAATTGACCGAACAGTACATGCCCATGTCGATATTGGCATAGTTGATCTGGAGCCCTTTCTCGAAAACATCGGCGGCGCTCTCATACTCTTTCATGGCCATATAGACCAGACCGAGATTGAGACGGGCAGGCTCCATGGTCGGATCGACATCGACGGCCTGGAAGAACTTCTCGGACGACTCCTCCAGCTTATTCTGGCGAAACAGATTAGCGCCCCAGTCGTTATAAATGAGCGCCCTGTCCTTGGCGGTCATGGTCTCCGGCGCCAGCTTAATCGCGTCCTGATAGTGCGTGAGGGCCTCATCGAGCCGATTCAGATGAACCAGCGCCGCTGCCCAGTTTCGATGAGCGAGAAAATACTGACTGTCATTGGCCACCGCCATCTCGAAACAAGCCAGGGCCTCTTCGAATCGTCCCTGGGCACAGAATGCTGTTCCGACTCCGTTATAGGCTTCGGCCAATTTAGGATCGACATTGGCGGCATTCTGAAAACACTGAGCGGACTCTTCGTACTGCTCCATTTGAAAGCTGGCGATACCGGCTTGATAGTGAGCGGCAGCCATATTGGGATTGTATTTGATCGCCTGACGAAACTGACCGAGGGCGCCTCGCAAACTGCCCATGGCAGAAAGAGCCAGACCCCAGTGCAGATGCCCCACCGCAAATTCGGATTTGAGTTCGCAGGCCGAGCGGAACTCGGGCATGGCGTCTTTGGGACGATCTTGCTTAAGCAGGCAAAGCCCTAACTGATAATGAATCTCCGCACTGTTGGGCTGAAGCTCCAGAGCGATCTTCAAATAGCGCTCCGCCTCTTCATAGCGCCCCATGTTGAAACAGAGCACCCCGAGCCCAAGATTGACCTCCGGGTCATTTCTATTTTGCTGAGCATGTCTGGTCAGAACCGAATAGGCCTCATCCCAGCGATCCTGGGAGACCAATTCATTGACAAGCTGCATCACATTTTTCACGGAGAGTGAACCGGGTCGACCTCAACTTTATAAGTATAGTGCACTCAACTGAAGCTTACGAAGCTGATAATGAAACCGACCACACTCAGACAGATAAGGGCCTGCGCAAGCCAGAACATAAGAACGACTTGCCATTCAGCCACTCCCTTCTCCTGGAGAACCACTTCGAAATGATGATGGACCGGCGCCATGCGCAAAAGACGTTTTCCTTCTCCGGGCAATTTCTTGGTCAGTTTTGTGAGGATAACTTTGAAGAGGGGCAGAGACTCTTCCCCTTCCAACTTTTTTGTAAGTTTGAAGTAAATTACCTGCGCCATCACCGATAGAGCTTCGACAATGTATATTGCCGCCAGAGGAACAAAGAGAAAGACCATGCCGCCGGCGAGCACCAGGGCGCCCATTAAGCCACCTACGAAAAGACTGCCGGTATCACCCATAAAAACCCTGGCCGGGTACTTGTTGAATACGAGAAAAGCGCACAGCGCTCCTGCCACGCCTGCGGCAAGCAGGGAAAACTGCATGAAAGTCTCGCCATAGAACGAGAGGATGAGGCTGATACAGGCAAATACCTGACAACCGGTACCGGAAGAGAGACCGTCCATACCGTCATGAAGATTGAAGGCATTGGCGGTGGATGCGACCAGGAAGCCGGAGAGCAATATATAGAAGATCGGATTCGGCACCCAGGCTCCCAGAAAATGACTGCCCAGGGCGCTCGAAACAGTGCCGCCGAAAAGCATCTGAAAAATCTCGGGATAGGGCACAAAAAGAATATTCTGGTTCAATGCAACCAGAATCGCCCCGGCGCAGATACCGGCGCCCAGTTCTATAGCCAGGCGGATATATCCGGATATGCCCTGGTTGGAACGAGACGTCACCTTGGCGAAGTCATCTAAGAAGCCGATCGCACCACAGATGAGCGCAACCGCTAGAGGTATCAAATGCCAGATCTCTATTTTGTATCCGAACAACAACCAGGCGACCGGTACGAAGATGGGAGTGAGCAGCGTAAAGACAACACCACCGGCAGTGGGTGTTTTATCTTTGGCGGCATGACTCCTGGGACCGTCTTCCCTGACATACTGCTGAAACTGCTTCTCTTTTATCCACTTTATATACGATGGAAATACCGCCACACAACAAGAGAATCCAGCCAGACAGGTAAGCAACAACTCGGTCGGATGCGATAAGTGGCCAAATGAAATTGTTTGCAACGTTGAATTAGTCCAGGTAGAAGCTCGTTACTATTTTACGACGCTCTTTTGCATAGTTGACTGATTCTAGTAGTGTATGGCTTGTGTGGTACAGGAAGCAAATCACCTGATTGCACTGATCGATAATCTCATGGTTGCATATCTTACTAGCATCGGCCAGGGTCATAGTGCGCCGTTCTGGATACTCAACGATATTTTTTATGCCAATTAGGAGGTCCTGTACTTCCCCGGGTTGTTGTCCAATGGTCTGGGGAAGAATGATGCTGAGCCTATCTGGATTGGCCCGCTGGGCACCACGGATGACCGCGACATTGGTACCGTTGGCACCACCGCTGGTAAAAATCTGGTTACCCGAGAGTACCAGCGCATAGCTCAGCATCTCGACAAGTTGTTGATGAGTGAGAGGAAGATTTCTGGTACCAAATACCGCTACTTTCTTTGGTCCGGACTGTTGAATCATCAACAGCTCTTGAGCCAGTTCATCTACCGTCGGGATGGTTGCAGCAGCAGCGCTTGATTCGGATGGGCCCATATCTTTGCTCTTTTTCCTCTTACTAAATTCCGATACGTATATAACGTTCTGCGGTGAATTGCCAACAAAAGATTCTAATCTATTATATATACGCAGTCCTTAAGGTTACTCGTATTGAAGGCTTGATGCAGTTCCTCCGCCGGAGCTGTTTACAAGTTTTAATCAACATTCCCGACCGATACGGCGAGAATAAGTCCTGTCGGACAACTTCGACTAAATCTATAATCCAAATTGGGGCGTCCGGTTCGAGCTCTTTAGCGCGAGGACCTTCCAATGAAGGCATGGCGAAGAAACCGCTTGGAATCATAGCATGACTGGTAAGAGCTTGGTCTACCTTTCCTGCACCGGGACAATATATTTCAAAAGATATATTTCTCATGTTTCTATTAGTCCGATATATAGATTTATCGGTCGAATTCAGTTTTCCCACCGGCACCATGGAGGCATCGCACAGGCAAGATGATCGCGGAATTACATCCCAAACCCCAGCAGGACTTGATGGCTCGTCTGAACGAAGAGCAGAAGCAGGCGGTCACCCACGGCTGGGGACCGAGTCTGGTGATAGCCGGAGCCGGCTCCGGCAAAACCACCGTACTGACCAGGCGCATCGCTTACCTGACTACAGTGCTGGATCAGGACCCGGCCAGTATCCTGGCGGTGACCTTCACCAATAAGGCCGCCCAGGAGATGAAGAGTCGAGTGGAGACCATAGTCGGCCGGGACTCCTCTCGCTGGCTCACCATCGGTACTTTCCACAGCATATGCGCAAGAATTCTTAGGGCGGAGATAGAGAATTACAAAACCGAAGAAGGCTTTCAATGGACTCGCAACTTTGTCATCTATGATGAGACCGATAGCCAGAACTTGATGAAAGCGGTGGTAAAAAGACTCAACCTCGACGAGAAAGTCTTTTCGCCCCGCGAAATCAAATATGCCATCTCCGGCTTGAAAAACGACGGCTACACTTGTCAACTCTACTCTTACGACGCCAAAAACTATCGCGAGACCAGAATTTCCGAGATCTTCAACGCCTATCAAGCCGACCTCGCCAAGAACAATGCCCTGGATTTCGACGATCTGATCCTGATTTTCTCAGATCTGCTCAAAAAGAACGCCGAAGTAAGACAACGTCTGCGTCAGCGATTTCGCCATGTGCTAGTGGATGAGTTTCAAGATACGAACAAAGTCCAGTACGAGATGGTGCGGCTCCTCACCCATGCCCGTTTCGATGACGAGGAAGAGAAAGAAAAGTACTGGCTCCAGCGCAGCTTGATGGTGGTGGGTGATGTGGACCAGTCTATCTATTCCTGGAGAAAAGCCGACTACCGGATTTTTCTCGGCTTCAAGTCCGACTATCTCAATTGCACCGAAATCAAGCTCGAAGAGAACTACAGATCTACCAGCGCCATCCTCGATGTCGCCAACAGTATCATCGTCAATAACACCGAGCGTATAGAAAAGGTCCTGCGCTGCAACAAAGGACGCGGCGGCAAGCCCCAGTACTTCGAAGCCCCGGACGAGATTGAAGAAGCTTTCTATGTGGTGGAAGAGCTCAAGCGCCTCAAACAACGGGGCAGAAGCTACAACGATGCGGTGATTCTCTATCGCACCAACGCCCAGTCCCGGGCGGTAGAAGAGATTCTCATCCGCGCCGACATTCCTTACAAAGTGGTCGGTGGCACCAGATTCTATGATCGCCAGGAAATCAAAGATATGGTTGCTTATCTGAAGCTGGTCTTCAATCCGAAAGACGGCCAGTCTTTCAACCGGGTGATCAACTCTCCCAGGCGAGGCATCGGCAAGACATCCCTGGAGAAACTCTATGCCTTTGCCGACGAAAGAGGCATCTCCTACATAGAGGCGGCGGCCAGCGCTTCTCAAATACATTCGATATCGGCAAAGACCCAGAATCTTCTCAAGGAGTTCACCTATAACGTCACCAGTCGCTGGCGGGATCAAGCTCAAGCCAAAGAGAAATGTGTCTCCGGTTTGATCGAGCTGATTCTAAAAGATACGAAATACATCCAGATGCTCGAGGAACAAGCCGAGAGCAAAAAAGACGAACTGGCCTACGGCCGCATAGACAACGTCAGAGAATTCATCGCTGTCGCCCAGGAGTTCGAAGAGATAGCCGACGAGCCTGATTTAGATTCTTTCTTGACAAGAATTTCTCTGGTCAGCGATTTGGATCAGATAGAAGAGCAGGATGAAGCGATCAAGCTCATGACCCTGCATTCCGCAAAAGGTCTGGAGTTCCCGGTGGTCTTCCTGCTCGGTCTGGAAGAAGGTCTTTTTCCCCACAGCCGCTCTTTAGACGAACCCTCCGCCCTGGAAGAGGAACGTCGTTTGATGTATGTCGGTGTTACCCGGGCAGAAGATCTGCTCTATATAACCCGGGCGAGAAAACGCACCATGATAGGCAGAAGCCCTGGTGGTGGTGGCGGCTTCCAGACGAGCTACACCATACCGAGCCGTTTTCTCAAAGAGATAACCGCCGGTCTGCTCACCGGTTTCTATCCGGATGAAGCAGGCGGTTATGAAGATGAAAGCAGCTCTGCCTCGTCCAGCTATGATCCGGATATCAATCAAGATCCCGACGCGATTCAATCCAGCTTCAACCGTGGCAATCGCTGGAACCAAAACCAGAACCAGAATCAGAACCAGAATCAGAGCTACAACCGCTACGCCCAGAAACCACGCTCTGGTTATAGCGGCGGCAGCAGCAGCAGCAAGACTTCCGGTCATTCCAAACCCAGGGTGATTCGCCAGGGTCAGGGCATGGGAGCCAACGTGATAGGCTCTACCCCGAAACAATCCGAAGAGAAAGCCACTTTTCAACGTCTCAAACAAGGAGACAGAGTCTCCCACAAAACCTTTGGAGAAGGAGAAGTGCTCCAGGTAATAGGCCAGGGCGAAAAGGAACTCTACAATATCAAGTTCGGCGATCGCCCCCGGGTGCTAGATCCCAAGTTTGCAAAACTTATAAAGCTTTGATCCTTGCCGCTCTCATATAAGAAACTATCTTCTCAGGTTATCAGATATAAGGAGAGGACCCGTGGCTTTAGAGAGAACCTTTGTCGCCGTCAAGCCTGATGGCGTTCAGCGCGGACTAATAGGCGATGTCATTAGCCGTTTCGAAAAGAGAGGCTTGAAACTTGCCGGTATGAAACTGATGGTGGTTTCCAGAGAGAAGGCTGAAGAGCATTACGGTGAGCACAAAGAGAAACCCTTCTTCAAAGGCCTGGTGGACTTCATCACCTCCGGTCCCATAGTGGCCATGGTCTGGGAAGGCAATGACGCTATCACCCTGGCACGCAATGTAATCGGCGCCACCAATCCGGCTAACGCCGACCAGGGCACTATCAGAGGTGACCTGGCTGTGGAAATCGGTCGCAACGTGGTGCATGGTTCCGATGGTCCAGAAAGCGCCGCCCGCGAGATCGGTATTTTCTTCAGTGATGAGGAAGTCTGCAAACAGTGGGCCCGCAGCATCGATAGCTGGGTCTGCGAGAAAGTTTAAATTAGACCAAATCTGAGCAACTCAGGCTAGCTCTTCGAGCTGTTCGAATACATGCCTGGCGGAGAGTTCCGTCAGGCATTCTTTTGTGCCCAGGGGACAGATTCGCTTGAAGCAGGGCTGACAGGATAGCTCTAAATGCACCGTGGCGCACCGGTCGCCATAGGGTCCGTTACGCCCCCAGGGGGTCGCCCCATGAATGGCCAGGACAGGACAACCACCGACGGCGGCAGCTAAATGCAG
This sequence comes from bacterium, assembly GCA_016124935.1. Classification (GTDB taxonomy): domain Bacteria; phylum Cyanobacteriota; class Vampirovibrionia; order Obscuribacterales; family Obscuribacteraceae; genus RI-106. The sequence goes on along the minus strand of WGMS01000007.1, from coordinate 162,260 downwards.
TGGTCCGGTATCTAGACCGACAACCAGATCGACTCTGCCGAAAAGCTCAATCAAATCCCTTACCGAGGTTCTTCCGGAGATATCTCTTACGGTGCCCTCCGGGCAACGCCTCTCTATATCCTCTTTAATGATCACATTATTGACGGTATCAGAAGGACCGCCTACTAAAAGAATACGGGAGCCGAATCTTCTTATGATCAACTCTCCCAACTCTCCCCATTTCTCCAGGGGCCAGATCTTGGTCTCCCAGGTTGTCCCCGGAATCATCGCCACCACCCCATCTTTGCCCGCGGCAGCCAGTAAACTGGCAGCACCGCCTCCGGTTCCAGACGGCACAGGCGGTGCATCCAGATGGTGAGCGGACAGCTCGGAAAATAATCTGTCTACATTTTCGCGGTTGGAAATTTTTGGTGGCGGCAGTACAAATTCGGCCCTGGCACTAGATTCGACATCACCGATTCCCTCTATTGTTAACAACAGCTCACTTAATTGCAGATGCAAATCAACCACATGTCGATCAAAAGCTCTGAAGTCTCCAACCTGTAACCTATGGGTGTATAGAAGATCGGCCCGCTCTCTGGTGCCTCCATATCCGACTCGAACCGGGGCACCAGAGATGTAACCAATCAGTGCGCTCTTCATGAGGCCCTGAAGATCGATAGCGATGTCGAACTTTCTAGCACGCAGATTCGAGAAGAATTTCAATATTTCCGCCTGGGTAGAAAGGAACTTTCGAGGGCTCCTGAGCCCTGAAACCCAGGCAGACTTTGGCATTTCGATAACCTCATCCACTAGCGGGTTATCTCTCAATAGCTCCATCTGAGGTGGCTCTGCAATCCAGGACAACTTGGTATCAGGCAGCCCTTTTTTGATGGCCGCAGCAGCTGGAAGGGCATGCACCACATCCCCTAAAGCGCTAAGTCTGATAAAGAGCAGCCTCAAAATGTCCACCTCTGCGAATTTGTTTAGTTACAGTACTTAACCAAACTGACTAGATGATACCAGCCATCAAAACTGGTGCGGCACCACGTTTGGGGGCATTTTCGCTCAGCAAGCCAGGTGCCTGAAAAACAGTTGTTTGCGAAATGCGTATATCCAAAGCATGAATAAAATATACACCATGGGGTACAATTACTTTGCCACCTTGAGTGGTGGTGGTCCCTGATCGGTTCGCAGCAAAACGATCGACCTCGGCACCGGATCCATATTACGGACCAATATCCCATGGAACAAGGAGAGAAACATGGCTCAGAAAAAGACTCGCGCGGCTGGTACAAAGTCGACTGCTAAGCGCAAACCTGCAGCTAAAAAAGCAGTAGCAGCTAAAAAGCCCGCTCGCAAGGTAGCCGCAAAAGCTAGAACCACCAAAGCAACAACTAAAGTTGTAAAAGCTAAGGCTCCGGCAAGAGCAAGAACTTCCGCTCGTGCTAAATCTGGTGAGGACTTCCAAAGCTACAGCGGTAAGTTCACTGTTCGTCTTCCCAAATCTCTGCACCAGGCCCTGGTTCTGAGAGCCGAGAAAGAAGGCGTCAGCCTCAACCTCTTCGTCACCAACGCATTGTCCAGAACCGTGGCTATGCCCTCGAAAAAACGGTAGGCGAAAGAAAACCTATAGAGAGAAGGGGATGCTTCGAAGTCGAAGCGTCCCCTCTTTCTTTCCGACAAGCAGAACCGAACGCATATATAACAAATGTGAACAATTTAACTTTATCAGCAAGATAAGATAAGTAGGTTAAACAGGTCCGCAAATCATGCCGCTAACCTTCCGATTCAGCTTCCTTATCTTGAGCTAATCTATTTGAGGTCGGAACCTTATTTTTACTCACTTTCAAGCATTATCAAGAAGCGGGTAGACTCGGGCAATGGAATCCCCGTGCCCTGATGGCGCTTTACCAGTTCTACTCGAAAGAAATAAGGAAACGGTAACTATGTCGACCTCCAAGCAGAACGTACCCATTCTCAATTTGCAGGCTCAGTACCAGTCTATACAAGCCGAGCTCGAGTCAACGATTCTCGAAGTTCTCCGCAGCGGCAACTACGTTCTCGGCAAGTATGTCACTAAATTAGAGGAAGAAGTGGCGACAGTCTGCGATGCCAAGTTCGGTATCGGAGTCGCTAACGGAACCGACGCACTGCATCTGGCGCTCTGGGGTCTCGATATCGGAGAAGGCGACGAAGTAATCACGAGTCCTTTCACCTTTGCCGCCACCGTCGAAGCAATTCTGATGATGCGAGCCACTCCGGTCTTCGTTGATATCGATCCGGACACCTTCAATATAGATCCGGCAAAAATCGAAGCTGCCATCACTGACCGCACCAAAGCAATCATCCCGGTTCACCTCTATGGCCAGCCGGCGGACATGGAACCGATCATGAAGATTGCCGAGGCCCATGGTCTGAAAGTAATAGAAGACAACGCCCAGGCGATAGGGGCAAATTATCGTGGTCGCATGACCGGCAGTTTCGGCGACTGTGCCTGCATCAGCTTCTACCCTACTAAAAACCTCGGAGCCTGTGGCGATGCCGGAATGATTGTCACTAATAACGAAGAGCTGGCCACCCGCTTGAAAGCCCTGAGAGCGCACGGCATGACCCGGCGCTACTACCACGACGAACTGGGTGTTAACAGCCGTCTGGATGAACTGCAAGCGGCTGCCCTGGTAGCTAAGCTTCCCTTCCTTTCTAAGTGGAACAAACGCAGAAACGAAATAGCCGACCGCTACAACGAACTTCTGGCCAACTGTCCCCAGATCGTTCTGCCGAAACGGAGCGAAACAGCCAGCCTCGGCGGCGGCGTCATATTTACGCATGTATGGCACCAGTACACCATCAGAGTGGTATCGGACAACTACGGAAACAAATTATCCAACGGTGCCCGCCAGACGCTGCTCGATACTCTGGCCAAAGCCGACATCGGCTCCATGTGCTATTACCCGGTCCCTATGCACATGCAAAAACCTTTTGCCGGAGACTACAAATACGGTGACTTCCCGGAATCGGAAAAAGCCGCCGCCGAAGTACTTTCTCTGCCCATGTATCCGGAACTGACTGATGAGCAGGTCGTGGCAGTGGCTGACGCGGTCAATAAAGCCATGGCCGAAGCAAGCGCCGCTGTCACCATATCCGCACCAGTCAGTACTCCCTTCCCGGCTGTCTGAATCGGCTCATGACCACCAGCCTGAATACCATACATCCGACTGCTATCATCGACGACGGTGCGAGCCTGGGCAAAAACGTGCGTATCGGTCCTTTTGTCACCATCGCCGCCGGAGCAAAACTGGCAGACAATGTCGTGATCGAGAATGGTGCGATCATCCACGAAAATGTCGACCTGGGCGAGGATTGCTATGTAGGCTCAGGATGCATTCTCGGAGAGAAGAATAACAACCACATAAAAAACCCTGACTATGAAAATCCTCCCCTGAAAATTGGAGCCAAATCGACTATCCGCTCCCATACCATCATCTATGCCGGTTGCGATATTGGGAAAGGCTTCCAGACCGGTCACAAAGCGGTTATTCGAGAGGACAGTCGCTTCGGCGACAACTGCAGTTTCGGAACCCTTTCCCAATCGGACGGTCAGATCCGAATAGGAAACAACTGCCGCTTCCATAACAATGTCTTCATAGCGACTTTCACCACCTGCGAAGACAATGTCAATTTCTTTCCTCTATCCACCACCGTGGACAGCCTCCATCCCCCTTGCGGTGAGGGCAGAATGGGCCCTTATCTCGAGGAAGGTGTCACCGTCGGCGCGAAAGTTTTGCTACTGCCCAGAATTCGCCTTGGCAAAGGCTGTGTTATCGCCGGAGCTTCAGTGGTCACCCATGATGTCGAACCATATATGGTCGCTGTGGGCGCTCCGGCAAAAGTGCTTCGGCGCCGGGATGAGATCCGCTGTCATCTGGAAGACAGACCGGCTTATGAAGTCCCGGAAGAATTCAAAAACGAGAACTGACACGAAAGATTCAGACCATGTCCGGTCCCGGCCAAAATCAAAACTCCCGAACCACAGCGGTATCCTACCGGACCCTGGCTGCGGTGGTGGCTGTGGTGGTCATGGCTTACCAACCGGTTCTATTCGATTTCTTCGTCGGTGATGATTTCGTCCATCTGATCTGGCTCAAAAAAGCCATGGTCGCTCCGGAATTGATCTGGAGAAACTTCTACCACAACTGGCTGGACATAACCACCACCAGCTTCTATCGTCCATTGATCTCCGTATTCATGGCCTTAGACTATTATTTCGGCGGTGCCAATGGGCTAGGATTTCATCTGACCAATCTGTTCTTTCACCTGGTCGCAACGGTTACGATCTTCTTCATCGCCCGCGGTGTCTATACGGATAGCGGTAGTCAATGCGAGCGAGAAGCCGATATCTACGGAATACTGGCCGCCTCCATCTTCGGGCTCTATCCTCTGCATACAGAGGCGGTTTCCTGGATAACCGGTAGAGTCGATGCGGTGGTCACCGCTTTCATCTGCCTGGCGCTCTGCTTCTATCGTGTATGGAGGCATAAAAAAGATACTATCTCCTTCATTCAAACCCTGCTATTCGTAATCGCCGGTCTACTGTCAAAAGAGATGGCGATTACACTGCCTGCCATGTTCCTGGTCTACAGCTTCATTCTCGAAAACAAAAACGCGCCCTTTAGAATAAGAGCGATAAACTCTCTGAAAGCCACCATTCCCTTTTTTATATTGCTCGCCTTTTACTTTGCCCTGCGCAAGTTTGCCCTGGGAACCTTCGTGGGCGGCTATGACAATTCGCTTCTCCTTATGTCCGATCCAGGCCACTTCATAGCGACCTGGCTTCATGGACTGCGAATGTTCTTGATTCCATTGAACCGAGAAGTCATCCCGTCGAGCCATGCCCTTACCTATGCCTGGTATCTGATTCTGGCTTGTATTGCCTTTCTCTTTTTCTTGAATCTTTTCCGAAAAAAAGAACTACGTCCCCTGACTCTCTTTAATCTAGCCCTTCTGACCCTGGCTTTTCTTCCGGTGTATAAACTCTTCGCCATCGGCAATGACCTCCAGGGAGCACGTCTGGCCCAGGTGGCCACCGTTCCTCTTGCACTTCTACTGGCCAGCGCGTTCACCACATCGAAACCAAGACTTCTAATTGCCGGTGCATACTCACTGCTTCTTTTCTCCGGTCTCTGGCTGAACAACCAGGTCTGGGCCGAAGCCGGTCGCACAGTCAACGCAATCAGGCATGCCCTGGCCGCGCAATATGAAAAAATAAAGGGAGATCCACCGGTGCTTCTGCTCGATCTTCCAGACAATATCAAAGGGGCCTACGCCATGCGCAACGCCCTCGATGGCTTGACCAAGACACCCCAATTTCCCAGAGATCTGGAACATTGCCTTTCGGTCAGCGCCTTCGAACCGATAATTCCCATGGGCTATCTCAAAGAATCCATTTTTCAATCCGCAGACAAGATAACCGTTCTAAGTTGGTCGGAAGCAGCCAGGGACTTCAAAAAAATACCGATCTCAAAAGCTGTCACCCCCGGGACAGAGACCTTTAAGTTTGCCGATGCGGACGCTCTCGAGTCAGGAAAAGAACTCACCCTCGACCTTGCTTCAAGCAACCTCGACTGCGCCGAAGCAGAGGTCTTAAAAGTTTCCGGTAGAGGGGATGCCGACTCGGCTGTGCTGTACTACAAAACCGCCATCGAGCCGGATTTCTCTAATGAGAGTTCCCTGGTTGCTCAAAGAAAACCCGACGAAAACAGTTTCTACTTTCCACTTGGCGCACGACCTGATTTTTTCCTGGGCGGAAGCGGCGGCAAACTGAAGCTGAAACTATTGAACCCCAGACAGACTTTCGTCCTGGAGGAAATCACTATTTTGCCGAAGCTGTCTCTTATGCCCACGATCAGCTTCGAGAACTCGGGTTATCTAGGAAGCAAAGGATTTCTCCATCTATCGAATTCCAAATTAAAAGAAGCGACTATCGATGTCGACGCTAGTGCCGTCGAAGGTGCCCGCAAAATAAGACTTTCTATATCGAAGCCGAATCTCTATTTCAAATTTCAAAATGCCACCATCGAAGAGGCGGATCTTTTGACCACGATAGAAATAGATTCGGTTATGAAAAACAAGCTCAAATTAGAACGCAGTCTCTTCCCGTCCGACGGCATCTACCAGGTCAGGCCCTGGGCCTTAGACGACCGGGAAGCCACCCTTGGCATTGCCGGAGACCACATCGTAATTTCTGTGGATGATTGAATTCAGGAAGGTCCCTTGAGCAAAACTCTGCCGGATGGCAGCCTGCGAGTCACCTTGGAGTCGTCGAAGTGAGCAAGCAGTGCCATGGCGTACTTTCGAGAAGTACCGACCTCCTGACGAAAGTCACCGGGGCTTATGTTGCGCTTCTGATTCCAGATTTGAACCAGCACTTTATGAGCCTTATCAATCGCGCCTTTCGAAGCGGCAAATTCATAGTTGACCACGAATGCCTGTTCTGCTTTCTCCAGGCTCTCAAGTACTTTTTTGAGCTCCGCTTCAGACAGCCCGGTCTGATTGGCAACCTCGCTTAGCTCCAGAACAAACTCTCCTTCCAGCACATCCATCACCCGCTTCTGATTTTGATTGAGCTCCGGTGATACAGCTTCGTCATCCTTATCCCGAGGAAGAGAAAGCCTGTCTTCCGACTTAGCAACCAACCCTGATTCAATCAGATGATTGACAAGGTGCTGAAAGACCACTCGCTCCATCAATGGTGCCAACTCCACCCGCAAGGTTTCGTAAGGCACCGGTTCGCCCACGTCGGTCAGAAATTCTTTGACTTTCGAAGAGAGGCTCTCCAGGCTCTCCCTGGCGATCAAAAGATTATTCAAGAAAACAGCCTGCTTCTCTTCTATTACTTCGGCAAGCTTCTCTTCAATCTCCTTCAAGCTTAAAAAGGTCCCGAGCTCCCGCCGGGAAAGAGCAAGACCCGGTTTCAGCCTTGCATAATCCAAAACGGCGGCTCGATACTCTCTATCTAACAAAGACTTTCCAATAGAAAGAAGGTCTTCTCTACCGAGCCAACGGGGACGAGCGGTGATCAATATCTCACCACCGGCTATACCATAATCACCATAGCGCAGTACATAATTCTGCCCTGGATAAGCCAGCACCGGCTCTTTCAAAAAGATCTGGCCTATACAGGTAATCGAGCCATCGGCACGCTCGATTTCCGCAAGCCAGCGCAGACTGCCGGAACGCTCGGCGGTACCGTGGTAAAAACGAATCGGCTGGGGCTTGAGTTTGCGATACTTGCGTTCACTTTTAGTTTCGATTTTAGCTTCGATTCCGCCCAGGTCATCGATTTGAACCACCATCGTTCGGACTCTGACCTGGTCTTTACCGCCAGCGGCACTCACGACACAATGTCCTCTTTCGAGGACCTTGGACTCTTTCGAGACCCTGGTGGCGATATTTACCGCCAGCCTCTGGCCGGGATATGCTTTTTCTATCTTGCGATTAAATGTCTCAAGCCCCCGCACCCTGCCTCCTAGTCCATCGGGAGCGATGATGATATTGTCTCCGACATTTAATTCACCGGTTATTAAAGTACCGGTCACCACCACCCCATAACCGGACTTGCTGAAAACCCTGTCCACAGGCAAAAAGCAGGGCATGGGCTTGCCTTTGGTATCGAAGCGATTGTCGGAGAAAGCGGTGGAGAGGACCTTTTCGATAATGATATCTTTAAGAGCCTCCATCCCTTCTCGGGTGACGTTAGAGACATTGCAAGCGGCGACCGGCTCGATTCTATATTGATGCAGCAACTCTTTTGCCTGGGACGCGGCAATCTCTTTCTCGCTTTCGTCGGCCAGATCGCTTTTGGTGAACACAAGAATGCAGGAGCCCACGCCAAGCAGAGAGAGGATCTTTACATGCTGCACGGTCTGGGGCATTACCCCTTCATCCAGGGCAATCACGAGCAAAGCCATATCGATGCCGCCCACTCCGGCAAGCATGTTCTTCAAGAACTTTCCATGGCCGGGTACATCTACGAATCCGATAACAAGCTCGCTTTCCGCTTCAATCTCACTGAGGCTGTTTTTTTCATCATGGCGAACCCGGTCGCCGGCAAGAAACTTTCTATATAAATCTACAAATTTCTGCGAACGGTCTCCCAGGTGCCCCAGGGACATTCGCAAATGGGCAAATCCTATATCCGTGGTCATCTCCCGCTCTTTCTCCTCTTTGAGCCGATCGGGATCGATTCCGGTAAGCGCTCTAAGAAGGCTGGTCTTACCATGATCCACATGACCGGCGGTGGCGAGCGTGAAGTGTAAAACGGCGCTGGTGCGGGGATTAGTCATTCATTCCTCTATCTTCCAGTCTAAAGCCTCTGAGCCAGGCCGCTTAACATCTAAGAGAATCCTAAAGAGAGAGCGGTCTTCTGGGTTGTAGAATCGCTATGGTCTGATAAGACCGATCAATTATATGAGGTTTGTGCCGTGCTCCACCAAATTATAGACCCGATTCTAGAATGGATTGCCCAGGGGGTGGAGTCCTGGGGGTATCTCGGCATCATTTTGATGATGGCGATAGAATCGGCAAACATTCCCCTGCCCTCCGAAGCGATTATGCCCACAGCCGGTATTCTGGTTCAGCAGGGCAAGATGGACTTTCACCTGGCATCCCTGGCCGGTGCCGTCGGCTGTGTGGTGGGCTCGATTCCTTCGTATTTCCTCGGTCTCTGGGGCGGACGTCCTTTTCTGGCTAAATATGGACGCTGGTTCCTGCTCAAAACCAAAGACCTGGAGCGCGCCGACCGCTGGGTAGACAAGTATGGCGATATGACCTTTTTTGTCTGTAGAATGCTGCCTGTGGTCCGGACTTTTATCTCTTTTCCGGCGGGCGTTCTGAAAGCCCACTTTTTGATGTTCATCATTTTCACCTTCGTAGGATCCCTGGTCTGGTGCTATTTCCTCACCTGGGTAGGAATCAAATTCGGCGAGAACATGGAAGTGTTCAAGCATTACTGGCACACATTCGACATCGCTATCGTGGCGTTCTGCGTAGCCGGGTTCGGATTCTATCTCTATCACCATCTCAAGCCTGAGGCAGACGAGGGCAAGTCCGAAGCAGAAGAACAAGCCGAGGCCGACAAGAAAACAGAAATTCAGGCTTAGTCGCGCTTCTTGCGATACTGCCGTTTACGGGTATTCTCGCGAATTTCGAGCAACTCTTGCAGAAGCTTCTCTTGCTCCGGTCCATCCCAGCGCTTTAACCAGGCACTGATGGCTGCTTCGATCATGCCGCTCTTGTCTGGCGAATGAGAGCCATAAAGCTTCTTGAGTTCCAACCAGATAGACTGCAGGGCGGAGAGCTGGTGCGCAGGCAGCTTTACGGTATAAGCCACATATTTGGTCGGCATCGCGGACGAAACTGTATAGACTGACTCTTCGAGGTCGCTTTCTTCTTCCGAATGCGTTGTCTTGTCTAGATCGCTCAAAGCTCTAAATTTCACCTTTTCTACAGTGACGGTTACTGAGGTCCGGCCTACCAGCCTTCAACATTGTACAGGCTTTTATTAAATTCTTCGGACTCAAATCCGCTTTGCAACCGGCGATTGAGAACCCTGAAGCGGTGGAGAAGAACAAACACCGCCCGTAACACCACTTATTCTCTCAATCTGGCAAGAATGGGAATATTCCCATTCTCATCTCGCCGATTTGCCACTAGACTATGTGCAAAGGAGAGGCTGACCGACGACCATGATCAGTGATATTGTAAGAGCAATTATTCAACGGATATTCAGGGACAAGATCCTGATGGCCTTAGTTCTAATCGGCTTTCTTGCAATTTTCATGACAGGAACGCAGTCGACCAAAGAGCCGCCGTTATCGGGGAAAAACCACAACAAAGAGGCAGAAAGCCAGGTCCATGGTCAGTTTGCCCAGGAGCCGCTCAAAGCCTCCGATAATAACTCACAGAAAGCTTCGAAAGCCGGAGATAACCAGGAAAAAGCCGCTGTACCCGGCGGACTCAAACCCGCCGATGCCGAAGAGTTCGTCAAATGGTGGATAGGCGGAGCGATGGACTTCCAGCTTCAGACCGCCGAGGGAAATCGCCAGAAAGCGATGGAATGGATGACCCCGGAAGCGGCTGAGATTTTCAAGCACTCCTTCTGGAACAGCGACATCAAGAACGGAATCACAAGCGGCAATATCGTCGCCGCCTTTCACCCGGTCTCGGTCAGCGCCACAGCGCTCAATCCGGACGGCTCGGTAGTGGTCCATGTCAAAGGCTCCCTGGTAATGCAAAGAGCCGGAGAAGCATATCCTAATACCGAACATCTTCTGACCGACTACCTGGTGGTCAAAGAATCCGAAGGTTTCAGAATCGCCGGCGTGCACAGCAAAACTTATGAGCAGGCCTCTGCGCCGAGCAGCTATTACTGAGCCTCGACGAGAAGTTACAGTGGATAAAGAATAAGCTCTCAAGGAGAGGTCTTTCCCATTCTCTTTATGGTATATTGATTTGCCGTTGGCTTTTAGAGTATTAGTCATACGTTGAATTTTTCAGTTTGAACTTTCAACGCCATGGACTTGCCGAGATAGCTCAGTTGGTAGAGCAGAGGACTGAAAATCCTCGTGTCGCCAGTTCGATTCTGGCTCTCGGCAATTCTTCTTTTTAATATCCAATGTCAAGATTCTGTATCTGCCTCCTAGCAGCAGTCCTAATCGCATTAGCTCCGGCTCTATCCACAAGAGCCCAGACTAATACCAGCCTTTTTCTGGTCAAACCCTATGTGCAACTGGGCAACAATCCAGCCCATACTAATAAGTTGGAAATTCTCTGGTTCAGCCAGAAGAAGAGTGGTTTCAAGCTCTTTTTCAGGGAAGCCGATTCTACTGCGAAAAGCCCCTGGAAGCGGTCGGAGGATCTTAGCATAACATTGCAGCCCACCTCCCAGATCAAGCCTTATTATCGCTACTCCGGCTCGATAGAGAGCAGCGCTCCCGGTCGCGAAGTCGAATACAGGATTGATTTCGCAAAGAAGACCCTCTTCCAGAAAGTCGTCACTTCCAGAAAATCGAAAGAACAGAGCTATACCTTCGCCCTGGCCGGCGATGTCGGTGCCGGCTCATTCGGGCAGAAAGGCAATACCTTCCAGATCCACAAACTGAAACCGGATCTCTATCTCATCCCCGGCGACATCGCTTATAACAGAGGCAAGGTAGAAGACTATCTACTGCGTTTCTTTCCTTTTTTGAACTCCGAAATTGCGGCAGCCAACCGTGGCGCTCCACTTCTTTCCGAAACCATCACCGCCACCGCCATCGGCAACCACGACATCGCCCTCACCAACCAGTGGACCGGAGTCGATTTCACCAGTTACCCCGATGCTCTGGGCTATTATCGCTTCTGGTCTCAACCCTTGAACGGACCGAAACGCAGGGTCAACGAAAGAAACACCACGATCATCCGGGGCGATGCCAGAGCTCAGCTCAATTTTGTCAAAGCGGTGGGTGAGCGCTTTCCCCGCATGGCAAACTATTCTTTCGACTTCGGCAACTCTCACTGGCTGGTGATAGACGCCAATCCATATATGGACTGGACAGATCAAAAAATGAGAGACTGGGTGGAAAAGGATCTGCGTACTGCAAAAGCAGCCTGGAAATTCGTGCTCTGCCATCAGCCCGGCTTCAGCATCGACAACAACCACTGGGTCGAACAGCGCATGAGACTGCTATCGCAAATCTTCGAGCAGTGTGGCGTGGACATCGTCTTCTCCGGTCACGCCCATACTTATCAAAGAAGCTATCCACTGAAATTCACTCCCAAAGAGCCAGCGAACACCAGCGCAGATGGCACCATATCCGGTGACTTCATTCTCGACCGTGACTTTGACGGCGCCAGGGTCACCCGCCCCAGAGGAGTGCTGTATATAGTATCCGGCGCCGGCGGCGCATCGCTTTATAGAAAAGGTATTCTGCCAGCCTCAGAAACCCTGTTCAATTTCAAATTCTTGAACCAGAAACACTCTTTCACCTTTTGCAAGGTGGAGGATGATAACATCGAACTCCGCCAGATTGACTGCGACGGAGAAGAGATAGACAGAATCAGAATCACTAAATAAAGAGAAGGTGAATCGATGAGCGAAATCCTCAGCAATATCGTCCCGATAACAAGGTACATCATTCTGGCCACGGCGGTGCTGGTAGCCATAGGCGGCTTGATAGGCTATTTGAAAGCGCAGAGCATGCCTTCTCTAATCGCCGGCGTAGCCAGCGGAGTGCTGACCGCCTCTGCCTTCGGTCTTACCTTTGTCGATATGAAACTTGGAATGGCAGCCGCTTTTGTGCTCATGGTCATTCTAGAAGCGCTCTTCGCGGTACGCATGGCAAAATCCAAGAAGTTCATGCCTGCCGGATTGATGCTTCTAATCACATCGACAACCGGGGTTCTGGTTCTGCTCTCTCTGCTCTCCTTGTTCGAGCTGGTTTAGCAATAGTCAGGCTTTTAGTTCCGCTTTCAGCAGTCTCTGCCGGGCAGCGGCCAGGGTCTCATCCCTGCGGCTGAAACAGAAGCGAATATACTTTCTACCTTCTTCTTTGTCGGCAAAGAAACTGGAGCCGGGCACCACCGCCACTCCTACTTCCTTGACCAGATGCCTGGTCATGGCAAGATCATCTTCAAAACCGAATTTGCTTATATCAGAGAAAATGTAATAGGCCCCCTTCGGCTTGAAATAGTCGAAGCCGGTCTCCTCCAGCATCGAGAGCATGATCTCCCTTCTATGCTTGTATTCGGCCGCCAGCTCTTCATAAAAAAGCTTAGAAAGACTAACCGCATGGGCACCGGCTCTCTGCAAGGGGGCCGGCGCTCCGACGGTGAGAAAATCATGCACTTTGCGAATGGGCAGAGTCAGCTCCGGACAAGCTATGGCCCAGCCCACTCGCCAGCCGGTGACACTGTAGGTTTTGGAAAGACTGTTGATGGTGATTGTGAGATCCTGCATACCGTCTATTGAAGCAAGAGCCACATGAGAAGCGTCATCATAGAGAATATGCTCATAGATTTCGTCGGTTATCGCCACCACTCCCCACTTCTTGCAGAGGTTGGCGATTGCGGTCAACTCCTCTTTAGAGAATACTTTGCCGGTGGGGTTATGGGGTGTATTGACGATAATCGCCCGGGTCTTATCGGAAAAAGCCGCGGCAAGCTCCGCTTCATCGAAGTTCCAGTCTGGTGCCCTCAATTTGACATAACGGGGTGAAGCACCGGAGAGAATGGCGTCGGGACCATAATTTTCATAGAAAGGCTCAAAAACAATCACCTCTTCGCCCGGATCTACTAAAGCGAGCATCACGGCGATCATCGCTTCGGTGGCACCACAAGTGACGGTGATCTCCTTTTCTCCATCTACGTCTATGCCGAGATAAGTTTTCGATTTGGCCGAAATAGCCTCCCTCAGAGCCTTGTCGCCCCAGGTTATGGCATATTGATTGATATCGTCATTGAGAGCGTCTATCGCAGCCGTTTTCAATTGATCGGGACAGGGAAAGTCCGGCAGACCCTGGGCCAGATTGACGGCTTTATGCTCGGCGGCCAGACGCGACATCTCGCGAATAACCGACTCTTTAAACTGTTTCGCTTTTTCCGAAGCTGTTTTGACTAATTCTGGCTGCATGCTCTTCCATCTCTCGAACGGGAAAGATGTCGATCATACACTCCTTACAACACAATTTCAGACCGGAAATTTGAGCCTGCGCATCATGTAGCCTTCGTCGAAAAACCGCGACTGCCCTATAACCGTGACATAACAACCATCCCGAGAAAAAGCCTGACTGACCCGCATCGCCAGACCGACTCGCTCCAGTTCGAGATTGAGGCTGCGTACCAGATCTTCCACCCCGGATGCCGTTGCGGCTCGCTTGAACTCTGCCTCGAATTCATCTACCAAGCCGACTTTGAGAAGATTGACTAATGGCATTTACCTGGCTCCAGGGGGCGGAATCAAGGCAATATTAACAGTGGCGCCCGGGCAACGCCATGGGGGAACCACCACCTATTACACCTAAAGCCGAGCCATCATCGCCACGGTCTGACGCAGAATCGCTATCTCTTCCCATGCCGGATCAAGACGAGTAGCCCGGTCAAGCGCGGTCTGGCTCTCAAAGACCTCTCCTTTTATGGCATGGGCCCTGGCCTTATGCAGATAAGCCGAAACATAGTCAGGGTTGCTCGATACTATTCTTTCAAGCAAATCGAGAGCCTCTTCGACCTCTCCATCCTGAATCCGCTGGATCGCGTACTGCTCGAGAGCCCATTCGAATTCGGGATAATCCTCGACCAGCAGGCGGAAAGCCTCCCGGGCTTCTTTTCCCCGGCCCAGGCTGCTGAGACGCCGGGCATCTATAAAACGTTTGACGGCAAGATATGGAACGGGATGCAAAGGGACTTTGGTAAGCAATAGCTTCTCTGCCGCCTCCCTCTCCGGACCGCTGGAAACCAGCTCGAGCACCTGCGCGAGAGCATCCCTCGCCTGCTCCGGCCAGAAAAGCGCCAGGTATCGCTTGCCCAACCCGAGATAGTCGACGGCTTTCAAACCCTGGGGTACCTCCCTGGAGGGATGGGTAGCCACTATCACCGAGTGCACCAGGGTAGATAAGCTGGCACCGGCTTTCTCTCCCAGAATCCTGGCCGACTCCTCCATGCCGAATTTCAAGATTCGGAAAAATTGATGAGGAGCCAACAACTGATCGGCTCTCTCATTGGTCTCTTGAATTCGAAAGCCCAGGTCACGAAGAATTCGTCGGGTGCCGCCCATGAACTCCGCCGAAAAAGAGACCCCTTCGTCGAGGCTATCCAGAAGTTTGCGCAGCAAGCCCAGATCGGCTTCACTGATGTTCTCCAGAGGCGTGCCGTCGAAGTCATCTTTATCACCCGCCAGGGCAAGCCTGCCTGCTTTGATGCACTGCCGGACATTGCCCATGAGATGATATTGAAGAGCCAATTTGCAATAGGATCTGGGACTCAATCCGGCGGGCGGCGATTCGGGTAGGACCATGATTCCTCACTTTATCTTTGAACCGGGGAAATAATATTCTAATATCTCCCGATAGCTTTTTCCAAGCCCGGCGAGCCCGTTTGCCCCCCACTGGCAGAGACCGACTCCGTGCCCTGCACCGGAGGAGACTATCTCTATCTTGTCTTTTGTAGATTTTATAGCGAACCGGGTACCCGGCACCCGGCTCCAGCCAAGACCCCGTCCCAGCTTCAGCCAGGTTTGATAACAGGACAGATCTTGCTTGCCTACCTGTATGGACTTAGGACGACCTGCCCCATCCTGAGCCAGCACTACCGGCAGTGCGCCGCCGAAGATCTCCGTAACTTTCCTTCTGTCGACCACACTGACTTTGTTTCGGTAAAAAGGAGACCCCTTGCAGTGTTCGCACTTAACCGCCTTCAAATAAGAGAGGTCGTCACCGTCGGGCCGAAAAAGGTCGTCTCCATCAGAAGTACAACCGGCGCAAGTAGAATGATAGTAGGGAAGCACCAGCCGCCCTTTGTAATAGAGCCTTTCTTTAAATACACTGTCGACCAGGACGCGGTCGCTCTCCCTGACCCGACCACAGCCGGTATAGAGCTCCGACTTGGTCGAGTCACCAATCGCTCTTTGATCGGGCAAAAACTCGAGCCTGGTCAAAGTAAGCACCGCCAGTGCCTTTTTGGACTCCACCGCAAAGTCCCGAGGCAATTCACTGGCGACGATACCGTAGACAAACTCTCTGACAGGAACCTCATTCAAGACATCAAGACTGGGTCGCCCCGCGGCCGTCGCCGAGCGCACCACAATGATACCGCGATAATTGCAGGCTGACCGCCCCGAAAATACTATGCGCATCCCCCGGGAACCCGACTCTTCCATCACTATCCGAGAGCCACGCAAGATAAGGGTTCTGGACCTTCCACCTTTCCGCACCGCATATAGTGCCACTCGCCCCCCTTCGGCTTCGACGGTGTAAACTGCTCCGGTAAAAGCTATATCTCGAGATACCGGCTCGATTATCTTGATTCCACCGGTCAGTTGCAGCCTGGGCACGCCGGCCCGGGCTTCGAAAAGCCTTACCTTGACATATCTGGGAATAGAATAAACCGGCTCTGCCCATAGAATAATCAATAGACAGACCCAGGCAAATAAGCGGATCAAGGCCATTGAACAGCCAGAAGCCTCTTGCTGGCCAGCGGCACGGCGCTATCGTGACTGGTGCCGACCGGAGCAAAAAGCGAAAAGGCGTGGCGCGGACTTTCATAGGGAAAGAAGCCGATGATCCAGGACTGGAACTTGTTGCCATGTCCGACGGTTCCGGTTTTGACTGCTAGATGAAGCTTGTTTGCCGGATCTATCGCTTCTGCCGTGCCTCCTTTGGACGCAGCAAGCCTCATCCCCGCTTTCAGACGCTTGAAAGTCTCGGGAGCTAGATCCAGCTTGATCGCTTCTCCTTTCATATCGGCCATCTCCGCCGAGCGTAAATAGGGTATCTCTCCATCGCAGGCGATCAGCGCCGCCAGGCGCAACAGTTGCAAAGCCGAGGGTCGAAGATGCTTGTCCAGGCCAAGGGCATAGTCGGTAACACTGTCGGAGATTTTATCCGGATCCGGAAATTCACCGGGAGATTGACCGGATACAGGCTTGTCGAGCCGAAACTTCTCGGCATAGCCAAGCAGAGTGGATGAACCGATGCGAGAAGAGACCTTGGCGAAATAGACATTACAGGAGAGAGCCAGAGCCTCCTCCACCGAAAGCAGACCATGGGCTCTGGGACACTTGTACTTCTGGAAACCAAACTGGGCCAAACCTGTACATTCGATTTTTTCGTTTGGATTAAGTGCGCCTTCCTCCAGAACACAGGCGGCGGTAACCAGCTTCATCACAGAGCCCGGTCTCTGAACCGGAATATCGAGCCCTGTCGGAAAGCCTATGTTGCCGTTATTTAAATCAGCCCAGAAAAACTTCTCGTCCTGTTTAATCGGCGCTCTTGCCTGGGCGCCTGTTTCCATCATGGAGCCTGAACCGAACCCGAACATGGACTTTATGAACCGTCTGCGGTTCAGATCCCTGGGTTTACCTTTTTCATTAGGACTGGAATCTACCATTTTTTTAACCACCTTTTAGCCGGCGGTCAACTTCCTGTTCGCACTAGCTTATCTCGACCCATTCATAATAGACTGAAAGGCGCAAATTTTTCTTGAGAGCTTATGCATACTCTTCTAATCGTCCTTATTTTATCCGCATGCATTCTCCTGGCCGCCAGCCACGACGGCGGCTCAGAAAGTAGCCGCTCCGGAGTAAACTCTTCTGTAATATCCTCCGGTCAAAAAAAGAAGAAAGAGATCTCGAAAGAGCAGAAAAAAGAACAGGCAGGCCTGACCCGAATAGCCCTGGCGGTTCTCGAAAATCATTTCGCCGCGGAAGGCGAAAAAGCGTCCCTTGCCGATTTATCGGAGTCTTTCGAAGTTCCGACCAATTACAAAATTCCTGCCGGTCTTTTTGTCACCTTTTACAAAGAGGGCAAGACCAGAGCCTGCTGGGGATCGGTCCAACCGATTCACCCGGATCTTGTCAAGGCGACGGTCTACACAGCAGAAGACGCGCTCAATAAAGAATACCGGCACCGCCCGATAACCAGGGCAGAATTAAAAGATATCAGGGCACAGGTAACAGTGATCAGACAATCGGTGCCGATTGGCTCACACCACGAGCTCAATCCTCTTCACGACGGTTTATTGCTGAAAGCGCGGGGAAAAGGAGCGGTTATCCTGCCGGGAGAAGCATCGGATCCTCATCATCAAATTGTCATGGCCAGACTAAAAGCAGGGGTAAGGCCCGTAGAGAGTTGTGAACTATATAGGTTGAAGACGGATGTCTACAAATAAAGAAAACACCGGAATTAGACGTTTCCTCTCCTTCGAGATGGCCGTGCTTATAATGGCCCTCTTCGGGATGGTGGCAATCTTTCTGGAGAAGCCGGTGGGCTCTATCAAGGGTCAAATAGCCCTGGCCGAAGAGAACTTCGGTCTCTATTCTTACAACATTCGACAGAACAAAGTCTTCGCCGTTGCCACCGGTCCCCGCTTCGGTCAAAGCATTAGCCGGGGAGTCTGGGTATCCGGGGATGGAACCTTCGAGATAAGCCAGCTTCCTGTGGGAGAGTACTCCCTCAGAGTTCGGGCTCCGGGTTTCCAGAGCCATTATGAAAACAGCGTCATAGTCGAAGAAGGCAAAGTGGCGGATCTCGGTAAAACCATCAAGATGGCGGTGCTCGAACCTTATATAACTATCGGCAGCAACACAAGAGTCTTCACCACCGGTGAAGCTCCACATTTCTGGGTCAACGCCACCGGCGCCGTCGAAGCCACCATAAAAATCTATAAAAAAGACATAGTGGCCGAGATGAGCTCACCACAGTTTCTGCAAGCCGGAGTCGACGTAAGCTCCGATCTATCTCTCTATACTACCTACGGCAGCAAATTCCACAATCCCTACGCCGAAGAGAAACCATACCGGCAACTGAAACGCGAACTCAACGCCAGCTATTCGGATTCGTCCAGAGCCAGCTTCAAGCTGGAGAAAGGCATGGAGCAAGGCGACTATGTCGTGATCGCCGAAGCGGCTGATGTCACAGGCAAAAAGCGTGTCTCTTCGGTCTCCTGGTTCTCGGTCTCCGACATCGGTCTGGTCGTCAAACATTCCCCTGACCAGACTATGGTCAGGGCGATAAATCTAAAAACTTTGAAACCGATAGAAGGCGCCGAAATAGAGCTGAATAACCGGGGCGGCAAAACCGAGAACTACAAGCTCCAGCGGGTCGCCACAGCAAACACCGATAATAACGGCATCGCCATGATCGCCGTCAACACCGAAGGCGCCGGTAACATCAAGCGCAACGAAAGCAACATGGTGATAGGAAGATTCGCCGGCGGCACTGCTTACGGTGGCGTCTCCTACTGGCAAGGCAGCGAGACCGATTACAAGACTTACTTCTACACGGACAGACCGGTCTATCGCCTTGGCCAGACAGTCTCTTACAAATTGATCACCCGGGAGTTGACCACAAAAGGCATAGTCAATCCAGGCGCCAACCTGCCTATTAATGTGGTGGTGGAAGATCCGACCAACACAAAACTGGCTGAATCCAGTATCAACACCACAGCCCATGGCTCTGCCAGCGGCAGCTTCAATATCCCCGAGGACGGCAAAACCGGAGGCTATCAAATTCGCTTCACCTACCCGAGCGGCTCCACCAGCTATCAGTCTTTCGAAGTGGAGCAGTATCGCAAGCCGGAATACAAAGTCGAGATCATCCCCAACTCCAAGCGTTACTTAGCCGGCGGCAAAGTCCAGGCAAGAGTCAAAGCGACCTATTTCTTCGGCGGTCCCGTGGCTAATGCCCGGGTAAAATACTCGGTCTATGAGTCGGCAGACAGCTGGACCCGGTACAAACTGGAGCCGAGACCGGACTATTACGAGTTTTTCGACGACTGGTACGAAGAGACTTATTACGATCAGGGGTCCTATGATGGGGATAGTGGCGGCGGTGCCATGGTTTCGGAAGGGACCTCGACCACGGATGAAAACGGAGAAGCCTTGATAGAATTCACCGCCAGGCCGATAAAAGCAGAGCGCAACCGTCCCTACTTCTATTACGATTACGGCGACAAGAACTATAAAATAGAAGCCGACATCACAGACATAAGCCGCCTGACGGTCACCTCCAGCACCAGCACCCTGGTCACCGCCGGTGATTTCGCTCTCTTCGTCGAGCCCGAATCTTATGTAGTCTCGGCAGGGCAACCCATGGGTGCGGTGGTACGAGCCCTCGATTATGACGGCAAAGCAATCAGCGGCCAGAATATAAAAGTTAAGCTCTCGCGCTGGCCGTGGAATTCGAAAGATTCTACCTATGGACAGGAGAAAGTCCTGGGAGAGACCACTGCGGTGACGGGTCAGAACGGTGAAGCCCGAATTTCTTTCAATGTCGCCGACACATTTCCTACCGACACTTTCTATATCACTGCCGAAGCGATAGACAAAAGTGGTCATAAAATCTGCTATGGCGACAGCATCTGGGTAGCGAGCAGCAAGGTGCCCTATGTTCTCAGCGAAGGCAGCGCCGAAAAAGAGTCCTTCAAAATCACCCTCGATAAAAAAGTCTATGAACCCGGCGAAAAGGCCAAGCTGATGATCTCCGGTCCTTTCCAGGGCAACGAAGGGCTGGACGCTCTCATAACTATAGAAGGCGTCAAGATTCATCAATACCTGGTCAAGCCTCTAACGGCAAGCGCCAATTTGATAGAGCTGGATATAAAAGACGCCTACAGCCCGAACGTCTATGTATCGGTGGTGGCGATAGGCAAGAACCGACAGTTCTTCAATCAGACGAAAGCCATACAAGTATCCCCCGACAATCATTTCATAGATATCAAGGTCGAGACCAATAAAGAGAAATACAAGCCGGGAGAGACAGCCAGTTACAGAATAACGGCCAAGTATCAAAAATCCGGCAGGCCGGCTCCTGGCTGTGAACTATCACTGGGAGTAGTGGATGAAAGCATCTATTCAATTAGATCCGACTCCACCGCCGATATCAGGAAATTCTTCTACCAGAAACAATACAACTGGGTCCAGACTCTCAATACCTTCCCGGAACAATACTCCGGCGGTCCGGACAAGGCCATCCCCCAGATTCGCAAGAATTTCAAGGACACAGCCGCCTGGTTCCCGAATCTCCTTACTGATAAGAACGGCGAAGTCGTTGCTCAAGTAGAGCTCCCCGACAACCTGACCACCTGGCGCGCCACCGTCCGTGGTGTGAGTACCGGTTGCGACATAGGCTCTGCGGTGCAAAAGATTCTAGTAACCAAGGACATCATCGCCAGACTGGCTCTGCCTCGTTTCTTCACCAGAGGAGATCATGGGGAGATCTCGGCCATCGTCCACAACTATTCGGATCGAGATCAAAATATCGAACTCAAACTGGAGACCGGTCCTCACTTCAAAACCACTCTTCCTCTAGCCAAAACCCTAAGCGTAGGCAAAGACAAAGCGGCTCGATTGATCTGGCCGGTAAGCGTCGATAAAACGGGCACCGGCAAAATCACCTTGATTGCCCGGGGTGAGACCGGCTCTGATGCCCTGGAAAAAGAGATCAAAATCAATCCCTTCGGTCTTTCCATGGTCATGGTCAAAGCCGGGGTGCTGACCGCAGCCAATAATAAAGTCGACCTCAATTTCGATCTTCCGCCTTCGATATCCGAATTGAAATCCACTTTACGCCTGGCCGGCTCCACCATGGCACAGCTCAAAGGAAGCTACGCCGGATTGATAGATTATCCCTACGGCTGCACCGAACAGACGATGAGCAGGCTGGTGCCGTCCATAGTGGCGTTTAAACTGCATCAAAAATTCAAATTCGACCTCGCTCCCGACAATTTGACCAAATTCGATAAGGTAAAAGAGAAAGCTCTGAAAAAATTGAAAGAACATCAGCACTATGACGGTGGCTGGGGGTGGTGGGCCGATGATGCCAGCGATCCCTACTTGACCGCCCATGTGCTGGAAGGCTTCAAGCTCTTGAGTGAATCCGGAGTTCAGATAGAGCCTTCGATGATTCAGAATGGACTGAAATGGCTGTCGACCGCCACGGTCAATTTGCACAAGGCTTTATTAGATCCCAAGCTTGTCGAAGGCTACACAGCCAGAGAAAGACGCTGTGATCTTGCCCGAATGGTCTATACCCAGACCCTCTACGGTATAAAGCCGGATGCCAAAGTATTGAAGTGGCTGGACGGCCGAGTAGGGAATCTCACCCCCGAGCCCCTCAGCTACCTGACCATGGCCAACGCCAGACTCGGTAACAAGAGCTATGCCGACCATGCTTACAAGCGTTTGATTGAGCTTGCCACTGTAGGCGATCAATTCATCGACTGGGAGCACAATCAAGCGATGCGTAAACGCCTCAAGCTTCTCGATGTAAATGACTATACCTATCGCTATACCGGAGCCGAAACCACCGCTCTTGCCCTCAAAGCAATGGTAGAGATGGAACCGGGCAATCTGGAGAGAATAGAAAAAGTCAAAGCATGGATAATGCTGCAGCGTTCCGAAGAGGGTTGGTCCAATACAAAGACCACTGCCCAGGTCTTGCTTTCTTTGATGGATGAAGCGATTAAAACAGGCAACACCGAGACTTCGGATGTGGTGGCAAAGATTCTCAAAGACGACTCTTTGCTGAACAGCCTGGCCTTCGCCCCCGCCAGCATCTATCGCCAGGAAGAGACCCTGAATATGACCGGCGACAAAAATCTCAGCCTGGCCATGGATGGAAACGGCCGACTCTATTATCAGTCTATAAACCGTTTCTATAAATCCCTCAAACCTGGTGAAAAGCTCAAAGTCGCCAATTCACCCAATGGCTTGCAGGTAAGACGAGAATTCTTCCGACTGAAGACCAGCGCCACCAAATCGGATGGCGTCCTCAAGCTCACCACGCTTCCTTTGAACGGCGATTCTATTAAAGCTGGAGAGATTCTTCTGATGAAGGTATATGTCGATAGCCCGGTAAGCCTGCCCTATGTCATCGTCGAATGCCCTCTGCCCAGCGGTGCCGAAGTGGTGAAGGATTCGGCCCGGGACGCAAACGTTAGCGATTCCGAGAATGAATCCGGATCCGGTATCGAAGGAGACTGGGGCAGCCCCTGGTGGTCCCATCAAGATATCCTCGATGACAAAATGGTCTTCTTCGGAACTCAGCTAAATCAAGGCAAATCAGAGTTTCATACCCTTCTTAGAATGGAGCTGCCCGGAGATGTACAACTGAATCCGGTCACTCTCGATGGGATGTATTCGAACATGATCCATGGATATTCTCAGCCCCGGGAACTGCACATCAAATGAAGCGAATAGATAAGTCCAGACTTATTTATTTGCTTCCGGTGGCAGCCCTGGCGGCAGCCTGGCTAACGAGACCGTTTCCGGATCTGCTTGCCGATGCGGCAGTGCAGACCTCCTATCTGACCGGTGCCCAGAAGACCAATATCAATCTGGCTCTTGCCAAGCTCAATCAAAAAATAATCAAACCGGGAGAGAGCTTCTCTTTCAATCACTGTGTCGGTCCAAGGTCCGTCGAGCGCGGCTATATGGAAGCGCCGACCTATTTGAACGGCGGCACCGCCGGCACCGAGGGCGGCGGCATCTGCCTGGTCTCATCCCTGTTATACAAATCGGCACTGGAAGCAGGATTGACCATAAAAGAGAGACGCGCCCATTCCAGGCCGGTTCGGTCTATAAAGCCGGGACTGGATGCCACGGTAGATTACGGCAGATACGATCTCAAGTTCGAAAACAGCCTGGCAAAGCCGGTTTTGATTCAGACCTCTTGCAAAGACCAGATTGCCCGGGTAGAAATCCACGGCGTGAATAACGACAAAACCTGCACCCTGGTGACCAGCCCTATCGCCCGCACAGAAAAGACACTGACCATAGCCGTATACAAGAAGCTGGATGGACAGCTTCTGCCGGTGTCAAAAGACAGCTATCGCAGGTAAATGCTTATCCGGCGCTGGCGCTGCTTTCCTCTTTGGGCATGAAGCTATAAGCGATCCACAGAATCACTGACGCTAGCACCGAAACCGCTACCAGTACTATTACTCTCTCTTTGAGATCGGCGGTGTTGCCCCTTGAGATCAACTCATTGACCAGGATGCCGAAAGCGAGCAACTGAGGCGGTATCAACATGAGTGCCCCCTGGGAAGCAGCGGCCGCGCCCTCTCCATAGAATGAAGGCGCCACCACGGCAAGAAGGCTGGCTGCCACCAGCGCCGAATAGAAAAGAGAGGCCGCCGGCTCCGCATGAAGGAAGTAGACGGTAGTTACAGGAGCGATAACCGTAGCGGCCATGAATAAAATAGCCAGGGCAAGACGGCTTTTTGATCTGGCGATCAAAAGACTGAGCGCCACCACCAGGAAGAACCCGCCATAGAGAGCCGCTCCTGCATAGGTATGCATGATATTGATACCGGTCATATTACTGTTGAAATCGAATATGAAAGATTGCGCCAGCACCCGGGCACCCCAGAACGCGGCGGCGATCAAAGCCACACCGGATGTGGTCGAGATCAACATGGACATTGCCAATACCACCAGGCCGAGCATTCCGAAAAGTCGACTGACCAGAAGAGTGAAGATCCCGATGAAAAGAATCTTCTTGAGGTCGGATAGAACCCTGTCATCTTTGTCGCAGGACTTATCCATGGCATCGAATAGATAGGTCAGAAAATAACCGGCGCCGGCTATCACCGCTATTTTACCCAGCTCCAGAGCGACTATGAACTGGTTGATATAGATCAACATGAAGAGGGCGCCGGTGACAGCCAGACTGATTCGCTTGAAATAAAGCTTGTCATTGGAGAGAAACTGCCCCTGGATAGCGCGCATCAGCATGGATACTGAAATAGCACCGAGTATCAGTTTCTGATGGATCGGGATCCAGGCTGCTGTATCGGCGGTCCTGGTCCAGTAGACACCGACGACAAAAAGAAAAGCGGGAAGAAAGTCTTCTAGAGTTGAAGCCTTTTCTTCATCGGCTATCAAGAAATAGTCCACAGCCTTCCAGGAGGCCAGGCCCGCGATGAAGGCGGCATAACTGAGCCGATACCCATCCTCGGGCACAAGCAAAGTGACGGCGATGGCTAGAAGCAGAACGAGAATCGCCCGACTGCCATGGGATAGCCCCAGCGACGAGAAGATCGCCGGCACGATAAATCCACCGATCAAAAATAGAAAGCTGTTGGCGAAAGAGAGCCCGAGCAGCCCGGCAAGGGCAAAGGGAAGTAGCAAGCCTGCTAAAAAGAGTCCATAAATTTTTGAATTCTTGCCAAGGCCTTCTGTGGAGAAATTCTTACCATCTTTCTCCGCCGCCCCGAAGAGACGCCAGCCCAGAAGACCGAGCAGGAGAAGAACAGAACCTGCTAAGAGATTGACGGTCAATGTTTGAATCACTTTGAATTACCTGCTAGTACGCCTTCAAGACTTAGCATATCGTCCCCGTTTTCAAGGAGAATGCAAATCCTGCAAATTCTTCGTTAGAATACCAGTATGAGATTCGTCTATCCACTACTAATGTTCTTAGCTCTGGGCATCGTCCTTGCCGTATTCGTGAGCGAAAATCTCAAAGCCGATCCAAAAAAAACCATGACCGCTTTCGTCGACGCCGTGCGCTCAGGAGAGTATCAAGAGGCGGTCAATCAATTTGGCGGCAATGCCTGTCGCTGTCCGGCCAAGGGCGGCTGGGTCTCCTACCTGATCTATTCCTCTTCCCAGGAGCCGAATCTCGCCTTTATGACCGGCCATCCCTTTGAATACAAGGCGGGAGCAGCTAAACCGATAGAATCAAGCGATGAAGCCAAGAAAGGCTCGGTCCCCTGGGAATCGCCCCAGGACGTTGTCATCGACGTAGCGATCAAATTCGACGACAACCGCTATCGACCTCTCTTTCTGCCGGTTTTCATGGCCTACGGCAAAGACATGAGCGAAGCGGACTTCGAAGCTTTTCTCAAAGACCCCGACGCCGAAGCCTGGAAAGGTTTCACCCTGCGTCTACGTCCTTCTCTGGTCAAAGGTGCCATAGAAAGACCGGAAGCCAGCAAAGGCATCAAATACAACCCGACCGAAAGCCTGGGAAGAGAGCCGGAAAGCAAAGACAAGTCTAAAAATGGCAAGGACGAGAACTATGTCTATGCCCCAATGGAGGACATGATCCGCGAGACCCTGGGCGAAGAAGGGGTGCTCTATCTGCATCCACGGGATCCAGGCGCTGTCTTGAAAGTGGACGGCAGCAAACTGGATCCCTCCTTGATTGAAGAAAGGTTGCCGAGGCTTTCAAGATGCAATTTGAGAATGCATGTGGTTCGTCGCGGCCAGCTCAAAAAATGGACCGTTTACCATGTCGCCATCACCGATCCGGTTATTGTGCGCGAGGACGGCAGTGAGCTGGTTCTCGATAATTATCGACCTCGTTACGATAATGACAAATGGAATCCAAGAGACTAATTGTTCATCCTTGATTAGGGTTGCGAGCTTTTCCCAAATAGAGGGTTATGATCTCTGCTTATAGTAGAAAAGCAGGTTCTTCCGTTTTGGTTACGACAAAAACCGATAGTTTCATCTGGAACGAAAAGGCAGAGTGCCAGTCCCGTAAAGAGCTGGAGAAGCTACAGCTCAAGCGCCTGAAAACCATGCTGGCATCGGTCTATGAAAAGGTCCCCTTCTACCGGAGCCGCTTCGATGAAGCCGGTATCAAACCGGACAGCGTAGAATCCTTAAAAGCGCTGAGCTCCCTGCCCTTCACAAAAAAGACCGACTTGCGGGAGAACTATCCTTTCGGACTCTTCGCCGAACCCCTTGAGAATGTAAGACGGCTGCACGCCTCCTCCGGCACCAAAGGCAAGCCGACGGTGGTCGGCTATACAGAAAACGACCTCGAAACCTGGAAAGAGGTCTGCGCTCGCTCGCTCGCCTGCGCAGGCGCAAGACCGAAAGATATCATCCACAACGCCTACGGCTATGGCCTTTTCACCGGTGGTCTAGGGATGCATTACGGCGCCGAAAAACTGGGCGCCACCGTAGTGCCTGCCTCCGGTGGCAGAACCCAGCAACAAATTCTTTTGCTGCAAGATTTCGGCGCCCGGGTTCTACTATCGACCCCTTCTTACGCCCTCAATATTTTCCATGTCATGGAAGAAAACGCCGTAGCAAGAGCTTCCATAAAACTGGAGATTGGCATCTTCGGCGCCGAACCCTGGACCGAAGAACTGCGTGGCCAGATTGAAAAAGCGCTTCAGATAAGCGCCCTCGATATTTATGGATTGAGCGAAGTTATGGGTCCGGGCGTCTCGATGGAATGCCTGGAAGGCCGATCCGGTCTGCATATATGGGAGGACTATTTCCTGCCCGAGATAATAGACCCTCGATCAGGCGAAGTCCTCGATGAAGGCGAAGAAGGCGAGCTTGTCTTCACCACTTTATTGAAAGAAGCGATTCCGGTGATTAGATATCGCACCGGCGACCTGTCCCGGCTCTATAAAGAGCCCTGTAAGTGCGGTCGCACCATGCTTCGTATGGAAAGAGTGAAAGCCAGACTGGACGACATGCTGATTATTCGAGGCGTCAACCTGTTTCCATCCGAAATCGAAAAATGCCTGTTATCCATCGCGGAGCTCGCCCCCCACTATCAACTCGTGGTAGACCGGGTAAAAGCCCTCGATGTTCTCGAGGTGCATGTCGAGACCGTTGCCACCATGAGCGAAGAGCGCCTCACCGATATTCACGGAAACATAAAGCGTATCCTCAAAGACTCCCTCGGTCTGACAGCGGCGATAAAGCTGGTGGAACCGGGAGTGATACCAAGAAGCGAAGGCAAAGCCGTTCGCGTGGTAGACAATCGAAACAGTTCCCAGGCCGAAGATAAGAAGTAAAAGAGGAATCGAAGATGTCCCAGACCCTGGTCCCAGGCTCCCAGCTGAATGGCTCCCCCGCAGATAGTTTCGGCTTTCGCCGGATTATCTATTCGAAAAAAGACTACCTGGCAACGATTACCATCAATCGCCCTGATGTGCTCAACTGCTTCGACATGCTCACTCTGAACGAGCTTGGCACCGCTTATCTAGATGCCGGTCGTGATGATGATATAGCGGTGGTGGTGATCACCGGAGCCGGAGACAAAGCCTTCTGCACCGGGGCAGATCTCAAGGAGCAAGAGGAACAGATTCTCAAAAAGCCGAACGACTATTACAAGTGGATGTATGCCTTCATAGAGATGCATGACCGCCTCAGAAATATCGGCAAGCCTACAATCGCCCGTTTGAACGGCATGGTAGTGGGTGGCGGCAATGAGTTGAATATGGCATGCGATCTGGCTATAGCTGCCGATCATGTCACCATCAAGCAAGTAGGCGCGGCCCGGGGCAGTGTCGCCGCCGGCGGTGCCACCCAGTGGTTGCCTCTCATTGTCGGTGACCGCAGAGCAAGAGAGATTCTTCTACTCTGCGAAAATATCGATGCCTACACAGCCCTCGATTGGGGACTGGTAAATCAGGTGGTGCCTGGTTCCATGCTGGATTCGGCGGTTCAAGAGATGGCAGAGAAGCTGCGCAACAAATTGCCCGAATGCACCAGATACACAAAACAACAGATGAACTTCTGGAGAGACTTCTCCTGGACCATGACCATCGGACACGCCCGGGACTGGCTCACCCTCCATGCCGGTCATCACGAGACTGCAGAAGGCTTGAGAGCTTTTCGAAAGAAAACAGAACTGGATTATGCCCAGCTGCATGCCCTTAAAAAGGAGCCGAATATTGTCTGTTCCAACTGTGGAGCAGAGATGCCCGCGAGCTTCAAGTTCTGTGGGGCATGCGGAAATTCCCTGAGCTGACACCACCATCAATGAATTATTAACGCTGGAGAAGACAAATGAAAACAACCTACAGAAATATCCTCACAGATAAGGACGGAGCGATTGCGATTGTCACCCTTCACAGACCGAAAGTGCTCAATGCATTGAGCCACGAGCTGATGGAAGAGCTGGTCCAGGCGCTCACCGAATTCGACCAGGACGAAGAGGTCCGCGCCATCGTTCTGACCGGATCAGAAAGAGCCTTCGCCGCCGGTGCCGACATCAAAGAGATGTCCGAAGAGACCACGATAGGCATCATGTTAAAAGATCAATTCGCCACCTGGGACAAAATCAAAGAGATCAGGAAGCCCATCATCGCCGCAGTGAGCGGCTATGCTCTGGGTGGCGGCTGCGAGCTCATGATGAACTGCGATATCATCGTGGCAGCCGAGTCGGCCCAGATAGGCCAGCCCGAAATCAATATTGGTGTCATCCCCGGTGCCGGCGGCACCCAGAGATTGACCAGAGCCGTCGGCAAGCAAAAGGCTATGGAGATGATTCTCACCGGCCAGCCTATCTCGGCAAGAGAAGCCAAAGAATACGGGCTGGTGAATAAAGTGGTTCCCAATGAGCTTTATCTGGAAGAAGCCATGGCGATGGCCCGCGAAATAGCCAAGAAATCACCGGTGGCCACCCGCCTTGCCAAAGAGGCGATTCTGAAAGTCTTCGACACTCCGATATCGGAAGGACTGCTTTTCGAGCGAAAAAATTTCTACATGCTCTTCTCTTCCGAAGATCAAAAAGAAGGCATGAAAGCTTTTCTAGAAAAACGGCAACCGACCTTCTCGGGTAAATAAAGGGGATAACAAAATGACCGAAGAGAATATTCTAAAAGTAGAGACAAAGAACGGAGTCGGTATCATCACCCTGAACCGTCCAGACAAACTCAATTCTTTCAATGACGAGCTCACCTTCCAGTTACAAGATGCGCTCAAAGAGATGGAGCGCAATCCGGAGATTCGCGCTCTGGTTATAACCGGCGAAGGCAGAGGTTTTTCGGCCGGGCAAGATTTGCAGAGCCGCAGCATCTCCCAGGACAAAGGGGAGCGTCCTTCTCTGGGCGACTCTATTAGAAGAAGGTACAATCCGATAATTTCGAAAATACGAAAGATGGAAAAGCCTGTGATTGCGGCAGTCAACGGTGTGGCGGCCGGAGCAGGCGCCAGCCTCGCCTTCGCCTGCGACTATCGCATCGTCTCGGAGAATGCCTCTTTCATCCAGTCTTTCACCAAAGTAGGACTGGTACCGGATTCGGGGTCGACCTTTTTGCTGCCCAGATTAATCGGCGCGACCCGCGCCTTCGATTTGATGCTCTCCGCCGATAAGCTAACCGCTGCCGACGCCAGAGATCTCAATCTGGTCAATCAAGTGGTCAAACAGGAAGAAGTGCTCAGCACAGCCCTCAGCCTGGCAGAGAAGCTTGCCGCAGGACCTACAAAAGCCTTTGGTCTCACCAAAAGAGCTTTTAACAGAGCTATATTCCCGGATCTCGAGGAACTGCTCGAGTACGAAGCCGGTCTGCAAGAGATTGCCGGTCGCAGCGACGACTTCCAGGAAGGCGTCAAGGCCTTCGTGGAGAAAAGAGCCCCGGTCTACACGGGCAAATAAGACCTGACTAGAAGCCGGAATCGCCTTCCTGACGCATCTGCTGTTGCTGGCGTTGCTGCTCGACTTGCTGGCGTTGATACTGTTGCTGCATAGATTGATCGAGTTGCTGCCTCATATAAGGCGAGGGCTTGGCCGGCTGTGGTGCCGTCTCATTTGGATTGAGCATATGCTCTATCTTGGTGATTCTGTCTTTGCACTGCTGCCCCCGGGGATCTCCGGTCGGGCAATATCTCAAAAAGTTTTTGTAGGCTTTCACCGCAGAGCTATAGTGCTTCTCGGACTCGTAGAGCATACCCAGTTGCAGCCAGACCTCATGGTTGGTCTTGTTGTAATCTAAAGAACGCATCCAGTGATCGATGGCGCCCTGGTGATCGCCCAGGTTGAGTTTGCAAAGCGCGATATCTGCATAAAGCCTCTCCAAAGGCTCGTCTTTGAGAGGAGTATCGGTATTGAGAATGGCGTTGAATTCTCGATTGGCTTCCGCCCACTTCTTCAACTGCATCTTACACTCGGCGTACTTTACCCAGACCTTGGTCCAGGTCCAGGGCTTATCGCCCAGGGCACGATAGAAATGGCTCATGGCGTTCATATACTCGCCCCGGCCATAAGAATACAGACCGTACAAATAAGAGACCTGCTGGTAATTGGCTTTCGCTTTGGAGGCATTATTCAGTGCGTCCCGCACCTGCATATAGCTCTGGCCGGTGCGAATGCGCAATTCGGCCACCGCCAGCCATGCTTGAGGCATAGGCTCCACCGACTGAGAGATTGCGCGCAAGAGCGTGTCCTCGGCTTTTTTGTTCTCGCCTTTGCCCATATAGCAAACGCCAAGCCAATAGTTGGCTTCGGGATGATAGCCGTTTCTGGCAAAATAAATCGCCTGGGAAAAAGCGTCTATGGCCCCATCTAAATCCTCTGCCCGCATCTTCTTCAATCCGGTTTCATAGTTTTCGTCTGCCGGTTTATGAGTGTTTTTGCCCCTGCGTCCAAACTTGGCTTCCACCGGGGCATCGAGGCCGGGCAGAGCCAGATTAATGTAAAAAGCCAGCGAAGAAGCCAGCAACATACTGCTTATCGAGATTCTACCAGCCGCTCTAACTCTAAATAGACTCATCTTGGTTGGGCTTTGTCTTTTACTTTTCTTCTAGGGATCGAATTTGTCGAAACTTTCCAGTTTTTCTACCTTGAATTCGATTTTAACCAATCCGAGAATATAAAGCAGCAACCCCAGAGCAAGATAGAGCAAAAAGGCCTGACCTGTGCCTATTTGAGGAACCAGGGCGCTGGACGATGCAAATAGATTCCAGCCCCATTCTATAAAAGTTGTCGGCAGGACCACAAGCAGTCCTAACAAAGCCGTCAGAACGACACCGAAAAGAATTATCAATAGAAATGGCGCCGGATCAGGCTCAGGAAAACGCAATCTTACTTTCTATCCTCGAATCTCTCTTCAACCTTCCAGCATAGCAAGGAATTGCGCTTCGTTCACGACATTAACCCCAAGTTGCTCCGCCTTGGCAAGCTTTGAGCCGGGAGACTCGCCCACCACAAGATAATCAGTCTTCTTAGAGACCGAAGAGGTCGCTTTGCCGCCCCTTAGCTTAATTGCGGTCTCGGCTTGCTTGCGGTCCATGACGGTGAGGGTTCCGGTTACCACAAAAGTCTTTCCAGCAAAAATCTGAGCCGGTGCCTCTGCCGAGTCCCCGGCAGAAGCCGAAGCATCCTCCATCTTCAGCCCCAGTTCTTTCAGGGATTGTATTAATTCTCGGCTCTGGGGCTGGCTGAAATAATCTACAACCGCTTCTGCGATGACCGGTCCCACCCCCTCGATCTCGGAGATTTCATCGGGAGAAGCGCTCATCACCTCGTCTATCGAACCGAAGTGAGAAGCGATCAGCTCTGCCACGGTAGCGCCCACATGCCTTATGCCAAGCCCGAATAGAAAAGCAGAAAGAGGACGCTCTTTAGAGCCCTCAATCTCCTTAAGGACATTGCGGGCTGATTTCTCGCCCATTCTCTCCAGGGATACCAGTTGCTCGAAGCCGAGCTTGTAAAAATCGGAGACATTATCGACCAGGTCGGCTTTGACCAGCTGTTCTACCAGAACCTCGCCCACCCCTTCTATATTCATCGCTTCCTTGCCGACAAAATGTTTGAGGCGCCTCTCTTTCTGAGCACGACAGCCATAGGTGTTCGGACAGCGCAGCACCACCTCTTCTTCGATTCGAATCAAGACTGTGTCGCATTCAGGACACCTGGAAGGATAAATAAAAGGCTTACTCTCTTCCTTTCTCTTCTCGACAATAACAGAAAGAATCTCCGGAATGATCTCTCCTGCCTTGCGCACCACCACGGTATCTCCCAACCTCAAACCGAGGCGTTCAATCTGGTCCGCGTTGTGCAAACTGGCACGCTTCACAGTGGTGCCGGCCAGTTGCACCGGAGCAAGCACCGCCACTGGTGTAACTGCGCCGGTCCGTCCGACCTCGAAAAGTATGTCCTCTAGAGTGGTATTAGCCTCTTCGGGAGGATACTTAAACGCCACAGCCCAGCGTGGACTGTGAGAGGTAGCCCCCAGCTCATCCCATAACTGCCTGTCGTTCAGCTTTATGACAACGCCGTCGGTCTGATAGTTGAGACCATGTCGCTCTTCACTCCAACGGCTGCAGTAATTTTTGATTTCCAACAGACTATCCGCCAGATAGCGATTCGGCTCCACCGGGAATCCCATGAGCTCGAGCATCTTCATGCACTCGAATTGAGAGCGCGGCTGTTTAATGACCGGGTCTTCGAGATAAGCCAGATAAGTCCAGAGAGAGAGCTTTCGCTTAGCTGTGACCTTTGGATTTTTCTGGCGCAAAGAGCCCGATGCCGCGTTTCTCGGATTGGCAAAAGGAGAGTCGTTTGCCTCGATAAGTCCCCGATTCAATTCGCTGAAGCTCGAAACCGACATATAGACCTCGCCGCGCACTTCGAGCAGAGCAGGCAACCTTTGCTCCACCGCAGAACCCGCTCCGGCGCAAAAGGTGGGCAACCCTTCGGAGTCTATCTCGAGAGGCTTGAGCTTAGCAGGCAGGTCGGCGATGGTCTTGAGATTGAGGGTAACGTCCTCGCCGACAGTGCCATTGCCTCTGGTGGCACCCTGAACGAAGCGCCCTTCCTCGTAGGTCAGTCCAATGGAAAGACCGTCGATTTTCAGCTCGCAGACATAACCGAGAGCAACCTCTCTCTCGTCACCGCCTGAGATAGAGCGCTTGAGACGATCACCCCATCGATCGAGATCCCCTTCGTCCATAGCGTTAGCCAGACTGAGCATCGCGGTTCGATGCCTGACCTCCTTGAACTCCGTGCTTGGAGCAGCCCCGACCTTTTCGGTGGGGCTATTCGGATCCTTCAGCTCTGGAAAACGCTTCTCGAGATCCTCCAGCTCATGGAAGAGCTTGTCGAACTCTCCATCGCTTATCTCGGGCCTATCGAGAACGTAGTATAAAAAGCGGTGGTGCTCCACCAGAGAAACGAGCTCTTTGATTCGGGCTTTAGCCGACTCAAGCTCGTGCGCGATTTGCGAGCCCACTTGCCATCTCCTCTTACAGACCTTCTCTGGAGAGAATCACACAGTCGCCCTGGGCAAGACCGGAGCAAATGGCGGCAGCACCAAGTTTGGCACCACGACGCTCCATCTCTCTTGCCAGGGTCAGTAGAATTCTTGCACCGCTGGCGCCGATGGGATGCCCGAGGGCGATGGCTCCACCATTGACATTGACTTTCTCTTTGTCGATGCCGAGCATATCCATAGATTTGAGAGCAACTGCCGCAAAGGCTTCGTTTATTTCGAGCAGATCGAGATCTTCCACCTTCAATCCGGCTTTATCCAGGGCTTTCTTGGTAGCCAGGGCAGGAACGGTGTGAAGATAGGGCACATCCTGACCGATAGAGGCATGGGAGACAATTTTGGCCAGAGGCTTGAGACCAAGCTCATCGGCTTTCTTGCGACTCATTACAAGAAGCATGGCGGCACCGTCATTGACTCCGGGAGCGTTGCCGGCCGTGACCGAACCATCCTTGGTGAAAACAGGTTTCAGCTTCGCAAGGGCCTCGATAGAGGTATCGCCCCGGGGCGCTTCGTCTTTGTCGACCACCATGGTGCCTTTTTTGACCGGCACCTCCACCGGCAGAATCTCCTTCGAGAAGACACCATTCTCCATAGCCTTGACCGCGAGCTTATGGCTGCGCAGAGCCCATTCATCCTGCTGCTCCCGGGTGATACCGAACTCGTTGGCTACGTTGGCACCATGAACAGCCATATGCACATCGCTGACCGGACATTCCAGACCATCAGCCAGCATGGCATCCTTGAATGGTGTGTGACCCATGCGCTTACCGAAACGAGCCGAATTGGCGTCTACCAGATAGGGAGCCTGGCTCATGGATTCCATACCACCGGCAAGAATGACATCGCCGTCGCCGGCTTTGATACGCAGGTCGGCAAGACTGACGGCGCGCATGCCGGAAGCACAGACCTTATTGACGGTGGTCGATTCGCAGGTGTTGGGTAGACCGGCTTTTAGAAGAGCCTGCCTGGAAGGAATCTGACCACAACCAGCCTGTACTACCTGACCGATAATTACTTCATCAACGGCGGCTCCATCCACCTTGTTTCGCTCCACCAGGGTCTTCAAAAGAGGAGCGGCCAGTTCCACCGCGGAAAGTCCGGAGAGCCCTCCACCCAACTTGCCGAAGGGTGTCCTGAGACCATCCACGATCACTGTCTCGTTACCGTTGCTTGTCATGATTCAGCCTGACCTCTCTAAGAAAAAACGACCGACTTAGAAATGTTACCTAGAAATTCGAGAAATCTAAGAAGGTCTTACCTTTTGTTCCGATTTGAAGCAGGGCTCAGGTTGGAATATAGAAATGAGCTATTCCGGTTTTACCGGCAAGAGTTGATAATATTATAAGGTTCCAGCCGTCCTCCTGATCGAA
This sequence comes from bacterium, assembly GCA_016124935.1. Lineage (GTDB taxonomy): Bacteria > Cyanobacteriota > Vampirovibrionia > Obscuribacterales > Obscuribacteraceae > RI-106. Next base: position 127,194 of record WGMS01000007.1, on the reverse strand, counting down.
AGGCAAAGACAAGGTCCCATGACCGATCCTCCCTATAGCAAAAAAAGAACCGGTGATCCTGGCGATTCCAGCTCGGCTCGCAGGAGACCCCGGGTAAGGCCCCAGCCTGACAGAAGTCAGGGACTCAATAAGGTCTCCAGCGATTCGACCGAGCCGGCAAATCTCAATAAAGCGCCTCGATTTCAAGTACCCAGTGCCGACGACACCGGTCCAGTGAACCTGGTCGATCCCAAAAAACGCAGTGTCGCTCTTATATTCGACATCATCACGGCTTTCAGCATAGCCATGATCTTCAATGTTCTGACAAGTCCGATTCTTATGTTGATTTCGGGCTTTGTTCCAGGTCTTGGCCAGTTTATTACCAAGGATATTTTCATCGTTATTTTCATTCTTTTCAAAGATAGACTTTATCAAGGCCGCGGCATCGGAAAAAATCTTATGGGACTGAGGGTTGTCGATATAGAGTCCGGTCAAGGTCCGACCTGGCTGCAGTCCGCCAAACGCAACGTCATTTTTATAGTGCCTTTCATTCTCTATTTCGCCGCAGGCTTAACCAGCCCCTTTTTCCCTGTGGCCGAATTGAGGATGGTCATCCAGAATATCGTCTGGCTCCTTTGCAGCGCTTATGTTCTGGCTGTTTTTCCCCTGGAGTGCTACCTGGCGTACAACTCTATGGACGGCAGAAGAGTCGGGGACAAATTTGCCGGCACGAAGATTGTCGATTCAGAGATGGATTTCTCTAAACCTCTAGAATGATTGCGGACTTCTATTAAATTCGGCGTCAATATAAGATAATTGAACACCGTCTTCTGAAAGGAGCTATTGGCGTTCGCCGGTAGATTTTGACTCTATGAAAGACAACGACTATAAGCGAGCGCTGCTCTGGGGTCCGGTTTCCAGCTTCACAGGACCGTTGACAGCCTGGTTGACAAAAAAAGGCTGGATGGTCGATATAGCCTGCAAATCGAGCCTCAATCTTCTTTCGCTCTCTCCCCTGGATCTTAAATCGGCGGCCCGAGGACTGCTCGAGTCCTCCTACCAGAGCCGCAATAAAGCCAAAGCTTTTAATGACAAGTATCGCTTTGTAGAACAGACCGAAGTCTTGAAGAAGATGGCCTATGACATCATCATCTTTGCCGGTCTACCTCCCAATTTCGACGAATCCCGCGGCCCGCGCGCGCCCTGGTCGGCGGCGGAACTGGAAGAGGTTTTGAGAGCGATGAAGCCCGAAACCGAAATCATCGTCGTCTCTTCTATCTATGCCGCCATTCAGGAAGACGGCGTTGTGCCGGAGATAGCAGAGTTCGACCGACGTAAATCCCATACCAGCTGGGAGAATATCTGTCAGCAGTACGAGTCGAAGCTGGTCGAGATTCTGAACGGCAAAGAGGTAAACTGGAGTCTTCTGAGACTGCCTCTGATCTGCGGCTCCTCCGAAGACGGCAAAACCATAAAGAATAACGGACTGCATACTCTATTCCAGTCCATCAAAGATCACAACGATTTCAACAAAGAAGCTGCCGACTGCGGCGAAGGCAGTCGCAGCCTGCGCCTGAACTATGCTCCTGATGCCACTCTCTGGTTCATGCCTATAGATCTGGCGGTATACAGCTTCTGGCGTTACCTGGAAGACAAAGAGCGCCCAAAGATACTAAATATGGTGCCGACCAATCCGAGCCTCAACCGAGAATGGCTTGCACATCTGGCTTCCGTGCTGGAGATAGAAGAGGTCATCTCCTCCACAGATCAAGATTTAGAGATATCAAACACGGTGACCAAATTACTCACCGACAATATTCAGGTAACCACCAGAAATCTATTCGAAGCAGCCGGACGTTATCATATTCCGCCGGTAAAAATAGATTCGGCCTACTTCGGCAAAGTTCTGGATGCGGTCATTCCCGAAAAGATTCTCGCTTCCGACGAGAGTCAGAGTCAGAAAGAAAAACAGAACGAGAAAAAGAAGAATCGAATCGTCAATGTCGATAAGCTGACCAAACTTTATTTCGAAGAATTTCTGCCTACTGTGCTCAATACCGACAGCTTTTTAGACAAAGCCATAGCCCGGGGCAAAGAGATAGGCTTCAATATCAAAGAAGTCGGCGAAGAAATATGGGTGCTCAAATCAACTGACGGAACCAGTATCGCCGAAAAGTCCAGGCTTTCCGAACAGGCGAAAAAACCCTCTATCTGTTTCAAACTGAGTGTCTCCACCCTGCTCAAGCTTCTGGAGAAGAAACTGCCCCTGCATCGCGCCTTACTCTTTCGAGAGGTTGAAGTTGCGGGAAATCCATTGAAAGTGGTCAAAGTGGTCAGATTGGTCGAAAAGTCGTTTAATGAGAATACGCTCTCTAAAGACCAACTAGAAAATGTCCTGGCCTGATTCTAAATCGACTCTTGCGATTCTTGCGGCAGTGCTTGCCCTGACAGCCCTGCCGGCGCGAGCCGCCTCTTATAGCGAAGCTGTCGGTTTATATGAAAAACGTGACTATGAAAAGGCCCTGCCTCTCTTTCAAGAGGCCGAGAAGGCAGGGGTTCAGCCCTCCCGCGCCGCTTACTACACAGCGCTTTGCTATCACCAGCTCAGAAAAGCCCGGGAAGCCAAAGCAGCCTATCTCCATGTCGTACAGCGCTATCCAAGAACCATGGTAGCCCGGCAAGCGATGGGCATTCTGGAGAAAATCGATCCGGCCTTCGCTCGCTACAAGGGCGAGGTGCTTAAGCGCTATGAAGAAGAACAGACTAGAGAATATCAAGAACTACCTGAATTGATCAAAGTCAAATACCAGAATGTGGGCGGCTCCGGTCATATGATTATCCCTGCCATTATAAACGGGGTACCTATCAAAATGATGTTCGACACTGGCGCCGGGGTGACCATGAGCAAGCAAAGCTTTCTCGATAGCAATAACATAAAAATAGAAAACACGAAGCCCTCTATAAGACTGCGCGGTGTAGGTGGCGAAGTCCCGACCAGAGTCGGCCTGGCCAACATAACAGTTGGAAATATGTCCCGCACCATTCCACTCCAGATTGAACAGGACCAATCGAATTCGAGGAGTTCGGAGGGCATGGGCATGCTCGGGCAGCTACCTTTGTTAGGACAGAATTATTTCAAAGATTTCGAATACGAAATCGACGACGCCAATAAATATTTGATTTTCAAAAAACTCTCTACCACCCAGGTGTCCAGCATCGCCAGCACCAGGAAAAGCACTGTAAAAAGCGATCTGGAGGTGCCGTTCTATAGAATGGGCAACCATATCATTGTCACCCCCAAGGTCAATGGCAGAGAGTGCGAGATGATCCTCGATACCGGAGCCGGCACCGTCGCCTTCGCGGACCGACACCTTGCTGCCTGCGGATTAAACCGCCCTACGCATGCTCTTTCAGGTCAATCAGGTGGAGTGGGCGGCAAGAGAGTCGGCTACAGTTTTCTAGTGGACAGTATCCAACTCGGCCCGGTTCTCAGAAAAAATGTCCACTGCTCCATGGTTCTCCATTCGGACTTTCCCAGACCGCTCCTTGGCCAGACATTTTTGAAAGGGCTCAAATACACCATAGATCCAAGCCGCAACGTGATTCGTTTCGACGAAGCCTTCAGGAACGCCTACTGAAGAATATTTTCTACCTGTCTAAAAATCCTCCCTGCCGTATATAGGCTGAAACAGGAGGCTGAATCAGTTGATGGATACCAGGGAGCTTAGCTTCGACTGCGCTGCGAAAAGCGAACAGAGATTCGCTCTCGTTAGCGATGCCAGGATCCGTTTCGGACGGGTGCCGTTAAACTCCTTCACGGAGCTAGACGGGATAAGGCAGTTCTATCTGAGCGGCTTCAGCACAAGCAGTTCCCTGGAAGCTTTGCGGAAGAAACTGGAACAGTTCGTCTACCAGGACCTGAGCGAGACAGAAAGGGAAGAATATCAGAGAGAGCAGCAAAAACTGAAAGAGTTTAGAGCCGACACCGTGAAACGAATTCTCGAAGGCTCCGTCGCCCCCGGGCGAAGACGACCGGAGGCACCGGTGACCAAAAGACTCGAGAGCCTGGTCTATCAAATGGAAGTAGCTATGACAAAGAAGGTGGTTGATCAAATGTCCGCACTCAGCAAAAGATTTCTGGAAGTAGAGTTTCAATTACTGGAGAAGAATCGTCGCAAAGAGCTGACAGTGCCTTCTAAAGAAGCGGAAACAACCCAGGCGATAAGCAACTTCTATGCCCGCCTGGAAGCGGTGGCATCGCTTGCCATAGCAGAGCATGAATCAAATTCTAGGAGGCCACTCCGGTCTGCCTCTTGATTGAAGAGAGCAGATTGACCATTTCTATTGCACCGACGGCAGCATCAGCTCCTTTATTGCCGGCCTTGGTGCCGGCTCTTTCGATGGCCTGCTCGATGCTGTCGGTGGTCAGAACACCGTAGATAGTGGGAATACCTGTTTCCAGACCAACCGAAGCTATGCCGGAGGCATTCTGACTGCAGACATGATCGAAGTGGGGAGTGGAGCCGCGAATTACTGCTCCCAGGCATATCACAGAGTCATATCTGCCCGAGGTCGCGGCTTGCTTGGCCACCAAAGGAATCTCGAAAGCGCCGGGGCACCAGATGACATCAATATGGCTGCTTTCCACACCATGACGGTTTAATGTGGCGACACAACCATCAAGAAGCTGGCGAGTGATGAAATCGTTGAATCTTGCCACCACCACTGCAAACTTGAGTCCGGTGCCGATAAGGCGTCCTTCAATCACATTGGGCTCATCTTTGGACATTGCTGCTCTCCATTTGAACGCTGCTTACCATATATTCTGAATTTGTCTCTTTGACCTCGACTTCATCGAGGCCATCCAGCCAGTGCCCCATTTTTTCTCGCTTTGTAATCAGATAGTCGAGGTTGTGACTGTTGCAAGCCGGCGGCATCGAAACTCTGCCTGTAACATTCAGTCCGTAACCTTCAAGACCGACAATCTTACGCGGATTATTGGTGATGATCCTGACCGAACTCAGCCCCAGATCACAGAGAATTTGAGCACCGACACCGTAATCACGGAGGTCCGGCTTGAAGCCCAGGGCTTCATTGGCCTGCACTGTGTCCTGACCTTCATCCTGAAGCGAATAGGCTTTTAGCTTATTGAGCAAGCCTATGCCTCTTCCTTCTTGTTTTAGATAGACCAGAACACCAAGACCTTCCTTGGCGATAAGGGCCATGGCTGCCTCCAGCTGAGGTCCACAATCACAACGCAGGCTTGCAAAAACATCACCGGTCAGGCACTCGCTGTGAACCCGGATAAGCACATCTTCTTTGTTCTCTAAATCGCCGCGCACCAGGGCGACATGGCTTTTGTCATCGAGGGTGTTGCGGTATGCATAGATCTTGAAATCGCCATAGGCGGAAGGCAGGGTTGCCACCGCTTCGCGCACGATGAAGCGTTCTCTCTGGAGGCGATAGGCGATTAACTGGGCGATATTGATAATTTTGAGATTGTGTTTCTGAGCGAATTCGAAGAGCTGAGGAACCCTGGCCATGGTGCCGTCCTCATTCATGATCTCGCAAATCACTCCGGAAGGGTTCAAACCGGCCAGACGAGCCATATCTACCGCAGCCTCGGTATGTCCGGCCCTTCTGAGCACTCCGCCTTCCCTGGCTATAAGAGGCGAGACATGACCCGGTCGTCTCAGGTCGTCAGGTCGCGCCGATGAATCCACAGCGACCCTTATGGTGGTGGCGCGATCATAGGCACTGATACCGGTGGTGACACCAAACTTGGGATCGGCGTCGATGGTGACCGTAAAAGCCGTCTCTTGCGACTCGGTGTTTTTCTCCACCATCGGGTTCAACTCTAGCTTTGCCGCTTTCTCGGCGGTGAGAGCCAGACAGACCCACCCCCTTGCTTCGGTGACCAGAAAGTTGAGCATGTTCGGGGTGATAAGCTCGGCGGCACATATGAGGTCTCCCTCGTTCTCTCGTCCCTCATCGTCGGCGACGATAACAAACTTGCCCTGGGCGATGTCTTCTAACGCCTCTTCCACTGTATTGAAGCAGAAATCGTTGCTTGATGAGTTGTTCATGGAGCACCTGGATACTTTGCCTGGGGGACGGTCCGGGGACCGTTTTCTTGACATCAAAGTTTATCCTTCATTTCCATGAATGAGAACAGATTCGCCAGCTTTATTAATGTTCTTGAGATAGCTTTCACCCACCAGTCGCACTAGATAACGGGCGATCACATCGGTCTCGATATTGACGAGGTCGCCTGCAGTGAGGCTTCCCAGGGTCGTGACCTCGAGAGTATGAGGAATCAGGGCGACCGTAAACCAGAAATTCTCCTGCGCCTGATCTTTACATGAAATGTAAGTCATATCTAGATCCGGGTCCGGACAATCGACCACGGTAAGGGAGACTCCATGGACGGTCACCGAGCCTTTCTTGACGAAAAAAGGCGCCCATTTGCTATCGAGACAAAATTTATAGAGCTTCGAAAAGCCTTCCGGGGTAATCGATTCAATGCGGGCAACCGTATCGACATGGCCGGTCACCATATGACCGCCCAGCCTGTCGCTTACCTTTAGAGCCTTTTCCAGATTGACTTTGGACCCCTCTTTAAGCTCACCGAGAGTAGTACAGCGCAAAGTCTCTCGCACAGCCTCTACGGTAAATGTTCGGTCATCGAAAGCGACCACCGTCAAACAGGTCCCGCATACACTTATAGACTCGCCCATCCGGGCATCGGTCAAAATCCCCGGAGCCTCGATCACGAGGCGACTTCCATCCCCGGTCTCTTCCACCTTCAAAACCTGACCGACCTCTTCGACAATTCCCGAAAACATAATTGAAAGCACCAAAATAATGTCAAACCGGGCTTGATTTTACATCATTTCAATGAACAGGAATTTCCTAGCCCGATGGCTGTTCGGCAAAATCTGCCACGATCGGCTTCTTTGTCTTGGAATTCAATCCGACCCAGTACTGTATGCTGAAAGGCTGCGGCTGGGAGGGACTGGTCTCTTTAGAGGAGTGAATGGCGATTACTCCGGCCACCTGGACCGGGACCAGCATATTCCTTTGCGGATCAGGTTCTCCGACTTCGATCCGATCGAACTTAAGTGTACAGACCTGCCTCGACTTCTGCAGTTCGAGATTGATAGCTTTGTATTCCTGGTCTGTTCTGGGCAAAAGACCGGATTCCTTCATCTTGGTGATCACATTGGGACCGAGCTCAGAATGCAACTCCTGGGTCGAATCTAGATATGTGATATAGCTTGTATCGAGAAGATGGGTGGTGACATTCTTAGCAAAATCCTTGAAGTTGGTCTGGATTTCTTGATTCATAGTCTCTTTTTTAGGCCTGGTTACGAAAAGAATCAGATTGAGAAGCAAACTGATTACCAGGAAAACATGTATGCCGTACTGCTTGAACAGCATCTCGGCAGTGACTTTTCTTACGCGCCAGTACATATTTACTTAAGCTCCACTTTCCCTAACTCCCATCGATCTTCAGAGCGGTAAAAGGTCAATACGGCATTGAGCTCCGCACTGGATGCGGACTGTCCGGACTGAGTCTTCTCTTTTCCCGACTGAATCCCGGATTTGAGCGGATCACTGAGGACCTGCGTTCCGGTAACCGTCACAACGGCATCATGGGATCCACGACGAACAATCTGGGCTTTTATAGACTCCACTTCCGAGCGCAAAGACAGCTCCGGCCAGCTATAAGTGAAGATGCTCTCTCCAACCAGCTTGGCCTGCTCACAGAGCCTGACGTCTGCCACTATCCGGAGTGCTCCCCAGACCAGTATCAACAGACCACAGAACAAAACGAACCATCTATTCGGGGTGAATATCTTCTCCACTGAATACTCTCCGGTTAGTTATCCTGCTGAAGTCCCAGGTAATAGACCGCCTGCCGGCAAGCATCGGTCTCGCTCAACTTAGGATTTTTGGCCCGGACCTCCTGAATCATTTTCTTGCGTTTGGGAATATCGCGGATCGGCTCTGATGTGCAAATCCAGTAGTCCATCGGACTGGGGACCAGTTTGATTGTTCCATGAACTGCGCCCACGATAAGCAGAGCCTGACTCTCTTTTCGCTTCTCCTGGTCCTTGGCGAACTGTTCTATGGCATGCACCTCGGCGTCTCGAAGCCTGAGAGTCTCCTTGAGGAGCTTCAAGTCACTGGGGTCCTGCCTGAGCAAAATCTTCATATGGGCGTTCTTGACCACGGAATCAGCCTCTTCCTGCTGACGGAAGAAATCTTTGAGCTGCTGGGTGATGGAGACCAGCATCATACCGTAGTGACGAGCCCGTCTGGAAAGGTCATCGAGCAGCCGCGCTCCAGCTTTGAATCGCATCAGGGTGGAAGCCTCGTCTATGATCGCGGCGAATCTGACACCACGTTCTTTCGACTCTGCCGCTTTTCTGCGGATAAACTCCGCCAGTATATAAACGGCAATTCGCTCGAGACGGGGTTCATTAACCTCTCTGGTATCGAATACGATGAATAGCTTTTCTGTGTCGATATTGGTATAACCGTCCACAAGACCACCAAAAGCACCGGATTTGGTGAACAGTGAAAGCCCTCTGGCAAATTGTTGCAAGCGCTCCTTCTGCATGGGATCGGTCTCGGTCATGGCCGCCTGAGAGGTGACTCTTGCCATGTCGGACATGGTCGGCAATTTGCCGTTCAGTTGCGCTTCCATGTAGGAAAGCCTGATCAACCCATCGAGAAGCGATTTCTCCTCGACGGTGAGCTCTTCTCTACCCTCCGGTGCGAGCATCAGGTCTAATAGAGCCAGCAAGCTCGAGATCTTATCGTGGGAAGGCTCACCTTTTTTGGTATCCTCCGGGCCAAGGTCAAAGGGATTGAGGATGAATCCCGAGTTGGGACCAAGGTCGACATACTGACAGAGCTCCGGTCCGAGCAGCTCTGTGATGAAACGATAAGCACCGAATTTGTCCACGGTCTTATCTATGAGAACGAACTTGACCCCCATGGGCAATAGCCTGAGAATCATCATCGACACGGCGAAAGATTTACCGGCACCGGTCGTTCCCACCACGAACATATTGTTAGCGTCTTTGCCCGCGCCCCGGAAGAAGGGATTGAGCAGAACGGGCTCTCTAGACGTGAGGGCGAAGCCGAAGGGAACACCATCGGGAGTGCCGCAGGAAGCTGTGAAGAATGGCCACATGGTGCCCACCACCGGAGTCATAACCCGGTGAACGATGGCAAGCTTATCGACCCCCACCGATAAAGTGGACTGCCAGGCGTCGAGCTGAAGCAGTTGCCCCCGGTCCATGTTGGCACCACGGTTTTTGAAGACGCGCCGGATCTCGTCCATATTGCCTTTCAGCTGATCATGGCTATCGGCCGTGGTCGATATGTAGAGACTACAATCGAAGGCTTTATTGGAACTTCTCAAAAATTCTTGAATCGCGGCCGCCGCTCGCTTGGTGCCTTCCAGACCCTCGAGGTCAGGGGTGGCCAGCTGGGTACTGGTCACCATACCAATTTGATACTTGTTCTTCAGATCGCGACGCACCTTGTCCTGATCGCATTGATGAATGAACACCGACATGGAATACTCCACGCCCAGGGTAAGCAAGTCGACCAGCCAACCCATCCAGGTATTGTGCGGAAGCTGGAACATATACTGGGAGCCTATATATTTGCCGTCGAGCCAGATGTATTCGTCATGCACTTTCATGGCCGAGCCGGCCAGACAGGATGCCTCGGATATCTGCGGATTGGATGGCGGAGCATCGTGATCGAGGGCGCTGAGACTCGGATTGAGGTCCGAATAAATAAGGTTGCGCACTTCTCTGCGACTGAGGGTTCGAGGTCTGAGGTTGGACATGCGCAACTGCTCATAGGCTGTCTTCACCAGCCGATTGAGAGAATCGATGAACTCTTCGTGCCTCTGAATAGAGCGCCTGCCGGACCAGGGCTTGCCCGGCTTGCAATCCGGCGGCATATAGCTGACCACCACATAGAAGTCTCGCTGGGGCACGAAACTGACGTCTTGAATCCGCCGGAACCATTTATCGGTATAATCCGCGTACCACTTCAGATACTGGTTATCGCTCTTGATATGGACCTGATAACGCGACAGATACTCGTCCACCGAGATATGTTTGGACTTGATGATGATCTGAATGTCACTCTCGCAAGCATTGACGAAATTGGCAAACTGCCTGGCCATCTGGTCTCGATCGGCATCATCGAAAAGCAGCACATTGATGCCCTTGCACATGATGTACTTACGGAAGCTGCCATCGGAGAGAACGACCACCCCTTCTTCTTCATCGTCTCCTGGAATGGAATGGATAAAACAGACATCTTGCCAGCTCGCCACTCCCCGCTTGTCTTTGGGCGGTGCCGCCGTATCGGCCCCGTCCGAGCCACCGGACTCGGTCCCTATCGGGAGCATATTTCTCAACGAGGCTGGAAGGGCGTTGTAAAACATGGCAGGAATATTCTGAACCGAGGGAGTCGGTGTAAGCGGTATATGCTTGCCCTCGATCCGAGACCCGGAATCGCGGCCGCCGTCCTTTTCGGAATCGATCTTCTTCAGGCGTTTCTTAGAAGATGAACGTGATCGTCTTCTGGAGCCTGAAGCTCCATCAGAAGGTGTCGACCATGCACTTCTAGACATTAAATGACGTCCCTACGAAACAACCTCGAAAACTGCTTGCACTCTAATCCTCAGTGTAATATTAAACCGGGCTCAAAATCAACATTAACCGCCTTTATCAGAGTCTATGTAGAACTCTTCTCCGACCGATTTCTCGATAATGGTCGGATCGGGATACAGCGGGGCATCTTCCGGCTTGGGTATAAACACGTCCGGAACCAGCTTGAGCCTATAGAGAAAAGCGTTGCGCCACCAGGGCATGGGCTTTACCTCGGTCATAAAGCTGAGGGCGCAGGAGACTCCGACCACCCCTACAAAGGCAAAAAGTCCGGCCGGCAGATGCCCCACCTTCCAATCATGGGGCAATTTCGAGGCCAGTAAAAACCCTAGAATTACACCCAGAGCAAGAAGAATTATCTGCTTTACCGTAAATCCGAAGACCTTCAAAGGTGTCTTCAGATTTATCACCTTATGGACTTGCGACATAGTTTCCCCCTGGACTTCAGTTAATGAAGTCGATAGGAGCAGTCTCTCCCTGCTCCGCCAGTCTCATTAAACGTCGCGCCATCATCGCAAATTTACCGGGCAAATGAGGAATGACCTTCTCAAAATACTCCAGACACTCACCAAAATCGCCCGCCCGCCTGTGCAGTTCCCCTATAAGATATTGTATCTCTCCTCTCTTATCGTGGGGACAACTTCCGTCCGCCAGAGCCTTCTCAAAAGAATCTATGGCTAACCTTCTATATTCCCTGGATTGGGGCAAAGCTCCCACATCCTCGGCACACCAGGCAGCATAGAGATAAAGTTGACCGATTTTATAGAAGCTTTTACCGACTCGCTCGCCGTTGAGTGCCGCAGCCCGGTATTGCAAATGGGGAGGTTCGTTCTTCTGACCGAGCACCGCCGGCTCTTCTGTTCGGCGAAAAGCCGTAGCCCAGTCGGCATAACTGCAAGAAGGACAGGTGCATACGGCATAAGGCTCGAAGTGTTGAGCTTCTCCCTGAAGCCTCAGTTCGCTGTTTCGTCTGCCCCGATCGAGAATTATCGGAACCTGCCTGGAGCGGAATCGAATTCCGCACTGATGACATTTGACACCTATCTCTGCCAGTTGCATAACCTACGCCTCGCCCGAAAAGAACTACGTGGACAATACCCCGTTGCTAGAAGGTATTATCCACGCAGAGGTTGAATTTACTCGCCCTCCTCCTCTTTTCGCAGACGTTCGGCCTCGGCTTCGATCTCGTCCATTTCGGCTTTGATCTTGTCTTGATAACGCTTGTACTCGGCTTTTTTAGCTTCCCGAGCCTGGGCGTCCTGCTGCTGGACTCGCTCCTCTTCGGCATGCCGACGTTTCGCTTCAGCCTCGGATTGGGTCCGCCTTTGCTCGACACCTTGCGTATTGACGTCAGCTTTCTCCTGGCCCTGTCTCTGTAGATCTTGTCCCTGGTTCTGAGGACGGGACGCCATCATACCGGCTCCAGGCAGTGCATCTTTCAGGGCGCGACCGAAGGAGCTGCTGGGTTGGTTGTAAGCAACGACATCAGTCGGTCTATCCTCCACCGAAGAACGTCCATAGCTGTCTGGACTGCCCTGGCCCCGGGCAATGGTGCCGGGATCGGGATCGGAGCGGACAGCACCGGCATCGGCGTTGGCTATATAGGTACCCGGGGCACCGGAGTCAGGCGGGCTGTGAGAAGCCTGATAGTCACTGAAGCCGCCGTGCACTCTCGGGCTCTCCGGAGCGGCATCCGCGATGCGCTCGTAGGGAGAGGCACCGCCGGTGCTCATACCCTGGGTATCGACCTGCTGATGACCGCCACCGGTTACCTGGTAGTTCTCCGGTGTGCCACCCCGATACTGGACCTCAGCACCTGGCTGGAGTTGAGGTTGAGGTTGAGGTTGAGGCTCAATCTGCTGATGACCGCCACCGGCTACCTGGTAGTTCTCTGGTGTGCCACCTCGATACTGGACCTCAGCACCTGGTTGGAGTTGAGGTTGATGTTGAGGTTGAGGCTCGACCTGATATTGATTGCCACCAGTTACCTGGTAGTTCTCGTATCCTCCAGTGGAACCGCTGAACTGGACATCACCTCCGACCTGGGGCTGCAGTCCGGCATTGGACGGCACGAAGCTGGAGGCGCCTGCATCCACGAAGACCTGGCTACCACCCTGGGGATGATATGCCACATAAGAAGCCTCGCCGGCACCACGATAGGCATCGGCACTGTACGAGTACGACGAGGACATACTGGTCGATCCGCCGGTGTAATCACCCCATCCACTGGAAGCGGACGAGACGGTCTCGGCGCCGGCGAAGCTGACATTGCTGCCCGGGGACAGATAAGCAGCCTGCTCGAGCCGGACTTGTTGTTCTGCCGTCGGAGTGACGATATTGCGCGACAGAGCTTCCTGGGAAGGAGCGACCGCGTTGGGATCCTGTTGAACGGATGAGACAGCTCGTACTGCTGCAGCCTCTGGATGCCCCTGGGCGGAGAGATTCTGCAGCAGCTGGCTTTCGCGCAAGCTGTACCCGACTGCCTCGGCGGCCTGCGGGTGACCGGTGGCCGCCATGGAGACCACGGAGAAGTTCTGACCGGCCGCGGTAGACTGAATAGACCGGGCCAGCACGTCGCCGGATTCTGCCGCCCTTTGAATGGGCTCGCTGCGGCTCGCTTGCACGAAGGCAACCGATGCCATGGCGGCGCTACCATGGATGGCAGAGTCGAGGACTTGAGGCGAAACACCGATTCTATCTGCTATGCCGGTCATGGCAGTGGCTCTTTCTGCTCCGTGTCCATAAAGAGCAGTTTGCACGGTGTTATTGTCGGCAAAATAGCCCATCAAATTCTGGGTATTAGCCGAAGCGCTGATATTGGCGATGGCATCGGAACCGTGGGCGGACTGAACAGAGTACATAGCCTGCTCGTTACCCTGGCTGGCAAGCGCCATCATGTGAGGACTGGAGGCTAGCTCGTTCTGAACATAAGCCTGGGCACCGGCACTGCCTTCGACAGCGCTTTGCAGAATTCCGCCTGGAACGCTGTGGGCAGCCACCACCGACGCCTGGGCAGAGAAGTCGCCCTGGCGGGCCAGTTCCTGGACCGCTTCGGTGCGTCCGGCAGCGGCCATGAACGTGGCCGATGCGCCACCATCTCCGTGCAGAGCACGGTCGATGGTGCCATGCATGGACTGTGCCACCCTGGAACCCGGCTCTATGCCGAGGGCCTGGTAGACCTGATTCTGAGCTCCGACATCGCCCCTGGCGTATGCGGTCGGGTCGACACCGAGATCCTGAAGAGTCGCCTGGGCTTCTCTGGAGGCAGCGTACACCGTACCGAACGGCTGTGATTCATGGCCGATAGCCATGCCACCACCATCGGTGAAGGATTGGGTCGCACTCAGGGCCGATACGGCTTCGGGACTGCCCGCTCTCGCCATGGATACGAGCTCCGGATTTTGAGCGACAGCATTCTGAACGGCGAACTGGGCCGACTCGTTGCCGGTGGATGCCGCCCTCAAGGTATCGATGTCCACAGTCTGCTGAGTCGCCATGGCGGCTCTGGCGAGAGGATCTCCTTCCCGGGCCAGATTGGCCACATGACCATGATGACCAGCCACAGCAAGCAGAGTGGCCGAGGCGGTGGAGTCACCACCGACAGCATCACGAAGCACGTGCGGGCTGACTTGCATCTGGTTGGCGACCTGATCTATGAAGGCCTGCCTCTGTTCGAATCCTCCGGACATAGCCTCTCTTACCTGGCCGGGCTCGGCGAACATACCCATGATGTTCTGCGCGTTGCTCGAGGCTGCCGCTACCACATCCGGTCTCTCTCCGGTCATGGCATTGATGGCACGATAGGACTCGAAGGATTGACCGGTATTGGCGGTGTACAGCAAATTCGGATCGGATGCGAGCCCTTCTTGAATGGACTGGCGAGCATCCATGTCACCGGATATGGCCCTGGAGAGCACTTCCGGACTGGTAGCCCGGGCAGCGAGGATAGAGGTATCACCACTCTGGACAGCCTGGTGAATCTGCTCCGGAGACATATGTCTCATCTCTTCCGCGCCCCTTGCGGCAAGCACAGTGGCGGCGTCCTGACGGTCACCACCGACAGCACCGCGGACAACGTCGAAGTTATTGTCACCAAGACCCATGGTGCGAGATATCTCCTGCTGTGCGGTCACATCTCCACCCATGGCTTCTCTGAAGCGCTCCTGGGCGATGCCACCGCCCTGCAGCTCTCCGATGGTCATATCGCGAGAAGCCATCCAGGACTGGGTGTCGGCGCTGTTATGAAGAGCCTGGGCAGCGGCCACGGGGTTGCCGTGGGCAGCGGCCATGATAGTCCCTTCGTGGGTCATCGGAGCGACCTTGAGCGCTTCGATGGCGGCGAAGTTGCCTTCGGCGGCAGCGCGGTGAAGCGGACTGCCTGGGTCGTCCATGGCTCTATGACCGGAAGCGGCCAACAGAAGCGAGGCTGAACCGGAATCACCGTTCAATGCCGCTCTGAGTACCTCCGGGGAGGTACCGAGATTCTTATCTATGGCGGCGATGGCATTCTGGTCACCATTGAGAGCGTCTCTCAACATGTCCTGGGAAACCAGGGGTTGCACGCCGGCTTTATTAGGATCCGCATCGATATTCATGAGGTCCTGGGCGGCCGAACGAGCCAGACCGGCTTGAGGATTGTGGGCGAAATCGGCGTCGATGCCATTCGGAAGAATGTCCTTCTGACCGAAGGCCGCCACAGCACCGGGGGCTAGGGCTTCACGAGCCAGGTCGGAGCCCATACCGCTCACCGGACCCTGGCCAGGGTCGGTAGCGAAGCGATTGAGACCGAGTTCACCGGTCAGAGCACCGGCATCGGACGGCATGAAGCGATTGAGACCAAGCTCGCCGGTAAGCGGACCAGCGTCGACAGGAAGCGCGTTGCGCCCAAGATTGTCGAGAGCGTCGACTCCGGTCTGCCTGAGTTCAGCCATGCTCATATCGCCGGACAGCATCCGGTCGGCTACGCCTCGGGCGTCCACACCGGTGGCGTTGCTGGTGGCGTCGAGAATGCCACCGGCCGCACCACCAAGCACAGCCTGGTCGAATTTGTTCAGTTGCTCCCTGATACCCTGGCCTCCAGCGGCCTCACCCATGATTCCATCGGTGACCCTGCCAATGGCCTGAGCCGGGTTGTTCATAGCATCCACCAGGGCAGCCGGCGTCATGGTGGATAGATCCTTATTCATGCTCAAATCAGCCAGGTTCTGCAAATCACCACCCTGGGCGAGCTTGTTTATGGAAGCGCTGTAATTGAGAGACATGTCGGAGCTCATAGGCGGTCCACCAGCCTTGTCGCCGATCGCTCCGGCGGCACCAGCCAGACCGACCGCTCCAAGGGCAGCTTCTACACCGCCAAGTCCCCTGTCACCGGAACCTGTACCGGCTCTGTCGCCTTCTATTGGAGGAACACCTGGATCATGAGCAAGCTTGCCGGCCGCATCTGCTCCGGTAGAAGCACCATCCATACCGGAGCCGGGCATGCCCGGTACACCCGCATCTGCGGTTATCTGAGAACCGGAGGCGCCACCGGAACCGGACGGTCCGCTGTCTGTCAGAGCGCCTGCCATCTGGGCACTGGCGCTAATCGAAGCAGCCGAAGGCGATGGACTACCCGCTCCACCGCCACCACCGGAGACTCCCATAGATGCCGCCAGCCCACCAGAGCTGACCGCAGCTCCGTCCATGGCAGCGCCGCCCGGAGTCCTGGTGGCACTATCGGCCCGGCCGCCACCGTCGCCTCCGGGAATGGCAGCCGCGGCACCAGCCGCACCGCGCGACCCCGCAGACTGTCCGCCACCGGCGGAACCGCCGCCGCCTCCGCCTGACTGCTTAGCGATATTACTAGCCATGGCACCGCCCTGGCTAACCAGCCCGACAAAGTCGAAGGCTGATTTGACCGCTTGAACAGCCATAGCCAAAAGACAGGCCACAAAAATCGTACCTGTATCACCTACGCCTTTAAAGGCAGCCAGCAATAAAATAATCGTGTGCCAGAAAAGAGTCCAGAAACAGACGACAAGCACACCCTCGCACCAGTTCTTGAAAGCATCCCGGAGCTTCCCGATAGGCCACACTGACAATGCAGCGGCAATGGGACCCATGCACCACAGGTAATATAAGAATACAACCTGGAAAGCGCACATTATGTTCCAGGTAAGTCCTTCTCCAGCCCCCACGGAATTGACCAGCAAACGGTTTACCGGTTTGACCTGGCGCACGTCTTCGTCAGGCACCCTGGATTCATCGACTCCAAGACATGGGTCGAACAGTCTCAAGCCCATAGAGAGAGACTCGTAAGGAGCGATATAATCATGATTCTCTATATGGGGCTCTTCCGAATGCTCGATGGCATTTCGGTTGCTGCGCGGATCGTTGATAGGAAAAGCACGCTTTATAGAACACTTCGCCAGCTCATACATATCCTCCCCGAAGATTCGCTGAAATTCGGATGATATGGTGTGTCTTATGGAATTGGCTACGTCAATTCCATAGTTGATGACAAGATAAGAACCTGGAATCAGGAAAATAGCCACTATAGAGCGGATGATGCCCTCAAACGGATTGACCTCACCGACGATGGCAGGGGAGCCCTGGGCGACGATGGCCCGGACCTGGGCGAGCACCGCTCCGGGTAGCAGGAGCAATACAGCCATAGGTATGAATAGTTCGTTTCTCAGTCGGTTCCAGACATTGCCGTCATCGATGGTGAAGTTGATGATTGGATGAGAGCAATATTCAATAGCGGTGATATTCTGGTTGACAGCCATGTTTGCCGTACTGTTGCCGGCCGAGTTGGCCTGGATGCTGCCTATTGAAGTACCCAGCCACATCAATTTTTCCGGGTCATAGAGCTGTTCTAGAAAGCGGTTCTGGTTATATCTTTCGATCACCTGAAACTGGGTATCGGAGACAGGATAACCGAAGGTCTGAAAGAGATTCATCTGAATAGCTTCGTCCCGCAGGGTCGGGACCGCCGAGGTAGCCTCGGGAATCACAACAGGCCAGCTGAATACCGGACCGGATGTGTGATGTTCCACTTCGCCGGGACCTTGAGAACGTTTATCTTCGATTACATCATGACCCTCCGGGTTGTCGTCAACTCTGGGACCATGCTGGGCAGCCGCCGGAAAGCGCAAGAAATAAGTCTTTCTCACGTCCCAGTTGGTTTGCGGGTTGGAGTCGGGATGGGTGAACTGAGCCAGAGCAGGACCGACAGACACCAGGAAATAGAGCGCGCAGAAGACTGCGGTCAGCACGCCGACCTTTTTGAATCTTCTCTCTTTATTGACTTTCATCGCTTCTTGTTCCTTGCTTTCTGCTTCGGGAGTTCTCTTTGGACCGACTTTGCTTGCTATTGCCATCTTCATCGTCATGCCCTCCTACTCTTTATCCGAGTCAGCGCTCGGAGGCGGGGGCACATCGAAATTCGGAGGAGGCGGGCTATCGGATTGGCCACCCGAGCTGCCCGCATCACCGCTGGCTCCATCCACGGAGACATTGATGCTGGCGCTTCCGGCAGCATCTCCTGAGCCGGAGCCAGAGTCAGCACCAGTGCCCGAAACTGCACCAGTGCCGGCGGAGACCGAGCCGCCGGCATCGACGCCGGCGCCTGCCGCATCACCAGAACCGGGACGGCCGGCAGCAGCGTCCACATCGGAGGCTGAAGCGTTGGGATTGACATAGCCGCTTGCCCGATCGCTATCTCCCGGCGCCATATCGACCGGAGCGCTGTCACTGGACATACCCCTGGGTTCGGCACCGGGGAAGCTGGCAGCCATGGCCGCCATCACGCTGGCATCTATCTGAGCAGAAGCGGAAGCGACATCGCCGCCGCCATCGCCACCGGCAACCGGCGGCAGACTGGCCGCGTCGGCGCTGGCCGCTTTGGCCTCTTCCGCGCCGCCAGAGTCGGTGGGCGGCGCTTGCACATCTTCGGGACTGCGGTTGGCAATCTCTCCGGAGGAACCGGAGTCGGCTTCCGCCAATTCGCCTCCGGAGCCTCTGGCGTCTAGGGTGCCGCCTCTATCGGCCGAACTATCTGCCACCGGCACCACAGAGTCGCTGGAGGCTCCATCCATGCGCGTGCCATCGTCTCTCTGGCCATCGCCGGCCCCCCCGCCTGGCACTGCCGTTCTGTTGTCCGATTCGCCACCATCGCCGGAGCCACCCTGCCCGGGTGTGGCACCACCACCACTCTGGCCGCCTTCGCCACCGGCGCCGCCCTGACCGCCACCACCGGCGCCCTGCCCCATGCCTTCGGCAGCATTCTTGAAACTCTCCACACCCTCCCAGGCTCTTGCCGGGTCGTAGGTGAACGGGTTCATAGAAGCCCAGATCATCAAGCCTAAAATGCAGACAAAGGTAGCAACCTCCCACTGCAGGTCACCGGTTCCCATCGGGCTGCCCAGGAACTCCAGACGCTGGGTAATAAGCACCAGGCCAAGCACCCAGTAGAATCGCCAGAGCGAACAGATGATCACCCCTTGCAACCAGCTGCCGAATACATCACGGAACAACTTATTGCTGCCGCCCACCTCGGGCCAGGCGAAAAACGCGGCGGTCAGAGGTCCGAGCAGGAAGAGATAGCAGATCATGACGATTTGCATGGCGGTGAGAATAATCATCATGAGAGCGCCCAGGTAAGAGGCGCCATTAAAGAGAAACTGCATGGTCTGGGACAATGCCAGCTGCTCTTCTTGAGTGGTGTCGGCTTCCGGGATGTTTGCGGCCATACCCTCACCCCCGGACCCGAATACCGCCGCGATGAACTGTCCGGCCAGCCAGGAGAGAAAACCGAGGAATCCACCGGAGGACAGACTGTTGATAGCACCGGCTATGCCACCATTGCCCACCCCCTGCTGGGCGGCTTGCTGGGCGGCGGAGTGATCCGCCGCAGGTGGTTCAATCACGTTGCTGTGATTATCATGGGGGTTGACGTTATAAGTCAGCTCATGCTGCCATTCCAGAACCATGTTCACATCGACCCAGTCTTCTGCCGTGGTCGCCATTGAATTGCCCACATCGATGGAATAACTGACTATAACCTGGGTTCCCGGAATGAGGAAGACTGCCACCATAGAACGGATGATACCCTCAAAAGGATTACCGTCTCCGAGGCTGAAACCTCTGGCCACAGTGGCTTTGACCTGGGTAACCACGGCTCCGGGAAGCAGGAAGAGTATGGCCATGGGCACATACACCTGCTTGTACATCTCCATCACCACTCCGTACACGTTGGCCACGGAGCGATAAAGAGAGCCCAGGTTGGGAGCGGCCGCCGAAGCCTCGTTGGCGACGTTCAAAAGACCGCCATTGCCGTTATGGCCTTCCATGATGTACTCGACCATGGTCTCGAAGGCAGATTCGGATACGCCGGCTAAGCTGTTGGATGCGGATGCCGCCTGCATCTGGGATGTATTTGTGGCCATCCACATGTAACGTTCCGGGTCGTACATGAGCTCGAGCATGCGCTGGAAGTTCTCACGTTGAATCATCTGAAACTGAGTATCCGAAACCGGATAACCGAATGTTGTGAGGACGTTTTCAAATAGCTCCTTATCCCTTTCTGTCCGGGGAGCATCCATAGCCATCCCGGCTTGCCAGTAGCATACGCCCTGGGCGGGGTTGTCGTTACAGAATTTGATAAAGGGCGGGTAGGCCAGAACCGGCTCGGGAGTTGCCGCGCCCTGGAGCGGCTCAGAGTACTGACTGCGCAGTACAGGCTCGCCGTTGCCATTGCTGTTGCTGTTGTTACCGTTGCCGAAGAGCGGACCGAATCCCATATTGCCGAGAAAACCATCGATAGCGCCACCGACAGCCTGACCGGGGTTATCGAAAAAACTGCCCCAGAAAGAGGTGGGAGGGCCTTCTACAGTCTGGGTATCCCAGGGATAAACAGTCTTATCATCATGGTCGAATGCATTTCTGGCAAACGGAAATCTCTTGAAGTAGTCGTCCCTTGTATCGAAAGGAGTCTTGGGGTTGGTATCTTCAGTGTTCGCGGTGGCACTGGCCGCACCGGCGACCGGCTGTCCGCCTAGCTGGGCGGAAGCACTAGCCGGGAAGACCAACATAGCCGCCGCTATAATAAGCAGCGAACAGAGAAGTCGGACTTGTGTTGGCGAGGAAGGACGGCAATATGTCATTCTCAATTACCTTGAGTTAGCAAGAGCAGGTTTGTGTCAGCAGCGAGATGGTAATTAATGAGCGAGCCACTTAATAGTGAGCGATAAATGTGGCAAATTCATGAAAGAAGCTTGATTTATCTTCGTTTCAACTGAATATTGTTGCTCCCATCTGAGATATAAATGGCGAGACGATCATTCCATGGTCTGCCATAAATCGTGATTTTTCCCTGTACCTCCTGGTTCGGTCGGACTAAACTGGTGTCAAATTTGGCTTGTACTGTCTCTTTCGAGATTTTACGCGTGCCTTCCGCGATGGAGACATCATCGGAGGACACCTTGAAGTCTTTATCTCCGGAGTTTTTAATCGCAACGGATAAAATCGACTTCCGAGCCGTAATGTTGACATTTCTGAGCTCGAAGCTAATCGGGCTCATATCTACTTTCCTGGGTGGAGCCGGTCTTTCTGCGGGCACTGCAGCTTTCGACGCCACCTTAGTTGTAGAACTCTTTGTGGAAGGGCTTGGTGCAAGATCATTGCCCTTCTTGCCGAAGAGAGAGAAACCGGATTTCTCGCTTTCGGGCTTCGCTTTTTTAACGACTTTCTCTACTTTCTTTTCAGAAACATCTTTATTAGAGTTGCCGCCAAAAAAGATTCTTCCCACCGAACCAAATACGCCATTGCCACCACCGGATTCGGGCTCAATCTCCATGGGCTGAACTGACTTTTCTGCCTGGGCTAGAGCACCGACACTGGGGGTGACACCTGAAATTCTTCCGATTACCGATCTGGCTGATTTCGCGCCGGATATGGCAGCAAGCTCGTATTGAGCTGCTTTCATATCCTCTTTGGCAGAATCCGCTTCATTCTCAGAGGCAGCCAGATCGGCGCTTGCCCTCTGCTTTTCGGCATTTGTTCTGGCGACCTGGATCTCTTGTTTGCGAGCAGCCACGGTCTGCTGAGCCAGAACATATTTATTGTAGGTATGCAGATATCTGTAGTATGACTGCACCAGATCATTCTGGAGCTTAATAACTCGGTCCTGGACTTTTTTGTTCAACTTGAGCGGTCGAAAGATAGTAACCACTTGACGGTTAGGAACCGAGAACATTCCGCGACTGGAATCCGGAGGCATACCCACACTGACCCGACGCAAGACCCCTTCCAGCTTATCGTCCTCAGCCAGGACATCGTGGAAAGAATAGCTGCCCAGGGCACCATCCCAGAGAATCTTCAAGTCATCTCTCTGCTTATAAGGAGAGCGTGGAGACATGCCGGTCGGACGAATCGGAACGAAATCAGAGACTTCCTCTTCGGTCTTCTTTTGCCTCGGCGCTTCATCGTCCTCGTCCATGACGGAAGAACGTCCCTGGCCAGAACCACCGGATCCGAACAAACCTTTGGGTCGCTTGGGCTCCTCGGGCTCAGCCTGGACAGGAGGTTGTTGTTGTTGAGGAGGATAGGGACTTCCATAATACGGATTGTAAGGCGGAGGATAGGAAGGATAGCCGTAGGGATTGTAAGGCATCGCATTGGGCGGCGGCGGCGGATATCCCGCTCTGGCATCGGTGGATAGAGTCACCGCCGGTGGAGGCGGAACCACACCGGGGGACATCCCCATCGGGTTAGGCATGCCACCGCCTGCCATTCCGGCCGGGTTGTAGTGCAGACTATAAGTCGCCACCTGATTGGTGCCGCCTTCAGCCGGTATATCAGTAACCGGGCTAATATCTTCTGCCGGCGCCATGGCGGCGGTATCCACCATCGCAGAATTGCTGGTGTTGCCTGCATCCTGCGCAGAGTTGGCAAAAGGATTGAGAGTGGGAATGTTGGAAGCGCTATTCTCTGCCGGTGGCGCTGATATAGGTTCTGTCGAAACCCGGGGCAGCATCGAGCCGATACCGCCAAAAGTGCGACTGAAAAGATTACCGCCCTGGTCGGTCTGTTGAGAATTCATCGCTTGCTGGGCCTGAGCCATCTGCTCTTCGAGCCTGCGATTCTCCTCTTCCGTTACCGCCTTAACAAGATTAGGATTGGCTTTCGGTCTCAGTCTGCTCAACACGCTGCCATGCGCTTCTCCGGCGCTTCCACCGGAAGCGCTATCGGCGCCGCCTTGAGCACAGCCGCCGATAGCGATCAGAGAAAGAGCAATAAGTGAGAGAGAAAGGGATCGGTTCATCTAGTCTTGTTACTTGCTTGATTTTTTAAGCAAAGATCCTCTTACGAGAGTATTGGTCTGGGTGGAAGACCCACCATAACCGCTACCATGGCCGTCACCATAGCCTCCGCTATAAGAAGAAACTTTCGGTCCGCCTCCGTTGGTGGCACCGCGTCCGGGGGACAGACCCCGAGGAGAGCCGCCACTTCGACCGAGAACTTTTTGAGGGGCCATCATCTTGCCCATCAACCGGTTAGTAGACTGACCGTTAGGCAGGGCGTTCTTGGGCGCCATCCCACCTGCAGGAATATTGCTGCCTCTACCGAATCCGGACTTGGGAAGGGGCAAACTGCCGCCGTTTCCAGTCCGGTAGGGAAGGTCTCCGGGGGCTCCGGCAGCACGGATGGGACTGTTGCCGCCCATGGAGCCGCCATCATCTCCCATGGCACCGGCACCGCCACCACGAGCTCCGCCACCAAATCCCTGGGGAGGCGGCGGCATAGAAATTTGCTGAGAAGACTGGGGCGCTTCACGGAAATCTTTGATTATGGGTCGATCGTCGATTATCTGGAACTGCCTGGGGGCATTATGCCAGTTGGCTTTTTCCAGATGCTTGGAGTTCACCTTCTGGGCGCTGGCCGGCTGAGCCAATGCGACCGCGGTGAGCCCGGCTGCAAATGCTACTGTCATGTTTAGTTTCAACAACTTCATTTAGTTAACTCCTTTCCCCAGCCAACCATGGACTATCGTCCGGTGGGAATTCTCATCGGTATCGGTAATTGGTTGATGCCGGATCTGGCTCTCATACCAAACTGCTTTAACTGTCTGCCCATATAACGCCCTGCTTTCGATGGGGGTCTTCGGGCCTCAAAATCATCGTCTGGCAATGACAAGTCTTGAGTGGAGGCTTGATTGATCTGCACAGGCACAGGCGCTTCCGGTGCCGCGCTTTCCGTCCCATAAACTCTATCGTTCAATTTGGGCTCTCTTCCCAGTTTTTTGAGAGCCGCTCCATAATTAGGTCCGGAGCTTGTGTCCTTCGCCCCAAAAGTGTCCTCTTTGGGGGGAGCGGGAGTTCTGGCCTTATAATAGCCGGGAGATCCACCCTGGCCGCCATCGCCGGAGGAGAGAGAGCCGGGCTGAACATGCATGTAATGCTGATGCATTTCGGGAGCCGAGTCGACTCTGACCTTGCCGGGAGTGCTTCCGGGCCGCTTCTGATCTGAAAAGGCGCCTGGAGTATAGTGGGCGTAACCCTGTTTAGTGCCTTGAAACGGGTTTGGCGAGCTGGCACCGCCGCCACCGCCGCCCCCTCCTCCGCCACCACCACCGGAGTAACCTCCGGCGTTGAGAGCAGTAACCATGTTGATACCAGGAAGGTCGACACTCTCGGGAAGGGGAGGAAATCCGGCCGGTGCTATAGGCTCATCGGCGGGAATCGCCTGCAGAGAGATATCCGGTTTGGGCTTGGGACGTGTCGGTGTGTATCCCATGTAACCGCCACCGCCGCCTCCACCACCACCTATCGGTCTGGAGATAATAGGCGGAGGAGCTGCCGGGTGACGCATGCTCTGGGTAGCGTCGCTGTACTGGTTGTCGCCGGGCTTGTGCACGAACTTGCCCATATTGGTAGGAGGCAGCTGAGCCACAGCCGGTAAAACAGAAAGCCCCGAAACGGCTAGAAAGGCTGCCGCCAGGACTGAAATCTTCGATTGGCTCTCTGAGTTCATTCTATTCTCTCCTGAATAAGAACTTGATCCAGAGTTTCTAGTAAGTCTTTTAAAAGGTCTTGAATACAACTTTCCCGATAAGGACTTAAAGCTCTCTATAAATACACTTTAACACTATTTAATTATTAATGCTCCTCCTCAAATGGGCATAGTGAGCCCAGGCAGCTAGCGGATTATCAATTTTTAATCGTTTTGGGCGCGAATGTCAATAAGAAAAGAGCCCTTATCCGGGCAAAGTGTTGTCTGGAATACAATTTTTCCGGACACTCCAGGGTTATTCCCATAAAAGCGGCTTGTAAACACGTTTTTGCGAGCAAATTTTTTTATCCTGGATAGAATGGGTATTAATTAGAAAAGCAATCCTCCAGAGTAAGGCCTACATCATTTAGTATGCAGTCGAAAAAGTCAGGTTATGCCAATCAAGTGTCTGGTAACAGATTCTCGCGACTGATGGGAATCTCGCTTGCCGCATTGATGGCATTTTCACTTATCAGCCCGGAGCCGGTTGAGGCGGCAAAAAAAAGAAGAGCCCGCAGAGGCACCACTACATCTGGTGGCGGCGGTGGCGTGGTGCTCAGCACTCCGAACCCGCGCAATCCTCTTGAACACAACAACAGGGGCGTGGAGCTCGGCAGCAAAGGTCTGTGGGCGGATGCCATCAGAGAGCACGAAGCCGCCCTCAACGGTGACCCGCATAACCCAGACTTTCGCCGGAACCTCTCCAGCGCTCATCTGCAATACGGCTCTATTCTGATGGGTAAAAAGAAGTGGTACGAAGCGATGCACCACTTCAGAGAAGCTCTCTATGCCGACCCCAATAACTTGCCGGCCCAGAATAACCTGGCCGCCTGTATAAAAGCGCTGGGTAAAGACCCTGACGATTACTCGGTTCGAGAGCACATGGCCGATGAGGCCGAGACTTCCGGTAACTTTGCCGTAGCAATAGTAGAATGGCGAATCTGTGTCAAAATGCGGGATGACGGCATGAGCCGTTATCGCCTAGGCGCGGCCATGTACAAACAGGGCAAAATAGTCGAAGCCTATGAGATGCTGATGTCTTCGGTCAACAAGACCTGGGAGAAAGATCAGAAGAACACGCTATCCCAGGCGCATGCCTTGATGGGAGACATCCTCTGGAGCGTCGCCCAGAAAGCCAAATCCGACGGTAGAGGAGATGTATTTCTCAAACGTCTGCACAATGTGGCTGTCTGCTATCGCCGTGCCGTCACCGTCAACCCGGATAACACGGCGGCTGTGCAGGGACTGATCACAGCAACCAAAGAGGCCGTCGCCGTTTCTGACTCTTTCGAAAACAACCTGATGCTGGCCGGGGCCTATCAATTGGCCAGCGACTTCGAACATGCCCAATTGCACTACGCCAAATGCTGGCGTCTAAATCCTTCCGATTCCAGGCTGCACAAAGCAAGGCTGAGTTACCATCTGGCTGTGGTCAGCTCTCCTGTTGCGGACCCTGGAATGAAAAACAACACAGTCATGAAAGTCCAGGCTCTGCTCGAAAAACGACCGGACGATCCGTTCCTCTTATATGTATTCGGCAAAGGCAAAGAGGAATTGAAAGATTCGGATACCGCCTTGATCGCCTACAAAAAAGCCTATCTCATAAACCCCTTTGTCCATCCGGACCTGGCCCAGGGCTTAGAAAGACTGACCGGCTCCAACCCTTCTGAAGGAGAGCTCGATGCCAAAGACGGAGAGGCTGAAGTAGCCGGCACCGGCGGCAATAAAGCTGGTCCTGGCGGTGCGGCAGCGGCTGCAGCCAAAGCAAAACCGAAGCCGGCCATAGACCCTGCCGTGATCTCATCCATAGAATCTAAAATCGCCGCAGGCGATTTAAAAGGGGCGGAAGTCGACCTGATGGCGCTGATAGATAAAGATCCGAAACTGGGCAAAGCCTGGCTCATGCTCGGCAGCGTCTATGAACAGGAAGGGGAGCTCACCCAGGCCAAGGTCGCCTACAGAACGGCAAAGGTTTTGAAAGCGGATGGCGCCGAAGCGGCCTTCAATCAAATTAATAGCTCCCGGGTAAAACCAATAATAGATAGAGCAAAAGAGTTTATTGCCAATAAAGAGTCCGTGAAAGCGGCAGCTTCTCTGAGAGAGGCAATAAGATTGGCACCGGAGCTGCCGGAAGCGCATAAACTGCTCGGAGATGTTCTGGATCAATTGGGAGATAAGGAAGAAGCTAAGAAAGAGCGTGATAAAGCAGATGAGCTTACTACCAAGACATAGCGACATTCCCTTCGGAAAGAGACTGAACCGGGTGCTGAACCTGGCTTTGAGCCTTTCTATGCTTATCTCTTCTGCCCTGCCTGGCTATGCCGTGGGCAATCCTCCGCAACTGAATCAAGAAGAGGACGGTCAGGAATTGCAGGCAAAGCCCGCCGAGGGTCTGCCTGAAAAGACGGAGGAAAGCACGGCAAAAGAAGAAGAGCCTAAGCAGGAAGAGAAAAGCGCGAAGAAGAAGAAAAAAGAGAAGAAGAAAAAAGAGAAAAAACGCTCTAAAGAAAAAGAAGCAAATGCAGAAACAGAGCCAGAAGCATCACCGGTCTCAGAAACGAAGCAAGAAAAAGAGCAAGAGCAGGCTCCAGAGCCTGTGCACCAAGCAGAGCCGGAAGCCGAAGCAGAGAGCGAAGCACAATCAGAATCTGAGTCAGAATCAGAAACTCCATCT
The DNA here is from genome assembly GCA_016124935.1 of bacterium. GTDB lineage: Bacteria > Cyanobacteriota > Vampirovibrionia > Obscuribacterales > Obscuribacteraceae > RI-106. The sequence goes on along the minus strand of WGMS01000007.1, from coordinate 99,804 downwards.
GAACAAGAACCTGGAACAGAAGCGGAAACTGAAACTGAATCGGAAGAACCAGCGATCAAGAGCGATCCCGGGGTGAAGAAACCTGAGCATATATCAGAAGCGGATATGCTCTTACTGAAAAACAAACTGGTCGAAGCCGAAAAAGCATATCGCGCCTTGCTGGAAGATGACGAAAACGGGGATGCTTACGCCGGTCTGGCGGTGGCTCTTGCAAAACAGAAGAACCCGAAAAAAGTAATCGAAGCGGAAGGCATCTTGAGAAAGTGCAAAGACGAATTTCGCGAGAATCCCAATATGATGGCCGCTGCCGGTCTGGTCGCCTTCGAGCATTCCAAGACCGTAGCCTCGCCTTCCAAGCGGGACTTGTATCTGGAAGCCGCCGAGAATCTTTGTGAAAAAGCCATAGAAACAAACGAAGAGATAGTCATAGCCCAGCAGACTCTGGGTCTGGTGAAAATGAGCAAGGACGAAGCGGATGGCGCCATAGAGCCTTTTAAAAAATGCTATCAACTGGCCCAGGACAAAGTGAACGGCACTTATCTAGCCCAGGCTATGCTCAGAGTCAATCCCAAGAGCAAAAAAGCGGCCGCCTTAGTAGAAGAAGTACTGGAGCTAGATCCGGAATACAGTCCGATCAAATTGCAAAAGGCGATTGTCCTCACCAATAGTGGCAAGCACGAAGAGGCCTTTACCGAACTCCATTCTATCTCTAGAGAAGACAGGGAAAGCGAATGGTACAAAGTCCAGGGCGATATCTATCGCAAGCAGGGAGACGGCAACTCTGCCGTGGCAAGCTGGAAAGAGTCTATCAGACGGGAGCCCCGAAACGCAGACCCTTACAAAAGCCTGGCGGAGCACTATACTCTTAGGGGAGACGGTGAACTGGCTATATCCGAGATGCACAGCGCCCTCGAGATTCTGCCCAACGACATTCCAATGAGACAAAAACTAGCCGAACTGGCTTTGAGACTGGACAAGCTCGAAGTGGCAGAGCAAGAATTTCGCACCATTCTATCGGTCAAGCAAAACGACCCCTCGGCATTGCTGGGGCTTGCCCGGGTATTCTTCCGAAAAGCAAGAAGAGAAGGGCAGTATCCTCAAGAATGGGTGCAGCTCAAAGAGAAGCTTCAGGATGTTATCGAACAGCGCAACGTGATCGGAACCGTGGTCAAAGACGCGGCTTCTCTCCAAGAGAAGGTGGATCTGGCCGAAGCGGAAAAAGCCCTGACCCAGAAACAATTCCGGGATGCGGGCCGTTATTTTCGCAAGGTGATAGACAAGCACAAAGAGGACGCTTTCCAGTTATTGACCCTTGCCGAGCAGGCGTTTAACGACGGCGACCTGAAAACCGCCGAACTTGCCTACTCTTATGCTCGCGAAATACCAGAGGTTGCACCCCGGGCCGAACAGGGAATAAGCAAGATAACCAGTCAGAGAAAAGAAGCCGAGCGTCAGGTAAAACTGGGCGATGCCACCGAGAAGAAGCTGCCCGATGTGGCCGAGGATCACTACAAGCAGAGTCTCATCGCAGATCCCCAGGGCGCCGACGCCTATTACAACCTTTTCTTCCTCTACATGAAAGAGAAGAAGGATTCTATAGAATCCACGATAGAATACGGCGAGAACTTTCTGGAAGCCTCTGAAGACAGCGACAACCGCAGACAACAGGTGGAGAAAATGCTCTTCAAATTGAAAGAACGCTTGAGAAAAGAGAATTCAAAGTAATATCATTTGTCAGGGACAGACAACCGGAACAGGGAAATCAGGAGCGCATCAAATGGATTTGAGCAACCTCAGAAAGTCGAAGAAGGGTAAAGACAGCCCCGCTGCTCGTCTGACTCAGTCCGATAATTCGAATCAGGATGCCGCCTCGGGTCAAAAGTCTCCTAAGAATATTATGGAGACCGACACCTGGAAAAAGAGCCAGTCAGGAATCTCATCCCTCTGGAAAAACTATCTCGACATCCTGGCCAAGTATTTTCGCAACTACAGGCGACCGGAGCAGGTGCGTTTGATCACTACTATGTGCACGGTAGTCACTATCGGCTGCGCCACTGTCCTTGTCACACTTTTTTATCCCTTCATCCCCCAGTTCGTGCGTCTTTTCGCTGTTCCGGCTATTATGGTCGGCTCCTGGTTCGTTGCCACCAAAGTGGTATCGCCGATTATCATCGCTCAGCTAGAAGACAAATTGAACCCGGATTGAAAATATCGATATGACCAGCGATGTGAAGAAGCGGCTTCAATACATAGGCGGAGGAATAATCATCGCCTGTGCCTTCGGCATAATGATGCCGGGTCTGGTGAGCTATTTGTTCGGTCTATGGCGAATTTTTCTTCTTATTGCCATTATAGTAATAACAACAATTACTCTCGTCGTCATCTACCATCGCGTTCTCAGAAGAAGAGCTGATTCAGAAAGCGTTGATAGCGATGAAAAAGACGATGTGGAAAAGAGCGCAGAATCATGAAAGCCGCAAAAATATTTTTCGATAACCCATTACCAATCTGCCTGGGTCTTATCCTCACCGTGGCGCTGGGGCCCGCAGCCGACGCCCAGAGCCGTCAGGAAGATCCCGAGAAGTACTTCCGGTCTCCCAATACTCTGCACGGAAAGACTGTTTTGATTCCGATAGGCTCTCATATAGAAGGGCGAATGAACAAGACCATAAGCTCCAAAACCAGTAAACAGGGAGAGAAATTCAGCATCGAGATAACTTCGCCGGTACTGGCCAACGGTACCGATGTGATAATTCCGATAGGCTCGAAAATAATCGGCGAGGTTGTAGAGGCAATTCCGGCGAGCAAGCAGAATCACCCCAAAGGAACTCCCAAGCCTTCAGGCAAACTGAGAACCTCACTGACCTTGATTCAGACACCGGACGGCATGTCCAGGCCGCTTGTAGCCTCCATCGCAGGAGAGTTCCTGGCCACAGGCTCCGGCAGGTTGCAACCCAACCAGGACCTTCAAAATCCCAGCCTCGGCTATGCCGGCTCGGGAGCCAGCTTTGCCGCTGTACACCCATCCATGAACAAGAGAAGTTATGGCAATCAGGGTCCAAAAGTGGTGACCAAACGGGACTACTGGCAAGATCCGGTTCTGGGAGTGGAGCGCTATGGTCGCTCCCAGCGAGGCACGCCGGTGATTCGCTCGATGATAAAAAAAGGAAGGGACATCTATATAATGTCCGGCTCACCTCTATCAATCAAAATCGACGCCCCCTTGCAAATAAGCGTCGCTCCATCGAAAGGAAGAATGTCTATAGACATAGGCACCTCCACACCACCGGCGGTGCAGAGTGGCGGCCGTCGCTTCCAACCGGCAGGAGGCACCGAGGCTCCATCTGAGCCCGCCGATAATCAAGAAAACAAAAAAGCCTTTACCCATGAAAAGATGCTTAAAGAGCCGGTCGACCCGGAAGCACATCTACCAAGATTCTTGCGCACCCCGAAGAACTTGCAGTTCCTCAAACCCTCCCCCTTTACCGCAGGGGATCCTGCTCAAGCTGGTCAACAAAGCGATTCTGGTCAGCCCGCGCCCCAGGGACAACCGGCTCCAGCAGAACCGGCTCCGGTTAATTTCAGCCCTGCTGGACAACCGAACAAGAAAGGCGCTGACGACTTCTAGCGGATTTGCTATATTTTCATGGCTTCGCCTTACAGGAAATCCCGATGAGCACCCCAGCCAATAACATGGGAAAAGAAACCAGAACCGACAAAGCAAGAACCCTTCCGGTCGTGCTGGCCATAACCGGTGCCAGCGGAGCGATCTATGGATTGAGAACGCTACAGTTTCTCGCCGGCAGTGGTCAGCCCTGTGAGCTACTGATATCGAAAGCAGCTTACAAAGTGATGCAAGTCGAACACGATCTCGACCTTATTAATGAGAGCTGCCCTAAATCAGCCATCCTCAACTATTTGAGACTGCCGCCGGATGCACCGGTCAGGTTTCACGAACTCACCGACTACGCCGCTTCGGTTGCCAGCGGCTCGTACCGTACCAGGGGCATGGCCGTTGTCCCCTGCAGCCTCGGCACCCTCGGTGCTCTTGCCAACGGACTGACGGCAAATTTGATCCAGCGCGCCGCAGCGGTCTGCCTGAAAGAGAAACGACCGCTGGTGATAGTGGTTCGAGAGATGCCCTTCGGTCATATTCAGCTCAAGAATATGCTCGCTCTCTCCGAAGCCGGGGCAACCGTAGCCTGTGCCTCTCCCGGTTTCTATCATCGCCCCCGCACCATCCAGGATCAAATCGATTTCGTAGTCGGACGGATTTTAGACCAGCTCGGATTCGACAATGACCTCTTCAAGAGATGGAAAGAAGAGACCGCTCAGATAGAGGTGCAGGAAGATGAAATCCAACCAATCAAATAGCACCACTAATGGTATCAACGGCTCCGATCCGGATGCCTTCAGTTTTACTGTCGGCAAGGTGGTCGGTTTCCGTGGACTGAAAGGCGAGATGAAAGTGCTGCCCTCCACCAACAGTCCGGAAATTCTCATAGAGATAGAATCTGTCAGGGTAGGCAATCCCAACGACTCCGGCGCCGAAAGGAAAGTCGAGTCGGCCATGATCAAAGGCCGAACTCTTTTCATCCGGTTGTCCGGCTATGAAGATAGAACCGCCGCCGAAGCCCTCAAAGATAAACTACTTTTCACCCAACCGGATCAGCTTCTCGAACTGGAAGAGAACCAGTGGTGGGTAGATGACTTAATCGGGCTCTCCGTCAGGGATAAAGAGGGTAACGAGATCGGAAAGATTGTCGATATTTATGGCGCCGATGGAGAATTTCTGGAAGTGGAGTTGAAGGATACCGGCAAGAAAAGACTGGTGCCCTTCGTAAAAGAGATGATACCCGTGGTAGAACCGGACGAAGGCTACCTGGTGATTACACCGCCCCCCGGATTACTGGACTGATTCTTATCTTAAGTTCTGATTAGACAGGCGGCAACCACTTGATTACCGCGCAAATATACTCTACTTTTATAAAGGAAATTCTAATAGAATATACACACAAAATAACGGAGAAGCATTCGGGATATCCCGGACACCTTGCTTCCCGGGCGTTCGCATAGTCTTTCAGAAGAAGAAGAAGAAGAAGACAGCAATAGGCGAATTTTTATAACCGAGTCGACCGATCACGAAGTACAACCGATATGATGCAAACTACAGTACCGCAACTCTACCTCGACCCCCTGGCAGCCGGCAAATCCAGAGAAGACCTGGAGATGCATCTTCCGACATTGAAGGTGCTCTCTTACAACGGCTCCGGGAAAAATAGCGGGGTGCCCTCCAGTCTCGAGCCTCTCGCCAGAAGAATCGGTACTCGCATCCACTGGTTGTCGGTCAATCAAGAAGATGGCGAAATCGCCCAAGATAATACCACCGGCGATATCACTGCCAAATCTCAGCGCAAGAACGATTGCTTCGAGTTTCACACGGCTCGGATACCAGACCATATCGTGATTCGCCACAAGAAATTTTGCGACAAGTATCTCTGGCCTCTCTTCCATGGCATGCCGGAGCTTGCCAAATTCGAGGCGGCCGAATGGCAGGCTTATAAACAGTTCTGCTCCCAGATAGCGGCCGAGAGCCAGACCATCGCCGGCGAGAGCTTTCCTACCCTGTTGTGGTTGCACGACTACCAGCTCGCCCTGAGCGCGCCCCATGTCGCATCGGACCGTGGCACTCTGGTCTGCCAGTTCTGGCATGTACCCTGGCCTAAATCAGAAACAATCGCCTCATCGCCGGTCACCCGGGAGATTATCGAAGGTCTGCTCGCCAACAGATTGCTGGGCTTCCATACCGCTGAATACGCGCACAACTTCATGGATACCGCCGAGATTCTCTTCCCTGACATCCAGGTTGATAAGATGAATATGCGCGTCCGCATGGCCGGTCGAACCACCCAGATCACGGTGATGCCCCTGGGCATAGATGTGGATCGATGGAAAGACATAGCCAATTTAGTCCGACCGATGGCCGAAGCCCTGGCAGTCAAGCATCGCCTTGCCAGCCAGATAGTGCTTGGCATCGACAGGCTCGACTATTCCAAAGGTGTACTCGAAAAATTGCATGGCATAGAGTACTTCCTCACCGTCGCTCCGGAGATGCATCGGCGATTTCATTATGTCCAGATAGCCCAGCCCCCGCAATCCGACGAAGAGGTCTACTCGCGGTATGCCGAGCAAGCCCTTAACAAGATTAAAGAGATCAACGAACGCTTCTCGGCAGACGGATGGACACCAATTCTTCATCTCGACTCGAAGTTATCGATAGAAGAGCTTGCCGCCTGGTATCAGGCTGCCGATATTCTCACTGTCAATTCGATACGAGATGGACTCAATTTAATAGCCAAGGAATTCGTCGCCTGCAGACAGGACGAACAGGGAGTATTGATTGTCAGCAAGAACGCAGGCTGTGCCGCCGAGCTGAGCCAGGGAGCCCTGGTGGTCGATCCTCGTTCACCGTCTGAAATCTCTAATGCCCTGAACAAGGCAATCAACATGGCTGTCGAAGAGAAGCGCCGGCGGATGACATCGATGCGTCATGTCATCGGCTGGAATCAGCTCCACGACTGGGCCCTCGGCTTTCTCAAGCAAGCGCTCAAATAGAATCTAAAGTTGGTTCTACGCCTACCAGCGCAGCAAATTGAAACGATCCATATCGACCGTGGCAAGATTTCGATAGATCGAAAGAACGATAGCAAGACCTACTGCCGCTTCAGCTGCAGCCACGGTGAGAATGAATATGGCGAATAGATGACCTTTGACTCCGGCCGGATCGACATACCGGGCAAACGTGATCAAATTGATGTTGACGGCGTTCAACATGAGTTCTATCGACATGAGAACACGAACGGCGTTTCTTGATTTGACCATACCGTACATGCCTATGGCGAAAAGCAATGCACTCAAAGTAAGGTAACGGGTCATCGGATCATGACCGATGGTGAAGATCAAAAAGCCGCCCAGACAGGCGATCACTTTCACCGCTTCTGAATATGCCGCGAAGAAGTATCTGAGTGCAATACCGGCCACGGTGATGCCTGCAAACAGCCATATGTCGAGATCGATACTCATCATCTGCCGGGCACCACCCGGAGAGGTTGTTTTAGCGAAGACAATCGCGACACCGGCAGCGACGATAACCGCATATATAAAGGTGGCTATGAAGCGGGTGAAATCCGACCGCGTCTCTACGGAACTAGTTGCTTCCACTTTCAATTCCCTCTCTGGGTGTATCTGTGTCTTCTACTTTCTCTGCCTTCGCCAGCATGATTGCGCCGATGAGAGCGGCAAGCAATAATACCGAAGCGAATTCAAAAGGCAGCGAATAGTCGGTGGTGAGAGCCCTTCCAATCACTGCGATATTGTCCTCACCGATTGTTTGCGTCGACTGCTCCCAGTGCTCTGAGCGTATCGCCATATACACGGTCACAAAAGCTATCCATGCAACCAGACCAGGGAATCCGTTGCGAATAGAATCGAGAAACTTCAAAAGAGCCGGCTCGGAAGAGGCGATTGCTTCTTCCTCCGCCTCTTCATTCTGAAGGCGGGGATTGGTGAGCATGAGCGCGATTACGACAACAAGTGTGATCCCCACCGCATAAATCATTACCTGAGCCAGAGCTATGAATTGAGCCTGGAGCAAGAAGAAGAGTCCGGAGATTCCTCCAAAGACTCCTATTAGAAGAAAACCGGCGCGGATGACATTCTTGTCGCTGATTACCCCTATCGATAGGGTTATAGCCAGAGCGGCAATAAAATAGAATGCCAGAGCTTCAGCCACTCCCGTCGATACCAGTTCCTGAACGTTGACAAATTCCATAACCTTACTCCGGATCCTTTTCGTCGGCTTTAGCTTCTTTTACATCTTTCTTGGCGTCTTTTTCTGGAGCCTCCGCCGCTTTATCTTCGGTCTTAGCTTCTACCACATCTTTCTTGGCGGCTTCGGCGTCAGCTTTTGGCTCCGCCGTTATATCTTCGGTCTTAGCTTCTACCACATCTTTCTTGGCGGCTTCGGCGTCAGCTTTTGGCTCCGCCGCCTTTTCCTCAGATTTAGACTCTGCTTTGGGCTCAGCTTTGGTTTCACCGTCATCAGTTTTAGCAGCGGCGGCTTTGGCGGCAGCAGCCTTAGCGGCGGCGGCTTTGGCGGCGGCGGCTTTGGCGGCGGCAGCCTTGGCGGCGGCGTCTCCACCGGCGGCGGCCGATTTGGCAGCGGCTCCGGCAGCTCCAGCTGCGGCGGCCGGTTTGGCAGCGGCTTTCGGCTTCGGTCGGGGAAGCTCTTTCTTATCGAAATAATAGGTCGACTCATCCTGGGTGAGGGTCAGTCGTTTGATGTCGTAGATAAGAGACTCTCTGGAATAATCTGCCATTTCGAAATCGTTGGTATTGATTATGCAAGTCGTTGGACAGACTTCGGTGCAAAGACCGCAGAACATGCAGAGTCCGTGATCGATTTTGAAATCTATCAACTCTAGCTTGTTGGTCTCGGGGCTTTTGTGAGCGGTGATCTCTATACATTTGTCGGGACAGACACGCTCGCACTGCCTGCAGGAGATGCAGAGGTGATCTCCTGTATCCGGGTTGACAGCCAGAGCCAGTCTACCGCGGAAGTGAGGAGCCAGATCCTGAATCTTCTCAGGATATTCTTGGGTCGTCGGCTCCCGGAAAGAGTGCATGAACACGGTCTTGAGACCTTCACCAACCCTCTTGAAACTTTCTACAGCTCTATCTAACAAGTTAGCCATGGCAAACCACCCAGGTTCTAGCGAATACAACTACCACAAAGAGGATCAGAGCAAGCGGTATAAGTCGCTTCCAGCCGAAATCCATCAATTGATCGATTCTGAATCGAGGCAGGGTACCCCGGACGAGAATCGCGAAAAATACGATCGAATAGACTTTTACAATCACCCAGAAGGCTGCCCAGAAAGTAGCCGGATCGATAAACATCAAGTCTTTGATCAGCGGGGAAAGCAAAGAACCCAGCGCGTTGGAAATCGGCTCCAGCGGCAGGCGATCTAATATCCACTTGGGAATGGGGTTGTCACCGCCGCCCAGAAACATAACCGTAGCAATGCTGGATACTACAAAAAGGTTGGTAAATTCAGCCAGGAAGAAGATGGCGAATTTGATACCACTGTACTCGGTGTTATAGCCGCTCACCAGTTCCGATTCCGCCTCGGGAAGGTCGAAAGGGATCCGGTTGATCTCGGCGCAGGCGCCCGTTAAGTAGAGCCCAAACAGGAGGACCGTGCAAATCACCAGAACGAAAGCCATGATGCTGGACAACCACGGTACAGGGTAGAACTGACCGAACATGGCACTGGTGTCGAAGCTGGTATCTACCAGATTGAGCCAGTACGGAGCCAGTTTGTCGTATCCTGAGAGCGCCCCTCCACCCAAGATATTCCAGTTGAGAATGCCGCCCTTCTGTTGCTCCACAATCTCGACGACATCGAGGGTTCCGGCAAGCAAGCACATAGTCACCAGGGAGAGTACCAGAGGAATTTCATAGCTGATGGCCTGGGCGGCGCTCCTCAGTCCTCCGACCAGGGAGTACTTATTGTTGCTGGCCCAACCCGCCATTACCAGAGCGACTACAGGAATAGAAGCAGCGGCAAGGATGTAAAAAATTCCGGTGGGCAAATTGGCGACTTTAAAAAGATCGTGATTGTTTGTGACCGCCGCCAATAAAGGTAGCGCACCAAAAATAGAAGGAGCGAAGAATATAATAGGCGCCAGAGTAAACATGAATGCATCGGCACCACGGGGAGTGATGTCTTCTTTAAATAGAAGCTTGACGGCATCGGCGGCTGTTTGAGCAAGCCCATCAAAACCATGCCGGTTGGGACCCATCCGCACAGTGAACAGGGCAAGCGATCGTCTCTCGAAAAGAACCATGAACATCGCGTTGATGGGAATGAATACAAGAAGCGAAAGGATTGGTGTCAGGGATCTTAGTAAGTCTGCTATGAAAACGACAGTGGTGCTGGGATTGTCCACCTGAAGCAAGAAGGGCATCTTGCCGGTGATTAGAGAAGGGATGAAGACTCCCACTCCCCAGCAGGCTACCCAGACGGCGCCGAAGGTAACCGACAACCAGAAGATTGCCAGTCTCGACAATTTGTATATCTCTGCTGCGTTCATATCCGCTTACTCACTACCCTCTATGTGCACCAAATTCAACGATAACCTTTAGCAATCTACATCTAGCGGTCGACATCCGGAAGGATGACATCGACGGAACCGAAAATAGCCATGATATCTGCAATAGGCGATCCGACCAGAAGCTCCGATAGAACGGAGAGATTGCAGAAAGAAGGATTCCTCCAGCGGAAGCGAATCGCTTTGTCTTTACCGTCGGAGATCACGTAACATCCAAGAATACCCCGGGGAGACTCCACTGAAGAGAAGGCCTCACCGGCTTTGACCCGAAGTCCTGCGTTCTGTTTTTTGCCTGAGAGTTCACCTTCGGTGGGTAGCATATCGAGGCACTGTTTGATAATTTTGTTGGACTCACGCATCTCGCGGATACGAAGGATATAACGATCCCAAGTATCGCCGCCTTCCGGCTTGTCAAGCCAGTGCACATCGAATTCAAGCTTGGGATATACAGAGTAAGGCTTGGTCTTTCTCAAATCCATGTCGGTACCCGAAGCCCGAATGGAGGGTCCGGTGACGCCATATTGTTTTGCCAGACTGAGAGGAAGTATGCCTATCTCTTTGGTACGCTTTAAGAAGATCGGATTTTCCGTGACGATTGCTTCGTATTCATCAACGCGATCCTCAAACTCTTCGGTGAAAGCCTTAAGCCTTTTAAGCCAGGCATCGTTGGGAGCTCTCTGTACTCCACCGATCCTTATATAGTTGAACATCATCCTTTGACCGGCAATCTCCTCGAAAAGATCGAGAAGCTTTTCTCTTTCCCGGAAAGGATAGAACGGGAAACCGAACATGGCGCCTAGGTCGATTAGATATGTGCCCAGCCAGAGCAAGTGAGAAGAGATACGGTTCATCTCCGATACCATTACCCGCAGATACTCAGCTCTTTCAGGCACCTCGCATTCATCGAGGACTTCGCAAGAGCGAGCCATGGCCCAGGAGGTGAACATACCGGAGAGATAGTCTACCCTGTCGATAAGCGCTTGATACTGAAACCAGGTGCGGTTCTGACCCTGCCACTCCTGGGCACGGTGCAAGTGTCCGATTACCGGCTCGGCATGCTTAACGAATTCACCATCGAGGGTGAGCAGCATTCTAAGCACCCCGTGGGTGGCCGGGTGCTGCGGACCCATGTTGATGATCATCTCATCGGTTTTCAGTTCTGTGGATTTGATCTCTGTGGACATTATCAAAGGACCTTGGTGTTTTACCGGAAGGAATGAGGGTTTTTGTCGTTTAGAGCGTCGACAATCTGGACATAATCGTGACGCAGCGGATGACCGTCCCAATCCCATGGATTGAGGATCCGGCGGGGATAGGGATGACCGAGATATTTGATTCCGACCAAATCGTAAGTCTCTCTTTCGTGCCAGTTGGCGGCAGGCCACATATTGGTGATTGAAGGCACCGCCGGTAGAGAATCTTCTTCGACCTCATCGGCTTTGATTTTTACTTTTATTACCAGTTCGTTCAAATTATCGTAGGACCAGAGGTGATAAACCGAATCGAAGGTTCCGCCACTCTGACGGGAGTCCACTCCGGATACAGTGATAAGAAGATCCAGCTTGGTTTCTTCGCTGCTACGCAGGATCTTTAGAGCCGACTGCAAATTTTTGGCATCCAGACTGATGACTTCGATACCACCGGCAGCGTCGGGAAGCTTCTCGGAAGCGATGCCGTGCTCTTTCAAAAACTGACCGAAGCGCCCTATCTCAGGCGGTGCTTCGACAATCTTCTCGATACTCTTCTCTTTCTCTTCTGCCATTTGTTTATATTTCCTCTATCAGTTACCGCCCTCGGATGGGGCCGGGCTGCTTTCGATTACGGACTGGAGATTCTCCATCTTCACTTCATCGATCAAATCTTCCATGGGAAGCCCTGTGTCGTAATCGACAAAACGAACGGCACGCTGGGGATAAGCTCTGGCGGCGCGTTTGGCACAGGTTTCGGTACGAATCTTTTCTTGCAATTTGATAAGCGCATCGAGAATCGCTTCCGGACGGGGAGGACATCCAGGTAGGTAGACATCGACAGGAATGATCCGGTCGACGCCCTGCACCACGGAGTACGAGTCATTGAACATGCCGCCGGTGACGGTGCACGCGCCCATGGCGATTACATACTTGGGCTCGGGAAGCTGTTCATAAAGAGTTATCAAAGCCGGAGCCATTTTTCTGGTGATGGTTCCAGCAGTGAGAATGAGATCGGCTTGCCTGGGTGTGGCACGGAAAACCTCTGAACCGAAACGAGATATGTCGTACTTCGACATTCCGACGCTCATCATTTCGATGGCGCAGCACGATGTACCGAAAGTAAGAGGCCATACCGCTCTCGACCTTGCCCAGTTTGCCACCGGACTGATGAAGGTGGAGAGGAATTCGGTAAATGCGCTGACCGAGGTAAGGGTAACCGTATCCTTGAGCTCATCCGGCACGGGAAGAGAGAGCTGTGAGGTGGATAGGCTTCTGGGTTCTTCAGGCATTGAACTTTACTCCCATTCTAGAGCGCCTTTCTTCCAGGCATACGCCAGGCCGAAAGTAAGGATGATCAGAAACACGAGAATCTCCAGTGGTCCCAGAAGCAGCGCTTCCTGACCGAAGATATTCTTCAGATTGTCAGTGGCCAGGGCCCACGGAATGATGAAAATCACCTCTATGTCGAAGAGAATGAAGAGGAGCGCATATAAGTAGTATCGAACATCGAATTGCACTATGGCTTCCTGAAGAGGCTTCATTCCGCACTCATAGGGCTGGTTCTTGATCGGGTTCGGAGTGTGGTATCCAAGAACGTTCTGCAGTCCCCAGGCCAGCCCGATCATTCCCAGGGCAGGCAGGGCAAAGCCGACTATCACGAAGATAAATATTTGACTTACTTGAAGTTCATACATAAATGATGCACCACTTTCGACTGGCACTACTAAGTTTGGTTCGCCCCGCTTTTCAAGAGAATTTCTCTGAAATCAGAGTTGTGCTAAGGATAGCAGGAGATAGATGATAACTCCCAGTCCGAAATTATAGCGGCGTAATGATGATCCGGACCCTCTATATTTCATCGAAGCTGGCATCCTGACCTCCATTCATGCTCGATTACCAGCCAGAGAGCACAGCTTGTCAACCCAGCAAAGCCGGAGCTAAAATAGTGGAAACCCACTGCTGGAGCCACCTATACCGGATTCGGCATATTACCGAAATTTAGCTTTTAATCCTTGCTCAGCTATTCATACTTTTTATCCAAATTTGTCATGAAACAATGGTTAACAATAAGCCCGGAAGGGACGATATTACTGTATCTTGACGATTGGAAACAGGTTATAAAGTGGAGCAAATCGAGTTGAAGAGCGGTGTATCTTTCAAAAATGTAGCGACTTGCATGGTACCAGGCGAAGAAATGTCAGAGGCGGCACTCACCCCCAGAAGGATGAAAGAGCTGGACGAACTCTGTTCCAGGCTCGGCCTCAACTGCGGAAGAATGAGCCTGGTCAACGAAGCTCTCACCCACAGCTCCCATGCGGTGGAGAATACCGGTCTCAAAGATTACGAGAAATTGGAGTTCTTCGGCGACGCAGTGCTCAAGTTCGTCGTCAGCGAATATCTTCTCGATAGATTCCCAACCTATATGGAAGGCCAATTGACAGAGATCCGAGCCGTTCTTGTAAGCGACAAGGTACTGGCTGAGATAGCCCGCGAAATCAACCTGGACAAATACATTCTGCTTGGCAGACAGGTGCAGATGCGCCCTTCTATAATGGCTGACTGCCTCGAAGCGCTAATTGGCGCAGCTTACCAGGATCTTGGTCTATTCCCGGTTCAAAACCTCATCGTTCGCCTTTTCGGCAGTCATGCCACCGAAGTGGACAGAGACGGAACCTACGAGAATCATAAGGCGATTTTGCAAGAATACACCCAGGGGCGCGCCCAGGGGCTGCCTATTTACACAGTCTTGAACTCCGAAGGACCGGCTCATGAGCCTACCTTCACCATTGCGGTGAGCATCGCCGGTGACGCTATTGCCACCGGAACCGGTCCCTCCAAAAAACAAGCAGAACAAGAAGCAGCTCGCCTTGCCTTCGAAAAGCTCAAAGAACAGGAATTCTAGTTCTGACTGAGACAGAAGTCTGGTAATAATACTAAGAAATAAAAGAGCCCCTGAGGGGGCTCTTTCGCTGTGCGTTAATCGTGATAAAAACGAGTTAGGGCACTATGGGCGGTTGCTCTAGTCCGGGGGAGTTTGCCACCAGACCGGTGCCCATATCATTACCGGTCGACAACTTCTGGCTGGGCGCATAGGAAGAGTGCGGCACAGAAGGAACAGAAGGTACACTGGACTCTTGAGCAGGTTTTTCATAACCGGGAGCGTTGAAGTCAACCTGCTGAATTCTGGTATTGGAAAGGTCTACTGGCGCGACAGGAGTTGCTGTGGGAGCTTCTGGTGCCACTTCCGGTGTCATCACTTCTTCGTTGGCGGCAGGCTTCTTGAGGAAGCGCGAAGCCAGAGAACGTTGCTTGCTTTCTTCTATCAGAGTGTTGGTAATCGCAGGTAAACCGGAAGACTCGGACAGCTTGAAAGCTTCGTGTTGAAGGTTTCTAGCTTCGTGGTTTGCCTGAGCCGCTTTGTGCTCGGCTTCCGCTGCTTTGAGGCGTGCTTTGGAGGCGATCACTTGTTTCTTGGCGATCTCCAATCTCACTTTAGCGGTCTCGAGCCTGTCTTTAGCTGCGTGAACCTGCGAAGCCACATCGGACTCGGTGGTTGACGATTCAACATTGAGCGTGTTAGCCAGACAGACCGACTGGAGAGAAAGAGGTAGAGCTACCGAGAGCCCTATCAATAGTGCTTTTTTCATAGAATTCATGCCTTTGCCTCGAGAGAATTGAGTTTTTGGGATAGATAATCGGATAATTCCTTGGGGTGGCTCGGAAATTGAGCAGCCTTTATATCAGGCGATATTCTTGAATTATAGGCAACTGGAACTATCTACTACACTTTATGAAAAAGCTTGCAGGGCGCCACTATACAAGGTGTCAAATAGAGCTATCGACAAGATGCCGAATGTGATACCACCACATATAAAGCCCCTCAAAATACCATTAACTTCGAGAGCAAGAGCGACAACAAACGATGGCATTCGCATATGCTTTACACCCGCGAACGATTTCCATATGCTCACCCGGCTCCCAGGATCGAGGTTTTATTAACTGTAAATAAAGTCTTCTTCAAATTTGAACAAACAAAAAGTTCGTTTTACGGTGGGCAAATTTCCCCAAATAGCCTATTACTGAAGGGTTTTCAATTTATTCGACCAGATCAAAGTAAAAGAAAGAGTAAAACCTTTCGGACAACACTTGAAGTGCGGTAGATGCATACTCTATATTGTGCTTTCGGCCAGCTGTATCTGGACCTTCACATACATCGCGCATACCGGTTGAACCATGAACACAGGATTCGACCAATGCAAGAGATATAGATGGAGGGGCAGCAAACCGATTGTAGCGTTGTCCAGAAAATCCGACCGAATACGAGGTAATCAAAATCCAGATGTCCCCAGTAGCACAGGTCGAAGGAGAAACTAACCCCGTGTCAGAGCAACAGGTAGAGCAGAACCCCTTGAGAGAAGAATTCGAGAAACTTCTTGAAGAGACCCTTCAAATAAGGTATCAACAGGGAGACATAGTCAAGGGCGACGTGGTTCGCATCGAACGCGATGGTGTGCTCGTAGATGTCGGAGCCAAGTCCGAAGGTTTTGTTCCTTATAAAGAGATTTCCAACATGCCCGTCGACAATGCCGACGAGGTTGTCAAAATCGGCGAAGAATACGAGTTTTATATTCTGCGGGAAGAGAATGAAAACGGTCAGCTGACCCTCTCTCTGAAAAGAGTCGCCCAGGCCAGAGGCTGGGTCAAACTCGAAGAGCAGAAAAAAGACGACGAGACCATCCGCGCCAAAATCTCCAATGTGGTCAAAGGTGGCGTCGTGGTCGATGTCTATGGACTCAGAGGATTCGTACCGGCCAGCCAGCTGAGAGTAAAAGGAACCACCGCCGAAGAATTGATCGGTATGGAAATTCCGATGAAGATCCTGGAGACGGATACCAAGAGAAACAAGCTCATCCTCTCCCAGAGACTGGCTGTTCAGGAAGAGAAAGCAGCCCAGAGAGAGAAAATCCTCAATACCTTGCAAGCCGGTCAGATTGTATCTGGCGAAGTGGTTCGTATCGCAGACTTCGGTGCTTTCATCGACCTCGGCGGACTCGACGGCCTGCTTCCGATTTCCGAAATTTCCTGGGAGCGTGTCTCCCATCCGTCCGATGTCCTCAAAGTCGGCCAGATAGTAACCACCAAGGTTCTGAAAGTCGACCAGGAGAAAGGTCATATCAGCTTGAGCCTCAAGCAGATGCAGCCTGATCCCTGGCAGGAGATCGAAGACAAGTTCGAAGAGGGTCGGGTTATCTCCGGTACCGTGAGAAAAATCCAGTCCTTCGGCGCCTTCGTTCAAATCTATCCTGGAGTAGACGCCCTGCTTCCTACGGTTGAGATGTCCGAGCAACAGAACATCAAGCCAGAAGAAGTAGTCCAGGTCGGCCAGGAGATCAAAGCGCTTATCAAGAAATTCGCTCCCAAAGAGCACAAGATAAGCCTCTCTCTCAAGGGAATGGATGTTACCGACCTGCTCGGCAGCTAGGTAAATCTTCTCAGAGTAGATAGCAAACTCAAGACCCGGTCATTTTCTAGTGCGCCGGGTCTTTTACTGTCTACTACAGTGAAGCCGGTACTTTGCCGTCTCTAATGGTCTGAATCAAGGCTTCTACAAAGGTAGGATCGAAAAGCTTGCCCGCTTCTTCTACCATCTGCTCCTGGGCGTCCCTGGGATCGAGCCCTTTCTCGAAAACCTTGTCGGCGACCAGTTCATGATAGCCGTTTGCCACCGCTACAATCCTTGCAAATAGAGGGATTTCGTCCCCCTTGAGACCTTCGGGGAAACCTTCTCCACCAATCTCCTCATGGTGAGCGCGAACAATAGGAGCAAGATGCTGCAAGTCGGGAAACGATTCGAGCAACTCGGCGCCGGCGACGGAATGCCCCATTTTTAGTACAAACTCGTCCGGTTGAAGTTCGTCTTCCTTTTTCTGCAAAACAGGCTTGGCGATTCCGAGCTTGCCAAGGTCATGCACCAGGGCAGCCTGACGAATGATATTCACATCATCCTCTTTGACATCCAGTTGCCTGGCGATTGCCACGGCGTATTCCGCCACCTGCTTGGCATGTCCATTCAAATACTTGTCTTTTTGCTCAATCTGACTGACCCAGCCGTCGATTCTGCCAAGCATCCTCATGTCAAGACCGGGTGTGGCGAAAATATAGTCTGAGCGAGCATCACCGGCAGCCATCAAATCTTCTATCTTCTTCTTGGCGGCCTCTTCGTCGAGGGGTTCTGAAGGCGCCGCCGTAGCCGCAGGAGTATCCTCTGCCGGCGGCGCTGAACCAGAACCGGATTTGCGAAGAGACGACATCAAAGGACTGGGCGCGGAGGACGCCTTGGCCCTACCTAACATAGAACCTCTCAGCCCACCGCCACCGGCTTCGGCCGCTTTAGCGGGAGTGGGAATGGCGTCGAGGTCACCCCAGGCACTGGCGCTATCTGCCGCAGGCTCGACTGCTTGCGTTGCCGACTTAGGAACCGACTCAGGAGCCGACTTAGGAGAAGGTATGGAATCTAAATCACCAAATTTACTTACCGGCGCTTCTTCTGTTGGAGGAGCCTCTGCTGCCTCTGCTAGCGCAGGCTCGGGGGTCGCCACCACCTCCGGTGCGGGTTCAGGCGCGGGAGTGAGCGCAGGCGCAGGCACCACTTCCGCCACCGCTTCGAGCGGAGCGGTTTCGACCCCGGAATCTAAGGCGGGAACAGATGCGGGTGGAGAGTCAGCCACTGCCACCGCACTGGATTCAGTACCAGCAGCAGCATCTTCCATTTCGCCGAAATCACCAAAGTCGAGATCGGCATACGGATCTGCTTCCGGTGGAGGAGCGGCTTCCGCTTCCACAGTAGCGGCACTTTCGCTCTGGGAGAGCACAAACTCTCTAATTCCTGTGGTAGAAGAGGGAGCCGGCGTGGCAAGAGCCTCCGACGACTTCGCGCTGGTTACAGGCTTTATCGTCGGAGGAGGAACAGTCTCTTCCAGAGCCTTCCTGGCTCTTCGATCCGCCCGCGCTTTCGCCTTCTCCTCTTCCGGAGTGAGAACCGGAGCGACTTCCGCTGCCGGAGAAGCCGCAGCGGGCGGAGCTGGAATTGGTGCCGGTGCTGGAGCTGGAGTCGGAGTTGGTGCCGGTGCTGGAGTTGGAGTTGGAGTTGGAGTTGGTGCCGGGGCTGGAGTCGGAGTTGGTGCCGGAGCTGGAGTTGGTGCGGCAGTCGGCGCAGTGGACGGCTTCGCCGGAACGCTTCTAGCCGAGGGAATGGCTTGTTGTCCGAGGGCTCCTTTCAATGCCCTTCTTCGGTCTATAGAGGTCTGGCTGCCGGAATCCGGTGGCGCTTCGACTATACGCTGATGGAGCTGCATAATTGGCTCCCGCACCCTTTTTTCGGCAGGTAGTTTGAGCAAGGCTTCGGCAACTCTATCAGCCACATTCTGAACCATGTCTATCTCGGCCCTGGTCCAGGCTCGCCTGTAGTCGCATTGCTGAAGAATCACACAGCCATGAGTCCCTTCCGAACTGGTCAGGGGGACCCCCATAAGAGACTTCACTCCTATGAATTGAAGCTCTTCTTGAACCGGAGAGACATAGGAATTCTCCTGCCCTTCGTAGACGGCAAGGGGCATTTTCGAAAGCAGCGCCTGGGCGACAAAGGGAGAGTCGTTGGAAGGCCAGTAATAGTCCTGGCAACTCTTCACCTTGTCCTGCTGCCAGAACTCATAACACTTCCAACCCGCCTTGGCATCATCGGTACAGATAAAAAGACAACGACTGACAGCCAGCGCCTTACCGAGAATGTTGACCACCATGAAAAGCGCATCGCCGATGCCCAGCGAATAGGACATGACGTTGCCGATTTCTACCAGGAAGGTCTCTCGGAAGGTATCGCGCTGTACCACATCGTTAATCTGAGCCAGCCGTATAATGTCGCCAAGATCACCGAGCATCACCCGGAGTTCGTCCACTTCGGCGACAGAGAGGTCGTTCTGGCGGCTCATTGTTACGGAGCCGAAAGTGCGCCCCTGCAAAACCAGAGGAAGGGTCACCTTTGCTCCGTCGGTGAGTTCGTCATCGGCTCGGAACTCGCATATAGAGGTGACATTGGGATCAAGAGGGTTGCTCAAAATCACCTGACAATTGTCGGCGTCAAAAATATCTCCGAGCTCACGAACTGTGGTCTCGAGAATTCTCTTCAGGTCTCTGACGCCGCTAAGCATCTGCACCAGACGTCTGCGGTCTCTAGCCTCTACCATTGCTCCCGACTTAAAACAGCTACACCAGTATCTAAGTATCTCTCATTTTCATACCAAGAATGCATCTCTAAACAAACCTTTCGGGCAGGTTCCGCTTAAACATGAACAGGAATTCCGCAATAGAGGCAAGGACAGGACCTGAAATTCGGGAACGATATAAACAATATCAGACAGAATCGCGCAGAAATATATCGAAATCTTGGGGTTTAGCCAAAGAGTCGGTAATACTCTCTTGGCTTATGACAAAGAGGGCATAAAGTAGAATGAAGAACCTGGAGAATCGAGTTTGGGAAGAGATATTCTAGAGCAGACTATGAGCGTGGGCGACATGATCGGCCGCGCTATCCGTGTCTATAGACTCAACCTCCGTTCCTGGGTGCCGATTTTGATCTGGCCCACGATAATCTGCATGGTGGGCAGGGTTCTCTTCCAGGGAGCGACGGCTTACATTCCTGTTGTCGAGGGCAAGTTGCCGCTGCAGATCGGTCTGGCAGCGGCTGCTTTTGTGGGACTGACGATCTGGTTCCTGGCCAAATGGGTGATCATAGTGCGGCAGCTCGCTTTCGTGAGAATAGCCAATGGATTCTCTGACTCCCTCACCGAAGCGCTCGATTACATGAAGAGCAGACAGTGGTCGGTGGCTGGCATTTTCGTGGTCCTGTCCTTTATTATGAGTGCTGTTGGCGGACTTTGGCTGCTTGAGCTCATTGCATCAGGCATGCTCTACAAAAGGGATACTTTACTTGCCCTGGTCTCCACCACCGGTCTCGGTTTCGGCTTCATAGTCGGCTTTCTTTCACTGAGCTTCATCTACTATGTTCAGTTCATCATTCTCTCCGGTATAGCCTGCGAAAAAATCGGTTTGACGGCTATGATTTCTCGAGGATTCAAACTGGCAAGCAAAGCCGTCTTCAGAACTCTCTATCTGGGTCTGATGATCTCGCTTACGGTTTATTTCATCTCTATCCCTTTGTGGTTGCCACCTTTATTGCTTATTGGTCTCGATGCTCTAAGAGTCGGTGCCGACCTCAATCTTGCCGAAGAAATTCCGATTTTCTGGCAAGTAATCTCCTCTGCCTGGGAACCCCTGGTAGAGATGATCATATGGCCAATTTCGTCTTTGACCTTCGGCTATTTCTACTATGACCTCAGACTGCGCCAGGAAGCGGTAGACGTAATCCTGCACCTCGATGCCAAAGGCACCGAGCCCCGCTCAGAGGTACGCTTCTCATGAGCAGGAAAGATGTGGCACCGGTACTGGAAGAGCTATCTAAAGAGTACAACTTTCAAGAGACTCCCGAGTTCATAAAATCTCTTCAGCACCTCTGGAGCGAATTGATGAGAATAATCAATGATTTGCTCCGTCACTTCCGCCCCATTCAAGGGCCGACCGACACCAGCGCCTTATCCGATCTTCTCCAGATCGGCTTGATTATCGCAGGATGCCTGAGCGTCGGTCTGGTGATTTTTTTAGCGGTCAACAAAATAAACAAGGCGAAGAAGCTCTCGAACGCTGCTTTCAAGGGCGCGGAAGAAGTAGAAGAGTTGCTCGATAGCGCCGGCTGGAGAAGAAGAGCGAAGGAGCTGAAAGACAGAAATGACTGGAACAAAGCCTGTCGTGCACTATATTTGAGCGTTCTCTATCTGCTCGACGAGAAGAGCGTTCTCTCCTACACACCGACTCGCTCTAACTACGAATACTGGTACGCGCTTGCCGCCAGAAAAGAGATTCAGGCATCTTTTCGCGAACTTGCCGACCGTGTCGACTTGATCTGGTTCGGAGAATATACAGCCAGCGCCGCAGACTATCAGACCTGCCAGGATTTATCACAACTAATCGAAAATGAGACAAACAAGAAGTGAAAGGATAGATAGAGACAAAAAGTCAACTTAATTAAGACGATGCAAGAAGAGGTCAAAACCACTAGTAGCGAAGGCAAAAGCCAACTCCGCCCCCGGGTCGAGTTCGGTTTTGATCGCAATCATTTATGGTGGCAGATACTGGCACTGGTGGCAATTAGCTTTGTCTCTGTGTACGCCTCCGGCGCTTTCGATGACGAGTTCAACAAATTGGTTCCGGAAAAGTCGATTCTGATCTCTACCTATAACAAGCGCCAGAGCGGTCTGAGCGGTCTTTTCGAATTGCTCAATCGTCTCGGTCACAAACCAAAACGCTGGGTCTATCCATATCGCCAGCTATCGGATTTCAAGGGATGCCTGGTGATAACGGCACCGATTCAATCCCTGAGAGATTATGAGGTCGAGCAGATTCTCGACTGGGTTAAAAAAGGCAACGACCTGGTCTATCTCGATGATTTCAAGCTTGGACAGTCGCGATTTTTGCCGAGTCAACTCGAAATCTCGGTAAAAACAGCAGTCAAGCAACTGAATAAAGAGAAAGTCAAAATCGACAAAAACTTTGACTGGCTCTCGGATCTTGATTCTGTCAGGGTAACCTCGTCGGCCAGATTGCTGGGCGGAACCTCTCTGGCTTCGGACGATTCCGGACCGGTAATCACCATGATCAACCATGGTGATGGCCGGGTGATTCTAGCCAGCGCACCGGGTATGCTCTCCAACGACTTGATCTCCGACTCGAAAAACTGGAACAACTTTCAACTTCTAGAGAACTGGTTCCAGGGCCGACTTTCTGCCGCCAGCCACGGCACCATCAGTAAAACCATCTACTTTGACGAAAGGGTGCACGGATTTACCGGAGGAAGAAACGTCTTCGCCTATCTCTCCAGAGGACCGTTCGGTCTGGTATCCATGCAACTATTCTTAATTGCAGTAGTTGTATTCTTCTCCAGGGCCCAGAGATTCGGCGCCGCAATCCAGATATCCGGAGCGCGCAGAATTTCGAACATGGATTTCATCGACGGTCTGGCTAACGCCTACAGAAGAGCGCGAGCTAATGCTCCTGTTCTGGAGATTCTCTTTCATTCTTTCCGGGTAAAAGTCTCTAAACTGCTCGGGGTCTCCTCGCATGAAAAGGACGAGATGCTTATCAACGCCTGGAAGAACTCCCCTATCAGCAAGGATGTGGAGTTGGAGAGCCTGATCGAGGAGTACAACAGACTGGTCGAATCGAAAAGCGTACCGGATCAAGAGATGCTAAAAATAATCGCCACATGCGATAAAATCACGGATGCCGACAGTAAAGGAGCCCACTAGAGCAAGAGCCATGCAAGAACAAGCCAACCAAACCGCATTATCAATAGCAAGTGTCACCGGACTGTTCGAGAAGCTGAGAAGCGGATTGAACAGTGTCATCGTGGGTCAGGAGATGGTGGTAGACCAGGTACTGGTGGGATTACTGGCCGATGGACATATTTTGCTCGAGGGTGTCCCGGGAACAGCCAAAACGCTTCTGGTCAAGACCCTGGCCAAACTTATAGGAACACAATTCAACCGCATTCAGCTCACACCGGACATGTTGCCTTCTGACATTCTCGGCACAAGCATTTACGATTTGACAACCAAGACTTTCGCCCTGAAGAAGGGTCCGATTTTCACGAGCTTGCTGCTGGCAGATGAAATAAACCGAACCACTCCGAAAACCCAGTCGGCACTGCTTGAAGCCATGGAAGAAAGACAGGTCAGCCTCGAAGGCAAAACCGAAGCACTGCCTGACCTCTTTATGGTGGTGGCAACTCAAAATCCGATCGAATTCGAAGGCACTTATCCGCTTCCCGAAGCCCAGGTCGACCGCTTTATGCTCAAAATCTGTATCGATTATCCGAATCAAGAAGCAGAAAAACAGATGCTGCGCAACTGGCAATCCGGCAACTATAACCGACACAGCCCGGCATCGGATCCCATAACCACCGCAGAAGAAGTTGTCGAAGCGCGCAAGAAGCTGGAAGACTTCAAGGTCGAAGACAGCATCATCGATTATTTGAGCAATCTGGTCCAGAAGTCGCGCAATCTCTCAGACCTGCAACTGGGCGCAAGTCCCCGAGCGTCGCTATCCTGGCTGGGTGCAGCAAAGGCCCACGCCGCCATCGAAGGAAAAGACTTTGTCACTCCAGACAATATCAAATTCGTTGCCGAGCCGGTCTTGCGTCACAGATTGATTCTCACACCCGAAGCTGAGTTGGATGGGGTGACAGTCAATCAGGTAATCGCGAATCTATTGAGACAAGTACCGGTCCCCAGATAATCGTCAATGATCGCAAGCAACAGGCTATACCTCATCCTAGCACTGGCATTGATACCATATGCCCTGTCCGGCATGTGGAAACCCCTGGAGTTTATAGGCACAGGGATGAACCTGCTTTTACTGATCGCCATAATTGTCGACTATCGAAAAACCCCATCCAGTAAATTTCTTGAGGCAGAAAGACACGTCCAGGATAGACTCTCCATCGGCAGAGACAATGAGGTCGTGATCAAAATTACGAATACCGGCTCCGAAACATTGAAAGTCCGCTTAGTAGACGACAGCCCGGAAGGCATGAACCGAAGCGCCGACAAGTTCGAATTCGAATTGCCGGGAAACTCAGTCAGCACCCTGAGCTACGAACTGACTCCCTACAAAAGGGGACAATACGAATTTGGCAATATCACGGTGCGTTTTCTCAGCAAGAGCGGTCTTTTCTGGCGACAGAGAGTGATAAAGTGCCCGGAAAAGATAAAAGTCTTTAGCGACTTGAAGAAGCTTCATGAGCTTTCGATTAAGCTGGCTCACTCTACGGAGCTCGGAGAGCTGCACCAGCGCAAACGGGGTCAGGGAACAGACTTTGCTTCGCTGAGAGAATACACCGTCGGTGATGACACCAAAGCGATCGACTGGAAAGCCACCGCTCGCCGAGACCGCCCGGTGGTGCGGACCTACGAGATAGAACAAGAACAGAGACTCTTGATCCTGCTAGATGCAGGACGGATGATGTGTTCCGATCTGGAGGGATTGAAACGCTTTGATCATGCCCTCAACTCAGCACTGTGCCTGGCTCTTACCGGTCTGACCCACAATGACCAGGTCGGTCTTGGAATTTTTGCCGACAAGCCTTTGCTCTATTTGCCACCCAAAAGGGGCAAAAGTTATATGAAGAAGTTGCTGGAGTCCACCTTTGATGTGGAGCCCCGTATGGTCGAACCGGATTATGTGGGTATGCTCTCCTATTTCGCGGCAGCCCAAAAAGGTCGAGCGCTCATAGTCGTTCTCACCGATCTTACCGATCCGATTGGCTCTCATTATCTGCTCTCGGGTCTTGCCAGCCTGAGAGGCAAGCACCTGCCTTTCTGTGTAACCTTGAAAGACCGACAAATCACCCAGGTCGCCAATCAAAGACATGGAGAGGACGCCAAGAAGGAAGAGATCGTCAACTCCATCTATCGACGAGCGGTGGCCACCGACCTGCTCTCCCAGAGAGAACTTGCCTTGTCGGTGCTGCAAAGACGCGGGTGCCTCATTCTAGATGCGCCTCCCCAGGAGCTTTCGGACAAACTGGTGGACGCTTACTTAGATGTGAAAACCAGAGGGCGACTCTAACAGAAAAGTCGTCCGGCTAAACCAGACCATGATCGCAGGCATATTTCACGAGCTGAGTGCGACTCTTCATCTTGAGCTTCTTTCGCATCCTCGACGCATGAAGTTCGACCGTGGATGCCGTAAGGAAAAGCCTTCCGGCAATCTCTTTGTTGGAGAGACCGGAGGCGATCAATCGTAAAACTTCCAGCTCGCGCTTAGAAAGATGAGGCAACTCTGCCTTGGTCTGGCTTCTGGTTCGTATCGGCGCCGCTTGAGGCTTTTCCGGCTCCATGCGTGTCTCGACCTGGCGAAAGGTGCTGGCGTGATAGAGCTGGTCCTTAACCTTTTGATGTTCCATACAAAGCTCTACAGCAACAGCGGCATGGCGCGCCGACATCCGGATCAATTCCATCTCGTTGGTAGTCCAATCCCGGTTATCGCCCTCTTCTATGACAATAAGAACCCCGAAAAGCACTCCATTACAGACCAGCGGGGCCCCGGCAAGACTATTGATGCCGGCGTTCAGCATAGAACTGACATCAGAACCGGATATGGTGCTGCCATTTCGCAACGCCGTCACATCGGTGAGCGATAGCGGACCACTTCTGAACAGACCGACAACCGCATCGGGAAAACCGGCAGTACGACCGAGTCCCAGCGGAGACATGCTGGGATCAGAATATTCATGCGATACCACCAGCGATGAAGCATCGGTCTTCACGAACAGACAGCGAGAGGCATTCAAACACTGACCCAAGTTGTCCACCAAAAGCTGCAGCACTATATTCAAATCCAGAGATGAGTGCAAGCGGGTCACCACCTGCCGCATCAGCCTATCCCAATAGAGCTGCTTGAGAGCGGCTTCCGCTGCCAGATCTCCCCCAGACATCTTTTTGAGCAGTCGCACAAAGTCCCAATGTTTATCATTGGAGGGCAGCAAAGCGGCACAAACATGATCCGGCTCTTTCACGGTGAAGGAAGATGCGACCACATAAAAATCGCCCTGCAAATTTGGCAGATAAGCCCGGCACCAGACAAAAGGATTGCGCGGACCGACTTTGTCCACAATGCTCTCCACAAGATTGATTAGATTAGAAGGAGACCCCGCATCATCGGCACTGAAGATCTTTTCCACCGCCCGATTTGCTTTGACCACACGCCTGTTCTTGGTATCGATCAGAAAAACCGGATAGGCAAAAGACTTGAACAACCACTCTTGAAAAGCGAAAAGATCGAATGCCGGTTCTCGCTCCACCCCGATTTCGAGACTGTCCGCAACCAACCTGGCGAATAGCTCGAGAGAATTTCCGGTGCCTGTGCCTGTTCCTGCTCTAGATTCGGCACCAGCATCGATCAATAAAAAACCGTCGAGATCCTTCTGGCAACTGAAAACCGGATAAAGCTTTATAGAATCGGCGTCGGTAAAATCCTCGACTAAGTCCTTCGACGGTCTCATCTCTTCGAAGATCTCTTTCAAGGAAACCGCCGCTTCATCCTGCAACTTTTTCATGCATCGACCGCTTCTCTTCAAGGACAGAAAATCCTCTCTTTGCGGAGCGAGGCGTTCCGAATCAGCGACACAGATAAATTCGAGATGCTTGTACTTTTCCGACCCGGATTCAGAACAGCGATATCGACGAAAAATCGCAGCCCTGCTGATATCGTGACAACCAACCAGAATACGGGTGACTTGATTTAGGGTGGAAGCCTGGATCGGAACGGGGGCTTCTGCAAGATGCCTGCGAATTCGAAAAAGAAGATCCAGCAACTCGGACTCAGCTGTCCGAGGCTTGAAGCTACCTTTCTTTCTGGGTGAAACCAACGCCGAAATTCCCGAAACAGAAACTTGCCCTTAATACAAAGATACTTGAAAAAGGGGAACACAGTGTTACTTGAAAGGACCTGACCGAATATCGGTAGTTAATCTGCAAAAACTGGGACAGTCTCGCAGAATCGAAGCGACATAATCAGTCCGGGCTGAGCGCCTCCAGAACTCAATCAAGGTTAGCTCAACAAGAAGCGAAGAGCCCCGGGGCGCATTAGACAAATTTAATTAAGCCCAGAAAACGCCAAAATTCTTGACAAGTGTCGACAACAGCTGCATACAAGGAATTTTGCCCGCTTTCACTTCGGATTAAAATACTATAGAATTAATATAACAGGGTGATACTTCTATTTTTAATATTAAAAGTTTAAACGTGCGCAATCTAAGACGTCAATTCGGAAAGAAATTTGTCGAGACAGCAAAAAAGTGTCCGACTCTGGTTGAGGACATCCAGAAAATCAGGGCAGACGGAGTCAAGATCCGACTGGTCAACGGTCCATGCCGGGCATATTACGACCGAAGCAAGCGCACCATCTACATAGGCAAATGGTGTCCTCGCAACTATAAATTGATAAGTATCGCCCATGAATTCGTTCACGCCCTGGTTCGACCCACGGTAGATCCGGTTCCCGGAGTGACCGGCAGACAAGAATTCATCGATCGCTGCCTTGATGAAGAGACCGAAGCCATCGTCCACGAGATCATGATAGTCAAAGAGCTCATAAAAGCAGGTGTCAAGGTCCAGGCAAAAGAGCTGGAATGGCTTCGCCGTTATCGCCGGGGAGGCAGAAAAGCGATTAAGAAAGCGCTCGAAAAGACCATAACCTCCACCACCGGTGAAGACTATCCTGAGTATTACGGAAGCTGGTACGACGAAATAGTTCCCCCAGACAAAAGACTGCCCTGATTGTCAGGAAAAGGCCAGTTCTGGTGATTGGGAATCCTGTTCCACGGAATAGGGTTCCGAAGTCAGACTGCAGGCATTCGGAAGCAGGCGCCGAACTTCTTCTGCCACATTCTCGGCATCTGTCATTCCAGCATGGAGATGGATGGTCTGGAAATCCAATTTGACGATGGTTCCGTCGTTGGCAACCACCTGTCGCTTATAAATGAGATTGCGAGCTTGCTTCAAAATCTCATTGGGGTTTTTGATAATCGCTCTGCTGTGGGTGTGAGGGAGAAGGTGCCCTTTGGCATCATAGGTCCGGTCGACCCAGGCCTCCATAGCTACACGAATACCGGCTCTTTCTCCGGCGGTCAGGATACAACTGGTAGCTGGTCCGATCAGGACCAACCATGGATCTATTTCATGAATAGCCTTGGCAACAATGGTTGCTACTCGGATGTCCTGGGACATCTGTCGATACAGATAACCGTGTGGGCGGACCTGGGTAATCTCAAAGCCCAATGTGCGAGCCATTCCCGACAGAGCGCCAAGTTGATAGAGCACCGAAGCTCTCAGCTCCGCCGTGGTCAGATGAATCTCTCTCCGTCCGAAGCCGGCAAGATCTGGATAACCGATATGAGCCCCGAGGGAAAGTCCATAATAGCGGACCATTTCGAGAGCTTCCTCAATCAGGACGGGATCACCGGCATGGGCGCCGCAAGCTATGTTTGCCGAAGTGACGTAAGGCAGAACATCGGCTTCTCCATCGATGCGATAACGCCCGAATCCTTCACCCAGATTGGTGTTGATATCGAGCCCAAAGGGTAAAAAGACTTTA
Source organism: bacterium (assembly GCA_016124935.1). Lineage (GTDB taxonomy): Bacteria > Cyanobacteriota > Vampirovibrionia > Obscuribacterales > Obscuribacteraceae > RI-106. The sequence goes on along the minus strand of WGMS01000007.1, from coordinate 71,176 downwards.
GCCGACGGCGAACTCTCGCTCGCAGCAGGAGCCGCTGAGCTCGTACCCTCTGAAGTTCTGTGACCACGACCTTTCTGCCTGGAACGACGCATTGAGATTCTCCACCGGGGACGGATAGTCAAATCCATCCGAAGTCTTTTCGAACCTGAGATTCTAGCAAGAATAGCGAGAAAATCGGAAAAACTAGACAGATCACTATGTACAGATCAAAACAAAAGCTTACAATATAAGATATATTTCAGGATTCAAGACACTGTCACGCAAAAGTATGCCAGAAAAGACCTTCAAGAAAAACACGCCAGGGGCCTATATAGGTTTACTGATGCTATTGATTCTGGCTTTTTTGCCCGGTTCCGACCTGGGATGCGCTCCGGTCTGGGCCCAGAAATATGGAAGACCGGTGATTCCTGAGAATCCCAATCTGTTAAGACAGCAAGCTTTCGACTGTTATCTGGCAGGAGAATTCGAAGATGCGGCAGAACTATACAAAAGAGCCATAGACTCGGGCATCCAACAGTATGGACAGAACTCGACCTTCGTGGCAGACATTTACTATGAGCTCGGCACCATGAGCCTGGAGGAAGGCAATTTCACCCGCGCCTCGCGCTATTTGCCACTTGCCGTCAAAGCGAAACCGAATAGTATTCAAGCCAGAGTCAAGCTGGCCGACCTCTATCTGATGCAAGATAAAGCAGAACAGGCTATGGCCGAAGTAGCGACAGCCTTGAAGAATAATCCCGGTTCGGTTGAAGCCCAGAGAGAACTCGTCAAGCTAATGATGGCCCGGGCGGGAAGCTCTGCTGAGGACTCCGCCGCAGCCAACCTGGCCTGTACCTGGGAAGCATTTCAACTCAAGAATTTCAGCAATAACGTTCTGAAGAACACAAACACTCTAATCGCGCAGTGGCAGCAACGCATTAAATCCGGTGGCAATAACTTGCCCAGACTAAGCGTCGCCATGCTCAACAGCGCAAACAGAACACCACCACAGAAACAAGAGTCGGCTCCAGCTGCTGCTCCGGTGGCTACCAAAATAAAACCACCTCAGAAACCTACCCCGAAGCCGGTCGTTAGTAAACCTAGAGTGACTAGAACCGCAGCAAAACCAGTTGCAAAACCGGTAGCGAAATCCGTTCCCAAACCTGTTTCCGAACCGAAATCGACGCCGGCGCCGAAAGTAATTGTCAAACAAACCACTGTAGAGAGACCAGCCAAGCGATCCAATGGAATGGTGCCGCCACCACCACCTATGGTGCCTCCGCCAATTTTCGCCCCCCCGCCATCGTCCATCAAACTTGAGACGCACGTGCAGGTCAAGAAAGAAACAAAAGAGAAGACGGAGAAAAAGGAACCACCGAAAAAAGTCAAAAAGCCGGCTGTTCCCGACGAACCGGATTTCATTCTGGATTGGGCGGCGCCCAAGAAATCGAAGCCCAGTGGCGGAGACTGACAGGCGAATTATTACCTAGCCCCGGAGCTTTTCTTACCAGTGGTTGCCGATCTGGTTCCCGGCTTGATCTCAGGCAATCTATCGAGCTGTTCTTTCGTCAAAACCGACCTGATTCCGAGAAAGTCGTTTAGCATTATCTCGTCGGCTTGATTGCGAAGGTTGCTGTATTCTGCCTGTTGCTCAAGAATCTGTGCTTGAGACGCTCCCGGATCGAAAAGCATTTCTTTCAAGTGAGCTCTTTTGGACCGCAATTGTTTGTTCACTTCCCTGGCACGAGTTGCGTTGCCCAGTCTCATCGCCTGGATACGCTGCTTCTGCTTCTCTGAAAGATTCAGCCGGTCAAGGCGAATAGGTTGTCTGCCAAACCACTGCCTGCCACCTTGCATCCCGCCGGACCGATTTCGACTGCCTGCCCTGCCAGGGCCGCCGCCCATTGCGTTGTGCCCTCGAAGGCCTCTCCGCATGTCTCCTCCCGGGATCATTTCTCCACCACCTCCGTGACCTGCTCCACCTGGACCTTGCCCTTGACCGGGAGCGACATCCGGCATTGCGCCAGGAAGCATATCCCCACCGCCCTGGCCTCGGCGTTGACGTAGTTGCTGGACGAATTGTCGACGTTCATCCGGACTCATCCCCTGGAGCTTCTCTTGAAATCGCCGCCTCATGCCGCCGCCGCGAATACCATTGTCCGGACCACCTCCACCAGCACCGGGAAACTCATCACCGGCCTGCATGTACTTGCGAAATCGCCCGGACATATTGCCGGCGCCACCCGGAGAGACACTTGGCTCTGCTCCACTTTGAACACTATAAACACGACCGTCGAGGCGGCTGGAATCATCGATGTCTCGCTGGGCGATCAGCCTGTTTGAACCATAGGTAGGATTTTGAAATCCCCGGACTGAGACATCTTTCAAATCCAGTGCTTCAATTGGTGTCACTGAAAATACAGTCAGCACCACAGAAAGTGCCGTCAGTTTATTCAGCCGCTTAAAGCTTGATAGCATACAAACCATCCTCATCTGTGCCTACTCCCATCTGTGAGAATAGATTGTCCGGCTCATCACCATCGAAGGCTACTACCGCTTCGTTGGCGAGGAGCTGTACCTGTTCTTTATCTTGGATCGCCGGAGCACTTTCAACCCGATGAAGCGCCACCATATCCGGAGCTTTCTCTTGAACAGCTGGTGGAACGCTCTCAGGCTTTTTGGCCTCGGCCACTTTCTCCGGCACCACTTTCGGCACCGGTGGCGAACTCGAAGTCGAAGTCGAATAAGATTGATCTACAGGCGAAGCTTCGGTCAGACGCTCAATGGACTGCTCCATCTCTTCATTCTGCTTCACCTCAGCCACCGTGGCTTCACTGGTGGCCGGGTCAACGAACTGCCCCTCGCCTCCGGATTTCGCGACCTGGGGCGAGTGAACACTGCCCGAATTGGATAAATGCGGAATAGAAAAAGCCAGAACCAGTAGACATGCCGCCGCAGCGACTCCAATCAACGCTGGAGTGGCGTTGAATGGAAGTACCCTGCCACGGTCACCGGAAGAGTCAATCTGATCGGCGAGAACATCGGCAAAATCCCGGGTCATTTCCTGCCGGGGAAGCGACCGCAACAAAGCTGCCAGGGACTGGATCTCGCCGAGACTGCTTCGACAAGCCGCACAACCATCAAGATGACTCTGGACAGAATCACGCTGCCAAGCAGACAACTCGGCGTCATGAAAGTCATGGAGCAGCTCCCTTACTTGCTCACAGCCTTCTATACCCTCACCATCGGGGAATTGCATTTTCTCAGGTCCGCTCATTTTCAATCACCTTGGTCTTAGTATCAAAATAATATGGCATGAGCAACTCTTTGAGTTTCTGTCTGCCGTAATGCAACCTGGATCTGACAGTGCCGATATTGGCTCCGATGATCTCGGCGATATCTTGATAGGAGAATCCTTCTATATCATGGAGAATCAAAACCGCTCTCTGATTCTCCGGCAATAGGCGCAGGGATTGCTCTATAACTTTCGACTCTTCACTCAGATCTATCTCCTGCTGCGGGTCGGGTCTTTCGTCTGCCACTTGCTGAACCACTCCTCCCCTCTCTTCATCACCATCGCCACCAAGGGTAGAGAGTGGATTGAAAGAGAAAAGAACGAAACCTGACTTGTTTTTTCGCCGCCTTGCTCTCAATCGGTCGATGGAGACGTTGTGAGAGATGCGGAAAAGCCAGGCAGCAAAGGAAGCCTGATTTCTGAATTTATCCAGGCTCTGATGCATTTTAATGAAGGTGTCCTGCACCACTTCCTCAGCCTCCTCTTTGTTGCCAAGCATGCGGTACGCCGCGTTATAGATTCGATTCTGGTATCGGCGCACCAAGGACTTGAACAATGTCTTATCCTTAGTCTGTCGAAATTTTTCGACAAGGGCCTCATCATTAAGGTCCAAATTCATCTCCAACCCTTACGGTTTGGTTACACTGTCTAAGACGTCAAAACAACGGAAGGAGTTCAATGGAAAAGCAATTATTAACTATATTTAAGCAAGTCTTTGCCTTCCCTCTCTCCCGAGCAGGCAAAGCAAAGCTACTCTGCCCCTTCTCGGCTGCCAATATTGTGCACACAACCGTCCTGATTGTAACTGTGGGAATCTACAGTCCAATGCCTGCCACGGCTGCACCGGAAGACTACCAGAAAGCCGGTAAGGTTCAAACCCAGCCCAAGAAAGCCGAAGACCTGCCGAACTTTCACAAGGTTCATCCATATCTATATCGCGGCGGCGAGCCATCTGTAGAAGGAATGGACAAACTCTCCAGCATGGGCATCAAAACAATAATAGACCTGCGAGCTCCGACTAAAGCCGCCCGGGAAGAGGAAAAGAAAGCAAAAGCGCTGGGAATCAAATATATCAATCTGCCCATGAGCGATAAGGCTCCCACAGAAAAGCAGGTGGCCACAACCCTTTCGGCAATAGAGAAGGGAAGAGAGACAGGCGAACCGGTTTTTGTCCATTGTCAACACGGCTCTGACCGCACCGGCTGCATGATAGGAATCTGGCGAGTCAGTCGAGACGGATGGAATTTCGACAAAACCTATAAAGAGATGCGCAAATATTATTTCGGTCAGAAGTACGACAAGCTGAGGAATGCAGTCAAGGAAAGAGCTTCCTCATAAACTCTGCCTGGGAACGGCATTCGGCGCTTGCATTCTAGCCTGGATCTCGCTCTGTTTCTTGGCGGCCAGTTTCGACCAGGGATAATATTTCTTGATCTCTTTCAGAGTATTGAGAGCCCGGGGATAATCAAGGAATTTCTCCGCTAGCTTGAATTGATACCACAGCGCCTGCCAGTTGGAAGGCTCTGCAAAAAGGGCTTTTTCAATATACTTCTGCATCTCGGCCAACCGTCCGCTACGGTATAGATGAATGGCGAAATCCACGTTCACCTGGGGGTCCTGTGGAGCCAACAATAAAGCCTGATTTATAGTCTGGGTCGATTCGGTAATCTGTCCATGATCGCCATAAAGAAGACTCCAGTCCGCCAGGATGCGGCCGCGTACATCGCTGGCACCACATTCGAGGGCAAGGTTTTGCGCCTTGATGAAATATTCGTAAGAGGATTTTGTATGTTCTGGCCTGGAAAGATCTTTTGCCATCATTCTTCTGAGGTTGCCCAGGCGTCCCCATAGAATGGCCTGACTGCGGACATCCTTACTGGTGGTGGCAGTTAACAACGCTTTCTGATAGAGCTCCTCGGCGGCTCGATAATCCCGGTGAATAACAAGTTTGTCGTCTCCAGCCGTTAGAGCCTTTTCGATACGCTCCTTTACCCGCACCACCGGATTAGGCTTCAGAAGCAGACGCTGAAACTTATAATCAATTACAAGAACATAGTCTCTCAAGAAAGGATTCCCGAGAATTCCTATGTTCTTGCTTTTGAAAAATCCGCCTTTCTCCTCCACCACTTTGCCATCGGCGATCTTGGCACCGGGCGAGGTCTTGTCTGCGGCATTGTCCTCCACATTGAAATAGGTGAAATTGACATTCCTGGCCACCTGCCGGCCCAGCTTGACCGAACCGACTACCACACTGCCCAGCTTCAATTTAGATCCATCGAGGCCAGTACCTTCGGTAGAATAACTCGCCTGACCGACTCCTGTTCCAAGCTGCTTTCTAGCTACTGTGCGAGGAAGATTATTGAAGGCCGCACCGGTATCTATCAACACGGGAAGACTCGTTTTTCCATTCAAAAGCACGCTCACCACCGGTGCGTTGGGCTGAAGGAAAGTAACGGTGTCGGCATCGGCCGGACGCTTGAAAGTATCTTTGTCGTAGAAGGTCAGGGTCGAGGTCCCATAATCAATCTCCACAGCGAATTTCTTGATTAGATTGGTGCCTATTATTCCGGCAAGCGGTCTACCTAGCTGTTGAGACTGGTAAGCAAGGCTGGCTATACGGGCGTCGAGATCATTGAGAATCAACTTACCCATCTCATATCGCTTCAACGAGGTCATATCGACATCGACCTTGCCAGAGAGAGCCATCATATTCTGTTTGCCTTGCTTGGCTAGAAAATGCTCCGCCGCCACCCTGCGATCGATGATGGTATCAGAGGCTCCGGTATCAAAAAGAAAGAGAAGCTCTTCGCCACCGTTAATACGTCCTTTTACCAGTACTTCATTCTGGACATAACTGAAATTCACCTTTATTGGCGCAGCTAGAGAGACCTTGCCCGCTGACTGGGGCCTGTCGAAAAGCGCATCAGCCACAGGCTCGCTTAAGAGAACACTGGCGATAGAGAGCTCCGAGGCAAGACGCCCGTTGATGTAGCGGGTCTGATGAAAAGGAAACATGGTGCCTTCGCTGGGTCTATATTGCGAATATTCCACCGTAACGGTGCGACTCTCCTCCTCTTTTGTGGACCTGGTTTTATATTTGATACCATCGACCAGATAATTGCGTTGATCTATGAACAGAGTACAGTCCCGACCGTCTTTGGCGGAGACCAGCACGGCAAAGACCGGAACCTGGCGAAATGTGGTCTTGCCCAGAAGCCGGAAAGTAAATGGACTCTCCTTGCCCCAGACAGAAAGAAGATCCGGTTGAAACTCATTGTCATCATTGAGCTGAGCCAGTCTGACCGGATTGAGATCCGAAACCGCATCGCTGACAGAACGCCAGCCGGCAAGACCGTTGAAGGCGAGCACCCGTTTTACCGGCACCGAAGCGGCCTGGGACGGTGGAGCCTCCAGATCGACACGCCAGCGATCACCTTTACGAAATTTGCGATAAGCGAAATATTGCTTCTTTCCAGCTGGGCTCGGCGGAATCAGCTTACCGAAGACCTGAGCGTTATCTACCAAAGATTTGAGAGACTCTTCACCACCATAGGCTTCAAACGTTTTTTTAACGATATCGGAAAGAGTGAGTTCCTTTTCTTCCACCGTCTCTTGCTCAGGCTGCTGCGCTGCGGCAGAACTCTGTTCGCTGCCCTCGGCACCGTTTTCAGCCGCCGCCTCTCCCGGAAACTCGTCTGAGTCATCACCGCTCTGACCCAGAGAAGAAATGTTCTCAGAAGAAGCCGGCGCTGAGCCCTTAGCCGTCTCATTCAAATCCTGGCAATAGGTGGAGGACCCTGAAAGCAAAAGCAGACAGAGTGCCATGGTGAAGAGCCTAGATGATTTGATGCTGGCGGATGCTTTTTTCACTTACTGCTTACTGTGCTGGTTCTGAGTTGACTGTTCAAAGGTTTGCCGTTGCCTGTCAGCTCGAGCTCTTCCAGTTGTTTTTTCAGATTGTGCACTTTCAGAACCTGCACTATCAGATCCTCCACCTGGGAAAGAGCCACCTGATTGGGACCGTCGCTTTTAGCCGATTGCGGGTCAGGATGCACTTCCATGAACATCCCATCGATTCCCACCGCGGCAGCCGCCCTGGCCAGATGGGGCACATACTGACGCTGCCCCGAAGAGACCGAGCCTCCGCCCCCGGGAAGCTGCACTGAATGTGTGGCATCAAAGATAACCGGATAACCCGTCTCTTTCATGATCGGAAGAGAACGCATATCCACTACCAGATTGTTGTAACCGAATGAAGTACCACGCTCTGTCAGTAGAATATTCCGATTGCCCGAGTCCTCGACTTTCTTCACCGCATGGGTCATATCTCGAGGAGCCACGAACTGACCTTTCTTTATATTGACAGCCTTGCCGGTTTTAGCCGCTGCCACCAGTAAATCGGTCTGACGACAGAGAAAAGCGGGGATCTGCAGAATATCGAGAACATCGCCGGCGGCTCGACACTGCTCCACATCGTGAACATCGCTGAGCACGGCAAGACCGAGCTGCCTCTTCACATCCGCCAACATCTTCAAACCGTCTTCCAGCCCTGGTCCTCGAAAAGAGTCCACCGAAGTACGATTGGCTTTGTCAAAAGATGATTTGAAGACCAGAGAAAAACCGTGGGTCTCCGCAAGCTTCTTGAGGGCGGATGCGGTGTTTATCGTTGTCTCCCAACTCTCAATCACGCAGGGACCTGCGATGATCAAAAATGGTTGGTCTGGTCCTACTGTGATGGAACCTGCTTTCACAGCCATGGTCTTCTCCTCCCGGCTCGATCCTATTAAGATGACTTATCTGTATATTATCCGGCTCGGGGTCATTATTAATGATAACGATTGAAGATTTGGAAAAAGCGATTCAAGAAGACGCCCGGGGAACAACCATTCGATTGATCGTCAAACCAGGGTCGAGAGAAGACGCAATCCTCGACGTCAAAGAAGACCGACTGCGGATCTCCCTCAAAGAGAGAGCTCTTCAAGGAAAAGCCAATCATGCCCTGATCGGCTTTCTCGCCCTGGTGCTCTCGACAACCAGAAGCTCTGTAACGTTGGTAAAGGGTGAACGATCCCGACAAAAAACAGTGCGGTTGCCGGGAGAGAAACAGAAAGTAATCACGTTATTGCAAAGCTATTTGAATAAGTAAGTTCAGCGGTTGGTTATATGCTTGACCAGCCGATACACAGTATGTCCCGAACGCTGGCTCACCGGCATGACCAGACCCTGCTTGATAGCCGCCGCCAGCATCGGGCGCAGAGTGCGAATGCGCCCGATTTTCCTGGGACCTCCTGCCATCTCGGGCAAAGTCATGCCCAGGGGATTCTTGTCCAACATCTTGATCACTTTGTTATCCGTCTTCTCCGTGCTGACCGGCTCTGCAGGTTTGCGACGCACAGGAGCGCGTTTGACCATTCCCCGAAACTCTTCCACCGGAATATCTTTCTTCTCTTTTTTGCCGGCTGGCTTGCTTTCTGAATCAGTCATCGAGAACTATCCTGGAAAACCACTCTCCGAAAAAACATTGTCACTATCCTATATAAGGCCAGAAGCATTTTCAAGATTAGTAAATGATGGCGGTCATCCAGGTAGCAAAAGCCTACCCAAGTTGATATATTCCGAAGCAATTCAAATTTTGCAGGTTGCCTCTTGAGCGTTGGTTCTTTCGTATTCGTACTGCACAGTCATCTGCCTTTTTATCGAAAAGCAGGGATGTGGCCTTTCGGAGAAGAAAGCGTCTACGAGTGCATGGCCGAGACATACATTCCACTTCTCAATGCCATAGCCGAACTGAAGGATGAAGGCATCAAAGCCAATCTCACCCTGGGCATTACGCCGGTACTGGCAGAACAGCTCAGCGACGAGCACATGAAAGAAGGCTTTGTCTCCTATTGCGACCGAAAGATGGAAGCAGCTCAAATTGACGAAGCAAGATTCAAGCCCCGGGGAGAATCGCCCAATCCGGAACTCCTCCATCTCTCTCGCTACTACCAGAACTGGTACGCCGATGCCCAGAATTCCTTCACCGGACGCTGGGGCCGGGACATAATCGGCGCGCTGAAAGGCTTTCAAGATGAAGGACTGATAGAGATAACCACCTCTTGCGCCACCCACTGCCTCTCGCCCCTCCTCGAAGAGGACACTTCACTCAACCTCCAGTTCCAGACCGGGCTGAGTACTTATAAGAAGCACTTCGGCAAAACCCCCAGGGGATTCTGGCTGCCTGAATGCGCCTACCGCCCTGCAGACGAGAAACGTCCCGGCATCGGTCATTATCTAAATCAAATCGGCATCGAATACTTCTTCACCGAGTCCTTCGTGGTCAAAGGCGGAGAGACCGCTGAACTTCGCAAAGTCTTCGGTCCTTACGGCTCTATAGACTATGTGCCAGCCCCCAAAAGACCGGAGACCGGCTACGACACCTTCGAAGCTTTCAGCCTGAAAGACTATCCCATTGCTGTCATGGGTCGTCATGAAGAAGCGGGCTATCAAGTATGGTCCCAGGATCATGGTTATCCCGGAGACGGAAACTACCGCGAGTTCCACAAGAAAGATGATCGATCCGGACTCAACTACTGGAAGCTGACCTCGAAAGATACCAACCTGGGAGAGAAACATCTCTACAACCCGGAAATTGCCGCCGAGCGAGTCAAAGAGAACTCGGATCACTATGTCGGATTGATTCAAAAACAACTCCACGATCACTTCAGAATGGCCGGAAAGCCGGGATTGCTGCTGGTGGCATTCGACACCGAACTCTTCGGACACTGGTGGTTCGAAGGAGTGGAATTCATCAAGCAAGTAATCCGCAAACTGAATAAGTACACAAAAATTGAGCTGGTGCAGGCGGGCGACTATATCAGCCGGAACAAACCAGAGCATGCCCTGGAATTGCCGGCATCATCCTGGGGTTCGGGCGGAGCCTGGGACGTCTGGCTCAACAAAGAGACTGAATGGATGTGGGAAAAAATCCACAAAGCAGAGTCAGACTTCAAAGCCTGCCTCGAAAAACATAGAACCAGCGACAAAACTTCCGATGACCTGCAAAAGCGTGCCTTGAGGCAAGCTGCCAGAGAGCTGCTTTTGGTCCAATCCTCGGATTGGCCGTTTCTGGTAACCACCGGTCAGGCAAAGCAATATGCCATCGATCGATTCAATAAACATTTAGAGAAATTCAACACCTTGCTTTCCATGCTGGAAGAAGGCAAAGTTTCGAATGAGACCCTGGAGAGCTACGAGTCCACAGACAATTGCTTCCAGGATATCAGCCTCGACAACCTGGAAAGAACAAAGAGCGACTATGCCACCCGCACCAAATAAGGTGCAGGTTATCCACCCACAAAATACAAAGTAAGGAAACTCGCAGTTTTGGCTATCGATTTAAACCCACCGAAGACGGAGACAACCACAAAAGTGGCTAGAACAAAGATTGTAGCTACAATCGGTCCGGCCTGCCGGGACCTCCCCACCCTGGAGAAGATGATTGTAGAAGGAATGGATGTCGCAAGAATCAACTGTTCCCATGCCGAGCACCAGTTCATTCGAGACGTAGTCAAAGACTTGCGCATGCTGAGCAACAACCTCAATCAGGCAGTGGGGATACTCCTTGATCTATCCGGTCCAAAAATCCGAACAGGAAAGTTGAAAAACAACGAACCGGTTGATCTGGTACCAGGAAAGACCTTCACCCTGACGAACAGAAAAATAGAAGGCGACGAGACCATCGTCTACACCAAGTACGAACCGCTGCCCGCCGAAGTAGGTCCCGGCGACACTATTCTTCTCGATGATGGAATCATCGAACTTAAAGTTCTGGAAACCGACGGAACCGACTGCAAATGCGAAATCATATCCGGAGGTATTCTCAAAAACAATCAGGGAATTAATATTCCCGGTGTGAGACTCTCTATTCCGGCATTAACCGCAAAAGACAGGGAAGACCTTAAAGTCGGTCTGGAATGCGAAGTAGATTTCGTAGCGCTCAGCTTCGTCCGAGACAAACAAGACATTCTCGATCTAAGAGAATGCATCGGCGACCACTGGCCTCCGCCGGTAGTGATCGCCAAGCTGGAAAAGCCGGAAGCCCTTGAAGTACTGGACGAAATTCTTGATGTCACCGATGGTGTCATGATCGCTCGGGGCGATCTGGGAGTCGAGATGCCACCAGAATCAGTGCCCCCAGCCCAAAAGCTGATCACAAGACGGGCCAATGCCAAAGGCAAGCCGGTAATTACAGCGACCCAGATGCTCGACTCGATGATCAATAATCCACGCCCGACCAGAGCAGAAGCTTCGGACGTAGCCAACGCCATCCTGGACGGGACCGACGCCGTAATGCTCTCGGAAGAGACAGCTACGGGAAGCTACCCTGTTAGAGCCGTCCAGATGATGGAGAGAATCGCCCATTCGACAGAAGCATGCCTGGACACAAAAGAGCTTCGCGAGCACGACATTCAAAGTACCGCCTATGCCATCGCCCACGCTGCCTGCGAAATGGCCGTGGACACCGGCGCCAAGCTGATAGCCACCTTCACCAAAAGTGGTTCCACAGCCAGACTGATATCTCAACTGCGCCCCCACGCGCCGGTCATCGCCCTGACCCAGCATGTGCATGTCTATAACCAGCTCACCTTGCTATGGGGAACGACACCACTGATGCTCACCGAAGTCAGCGATTCCATCTCGACTCTCTCGATGGTCGAGCAGATTTTATTGAGCAAAGGCCTGGTGGCGGCCAAAGACAATATCGTCATCACCGGAGGTCTGCCCATCGCAGCCCGGGGTGCCGCCAACTTCGTCAAACTATCCACGATAACGCCAAGGCTGCCCACCAGCGACTGGGAGCTTCGCGGAATCTAACTGCTATAGACTACGTAGCCGCAAACCGGATCGTTATTCAGCATATATTTTTCTCGGGTCACTTTAGTGCCCAAAAGCTGCTCCATTAATGAAGGCTCAAGGGCGCAGACCTGCCTGAATTCGCTGGCCACGTCATGAAGTGCGCAATGACGCTGGAAGATGAAAAAGTTACCGTCATCCATCTTCTCCCACTCTGTCATATAGCCGTCCTCGGAAAATATTCTGGAGACTTCTTCTACCCGCCTCTCCAGATCGAGATCTTTGACCCTGGCCATGAGCCGGTCCAATCGCTTCTGGTTCCTGATTTTTAAAAGCTCCATCACTCCGGCAGGACCGGATTGTTCCCGGACGGCCTCTAACAGGTCCCTGGCCAGGTCCTGATATCCACTCGGGAAAAGAGACTCCGCCTTCTTACTCAGCCTATACCGATAGCTCGGCCGGCCTCTGTTCTGTCGAATGATCTCGGACTCGACAAAGCCGTCATTCTGGAGAACAGTGAGGTGTCGGCGCACCGCCATTGCCGTAATGCCGAGGGCCTGGCAAAGATCGTTGACCGACATCTCGCCCTGCCTCTTAAGATTCAAAAGGATGACATCCTGGGTGCTACCAGGCTCATCGCCCATCCGGTGCGTAATCATTTGTAACAGCTCTGCCTCCAGATGCAGAAATAACTCTAATAAATACCTTAGCGCTTTGTTTAGTCAGCGAAAACCTCACAGCTTCATTATTCTGACCATTCCCTTCGGTCCCCGACCGTTCATCAGCCGGAAATCGCCTGATGGCGACACGCTTTTCAAGATCGCTATAGAAAAGGATTATTAAGACCTTGATTGCTTTTTGATACTTTTGATACTATTATATCTGTAAAAGCCATAAATACAAAGCTTCAGAAACTTTAAGGTCGTTCCCAAGAGAAGATCACCGGAAAAGGAGTACGATCCTTATTTATGCAACAACCATACGGTTTGGATATAGCTGGGGAGAAAGACTCTCCGGCGCCAACCAAGAAGATATAAAGGAAACAAAAGGCGAATTCAAATGAGTGCAGACAGCCCCCTACTATCTATCGAAAACCTCCACGTTGAAGTCGAAGACAAAGAGATCCTCAAAGGCGTCAATCTGGTAATTAATGTCGGCGAAACCCACGCCCTCATGGGCCGCAACGGCTCCGGCAAATCGACTCTCTCCTATACCTTGATGGGTCACCCCAAGTACAAGGTGACCGGGGGCTGCATGAAGTACAAGGGTCAGGACATCACCGAGATGCCCACCGACGAACGCGCCCGCCTCGGCCTCACCCTCGCCTTCCAGTATCCGGTTGCCATTCCAGGCGTATCGGTCTCCAACTTTCTGCGCGCATCGGTCAAAGCGGTTCGCGGTCAGGAGATCCCGGTGAAAGAATTCCGCAAAGAGCTCAAAGAGGTGATGGACAGGCTGGGTGTTCCCAAGCAGTTCCTCTCCCGCTATGTCAATGACGGCTTCTCCGGCGGAGAGAAAAAACGCCTGGAAATAATGCAACTGGCTTTGCTCAAACCCCAGATGGCAATTCTTGACGAGACCGACTCCGGTCTCGATATCGACGCCTTGAAGACCGTGTCGGAAGGGGTCAACTCACTGGTCTCCAAAGATTCGGCAATCTTGCTGATCACACACTATCAAAGAATTTTGAACTATGTAAAACCGGACCATGTCCATGTCTTCCACGAAGGCAAGATCGTTCTTTCGGGCGGTCCGGAGCTCTCCACCAAGCTGGAAGAGCATGGTTATGACTGGGTAACTCAGGAGCTTGCGTCCACCACCGCTTAGCCCCAACCGCATCAAGGAGGCAACTATGTCTGCCGAAACAGCCTACGATCCTAAAATGGAAGAGTTGAAAGATCTTGGAAAAGACTACCAGTACGGATTTCACGACAAAGAAGACTATATCTTCAAGTCCGGCAAAGGTCTGACCAGAGAAATCGTTACCCAGATCTCCCAGATGAAAAAAGAGCCTCAGTGGATGCTGGAATTCCGCTTGAAGGCGCTGGATATCTTCAACAAGAAGCCGATGCCGACCTGGGGCAATACCAATCTGCTCAACGATATCGATTTCGACAACATCCACTACTACATCAAGCCCTCCGAAAAAGGAGAGAAAAGCTGGGATGAAGTGCCGGACAACATCAAGAACACCTTCGACCGCCTCGGTATACCCGAAGCCGAAAGAAAGTTCCTCGCCGGTGTCACCGCCCAGTACGAGTCCGAAGTTGTCTACCATTCCATACGCGAGGATCTTGAAGCCCAAGGCGTGGTCTTCCTCGACATGGACTCTGGTCTCAGAGAGCACGAAGATATCGTGCGCGAGCACTTCGCCTCGGTAATTCCTGCTGCCGACAACAAGTTCTCCGCCCTCAACTCCGCCGTCTGGTCCGGTGGCAGCTTTGTCTGGGTACCCAAGGGTGTCCGGGTGGAGATTCCGCTGCAAGCCTATTTCCGAATCAACGCCGAGAACATGGGTCAGTTCGAACGGACTCTCATCATCGCCGAACCAGGCAGCTTCGTTCACTATATTGAAGGATGCACCGCACCGGTGTACACCACAGACTCGCTGCACTCGGCGGTGGTCGAGCTCATCGCCAAGCCCGGTGCCCATATCCGTTATACGACTATTCAAAACTGGTCGAAAAACGTTTACAACCTGGTCACCAAACGCGCTGTCGCCTACGAAGACGCCAAGGTCGAATGGGTGGACGGCAACCTGGGTTCCAAACTGACCATGAAATATCCCGCTATCTACTTGATGGGTCCCAGGGCCCATGGAGAGGTGCTGTCGGTGGCATTCGCCGGCGACGATCAACACCAGGATGCCGGTGCCAAAATGGTCCACGGTGCGCCTGACACCACTTCTATCGTCGTTTCGAAATCAATCTCTAAAAACGGCGGTCGATCCTCTTATAGAGGACTGGTGAAAGTCTATCCCGGTGCCACCAACGTCAAAACCTCGATTAAGTGCGACGCCCTTCTTCTTGACGAAGACTCCAGATCAGATACTTATCCGACCATGGAAATCGACGAGAAAGATGTGAATATCGAGCACGAAGCTACTGTATCTAAGGTAGGCGAGGAGCAACTCTTCTATCTGATGAGCCGTGGTCTCAACGAAGAAGAAGCCACCGCCATGATCGTGAACGGATTCTTCGAACCCTTCACCAAAGAGCTTCCGCTCGAATATGCAGTCGAGCTCAATCGCCTCATCCAGCTGGAGATGGAAGGCTCAGTAGGATAGATAGGAAAGAACGGTAAAAAATGTCGGAGTCAATCACAGTGAGTACAATAACCAGAGAAGGTGTGGACAACCTGTCAATCGACAGAGGCGAACCGGAATGGCTCAAAGTCTTCCGGGTAAACGCCCTGGAGAAATTCCTCCAGTCGCCGAACCCTTCTATCAAGTCCGATACCTGGCGCAAGACCCGGGTGGACAAACTGAATCTAGCAGAGATCAAAACCTCCTCGCCGGCTTTCCAGAGCCCTGGCAACAAGACCGAACAGCAAGTACTAGAGCGCTTCTCCGAAAGAGCCGGAGCGGTCTTCTCCACCACCGGCAATTCCTGGAGGGTCGATCTCGATGAGAAGCTGGAGAAAGCCGGCGTGGTATTCGTGCCCATTGATGAAGCTATTAAAAACCACGCCGAGTCTTTGAAAACCCTCTTAGAAAGCGAAACTCGAAATATTGACGAGAGCAAAGACAAATTCGACTGGATGCAAGAAGCCCTCTTCAACTGCGGCGCCTATCTAGAGATCCCCGCCAATCTGGTTATCGAAAAGCCTTTTCTTGTGGTCAACAAACTGGACAAAAGCGAAGCAGGCTGCTCTCTCTTTCCCCGCGTTCTAATAAAAGCAGGAAAGCATTCCAAAGTCTCCGTGGTCAACGCTTTCGTCTGCGATGACGAACTCGATAGCACCGTTGATGGTGACGTCAAAAAACTCTCCCTGGTCAACGCCCGAAACTTGATCCATGCCGAAGCAGGCTCATCGGTCTCTTACATAGAGGTCCAGGCGCTGGGAGATAACTGCTTCATGGTCGGCAAATCCACCGGCAATGTCACTGCCGATGCCAGTATCAGCACCCTCACCGTAGGAGTGGGCGGCTATCAGCTGAAATCAGAAATCTCAACCAGACTTTTGGAAGCAGGAGCCCATGGCGCGATGCTCGGTGTCGTATTCGGCGACATGAATGAACACATGAGCTACAACACCATCCAGGAGCATGCCGCTCCCAACACCACATCCGATATCAACTTCCGGGTCGCCCTCAAAGACGAAGCGGTCTCTGCCTATCAGGGCAATATCAAAGTCGATAAAGTTGCCCAGAAAACAAATGCCTACCAGACCAACAAGAATCTGCTCCTGGGCAAGAGCGCCAAAGCCGACTCCATACCTAAGCTGGAGATTCTCGCCAACGACGTCAAATGCTCCCACGGTGCCACGGTAGGCCCGGTAGATCAAGATCAGGTCTTTTATCTGATGGTTCGCGGTCTAGACAAGAAAACGGCAGAAGAGCTTATTGTCGCCGGATTCTTCGACACGGTACTCGAATCCCTTCCGGATAAAGTGGCAAACGACTGGATTCATGATCTGATCAAAACCAAGATCCACAAGGAAAGAGCATAGATCATGGCCGTCACCTTTCAGAAAGTAGCCGCCATATCCGAGATTCCTCCGGGACAATCGAGGGTCTTCGAAGTCGATGGAAAGAGCGTCTCTATCTGCAATGTGGAAGGTGAGATCTTTGCCATCGCCGACCTCTGCAGTCACGATGATGGCCCGCTCGGAGAAGGAGAATTGACCGACCATCAAATCGAATGCCCAAGACATGGAGCGCGATTTGATCTAAAAACTGGCAAAGCGCTATGTCTCCCGGCAGTGCTTCCGATTCCTGTTTACAGGGTAGAGCTGCGCGGAGAAGAGATCTGGATAGGCGACAGCGAAGGCTAATGATGAACACAGCAACAATGAACACGAAAACCGGCAAATCAGCTATAAGACCTATGTTCGACAGCCTCGAGCTCAGAAAAGACTTTCCTGTTCTAGACCGGATCATAGAAGGAAACAAACTTGTTTACCTGGACAACGCCGCCACATCCCAGAAACCGCAGGCAGTGATCGACTCTTTAGTAGATTATTACCGCAACTATAACTCCAATGTGCACCGAGGCATCCATACGCTATCGCAAGAAGCCACCGACGCGTTCGAGAATGTCAGAAACAAGGCGAGATTGTTCATAGACGCAGCCTCGGAAAAGGAGATCATCTTCACCCGCAATGCCACCGAAGCGGTCAATCTGGTGGCCTATAGCTGGGGCGACACAAATATTGCCGCAGGGGACGAAATCGTCGTCTCTATTATGGAACACCACAGCAACTTCGTGCCATGGCAGGCTCTGGCCGAGCGCAAAAATGCGAAACTGGTGATTGTCGGTCTCACCACCGATGGTGAACTGGACATGGACGAAATGAAAGCGGCTATCAACGAAAAAACCAAACTGGTTGCCGTTACCCAGATGTCCAATGTGCTTGGCACGATCACGCCATTAAACGAGATCATATCCCTGGCGCACAAACAAGGTGCTCTGGTTCTGGTGGACGGCGCCCAGGGTGTCGCCCATCTGCCCACCTCAGTCCGCGAGCTGGACTGCGATTTTCTGGTTTTCTCCATGCATAAGATGCTCGGTCCGACAGGCGTTGGCGTACTCTGGGGCAGAGAAGCGATTCTCAATCAAATGCCCCCCTTCCAGTACGGCGGCGATATGATCAGCATCGTCAAAACAGATCGCACCCGCTATAACGAATTGCCCTGGAAATTCGAAGCCGGCACCCCTAATGTTGCCGACGTCATCGCATCGGGAGCGGCTTTCGATTATCTGGAGAAGCTCGGCATGGAGAATGTCCGGCAGCACGAACTGGAACTGACCGAGTATGCCATGCATCGCATGAACAGCCTACCCGGCATGAAAATCCTGGGTCCGGGGGAAAAGGAGCTTGAGAGAAGAGGCGGTGTAATCAGCTTCCTCTATGGCGAAGTTCATCCCCACGATCTGGGTCAGATCCTTAACGAAAGCGGCATTGCCGTGCGAGCAGGACATCACTGCTGTCAGCCGCTCATGACCAGCATGGGCATCCATGGTACAGCCCGAGCCAGTTTCTATATTTACAATACCAGGGAAGAAGTGGATTTCCTTGTAGAATCTATGAAAACAGTGGATAAGGTTCTGGGAATATGAATCTGGCAGACGACCTCTATAGAGAAACCATCCTCGATCACTACCATAACCCCCGCAATCACGGAAAGATTGCCGAGGCTACTTGCTGTACCGAAGGAGTCAACCCACTATGTGGCGATGAGCTCACCCTCTATCTCAAAGTCAAAGACGGCAAGATAGAAGACATCAAGATGGAAGCCCACGGCTGTTCTATAAACACCGCGTCCGGTTCGATGATGTCCGAAGCGATAATGGGACTGCCTGTTTCCGAAGCACGAAAAATAATCGATACTTTTAAGGCGATGATGCTCAATAAAGAGAGCCAGATAGAGCTTCCTGAAGAGTTGGAAGATCTCGAAGCCCTCCAGGGAGTAAAACAATATCCTGTCCGAATTAAATGTGCGCTCCTTCCCTGGAATACATTGATCGAAGGGCTCGAAAGCGCAGAGGTTGAACAAGGAGGGGTCAAAAAATGATGACCAGCTTGCAAGAAGACGTCGTTAGAGAGAACCTCAGAACAGTGAAAGATCCGGAGCTCGAGGTAAACATCATCGATCTGGGTCTGGTCTATGGCATAGAGATAGACCAGTCCAACGTCACCGTGAAAATGACCCTGACCAGTCCGGCTTGTCCCCTGGGTGGCGTGATTCAAGCCCAGGCCCACCAGGCAGTCAAGAAGCTGCCCTGGGTCAAAGAGGTGAAAGTCGAGCTGGTATGGAGCCCTCGCTGGGACCCCAAAACCATGGCCAGCGAAGATGCCCAGATGGAACTCGGCATTCTCTGATATCACCACAAACCTGGTAAAGATGTGACAACAGTCCTTGCTTGCTAATGCAATTCTTAAGTGTAGTTAGTAAACTCTCTTTTGTAATCAGGCAAGTTGCCAGGGGAACAGCTTTTATATGTCAAGACCGGTCCTGCACGATCATGATGGACACGTTGATGATTTGTTGAGCGCCATGCTGCTTTGGCTCTCCCCGGATGTGGACCTGCAAGCCGTAGGTGTAACCAACGGTGATTGCTATTCGGATTTGGCCTTCGAAGCGATGGTAAAAATAGCCACTTTCCTGGAACTGGAAGGAGCCGAAATCTCGCTCTGCCCGGAAGAAATGCCCAATCCATTTCCGGAAAACTGGCGTCGAGAAAGCCATATCATAAACGAGTTGCCAATTTTTGGTGAGAACTACCTGAAGAAGCGCTATCAGGTCGGCCGCCCGAGGAGAACCGAAGTGGTTTTCGGAGACTGCCTGGCTAATTCACGGGTGCCGTTCACCGTAGTCACCACCGGTCCCCTCACAAATATCGCCAAGATATTCGAAGAGAAGCCGGAACTGACGGAGAAAGTCGACGAAATGATCATCATGGGTGGTGCTATAAACGTCGATGGCAACGTCGAAGAAGAAGGGCATGACGGCAGCTCTGAGTGGAACATATACGCCGATCCCGAAGCCTTCAAAAAAATTCTCGGTACAAAAATCCCGCTAAAGCTAATCACCCTCGATCTGACCGATAGATTGCCGGTAACTAAAGAGTTTCTAGATAGATTGGACAACCAGACTCCCACTTCAAAGGCGTCGCAATTGGCGGCAAAGCTCTGGTCCCTGGTAAAAGGATTTGAGTATTTTTTCTGGGATACGATCACGGCAGCAGCAGCGATTAGACCGGAACTGTTCGAATTCAAAGATATAAAGATAGACGTGGCGGTCTCGGGCAAGAGCATGGGCAAAACCCACACAACCCTGTTTGGTGGCAGAAAAGTAAAGATGGCGGCAGATTTACAGCGCGAAAAGTTTGAAGAGTTGCTTCTGTCGATATTCGCTCTCAAGTAGCAGACCCGACCTTGCAAAAGAATCGCGATCACAACATAACCGAGCTGGAGAAAGCGCTGGGAAGCCGCTACGAAGACTACCGATTTCTCTCCCAGGGAGGCATGGGCATGGTATTCATAGCCCGGGACACCATCCTCGACAAGAAGGTGGTGATCAAGCTGCTTCAGTCGACCTTCGACGACAACCAGGCATTCATCAGATTCCAGCGAGAAGCTCAAACCTCGAGCAAGCTATCCCACACTAATATCGTGGGGACTCTCGATTTTGGATTGACCGCCAAGAACTTTCCATACATAGTCATGGACTATATAGACGGTGATAGCCTGGACGACATTCTCAAAAGAGAAGGGGTCTTCCCGGAAGCGCTAGCGGTAGAGATAGCCAGCCAGATTGCCCGGGGCATGAGCCATGCCCACAGTCGCGGGATAATCCATCGCGATCTAAAAACCGCCAACATCATCATCTCCGGATACCCGGATAAAATCCATGCCACTATAATCGACTTCGGTCTGGCCAGAAGAGAGAGCCAGGGCGAGAGCTCAGGAAGGTTGACCCGGCTGGGCTCTATTATCGGAACACCGCTTTATATGAGCCCGGAACAAGCCTCTGGTAAAGCCGGCGACGAAAGGTCGGATATTTATTCTCTTGGATGCATTCTCTTCAAGATGCTCACCGGCAGAACACCTTTTCACACAGGAGAATCGATCACTATTCTCCAGCAAAAGACCTCCAGCGAAGCGCCATCACTTTCCCAGAGCTCCCCAGATATAAACTGCACACCGGCGCTTGAGAAGGTGGTGGCAAAAACCCTCGCCAGAAATCCGGAAAGCCGTCAGCAGTCTATGCAAGAACTTGAAAACGATCTTGCCCGTTGCCTGCAGCCCGAAGCCACGGAACAGATCAAAGAGGAATCCGTCGAGCCCATATCGAAAAGAATCAAAACCAGAGACATATTTATCTCGATTGCAGCACTGTTTCTGGTTCTCGTTCTCGCCACTTCTCTCACAATCAAAACACAGAGAAACAAACTGGAATCTATAACGAAGACTCCCGCACCGCAGCCAAAAGAGCCCGAAAAATTTACTTTCGGCGACTACCGCGTCAGTCATTTGGATAGTACACAGCGCAGCCTTATTGCAAAAGACAATATCACGGACGAGGACCTGGCTGAAATTGCTACAAAATACGGCAATTTCAATTTCGACAGCCTGATTCTGAAAGGCACAAAAATAAGAGGGAGCGGTCTTCGAAGTCTTGAGACCTTGCCAATCAAGTATCTGGATCTTACCGACACCGATCTCGCCCCGGAAGCCTATAAACATCTGGCGCATATCAAAACGCTAAAAGAACTGGTTCTGCAATCCAGCACCATAGATGGTGTCGGTCTCTCATATCTGGAGAATGCCGACGGTCTGACCTACCTCTCGCTCAACTCGTGCAAAAACATCAAAGATGAAGACCTGGAGCATTTAAAGCATCTAAACCTGAAAATACTGGATCTGGTCGGCACCCCAATAAGAGACCAGGCTCTTGTCCCAATTGCAAAGATCAAAACTCTCAACCAGATTCTCCTGGACAACACAAAGGTTGGCAATCGCGCCATAGACTTGCTCAAACCCTGTACCAGGCTGAACGACATCAGAATCAGTCGCTGCTATGGAATAACGCGAAAAGGTCTTGAAACCATGGTTAAAAATTGGCCAAGACTCAGATACCTCAGCCTTGCCTATATCCCCCTGAAAGAAGAAGACTTGCAGCCGCTCTACAACCTCAAGAAACTGGTATTTTTGAACTTGATGGATATCCCCGTAAGCGACCGCAGCGCTTCATGGATCTCCGAAAACAGACAGATGCGGTCACTCTATCTTTCAAACACCAGGCTAACCGATCAAGGCATAAAGAGCCTCTCCAACCTTCCCAAACTCTTGATTTTCAGTATCCATCTATCGAAGGATGTCAGCCCGGAAGCCCTGGAGAGAGCTTACCGACAGTGGGCATCCCGAAACAGCAGTTTCAAAATCTATACCGATATCAAAGCCAATCTGGCCGTGGGCGGTGACGACGAGATCTTTGAAATTTATAAAAAAACCGACCTGGAACCGGATCCTTCTTCCCCCTTGGCAAGATAGGCGATGTTAAAAATATGACGGATTCTCGGGCAATATTCAGAAGTTTTGATTATGGCTCGGACAAGTTCACGTAAAAACAGATATCCTATCTAATTCGTCTTGCATATAGACACAAGCGCGTTTCAAAGACAGGAAACAAAAGAAGACTATGTTTGGCTCAAATAAACTTTCAGAGAAGTCGGTCCAGAAAGCTCTTTCTACGGTGATGGACCCCGATCTAAACCAGGATATCGTCAGCCTGGGCATGATCTCCGCAATCAAAATCGATGGCTCGAAGGTATCCTTCAAACTAACCCTGACCACGCCTGCCTGTCCTCTGAAAGAGAAGATAGAGGGAGATGCCAGGCAAGCTGTAATGTCGATAGAGGGTGTCGAATCCGTCGCGATTGAAACCGACGCCACCGTGCCCGGGCAAAAGCGAAATTCTGACAAACTGCAGGTCGAAGGTGTCAAACATATTATCGCCGTAACATCCGGCAAAGGCGGAGTTGGCAAAACCACAGTCTCCATCAACCTGGCTATCGCCCTGAAAAACCTAGGCGCCCGGGTAGGCATCCTCGACTCCGACATCACCGGTCCCAATTGCCCTCTCATGCTTGGTGTCGACGATTACGAGCCCCAGGCCAAAGAGAATCGCATCATCCCGGCCGAAAACTATGGAATCAAATGCATGTCCATGGCTTTCTTCGTGGCCAAAGACACCCCGCTCATCTGGCGTGGTCCCATGCTGGATAAAGCGATCAAACAATTCCTAACCGATGTGGACTGGGGCGAGCTCGACTATCTAATCGTCGACATGCCTCCGGGCACCGGAGACGCTCAACTGACCATGATCCAGGCCACCGACGTATCCGGCGGCGTGATCGTCACCACTCCTCAAGAAGTGGCTCTACTAGATGGCCGCAAGGGTCTCGCCATGTTCAAGCAGATGAATGTCCCCGTGCTGGGCTTTGTCGAAAACATGAGTTATTTCCAGCCTCCGGGCTCCGAAGAGAGATTCGATATCTTCGGTACCGGCGGCGGCAGAAAGCTGGCAGAAGAATACGACGTACCTTTTCTGGGCGAGATTCCACTCGATACGAAAGTTCGCGAAGGTGGGGACACTGGAAAACCAGTGGTGGCATCAGATCCCGACAGCGCTGTCGCCCGGGCCTTTACCGAAGTGGCTAAACAAGTCGCAGCCAATATAAGCATCCAGACCCTTGCGCCTGTGAGCTGATTTTATCTTTAAAAATTCTCGCAACTGAGCTTTACGCTCAAAATGGCCGAGCTTACCTGTTCCAAAATTCGGGACTGGTATTATACTTGTTGGTGCAAGCAGAGGGCACCAGAAGTAACACCACCAGGACGAATATACGAACATGCTAAAAAGCATACACATCGAGAACCTCGTAATCATAAAGTCCATAGATATCGAATGGACGGAAGGCTTAAACGTCCTCACCGGCGAAACCGGCGCAGGCAAATCTATTCTCTTCGACGCGCTCAGCATCGTCCTTGGTGCTAAAGCCAACGCTTCCTACATTCGACACGGCAGCGAAAAAGCATACATAGAAGCCACCATCCAACCCGGTGAAGCGACAAAAAAATGGCTGGCAGAACAAGAGCTTACCGACAGCGAACAACCGGACCTGGTAATTTCTCGAGAGATAACCAAATCCGGTTCCAGGGCAAGAATCAACGGTATTCTTGTCAACCATTCCGTGCTCAAGGAGCTGAGCAACCTGCTCATAACCTTCCATGCCCAGCATGAGATTCGCACCCTGATGAATAACTCGACCCAGCTCGGTCTTCTCGATGGAATCGCCGAGAAGAAACATCAAGAGCTTCTCAATAACTTCAAAGCCGCCTATCAGAACTTCAAAGAGCTGGAGAGCGCTCTTACTGGCATGCAGATTAGCGAGGACGAAAGAGAAAGAAGACTCGATTTTGCTCGGTTTCAATTCAATGAGCTCGAAGAAGCGTCATTAGATTCGGTCACTGAAGATGAAGAGCTGATAGAGACACGCAACCTACTCTCCAACGTAAAAGAGATAGAAGAATCCATTCAAGAATCCATAAACAACCTGAGCGGCTCTTTCGATGACCGAGGCCGCGGTCAGTCCACATGTGTTCTAGAGAAACTGCAGTCCACTCTATCCATGGTCGATTCCCTGGTAAGCTTCGACTCCGGTCTAGAAGGTGTCAGGGAGCTGGTTCAGACCAGCCTCGCCACCGCCGAAGAAGCCTGCCAGCAACTGCGCCGCTACGGCGACGGTATCGACGCTGATCCCGAAACCCTGGAGAGGGTCGAAGAGCGCCTGGCGATTCTGGCTTCAATTAAACGGAAATACGGTCCGGAGCTCAAGAACGCTATAGAGCTACGCGATAGTCTTGCCCGAGAGATAGAGCATCTAGAAAACGCCACCGAAGAGCTAAGCGCCCTGGAAAAAAAACTGGCCGAAGCAAAAGAGAAAACCCTGACCTTGGCGGCAGAGCTGACCAGAAAAAGAACCAGTCTGGCAAAATCATTAGAAGCTTCCATCATGCTCGAACTCAAAGATCTGGGTATGGAAAAAGCGGTGTTTAAAATAGAGTTCGAAAAGCTGGATACACCTGGTCCCACAGGGCTGGATAGAGTCGAGTTCACAATTTCAACCAATGTGGGCACGCCGCCGAAGCCACTTTCTAAAATCGCCTCGGGCGGTGAGCTATCCAGAATAATGCTCGCTCTCAAAACGATTTTCGCAAGACAAGACCAGGTCGCCACAGTGGTCTTCGACGAGATCGATGCCGGCATGAGCGGCAAGACCCTGCATGCCATCAGAGAGAAGCTCGCCCGCCTGGCAAGGTCCCACCAGATTCTTTCAATCACTCACAATCCTATTATCGCCTCGGTGGCGGACAATCATGTTCAGGTCTGTAAAGAACAATCAAAGAAAGAGACAATAATAAGAGTCTCAAATTTGAACGAAAGCGAAAGGCTCAATTCGCTCGCTCAGATGGCAAGCGGGGAAGCGGACCAGCAGGAATCCCTCAATTTTGCCCGATCTCTGGTAGATGCCGCCGGTCAGCTCAAATCCGCCATAAAGTAAACCGTTTCTAATTTTTAAAATCCAGCTTCATCTACGGTTCATATCTCGCCTCGATAAGTTGACACCGACCCGATTGATTCAATAGAATGCAGCATTGCACGGTATATTGGGGCGTCGCCAAGTGGTAAGGCACCTGGTTTTGGTCCAGGCATTCAGAGGTTCGAATCCTTTCGCCCCAGCGTCTTTCTTCCAGTAGCCCCTGGCGACAGAAGACTGCGAACAGACAGATACAGATGGATTAAGGTCAATGGATAAATACTCATTAAGCGTCGCCACAAGAGAAGAGAAAACTCCTAATCAACTGCGGAGAGAAGGCATGGTGCCCGGCACCATCTATGGTCCTCAATTCGACTCCGTCAATCTGCAGTTCTGCGCCAAAGAATTCTCAAGACTGCCTGCGGCCGCCTTTTCCCACCTGGTGGACCTCAATTACGAAGACGGCAAGAAAGTCAGCGTAATCATCCGTAAAGTACAGCGCAAAGCCACTACCGGTCAGGTTCTCAATGTCGAGTTCTACAAAATAAAACTGGACAGAAAGCTGACCGTGAGCGTACCGATCAAACTGAAAGGCACCGCTCCGGCTGTCGTCAAAGGCGCCCAGCTCATGGAAGTCTCCCTGACAGCTGACGTAGAGTGTTTCCCCGGCGATATCCCCGATTTCATAGAAGGCGATCTTTCCAAGCTCAAAGAAGCGGACGATATGATCCACTTCCAGGACCTGAATGTCGACGAAGAGAAGATAAGAATTCTCAACCCGCCCGAAGGCGTGGTCGCCAGAGCCATGGCTCCCAGAGTTGCCGCCGGTGCCGGTGCAGCCGCCAGCGTCGCTTCGGAAGAAGCCGCCGAAGATTCTCATTCCGAAGAAGGCGCCTCCGAAGAGGCCAAGGAAGAAGCCGCAGCCGCTTCCTGAAGTTCTCAATAAAAGACTCTAAAAAGAAGCCGGTCGCAAAAATGGCGACCGGCTTTCTATTATCTGCGCATGATTTGAACAGCGAAGCGAATGTAGACGCTCCAGAGAAGCAGGCACGCCGCCCCGACTATCAGATTACCGTGCTGAAACTCCATCCTCAACTGCTGCGGAACCATGACCAAGTGCAGATCCACTATCGCTATAAATAAAATCGCAATGCAAGAAACCAGCCTGGTAGCTCTGACCTGGTTCTCATCGAGAAGACTTATGCATCCGAAGAAAAGCAGCCAAAAAGGAATGAGGAAAACGCTGAGATCATAAACTCTCATATAAGGAGAGACCACCGGCAGGCTGAAGAGGACAAGACAGAGAAGCAACTCCAACTTAATGGAAAAGTTCAAGCTTTTTGACCGGCAGAGCAAATAGATCATAACCAGCTCAATCGATAGAGCCGGCAAACTCAAGATTGAAGGCAGCGCAGGAAAGAAAAACTGCGGATAGAGCGACTTCACCAACCGGCCAAGAATCATGGGACAGGAGCAGATAAGCCAGTATGGCTCGAAATAAGTTCTATCTCCCCAGACATAGAACTCCATCCAGACCTTGACGCTATGGACCCATTCCAATATTCCGGTCCAACCGAACTGGGCGAGAGCGGCCCCTAGATTTAAAAGTGCCACCAGACTAAAACCAGCCAGGAATCTTATTCGAAAGCGCTTCATCCCCGGCTCGAAGAGGGCGAGACAGAGCATAGCGAACAAGATAGCCGCGAGCGGTTGCGGCTTCAAACAGAGAAACCCGAAAGACATACCAGATAGCATCGGCTTCTGCCGCTCCAGTAAAAACAATCCCAGCGCAATCGAGAACACATAGAGAAATCCGGACAACTGACCGATACCTATAGATTCTTGAACCGGGAAGAACAGGAGCACCGGCAAGAAAAAAAGAAGAGCGTATGGTGGAGTCCTATTCTCGTCCTGATGCTTTCTAAGAGCACGCATATACAGAAGGATTCCACCGGCGATAAAAGAGCAAGCCAGAAACGCCCTGGTCAGGGCATAAGCCTGGACCATAGGAAGAAAAGCGAACACTCTAGAAAACACCGCAAAATTTGGAGGATAAAGAAAGGGCACCCCCTGATTGAACAGGGTGGTATCGAAAGTAGTATCAGTCAATCGCGGATAAATCGAAGACGCTTGTCCACGGACCAGGGCGTCTCCTACTCCCCAGAAGAGCCTGAAGTCGGCAAAGCCCGTGTTGCGGCTGCACATCTCCACAAATATCCAGGAGAGCACCAAACCGACAAAATAGATTAGAAGCAACAAAAATGTCTTGGTCGAAGGAGAAATAGAGAATTTCTTTTTCATCCGGCTATCAGTTGGAGCTGGTTGGGACCTTTTCATCAGGCTCCGTCACTTTTTTTTTATCGCCTTCCTCGAACTTTTCGCCGACCTCTTCGTTGCCATTTCCACTCGCGGCAAGCTCAGCAGGCTTGCTGTCGTATACGGGTAATCTGACGGTAAACGTGGAACCTTTATTGAGTTCGCTCTCCAGCTCGATGGTGCCACCATGAGCTTTGATTATCGTCATGGCTATAGCCAGACCCAGACCGGTGCCGCCACCATATACCTTACTGCGTGTTCGAGAACGCTCCACCCGATAAAAGCGATCGAAGATGCGCTGTTGGTCGGAGGGCGCAATACCGATACCGGTATCAATCACCCTTACCACGGCCTGGCCCCGACTGGAGCGAAGCGTGACCGTCACTTTGCCTCCCGCCTGGGTAGCCTTGATGGCGTTATTGGAGAGATTGAGAAAAACCTGCTTCAAGCGATCTTGATCGGCACTGACCATTATCGCTGTCTTCGGCATGATGAATTGAACTTCAATTTGTTCCGGTGCCACCATTACCACCGTGTCTTCCACACTGGTCAGAACTTCGCGTAGATCAATTACTTCCTGTTGGCTGATTATCTCTTGACCGGCATCGGCTCGCGCCAATTGCAAGAGGTCCGAAACCAGGCGAATCAACCGCCCCGACTCATCCGACACAGTCTGCAGAGCTTCGCTCAATAAATTGGCGTCGATATTATCGCCGCGACGCATCAAAAGTTTGGTGTAGCCCTGGATCGAGGTCAAAGGCGTGCGCAGTTCGTGGCTTGCGTCGGCGACAAACTGACATTGAATGTTCAAAGACTCCTCCAGCCTGTTCAACAATTTGTTGAACGATTTACGCAACTCCAGAGTCTCTGCCGGTTCATTGGCATCCACATCAAGACGCTCACGAATATCCATGGTTGCCAGTTGAGTTGTCGCTTTCAAAAGTTGATTGAGAGGCTTGAGAATCACACCGGCGATGAACCAGTTTATGAAGACCAGAAGTATGAACAGCGGCAGATACCACGGCAGTAGATTGAGAAAGAGTCCAAAAGCATCGCTATTGCTGCTAAAAGCAATAAGATGCGAGACAACAATAGCGACAAGACCGGTAAAGGTCATCGCCAGCGCCATCCTGAATCTGATTGTCTTCGACCAGCCGGTCCTGTCCATGGGTTGCCCTGTTATCCGAAGCGAAATTCTTCCAGGCTGCAATTGTACTTTCTAATCAATGATATGCCCAGTGTATATTCCGGTGCCGCGCCCATTGTCAAGCGAGCATGGACAGCACATGGTCATGAAGGGCTCTTGTCGCAGAGGCGACAACATCGCTGCCGCCGGCCTGGGTCAAAGACCGTCCCTGCCAGTCGCTGATCACACCGCCGGCACCTTCTACCACCGGCACCAGCGCGGCATAGTCGTAGAGATTCAACCCTTTTTCAATGACAATATCGAGATAGCCGCTTGCAAGAAGAGCATAGTTATAACAATCGCCACCATAACTAGTGACGTGAACCGCTTCTACAATCCGCTCCACTCCAGGATCTTTCAAAGGCGAAGTAAAAGCCAGCTTTGCTCGGCTCAATTCTGTCCGGCCGGAAGTGCTGAGTAAATTGCCGTTAAGACTGGAACCCCCTTCTCGCAGACCAAGAAAACGCTCGCCGAGAACAGCCTGGTCTATAATTCCCAGCTCGAATTCTCCTTGACAGGCAAGCCCTATCAAAGTACCGAACACCGGTTTGCCGATAGAAAATGCGATGGTGCCATCAATAGGATCCAGGATCCAGGCAAATCCCGAGGTACCGTCTTTGACGCCGTGTTCCTCGCCGATGATGGTATCGTCGGGGAATTCGGCTTCCAAGATGAGGCGCATAGCCGCCTCCGCGTCTCGGTCGGCCTGGGTTACTATCGGAGAGACCGCCTCTTTATAATCGACCTGTAAAGAGTCGCTTTTGAACAAGGGTCTGACTATAGCCGCCGCTGCGTCCGCCACCCGCTGGGCGGCTTCCAAACGGGCTGTCAGTAGTTCTTTATCGACCAACCTGCAAAATCTCCTCCAGCCTGGAAACTATTTCGCTATTGCCGACGATGCAGCTTCCCTGATAGATAGAGCTGCCCCCTGCAAAATCGCGATAAACTCCCCCGGCTTCTTCGACAAGCACTTTCATCGGCGCCAGATCCCAGGGTTTCAAATCCACTTCGATATTTGCTTCCGCTCGGCCCTCGAAGACATAGGCAAAACCGAGATAGTCTCCATAACCGCGCTGCCGGTAGCTAGAGCCTACCACTTCGCCCAGTTTCGACCAGAGCCCCTTTTCAACCAATCGATCCGGCCCCCCGAAAGCCACCAGCGCATCTTCCAGGTTGGTTCTACTCGAAACCCTCAAAGATTCACCGTTCTTAAATGCTCCTGCCCCGGCAACTGCAACGAACAGATCCTTCCAGACCGGGTTGTAGATACCACCGGCTATAATCTCGCCTTCTTCCTCCAGGGCAAGGAGAATGGAAAATAGCGGTATGCCCCGGGAGAAATTCATGGTCCCGTCAATCGGATCGATGATCCAACGACGACCACCACCCTCGATATCTTCCCCTTCCTCTCCGAGGATGCCATCGGCGGGAAACGCCTCGGTGATGGCGGCTCGGATAAGACTCTCGACTTCTTTATCGGCTTCGGTGACCGGACTGCCGTCGCCCTTGCGAGTCACTTCCAGCCCGGAGTCGAAATGGCGCAAAGCACAAAGGCCTGCCTTTAAGAGCAAGCTTTCGATAAATCTCTTTTCCCGGTCCGACTTTGAAGACATTCCCCAGCCTTCGCATCTTGAACCAGCAACAAATCAGATAGTCACGCAAAACCCCCGTCGACAATCAGATTGCCGACGGGAGTCACGTAGACTAGGTCAGGTCCAAGATTGTTCTAACGAGTCCTTAGAACAAGTACTCGTAAATTGCGCGGGCACCACGTCCGACACCAACGCTAATGTCGCGAACATCGACGGCCGTACCTTTAACAACACGCTCCCAGAGGAATCCCTTCTGGCGCTCAGCGTAGGCCAATCTCATGTCTTGCTCGACATTCTTGTCTTCGACTAACTTCATACGTCTTTCCAGATCAGCGACTCTGGCCTTGAGCTTGTTGAGCTCGCCTCTGAACTCTTCAAGAAGAGCAGCGAACTTCTCAAGGTCAGCTTTGTCAGCTTTCTGATTGAGCCGCTCTACGATGCACTGCTCGTATTTGTACAAGGCTGCAGCCATTTCAAAACGGGTAGCGGACTTCTGACCGCGGAAGGTTCTGTCTGGATAACCTACTAATATGTGACATGGGTGATTGACTAGCTCTTTAAGAGCGTTGTATGCCCATTCATTACCAACAACGTCGGTAAGTTCACTAACATTAGTGGCGCCTTGTGCGTATGCAGCAGGTGCATTCATAAAGGTGCTTGTACTTACGGCAGCAAGTGCGGCAAGTAAGGTCAACCCCTTTTTCATATAGTAATCACTCCCTTGCTATGACCTAATCTAATGTTGGAATCATAGCTTAAATATTCCAGACCTTTGTAGAGGTGAAACAAGGAAAATACGTCTGTTGAATGCTGAATCCGTAAAACCGGCAACTGGCGCATGAAACGACACTATTAAATAACGCTAATATTTTAAGGGCACGTCACCCAAAATATATACATCCAGAAACCGCAAAGCCTTACTGCCTCCGTGTTCATGGCAACCACTCGTCAAGAACTCGCCCCCGTAATTAGTGTCAAAACAATTATCGGACTTCGAGTAAATGAACCAAAGCCCTTATCACTAGCGGTTTTTCGAGAACAAGACTCCAGAAAACAACAATTTTTTCAGACCTTGCCAAGCGCCAACAAAGACAGCATTACAGGGGACCTGGAGGCATTGCAACATAAATACGGTTGATACCACATAGCCCACCAGAAGACCGATACAAAAGGCCAATGGTGATCCGATTGGATATACAGCACTGCATACAGTCAAAATAAAAAGGGTGACGACCGGTGGCGCGGCCGTCACCCTTTTTATCCGCAGACTCTTGTTGATCGAGACCTGTGGATACTCTGTAAAACAATCAGCCCGAAACATGGACCAGGCAGAAACATCGCTCTAGGAGGCAGGTCCGCTCCAATGAGATAAACACACTTTCCCATAGCACGCTGCAGCGGCACTGTTCAAATTTACAACCAAGTCCCTGTCAACAATAACCGCCTTAGGACAGCCAGAACCGCTTGACTTCCCCGCCTAAACCCGATCCTCTTTTATATGGAATTCACTGAAGACGGGCAGATGATGCCGACAATAGTAATAGAGAAAAAAACTACCGCCAACCAGTAAGTTTTTATTCCCGCCACAGTCGGTAAACAACTCTCACTCAATTGAGGGATTTAGGCACCGAGAGGTTTTTAAAAGCAGAGAGCCGATTTCGCCTGCCTTCGAATGATCCTTATTCCACTTCCAGTTCGAAAGGCACCACCGGAAGATCGCCGTGCCCGAGGAGATTGCCCCGGGGATTGTCGGCCCAGGCATAGTAGACCTTCAAGGGCTTCTTGATCTTGTCGCACCAGACCTCTACCGAATCCCCCTTCAACTCGGCGTTGGCCCAGAACAGTTTGTCATCGCGACCGGCGATCGAAAAACCTTCTAGCCGGCTGCCTGCGGACTTCAGAGACTTCATCGTGTTTCGAAAATGAAGTACCACTCTATTGTCTTTTCGATCATGGGTAAATAGACTTGGCGACTTATAAGGATAAGGCTTGTTGTACTGGGTCGCCAGGGCGATATCGGCCAGACGACGGCCTATCATAGCCCGGTCGCAAGCATGCCAGTCAGGCTCTTTTACGTGACAGCAGTCGAGAGTCACCGCCATATAAGCATAGGGCACAACCACCGCCCGGGACTGGGCAAAGCGCAACTCGGCCACAGGGCTGGCCTTGACCGGAACCAGTTGCCTGGCACCATAGGGGGGAAGTTGAACATAGAGAAATGGCATCTCAGGCTCATCGAAGCGGGCTCGCCAGTCACGAATCAAAGTGGTGAGGAAGAAGCCGTAATCATCGGATTCATAGACATTCGCTTCTCCTTGATACCAGAGCACCCCTTTAAAAAAATAAGGAGCCAGCGGATTGATCATGGTGTTGTACAGCGTAGTCGGAGACAAAAACAGCTGTCTTGCCGGGTCTTCCTCAATCTTCTTCTTCATGCTTTCTCGGGCATTGAGAACCAGGTTGCGCGTGGGGAAGTTCTTCTCCTTGAGCCCCTTTTCGATAGAGTCGATTTTTTTGATCAAACCCCTGCCGTCAGGATAGGAATTTAGTCCTTCACGGCTCAGCCACGGTTGAATCGGACTGCCACCCACCGCTGCAATCACGACCCCTACCGGAATATCGATTTCGCGCTGCACTTTGAGAGCAAAGGCGGTGGCTACGGCAGAGCAACCGGGGGCGGTATCATTATCGAAAATCTTCCAGGTGGCATTGACCTCATACTCTTGCCTGGCTGAGACCCGGGGAGGCAATTTCAAGAATCGCATGCGACTGTCGAATTTGGTGGCGGCTATCTCTTCTTCGAGATCAGAGTTCTTATTGCTCAAAACCATATTAGACTGCCCGGAACAGAGCCACACTTCACCAATCAGTACATCCCGGACAACCGTCTTCTGGTCTCCGCTCACCACGGTCAGCTCATAGGGGCCGCCGGCGGGCATCGGTTTGAGCGTGACAAGCCAGCGACCATTCTCGTCGGCGAAAGCCACCGCTTTATTCTCTCCTATCCCGACTCCGATAATCTCTTTAGGATCGGCCTGTCCAAACACTCGGATAGGGACGTTTCGTTGCAGGACCATGTGGTCCGAAAAAAGACCGGATAAAACAACCCTGGCCTGGCATGCTTCGGGATAGCCTAAAGCAAGAATCAGAAGCGCCAGAATTAGCCAGACAGGATAAAAAAGCAGCCTTTTCCGTGTTCCTTGCTCTGAGACTGGTTTGGTTACCATAAACGCCTGCCTGTTTGTTATTCGAATTCCGATTACATCACAAATTCATCGACCCTGCCCAAAAGAGTCAGAAGCATCTATTGTTCCAAGATTCTCTTCAAACCGGGGCAAACTTGAACATTTCTTCTCCATTCTCTTAAAGCGAAGCTCTGCACGGCGCTTGACATCCAGGAGGCTTGTGATATTCTTAGGTATAGTTTGGAAACCCAAATACTTACCATCCGACAAAAACCAAGCACAATCTCCTCTATTTCCGGGTATATAGATGTGAGACCCCAGCCCCAGAACGGTGAAATCATGAGCGTTTCTAGAAATTCCATATTGACAACACTTTTGGTCCTGACCGGTCTTTGCTCTGTGAGCCCGGTATCAGCCCAGGGCTATCATTATGGCTACGGCTCCAGCCGTGTGGTCAACCAAAACAACATCGGATTGAGCAACCACGACTCCTCCTATATAAGCCCCGGCTGTATTTCGGACTCCGCCAAAGGGGTTGTGCGCAACGGCTACCGTCCCAATCCACTCCTACCCCAGGTCAATCTGGGCAGAACGGTCAAAACCGCCGGCGACAACCTCTATCAAGGGGGGGCTCCGTATCTGGAAACCAACAGCCTCTACCAGCCGAGACCGGTGGTGAGACGCAACAGCAGCAACAACCAGATGAACAATCAGCAAAGACAGAATGTCTACTACCCTGGACAGAATGCCAATTCCGGCAATGGATACAGCTACTCATCCGGGGGCGCCATGACCTACGGTGAAAGCGACAACTATAAAAACAGTAATAGCAACAGCACCAGCAACTCCTACAGCTACGGCCGCTAGAACTGCTTGAAAAAAAATAGTCAAAACGATTAGAGACGATTCATGCTATTGTCTTTGCTCCGCACTGAATTTACTCGATGGAGCAAGCATATGGCAAAAATAATCGTGCTTGGCGGAGCCGGAGCTATGGGCAGAATTACTGTTCAAGACCTGGCCAGAACCGCCCGGGATACCGAGATCGTAATCGCCGACCTGGACCTGGCCAGAGCCGATGAGCTCAAAAACAGCATAAAAGAAGGTTATATCACCACATTGAAGGTCGATATCAAGAACGAAGAGAGCCTGGTCACAGCTCTTAAAGGTAAAGACGTGGTGGTCAACGCCACCCCCTACTACTTCAATCGGGCCGTGATGAAAGCAGCTTTGAAAGCCGATGCCGATTATCTGGATCTAGGCGGTCTCTATCACGAAACAATCAAACAGCTCGAATATCAAAAAGATTTCGCCGAAAAAGGAAGGCTAGCCATCCTGGGCATGGGCTCCACCCCTGGTACCACTAATGTGATGGCTGCCGCTGCCGCTCGAGATCTGGACAGCATAGAAGACGTAATTATCTATTGCGCCGGCGAAGAGTTGAAAAAGCCGGATGATTCGCATCCCTTCTTCCCTCCTTACATGCTCGACACCATTCTCGATGAATACACCATGGATGCGATTATCTTCAAAGACGGCAAAATCGATACCATAGCGCCTATTTCGGTGGATGAGACCGTCGACTTCGGAGAGTTGGTCGGCACGCAATCGGTGATTCACACCATTCACTCTGAGCTCGCCACCATTCCGGATACTTTCAAATCAAAAGGCATTAAGAACGCCGCATTCAAACTGGCGCTCGGTCAGGAGTTTCACGACAAAGTCAAGTTCCTTGTGGAACTCGGCTTCGGTTCGAAAGAGCCGATTAAAACAAGCGAAGGCACTTTCCATCCTCGTAAAATCCTCACAGCCATGATCGAGCAGTTCCCCAAACCGGAGGGCGCCGGCGAAGATTGCGAGATTCTGAGAGTGGTTGTCACAGGCAAATCAAAAGGCGAAAACAAGACAATCACCATGGAAGCGCTGGCCAAAACCGATACGCGTCCGGGTGGATTCGGGGGCGCCGAGATGAACACCGGAGTACCACCATCGATAGTGGCACAAATGATAGCCGACAAAATGACCGCCGACTATAAAGGTGTGCTTCCCCCTGAGGTCTGCGTCAATCCTGACCATTTCTTCAAGGAGCTTGCCAAACGAAACATCATCGTCAGCCGCGACAAGAAACCGGTCTGCGACAAAGTTTCGGCAAGCTGATTCGAAAACAGATTAAACGCGAGCGGCGCTGAGTTCATTCAGCGTCGCTCTTAAACTTTCGCTGTCATTTATATTAAAAACCCTGACCGACTCATCGATTTTCTTGACCAGTCCGGTGAGGACATTACCTGGCCCTATCTCGACAAAAGTATCTGCACCGTTCTCGATCATGTACTCCACCGACTCGTACCAGCGAACCGGACTGCGCATCTGCATATCGAGCTTCTCTTTTATCGAAGCCACTGCCTGACTGCCCCGAGCGTCATAGTTCTGGACCACTTCACAGGCAGGAGCTTTAAGGGCACAGTCGGAAAGTAAGTGAGAGAACTCTCTTGCGGCCTCTTCCATTAATGGTGAGTGGAAAGCACCACCGACCGGCAACGGAATCGCCTTACCGCCTTCACCTTTGACCCTGGAAGAAGCAGCTTTCACCGCTTCCGGACTGCCCGAAATCACCAGTTGCTGTCGCGAGTTGAAATTGGCGAGCACCACAGTCGATTCCGAGTCCGACTTGCCTTCCGCCTTGAACTCTTCCGATACCGCCCTGGTGATCTTCTCGAGCACTTCCGGATCCACTTTCAAAACAGCGGCCATAGCGCCTTTGGGGCAGGACTCCATCAAAGCAGCCCGCTTTTCAACCAGTTTGACCGCGTCTTCCAGACCAAGGGCCCCGACTGCCGCAAGGGCGGTGATTTCGCCCAGACTGTGCCCGGCGACAAAGTCGGGCTTGGGTCCATTGAGCTTTTGATAACAACTCCAGGCAGCCAGGGAAGCCGCCATTATTGTAGGCTGGGTGTTCACTGTCCGCTTCAACTCATCTTGAGGTCCTTGGAAACAGAGCTGGCTCAAAGACCTGCCGGCATATTGATCTAATTTCTCGAAAGTCTCTTTGGCTTCACTGAAGCTTTCATAGAGATCGAGCCCCATTCCCACCGACTGGGAACCCTGACCGGGAAACAAACAGACCAATTTACCTTTGCTAGCCATCACTCAACACTCCTATCCTATACTTCCTGGGTTTCCCGATTCTCTGTGCTCTCTTTCTTATCCTCAGTCATTTTCTGGACGCGTCTAAGATCCCTGGCTGTCCATTTGACTATGGCCGAAGCCCAGGTCAAACCGGCACCGAATCCCACCAGGCAGATGGTGGAAGGCACTCTGATCTGGTCTCTTTGAATTGCCTGCCAGAGTGCCAGCGGAATCGATGCGGCAGAGGTATTTCCCATCTCATCGACATTGGTGACAAGTTGCTCCGGCGACATTCCAAGGCGCTCGGCGGCTGACTTGATGATTCGAATATTAGCCTGGTGCGGCACTAAAAAGTCCACATCTTCCACCGAGATCCCGGCGTTCCCACAAGCGGTCTTCACCGCTTCGGGAACTCTTTGCACAGCGAAATTGTAGATAGCCTTGCCGTTCATCTGCAGATAACGCTCCACCGCCCTGGGGGGCGTGGTGCCGTTATGGGGATAAGCTGTCCCCGTATTCGGTATCGAGAGAAGATGGGCACCGGTGCCGTCCGCCCTCAAATAAGTTGACAATATGCCGGTCTCGCCTTCTTCGTCGGCTTCCAGCAAAAAGGCTCCGGCTCCGTCCCCAAACAAGATACAGGTATTTCTGTCTTCCCAATCGAGAAAACGAGAATGTATGTCAGCGCCGATCACAAGCACTCTCTTATAAGTACCGGACCCGATAAACTGGTGGGCGACTGAAAGGGCATATACTATACCTGTGCAGGCAGCCTCAAGATCAAATGCGGCGGCATGTACTGCTCCGATTGCCCCCTGAACTTTACAGGCAGTAGAAGGATAAAGATCGTCAGGGGTGGATGTGGCCACGATAATCAGATCAATGGTACCAGCCTCGATACCGGCAAATCCCAGAGCATCGCGAGCCGCTTCAATTGCCAGCCCGGAGGTTGTTTCGGTATCAAGAGCGATGCGACGCTCTTTTATGCCGGTCCTGGTGGTTATCCACTCATCGGAAGTATCGACCAATCGGGTCAGGTCGCTGTTCTTGACGACAGACGCCGGAAGACCGGCACCGACTCCGATGATCCTTGCTCCAACCGGAAATTTCACTTGACACTACCTGCAGTGCTCAGGCTTAGAGTGGTCTCGATTCGACTGACAATATTGGCGAGCACCATATCCTTGGCCACCCGGATGGCGTTCTTAATCGCTGTGTGCCGGGAGCCGCCGTGGGCTATAACACAAACACCCTTTACGCCGACCAGAAGTGCACCACCGGCAACGTTCGGATCTACTCGGGCTTTCATAGCCTTGATCGCCGACTCCGCCAGTACACCGGCAATTTTGCCCCGGACCGAACTCATCAACTCCTGACGAAGCATGAAGCCCACCATTCTGGCGATACCTTCGGCGGTCTTCAAAGAGACATTGCCGGTAAATCCATCGGTGACAACCACATCGACCTTACCCATCGGATAATCTCGTCCTTCGACAAAACCGATGAAGTTGATCAGATCGGTCTGGGAGAACATCCGATGAACCTCTTTGACCAGCTCCGTCCCCTTGGTATCTTCGGTACCGATGTTGAGAACCCCTACCTTGGGATTTTCAATATTATGCAAACCTTTAGCAAGAATAGAGCCCATCAAGCCGAACTGGAAAAGCTGATTGGCGGTGCATTCCACATTAGCTCCCACATCCAGCATGATGCAGCGCTGAGGATGAATAGTCGGCATGGTGCAGGCGATGGCAGCCCGCTCGACATTGGCGATTCGGCCAAGGCCAAGCTGCGCGGCACCGGCAGCGGCTCCGGTCGAGCCGGCGGCCACCAGAGCGTCGGCAGCGCCTTCGGCAACCTGCCTGGTGGCTACGACAATAGAGGCGTTTCTTTTCTTGAGCAGGGCACGGCTGGGCTTCTCTGCCATGTCCACCACTTCGCTGGCGTGAATTATGCTGATGTTGAGCGACTCAGGATCTCTGCCGTCCATGAGCTTGCGAACGTTAGGACGGCGAAATTCAGCCAGCACAGCTTCTTCTGGACCAACTAACTGTATGGCGACACCGTACTCCATAGCTGCAAGCACAGCACCATGGACGACCTCTCTGGGGGCGTAATCACCACCCATGGCGTCTATGGCAATTCGAATCATGAGCGCTCTAAGCTCCGCAATTGAAAGTTAACCCGACCCCGTGAGACTGGCGCTTTTTTTAGAAAATAGCATCTCTTTTAAATGCAGGGCGACCCCGGTAATATTCACACTCGGGGCAGATCCGGTGAGGTAGCGAGGGGGCTCCACAATTGGAGCACTTGGAAAGGGTGACTTCACCGGCTTTCCAGCCAGCTCTTCTTTGATGCTGTTTCTGGTGGGATGTTTTCTTCTTAGGGCAAGCCATTATCAGTTGGTCCTCCAAACGAGTCGGACTGTATATTATCTACGAATTTTCTCCAGATTCCTGCTTATGCAACAGAGTCTTTAAATTCTTCCATCTGGGATCAATTTCAGCTTTCTCGAATCCAGTCGGGACGTTATCGCCGGAATCACTTACACAGTCGAGATCAGGAGCATCCGGACAACCAGGACAACTCTCTCCACAGCGACAAAAAACCGGTGCCGCTAACGTTACAGCTTGATACACAACATCGTCGATGTCAAGACATCCATCGGCGGGCAGTGCTTCGAAGAAGTCATCCTTAAGCAACTCTTTCTCCCGGGGCGCATTC
Source organism: bacterium (assembly GCA_016124935.1). GTDB lineage: Bacteria > Cyanobacteriota > Vampirovibrionia > Obscuribacterales > Obscuribacteraceae > RI-106. The sequence continues at coordinate 31,670 of WGMS01000007.1, read as the reverse complement.
TCTTCTTCCCGGGGATCTAGATATGCGAACTGTTCATCGATGTCAACGGTCAAAGCCTGGAAGTACGGGCGCAGACAGACATGACAGGAGAGCTTCAACAAGGTGTTGACCGTACCCACAAGCCGGATACCGCCTACACTGGAAGATACAAGCAACTCACCGACCACGGGCTTGACCGCCCCTTCCACCGTGAGATTCTCGTTGAAGCCGAAGCGCAAACGTCTTTGCGGCAGCGAATTCAACTCGTGAAGGTTAATCTTCAATTAGTCTGCCGCTCCTCCAGGTCGATGCTCAGATCAATGCCCTCAGGTTAACAATGTAGGGCCTACAGAGATCCTCCTCGGCAGGAACCTCGGAAAAGATTCGGATCTAAGCACTGGACCGGTTATATTAACAGTCGGCAGGCAAAATATTACCACAGCAAAGGAAAGAGAGATTCCATGGGGGAAACGCTGTCCCTGAAAGCCGACTGGCTCTTGCCGGTCACTGGTCCTCCCGTTAAAAACGGGGAGCTTCTAATTAGCGACGGAAAAATAACGGCATGCCGTTCCCTGGAAAAGATTAAGAGTTCTTCAGGGACCATCGTCATTCCAGGCTTGATCAACTTGCACAGCCACCTCGACTATTCAGAGGCTCCATTCCTGAAAAACACACCTCTTTTCGACTGGATCGAAAGCCTGGTAGCTACCACCCGCAAATGGAGCAGGGAAGATTTCGAGCGTTCCGCGGCAAAAGGAGCGAGAGAAGCCATTCTCAGTGGAACGACTTTTCTGGTGGACAGCTCTTACACCGGCCAGAGCGCCCTGGCCATGCAGCGGGTCGGTCTTAGAGGCATAGTCGGACTCGAACTCTTCGGAGTGGACGAAACCTCTGCCTCGCCGGTTTTCGCACACTGGCAAAAGCGCATGGAAGACCTGGAGCAAGAACTGCAAAAACTACAAGAACTATCCGGAGCAACGCAGAACTCTGGCGCCTTACCTATCGAGTTGACGATATCGCCACACTCACTATATACAGTATCACCGGAATTGTTCCGACTGGCAGTGACCTGGGCGAAAGAAAGACGAAAGTTCGTTCTCACTCATCTGGCCGAATCCCCACAAGAACTCGCCTGGACGGATACCGGTCACAGTCGCCTGGACAGCTACTTGAGAACAGTGCTTCCGCGACCGGCTGAAGCGAGGACTGCCGCCGGAAGAGATCAAATAATCGAGAGGATCTCCTGGAGAGGACGAGGTCGCAGCCCGGTGCAGAGCCTGGAAGCCGAAGGCTGCTTCAGTGATAAATTAATCGCAGCCCATTGCGTCCACCTCGGTCCGGATGATTTGACTCTGTTAGCCCGCGCCGGTGTTTCCATAGCCCACTGCCCCCGGAGCAACCGCAATCTGGAAAATGGCAGAGCACCTCTGGAACACTTTCTCGAAAAAGGGCTTAAGACAGGTCTTGGCACAGACAGCCTCGCTTCCACCGAATCGCTCTCTATGCTGGACGAAGCGAAAACCCTGGTACAGCTTCTGACCGAAAGCGGTGTCTTTACAAGGACCGAAGCACTGAAGCTGGCGCTCAGACTGATAACTATAGATGCGGCAAGAGCCGTCGGCGCGGCAGAGCGAATCGGCTCTCTTTCGCCAGGCAAGCTTGCCGACCTGGTGGTTCTGGAAAGCGTGCCTGAAGAGGAAGAGGATGACAGCACTGAATCGCCAGTGGAAGATGAGGCTAGAATTCTAGACGCACTTTTCAAAGGGGCTTACCGCGTCAGAGATGTCTATGTGGAAGGCCGACCGGTTGTCAAAAACGGCACCCTCGAGAATCCGGCGCAAAAAGTGGCAGGCTGACCGGGGTTTCATTTATACTAGTTTCGACTTACCCGGCAGCGGGAAAAGAAGCAATAGAACCGAGACATTTCCAAAATTTCCAAGGAAGGGTAGATACACCAATGGGCGGGGTCGGAAGAACTGATCACATCTGTAGCGGCAGGACCTGCATGTTTTGCAGAGTTCTCGACAACCCAAACCAGGCTAAAGCAGCCGGGGCCAGGTCTTTCATGGACAGCCAGGTTATCGAGCGGGTCAAAGAGCTGGAGCAGCGATCATTGCTGACTTCCACCGAGCAGAGCCTGGCGGCGGTCAAGGGCGAAGAGATAGAGCGCCTGGCGCTTCTCGACAGCCTCACCGACCTTTACAACCACAGAACCTTCACCAAAGAGATCAAAGACGAGTTGAAGCGGGCCAAACGCTATAAACGACCGGTGGCTCTCTGCATGGTAGCTATCGATGGCTTCAAGGACGTGGTCAAACAATATGGCGCCCTCACCTCCGATGCCGTTATCAAAGTAGTGGCAGATGTTTTGAAAGGCGCTATCCGTGACGTCGATATTCCGGCTCGTTACAGCGCCGAAGAGTTTGCACTGATTTTCCCCGAGACCAATGCCTCCGGGGCGGCCATAGTCGCAGAGAGAATCAGGCAGAGGGTGGCGACCCAGTCGATAACGCACAACTGGCACAATCTCAAAGTAACGGCCAGTGTTGGTCTGGCTGCGTTTCCAGCCCATGCTCGGGAGCACGACGAACTGATTGAAAAGGGCATCCGCGCCCTGGAAATTGCCATGCAAAAGGGCGGAGATAGAGTCTCTACTGCCTGACTTCTCAGTTTAAAAAAAAGAAAAGCGGACTTTTTCCAAGACCAGCTTTGCCGAATCGCTATCGAACAGGACGCGATCGCATAACGCTTCGCGCTCAATTCAATATATGCGAGCGGTCCTGATTTTTCCAAATGACGGTTCAAAATATCCCGAGATGAAAGGGATTTAGGCCACATCCTTTACCAATACCTGTGTTCTGCGCTTGCACGGGTTAGAATGAGCTTCTGAAAAATACAGAGGTTATTCATAGTCATGGCGGGGAACTGGCAAATTATGTCCTGGATAAGCGGGCTTTTTAAAGACTGGAAACCGCTTGCCGTAATAGGAGTTTTGATCTGGTCCTTGACCACACTCTTTCAGGTCCGCTCAAAATCTGCGGTCGATGATTGGATTTATCTATCCAAACTGCCGCCTCAAGAGCTCAGCATCACCGTGCAACAGCGGATGATCACCAATCCTCGCTTCAAAGAGATGAACGACTATGCCCGGGAAGACTTGCAGAAGTCCATATATGACAAAGCACTGACCGGAAATACCCTGCAGAAAATCACCGACTTCAAAATGCCCTTCGGTAGCAAGAAGGTCTACACAGTTTTTACCAACCTGAGACTGGGCCTGGATTTAAGAGGAGGCTCCCAGCTTCTTCTACGGGCTGACCCTTCTCCTCTGGTGCCGGAGATAACACCGGAAGTGATGCGCGGCGTCGAAACAGTTATCAACAACCGGATCAACAGCCTCGGGGTGTCAGAGACAATAGTCCAGCGCGCCGGGCGTGATCGACTGATTGTGGAGATGCCCGGTATCAAAGACCCCCAGCAGGCTAAAGATAGAATCGGTACCACAGCCATGCTCGAGTTCAAAGAGCTAGCCTATACGGAAGAGGGGATGCCGGTTTTCGACGAAGAAGGCAAACCGGTCTGGAAAGATGTCGGTCTGACCGGTGCCGATTTCAAAAGGGCGCAGGCTACTCCTATGGTTGGCGGTGGCACATGGAAAGTCGGCTTCGAGTTCAAGCCGGAAGGTGCCAAGAAATTCGGCCAGCTTACCAAGCGTCTGGTAGGCAAGCAGATCGGTATTTTTCTCGATGGAGAGCCGACCGACCGCGGTGCCGACGGCAGACCGCTGCCTTTCCGAGAATATCGCGGGGTAAATGTGCGTGAGCCCATTACCGGAGGCACCGGTGAGATCACCGGCAGCTTCACCAAAGAGCAAGCGGTGGATCTTTCGCTGAAACTCAATGCCGGCGCCCTTCCTGTACCGGTAAGCATTCTCGAAGAGAGAACCGTGGGTGCAACCCTCGGTCAGGATTCAATCAATAAAAGTCTTGTGGCCGGTTTAATCGGCATAGCCACAGTCATGGTCTTCATGGTGATCGTCTATGGCTGGAGCGGACTGGTGGCGGACATCGCCCTGATTCTCTACACCATAGCCACCCTGGCGATATTTCAGGCGATACCAGTGACTCTGACCCTGGCTGGTATCGCAGGCTTCATTCTTTCGGTAGGAATGGCGGTGGACGCGAACATTCTGATTTTCGAAAGAACAAAAGAAGAGTTGACATCGGGCCGCTCATTGCACTCTGCTATTGAAATAGGCTTCAGCAAAGCGTTCTCGGCGATTCTCGATAGCAACGCCAACAGCCTTATCGCCTGCGCTGTTCTGATGATGTTCGGAACCTCTATCGTCAAGGGTTTCGCCGTCACACTGGCCATCGGTGTGGCGGTTTCCATGTTCACCGCTATTTCAGCCACCAGAACCATGCTGCATCTGGTACCGAGACAACTCGGTCTCTTCGGACACAAATATGATCGCAAAGGATCCAGGCTTAAGAGCAAGGAGGCAGTGTGAAAGGTATTAACGTTGACATAGTCAAATACCGTAAGTGGTGGTTCGGTATTTCGCTCCTGCTGACGCTTCCTGGTCTGGTCGGAATCATCTGGTCCTGTGCCGTTTTCGGATCGCCGTTGAAACCCGGCATCGATTTCACCGGAGGTTCCATTTTGCAGTATCAGTTCGACAAACCGGTCGAGCTGGACAGGGTCAGAAACGTCCTTGAAGAAACCGGTCTTACTGGCTCTCAGGTGCAGCAAGCCTTCATCTCTGGGGAAGAGGTGATTGTCATGCGCACAAAAGCTCTCGATGACGAGAAGCAGAAACGCAGCCTGGATGAAGTTCTTACCAAAGAAATAGGACATTTCAAGCCGCTTTCGGTGGACAAAGTAACAGCGACGATCGGACCGGAGCTGCTCACTAACGGACTGATTGCGCTTTTCCTCACCCTGGGAATGATGATCGCCTATATCTCATGGCGCTATATGTTCGACTATGCGTTCTGCGCCATCGTCGCCCTGTTTCACGATGTGATTGTTCTCTGTGGAATTTATGCGGTGATGGGGCTGTGGATAGGAACGGAAGTAGACAGCCTTTTCATCAGTGCGGTTCTGACGGTCATAGGATTTTCCGTGCATGACACCATCGTGGTATTCGACCGAATCAGAGAAAATGCCAAGTTTGTCGGTAGCAAAGTAAAAAACAAAGAGACCGGAGAAGAGCATAAGAAAACCTTTGGCGATGTGGCGAACGACAGTGTCAATCAGACGCTGGCTCGTTCGATTTACACCTCTCTGACCGTGGTGTTTACCCTGGCCGCACTGTATTTTCTAGGTGGAGTCACCACTCGAGATTTCGTGCTGGCAATGCTCATCGGTGTGATTTCGGGGACCTATTCTTCTATATTCAATGCGAGCTGCCTGCTCGTCTACTGGAGAGAAAGGAAACAGACCGCCCGAGTGCAGCCGGCCAACGCCTGAGCCAGAAACTTTAAATTGGATTTAGGTTTCCCGTCAGTCTCGCGGCTTAAAATGATAAGGTTGATCTGTACGTGTATAGGATGAAAGTCGATGGCAGAAGCCGATAGTTCAAAGCAAGATCAGGACTTTTTGACAGAAGAAGAGAAGTGGGACATCCTGACCCGTCCGGAGAAGCTCGGGGAGATCCTCTTAAAACACGGAAAGCTCACAGTAAATCAGCTCGAAGATCTTATAAACGAGCAGGAGAAGAGCGGCAGACCCCTTGGTGAAATTTTGTTGTCCAAAGGATTGATGTCCAGGAGCGAGCTTCTGACCGCACTGGACTGGCAGCATAAAGCGGACAAAGTGATCATCGATTCGCTTACCGAATTGATCAATAATCCGAACAAGTCAAAAGATTAGAAGTTGTCGCCCCAGCTAAAATTCAAATCTAAAGTAGCTGTTGTCACAGGCGCCGGCTCCGGTATAGGGCGAGCTACGGCGGTGGCTTTTGCCAGGGAAGGAGCTTCCGTGGTGGCAGTGGATGTGAACAGCGGTGCACTAGAATCTCTCGAGAAAGAACTCGGTCCGGTAACAGATGGCGCCGGGGGATTTCTTGCTATCGAAGGAGATATTGCCAAAGAAGAGACTGGTGCCAGGATAAAGGAGCAAGCAGTCGATAAGTTCGGCACGATCAGTTATCTTTTCAACAATGCCGGCACCGAATTTGTAGCGCCTTTACTGGAAACTTCTATAGCTGAGTGGAACCGGGTAATAGAAACAAACTTGAGGGGTACTTTCCTGGTTACGAAAGCCTGCCTGGAAGTGATGGTCGAGAACCGTTTCGGCGTAGTAATTAACAACGCCTCGGACGCCGGAATACGCGGACTCAGAATGAATGCCGCATACAGTACATCAAAAGCCGGGATTGTGCATCTGACCCGATCCATAGCTATGGACTACGCGCCGCAGGGTGTACGGTCTAATTGTATTTGTCCAGGCTGTATAAAAACCCCGTTGTGCGAAAGGTTCAACGAAGAGGTCGGCATTCGAGAGGGTATCAGCGGTAAAGAAGCTCTGAACAAATTTGTTAAGGCAAATATTCCGATGGAGCGGGTGGGCTTACCGGAGGAAGTTGCATCTGTCGTGGTTTTTCTGGCCTCGGATGAAGCCAGTTATATTACCGGCGCAGTGATACCTATAGACGGTGGGCTGACCGCCGGAATGAATTGAATTCAAACACTTCAACCAAGCTGAATCAGATACTTCCGCAAACGTTCTTTTAAAACAGGTACTGCTTCTCCTTTTTCAAGACTGCTCAAGCGCGACGAATCACCGGAGCGAAAAACAGCCCAGGCTGCATGCTCCCGAAGCATTTCATCATCCGTGCGACAAGCAAAATCAAATACCGATCGCTTGACTGCTTCGAGCCCAGAAGCAGTAACTCCATGCCAGCGCAAGGACCCATTCACAATCTCAGCAAACTGATTACCGAGAACAACCAGGGCATTTCGAGTAATGCCTCGCCTTCCTGGACGTCTAAGCGCAGTTGTGGAGAATCTTTTCTGAAACGCCTCATCACTATCGATCGCAAGTAAATCGACAAGATCTAGATAATGTCCAGCCCCAGACTGAGGTTCAAATTCAACCCAGGGCGTCCTGACAGGTCGCTGATTGTACGGACATACTTCCTGACAGACATCACACCCGAATACCCAGTCCCCAATTCTTTCCCGCATTTCAAGCGGGATACCGTCTCGATTCTCGATCGTCAAATATGAGATACAACGATTCGAATCGACAACGCCAGGTTCTACTATGGCTTCAGTGGGGCAGTCGACACCACATCTAAAACACTTTCCGCAGGTTCCTTGATAAGGACCATCGGCATCCAACTCAATATCGAGGAAAAGTTCGCCGATAAAAGAATAGGAACCTGCAAGTTCAGGCATTATCAAAAGAGAGTTTTTGCCTATGAATCCCAATCCATGACGATCTGCGTATGCTTGTTCGAAGAATGGATAACTATCAATAAAAGGCTTGCCAAGAACAGAACAGTTCAACTCGACCGCGATTTTGTCCCTCAACTCTCTCATCTTTCGGCGAAAGACGGCATGATAGTCCAGACCCACAGCATAGCGAGCTACGGCGCCCTGAAATGGCTCGATTGCCGGCCTCTCAGAATAGTAGCTAACCGAAGCCAGAACTGCCGATCTGCTTCCCTCAAAGAAGTATCCGGGCTGCATCCGGCGACTGAGATTCTTTTGCATGTAGGTCATAGAAGCTGCAAAACCATTTTCAAGCCAAGATAGATAACGACCTTCTTGTTCTTTGAGAGGTTTCATACTACCAATGGTTACATGATGGAAACCAAGATCATGTGCGATTTCTATTACTACTGACTTCTTATTAATAGCCACAATACGAGAATTTCAGATTGCCTTTATCGACCCGGAATTTAAACTGTTAACACTTTAAATTTCAAGGTGATAGAAAAACTTTTCTATTTAATTCTATTCTGGATCAAATTGGATAGAGACCGCTGGTCAAAAGGCAAATTACGGAACATCTGCATAAACTCTCCATTTATTCACGACGAAGAGCTCAAAAACTTCTTATCTCCATTCATAGTAACAATCGTAAACGAGTAGGCTTTCAAAACCGTTTTGAATAGCTCCCTTTTACTGTATATTCACTTCTTCGGCTAAGAACAGAAACAATGACGCTAGACCACAGCACACCAGGCACCGGAATAGACCAGGATACTTTTAAGCTGGAAGACCTCAGCTATGACCTTCCGGAGGAACTCATCGCCCAGGAGCCCCTGGCCGTGCGCCATGAATCGAGACTCCTGGTTTTAGATAGAACAAAATCTGAGATTCACCACAGCCAGTTCTCAGAAATCGCAACTTATTTGACCCCCGGCGACCTGCTGGTTGTAAATGATACCAAGGTTCTGCCAGCGAGACTGCTAGCCAGGCGGCATAGCGGTGGAGAGGTCCGTATTCAACTGATCAAAGCTTGCACCAGAAAAAACCATCTCTGGGAAGCGATGGGTATGCCTTTGCGTCGCATCAAAGCTGGTGAGTATCTCCGCATAGAAACCCCTGAAGTATCCGATGATAGCCCGGCAAAAGAGACAGTCAAAGAGATTTTGATAGAAGAGATAATCGAAGATGCAGACGGTTACAAGAGACTGGTTATCAATTTCCTGACCAATGAGAATATGAGATCTATTCTTTCTAAAGCAGGGCACGCCCCGTTGCCGCCCTACATCCGAAGAGAGCTTAGTCCGGCAGATCATGACCTGGACGAGCAACGAAAAGAAGACCTCTCGAGATATCAAACCATTTTTGCCAGCGCACCAGGTGCAGTGGCAGCACCGACAGCAGGATTGCATTTTTCGGAAACCGTTTTTGATTCTTTGAGAGCTAAGGGGATAAACGTCGAACATATAACCCTTCATGTTGGCGCAGGCACCTTCAAACCGATTACCAGCTCTATTGAAGAGCACTCGGTGGAGGCGGAACTTTATTCGATAAAAGAGAGCACTGCCTCAAAGATAAACCAGGTCAAAGCCAGCGGCAAAAAAGTTATCGCTGTCGGTACAACAAGTATGAGAGCACTGGAGTCATCCGCTGAAAGCGGGGCCATTCGGCCCTGCCAGAACCGGGAGACGAACCTGTTTATAAAGCCCGGTCACCAGTTTAAGCTCGTCGATTCCATGGTGACAAACTTCCACTTAAGTGGATCGAGCCTTCTGGTACTGGTGGCAACTTTTGCCGGCAAAGAGCGAATTCTCAAAGCTTACAAAGAAGCGATTGCGCAAAAATATCGATTTTACAGCTATGGCGACGCCATGCTGATTCTCTAGCAAATCAAACCGGACAGAATGCTGTACCGTTGCCACCCTTTTCCAGGACCATATCGGTCGCCAGGTCCGCTTTGGCAATCAACTCTCCAGCATCAGAGCCTATTCCGGGGAAATAAGCGATTCCGATACTGCCTTCCACGTAGAGCTTATGCCAGCGATACTCTACCGGCGTCACTTCAATCTTTTTCCTGATTCTCTCAGCCAGAATAGCAGCTCCACTTCCCGGAGTCTCCGGAAGCATCAAAACAAATTTGTTGTTTCCATAACGAGCCACCATATCAACTTCCTGTCTGGTAAGGTCGATCAACATATCGGCGACTGTCGATACAGCCAGATCCAGAGCGGTCACTCCATAAGATTCTTCTATTTTGTCGAAACCTTCCACAGCCACGATCATCACCGAAACAGCCCGGTTATATCGCTTGGAGCGCTTTATCTCACGCTCTAAACGGCGGACTAAGTAACGGAAATTGTAAGCCTGGGTGCCATCGTCATAGAACGCTATTCGGATAACATCATCGTGGCTCAGAATAGTTTTCTTACGCGGCTCAGGACTGGAAAACATGGTCTGCTGCCGAGGTTTATTCAACTCTTCCAGGGCAGCAATGTGATCTTGATTGATAGACGTGTTTCTAAGATCGCTCAAACGGCGGTGAAACACATTATCTTTTGCGATCCCGTCTATCCATTTTTCATCATTCGACATAGAGGCGATTTCGAGACTTCTCAGAAAAGAATTAATACCCTTGCAATATATAGCTAAACTTACGCCAAATTGTCAATTTTCAAACGTCTTTTCTTGCCTTTCCAGCAGATAAAGTCTCAACAAGTTGAGACTCTCGTTTGCCGTCCGGTATCGAATCTCCGACCGGCTCGATTTATTGCCCAGACGCAGCTCTTTTGTATCCGTGCCCTGGCCGCTATCTATGCCGAGATAGACCAACCCAACAGGTTTTTCCTCCGAGCCGCCCCCTGGTCCGGCGATTCCGGTAATTGAAAGACCTATATCCGCCCCGGTTTTGCGTCGAACACCCTGGGCCATCGCCCTGGCACAGGCCTCGCTAACAGCACCTTCGCCATCGAGGACCGCCGCGGGAACCTGAAGCTCTTTCAGCTTCGCTTCATTAGAGTAAGTAACCAGATTCAGACCGACATAGTCGGAGGCGCCGGGTACATCAGTCAATCGTTTACTGACCAGACCGCCGGTACAGGACTCCGCCAGAGCTACGGTCAGTTTGCTGCGCCTCAACAAATCGCCGACCACCGACTCCAGAGAGTCATCATCCCTGCCATAACAGAGAGAGCCGCTTTCAGAGAGAATCTGATTCACAACCGGCTTCACCAGATTTTCAGCCTCTTCCCGGCTGGACGCTTTGGCTGTCACCCTCAGACGGCACTCACCCCGCCCCGCATATGGCGCCACGGTAGGATTCTTGCCTTCCAGCAGGGTGGCATATTTCTCGGCCAGGCTCGACTCACCAATACCAATATGTTTCAACTCTACCGAATAGATGGTCTCACCCACCACCTGCTCGGACAAAAAGCCTGCCAAGGTCTCCTTCCACATCGCTCTCAACTCATGGGGAACCCCGGGAAATGTGATAATCGTGCTCGTGCCGGTACTGAAGCTGGCACCGTTTTCCTGACCCTGCCCGGATATCAGTCCGTCGGCTATAAGCTTCGCCCGATCCAACCGCCATATTATGCCCGGCGCCGTACCACGCGGATTAGGCAAGATATTCGCCCCCACCGGTCGCATAGCCTGTTTATAGTTAGACGGCGGCATTTTATAACCCCGTCCGGCAAAGAACTCTTTCAGTTCAACCAGAACAGCCTCGTCAGTTTTCAGCTCACTTCCAAATGCGCTGGCTATGCACTCCATGGTCAGATCGTCAGCCGTGGGGCCGAGGCCTCCGGATGTAATGACGATATCGGAGCGAGAGACAGCCCGCTTCAGGCAGGAGATGATACGCTCAGGATTGTCGCCTACAGTGGTGTGAAAAAAACAGTTGATACCAAGACGCGCAAGTTCTTCGCTGAGAAAGCGGCTATTGGTATCGGTTATCTGCCCCAGCAGGATTTCCGTGCCGATGGCAATGATCTCAGCCGATTGCATGGAGACGAGTAAGCTTAAGCAAACCGGAGATTGTAGTTGTTCAAATCCGTTCCCGGAAGAAGCATGCCGTGGCCACCACTGGGCTCAGCAGGCACCGCATTGGGATCCTGGGTGCTGTGGGCATAAAGCGCATAAAGACCTATGCCGAAAACTGACATCGCGAAACACACGAAGAAAAAGGTCAACCAAGTTCTGCTTGGATCGTGATGTTCCGAACTGCTCATTTCAAAACTCCTGTCATTAATTGGATAGTCTATCCGTATCCGTCAATACTAAGTCTGCTCCAGACAGTATAGGACTATTGACGCCTATACGGCACAGGCGATTAATCGGATGCAAGGTTATTGTTTCCTAATATCAAGTGTCAAGAACAGACAGTTTTCAAGACAGCGTCAGAAACCGGACATCTCTTTCAGCAGATTCATACAGACATTGATGTCGAACTTTTTCTCATCGTCCAGTTGTACAGCGTAAAGAAGCAGAATCTTCTCTTTCTCGGGCAAGATCATACAAGCCACCAACCCCATATGCTTCTCGTCTTTAGGGTCTTCCACCTCGCCCACGATGTAGGGCATGGTAGCCCCCTGGAAAGTCCAGCTTCCTCTTGATACAAGCTTGATGAACTTGCCAGAGAAACCATGAGTATTCAAACCGATTCGATAGGCACTGTCCAACAATTCGTCGGTCTCTCCTTTGCCTTTGCAAGAGAAGAAGAGAATTTGCTGTTTTCCTTTGACCTCGACTTTCTTTTCTACCCTATCTTTCTCTTCTTTGCCGTCTTTGTCTCTCTTCTTGGCTTCGCTGGCGGTTCCAGGTTCGGTGGCTGCGTAATCGACTCCGACGAATCTCAAGTTAGTAGACCAGAAAAGATCAAGATCGGCACCAAAAACATACTCGTATCCTGCCGGCAAGGGATCAGGAAAACCGGCGATTCCACTGGCGACTTTCTTGATATAGGGTGCCTCTTGAGAATGCTCGAAGGTCGCTTTGAAGGTCATCGCTCCGGAAACGATACCGTATATGGAGCCGGCAAACATCAGACTGACCATCAGAATCAGCAGTCGTGACCACTGGGGCAGCGGTTTTCGTACAGCCGGTGTTTCCATACTAGTCGAGATTCAGCCTTTTCTTATACGACCAGACCGTGTTGGCAAGAAGTTGCGCCACAGTCATCGGACCCACACCGCCGGGAACCGGCGAAATCTTTCCAGCCACTTCCGAAGCACTGCCGAAATCGACATCGCCGGTAATCTTAGAGCCACCATCATCAGTTTTGTGATAGTGGATACCGACATCGACAACTACGGCGCCGGGCTTGATCCAGGAACCAGGTACAAATTCGGAGCGGCCCACTGCCACCACCAGAATATCCGCCTGCCTGACCACTTCATCAAGATTTTTTGTCCTGCTGTGACAGATAGTTACCGTGGCATTTCGCTCCAGTAAAAGCAATGCCGCCGGCTTGCCCACCAGTTGCGAACGACCGATCACCACAGCCCGGGCCCCCTCCAGAGGGACTTTATAAAAATCGAGCAGCGTAATAATCCCGGCTGGAGTACAGGGCCTCAAGCCGGCCACACCAGCGGTCAGACAGCCGAGATTGTAAGGATGCAGACCATCTGCGTCTTTTTCAGGATCAATCTCGTCGAGAATCTTCTCTTCGCTCAGGTGACCGGGAAGCGGGAGCTGCACCAAAATACCATCCACGGTATCAGATTGATTGAGCTCTTTTATACATTCGAGTACCTGCTCCTCGGTTGCGTCCTTTTCGAAGCGTCGCAAGAAGCTCTCTATGCCGACTTTCGCGCAGGCTTTGATTTTGTTGCGCACGTACAATTCGCTTGCCGGATTATCGCCAACCAGAACCACTGCCAAGCCCGGCACTCTGTGCCCGGCAGCCGTATAAGCGGCTACTTCTCTCTTTAAGTCGTTTCGCACAGACTTGGCTACTTCTTTACCGTCCAAAATCTCAACCGCTTTAGTGTTAGTCACCGCTCCAGCCCTCAATCAGGTTTGTGTTCGAAGTGTTGAAAGGATTTTTGCCCATCCAGCTCCACCAATCGGTTGTCAGCAAGCCGGACTCGAGCAGCAGAATTGGATAGATTCGACTCAGTATCCTGTGTGATCGAATTCACGAAGCCGATCACATGGAAAGGGTTTAACTTTCCATAGCTCTCAAGAACCTTGTAGGAATCGTTGTCGATGCAACCCACCAGCTCATAATCCTCTCCACCGTAGAGTGCCCAGTCTAAAGGATCTAGCCCGGCAAGGCCAGCAATCTCGATGCATTCTTGATGAACTGGTACCTTTTCCGCCTCGATCACAATCGAAACCCTGGAAGCGACAGCCAGCTGAATCACCGCATCGGCAAGCCCATCACTGGAGTCTATTAATGCGCCTCGACCTTTGCATGCTCTCAAGAGTGCCCAGGCTTCACAAAGCCGGGGCTCCGGACGACAATGCCTTTCAATAACGTAGGAAGCCTGACCACCCCACTCTCCTGCCTCCTGCAAGTGAAGGCCGGCGGCGCTAGCGCCGAAATCTCCCGTACAGACAAGCAAGTCACCGGGCCTGGCGCCGCTCCTCAAAAGAACCCCTTGCTCGTGCACCTCTCCCAGTACGGTTATCGAGAGTGACAACACAGGTCCTCCAGTAAGGTCACCGCCTGCCACCTCCACTCGATAAGAGCGGGCGCATTCGCTGATGCCACGGAATAGCTCGGCAAGAGCCCTTTCGGTAAGAGAAGTCGGTGCCGATAAGCTGACCAGAATATTTCGAGGCCGGCCTGCCATTGCTGCGATATCACTGAGATTGACAGCTACGGCTTTCCAGCCGAGATCACGAAATGAAATCGAGCCGGTTCGAAAGTGAACGCCATCCACCAGGGTATCGACACTGGCGAGGGCTCCTCCAGGCAATACGGCGCAATCATCGCCTATTCTCCGGGAGCCGGTCCAGTCCTTGATCTTCTCGATGAGCGCGTGTTCCTGGTTCTTTTTTAAACTGTTCACGGGAAATTCTTTTCGCTTCTTAAGTAACTTTGGTTGCAAACAGATATAATGTTACAATCAGCCTCAAATCCGGGTGCCTAATTCCGTCAACAAGGTGACAGCATGAGCCCAATTGCCGAACTAATAATAAACCTGCTTCAACTATTCAATCTACTACTTTTGATCTGGTGTGTCTGTAGCTGGTTCCCCGCGATCAACTGGGGATCACAACCTTTCAAGCTGCTTGATGATATAGTCAGACCGGTTATCGCACCGTTTCGAAAAATAATCCCGCCGGTAGGAAACATTGATTTTTCGCCAATCGTTGCAATAATCTGTATCCAGTGGATAGGTGGAATTCTAGTCAGAGTTCTTCAATAAATAAATCGAGCGAATCGAGGAGTTATAGCCATATCGTGATGTTTACCCGACGTAACTCGCTACTTGTCGGTAGATTGCTTTTTTCAATTACCTTCATTTTTATTCTTTTCACCCTGATCGCACCGGCTCCGGCAGAAGCCCGGCGGAAGAAGAAACAAGCCTCGACCCAGGGCGCCGGTCCGCAAATCATAGCAAACCAGCCATGGCCGCCGGCAATAGCTCCGGACTTCCTGGAGGTCTTGAAGCGGGATCGACTTTTAATAGCCAACAAATACGGTCGACTCTCCATCGTCGATTTCAAGAACGCCGGTAAGAAAACGATCGAACCCAAGCTGCTCTCAGAGCTTACCGGAATCGGTAAGAAATTAGTTTCGCTATCGAGCTACAAAACCAACACCTATTGCCTGGTGAACAAATCCCTGCGCGGAGAGACTGTCGAGACTCTATTAGTATCCGTCGACACCCGCCGCATGGAAGAACCATCGGTGGTGTCGTCCCAGGCGATCACGGAATTGAGAGAGGGAAGACTTCTCAAAGCCAGGAACAATCTTATCCTCGTCGCCGGGAAATCGAAAAGCAACGAGAACATCATCCTGGTAATAGACTCTAAAAAGAAACGAGATCAGGGCGATAACCTGAACATCGTCTCCACCATAACAACTCGACTGCCACTCACGGACATGGATTTCGACGGCAGACAGCTAATCGCCCTTGGATCGGACGGCGATAAATCGATGGTCAGTTTCATAAATCTGACAAGCAAGACTTCGCCTCAGTTAGACAAGAACCTCGATTTACCGGGTGATTATCAACTGCTTTCCAGATACAAAAATCTGATCGTGCTTGGTGGAAGCGATAAGAACGGCAACCCGGACGCCCGTTCCATCACCCTCAAGCCCGCTCCGGATGTGGTGGCGGGGGTCACTCTCAACCAGCTCGAAAAGATAACCTCCCTGGTGGTTTCAGCCAAAGAGGTGTTGGTCTCCGGACAGAGCAAACAGGGCTCTCGTCTGCTCAGCCTGAGCATCGATCAGCACGGCAATCTCCTCACCGCCACGGAGATAACCCGGAACACAGCCCGGCGCAAAGGTACAGATAACAGCTGCCTGGTCACAGACGGCTCCACCCTTTTTCTGGCATCGGGATGGTCCGGCATCGAAACTCTAAAGCAAGTAAAAGGAGCCTGGCTTCCTCAGTATCTTTATACGATTCCCAGAATGGGCGCCTCCGGCATGGCCAGCTGGGGCAACTCTGCCGTGCTCTCGGCAGGAGAGTTGATCAAGTACGACCTCTCTGACCCGGAAAATCCTCGCATAGAGAGCAAAACGGCTATGACAACCCCGGTCAAAGAGATGGTCGGCGCAGGCAGTTTCATTCTCTGCCTTACAAAAGACGCTCTTCTTCTTAAGAAAATGGAGAAGATAGATCAGACCGTAGCCGAAGAAAAAATGGAAGGAAAAGGTCTGGCTTTCGACAAAGAACAGCACCGGGCCTACGTAATTCAGCCCTACGGCAAACTCACCCGCATTCATCCATTCAAAGTCTATTCCGATAGCCTCGATGCCCAGCCCACGGTTGACGTTCCCGGGAATTACACCCGGATCAAAGTAATGAACGGCAAGATACTTTTATTCGACCTCAATGACATCTGCCTGTGGGCTATCGATGCCGCCGGCGGCAATGCTAGAAAGCTAGGTGAACGCCATTTCGACAATTACGCGGTGCGCGATGCCTGGCTGCTCGACGAGCATATTGTGGCCACCACCGTCGATAAAAGCTCAAAAGGTTTCCTGCTTGTACTCTCGAACCAGGACGAAGGTTTGAATATAGTCGGTAATACGCCATTGCCCCATAACGGAACAGCTGTCTCGGCCAAAGGCAGTTGCGTAGCCACCATCGGCCAGAACGACAAAGGCAAGGCCTTGCTCACCCTGGTAGACATAAAAAATCCTACCCAGCCACAACAGAAAGAGTCCTTTCCCGTTATCGAAGCAGCCGCTTCGGTCTCGGTCCGCTCCAGGGTGACTCTGGTAGCCGGCAGAGGATTGGAAATCCTGGCAGTAGATACCGGCACAAGCCCAGACGGCGAGATCAGCAACTGACCTGGGGGAATTCCTGAATTTTTACCCGGCGCGTAATCAAGCGCTCTCATTTCGAGCAAAGAGTTAGTCAATAGGGTAGAACTAGAGAAGAGATTTATTGACGGAGGAAGTCAAACTCATATGAGCTCTGCCAAAACCGAATCAAGAAAAACATTTCCCCGACTGTCGTCGAGCGCTTTCGAGCATCCCGCAGACCGGGCAGCTCTTGATGCCCTCAAGAAGATACCGGTACTGGATAAACTCTTTGCCCGCTTGATAGAGCTGGGCGCCGAAAGAATCTTCCGCATGCAGTTCCTGGGCAGAGCGGTGCATGTGACTCCCAAACAATGTCCGCGTATCTATCAAATTTACAAAGAGGCGATCGAGATACTCGATGTTCAAGAACCGGATCTGTTTCTCGTCTCTCACCCCCAGCCCAACGCCGTCACCATAGGGGTGGAACGCCCCATGATCGTGCTCCATTCCAGCCTGGTGGATCTTCTTACCGAAGATGAATTGAGAGCGGTCCTCGGGCACGAATTGGGCCATGTCAAAGCCGGTCATGTCCTTTATATGACCATCGCCTACGCTCTCAAAAACTTCTTCGAACAGCTCTTTGGAATGCGGGGCAGCCTGGCTCAAATAGGTCTGGTTGTGGCTTTATATGACTGGTCAAGAAAAGCGGAACTCACCGCCGACCGGGCCGAGCTTCTTGTCGCCCAGGACATAGAAACCTGCATCCGCCTGCACATGAAGCTGTCCGGCGGCTCCTGGAGTATTTACGAACAGATGGATAGCGCGGAATTTCTCAAACAAGCGAACTCTTACGAAGATCTCGATTACAGCACAATAAACAAATTCTACAAGATTCTCTGGGAGCTCTGGCACACGCATCCGCTGCCGGTTTACCGGGCCCGCGAAATCAAAAACTGGTCGGAAGGCAAGCAATACAAAGAGATCATGGAAGGACGCTACCCGACCACAGACCAGGAAATAGGTCTGCGCGAATGTCCGCACTGCGGATCCCCGGTCAGCCCCTCATTCTTCTTCTGCCCGGACTGCGGCGGCAGCATCAGGGTCTGAAGTATTTCGGGAGATAGTATTACCAGTGGTACCGCCTGAAAACCTGTCCGGACCATTTGACTGACTCCTTTATCAGCTGGAGACGGAATATCAAGGTGATTTTCAGTCTCCTTTACCGACATCTTCATTCATCGTCTGGCTCCGGCTCGACATCCAGAGGACCGTCACCGGCGGTGCCACCGGAATTTCTCTCAGACTTAGAAGCAGGTTCTGCCTGTGATTCAAATTCAGACTCGAAAGAACTATTCACTTCGCCAGTAAGCGAACCACCACAAGCCGGGCAAAACTTCTTCTCTCTGTTGACAGGTGTTCCGCAGTGGGGACACTTGAATCCGGGCGTGGATTTGTATCCTGCTTTTGCGGCTTCTTTCTTGGCGCGGCTGGCGTTGGGATCACGCTGTACATTGACCGTATCCAGCTCTTCTTTGAGAATATTGATCTGGTCTTCGTAGCCCACCACTTCGGCGACTTTCTCTTTGATCGCCTCTTCCGAGATGTCCTTCTCCCGATGGTGTTTGTCCACCACCAGCTCTCCCAATTCGGCAAGCACTTTGGTCTTCTTGCGCTCCAACTCCCTGATCTGGGTATTGATGTTGAAGCCCTGCAGCATCTCCTGGGAGCGCTCCTGGACTTTGGACACCTCTTTGCTAATGTTATCTACGACATCGCTTAAAATACTCACAATAGCTCTCCTGGTTCATTGACTGATCCGGCTCATGATTTCTCTTGTACCAGAGATTGTTTAGAATCGCCTGAAGATTGTCCCCCATCCACATCTTTCTTTTCAAGGGAGGCCACTCTAATG
The DNA here is from genome assembly GCA_016124935.1 of bacterium. GTDB lineage: Bacteria > Cyanobacteriota > Vampirovibrionia > Obscuribacterales > Obscuribacteraceae > RI-106. The sequence goes on along the minus strand of WGMS01000007.1, from coordinate 12,910 downwards.
CAATTTCTCCCATCTTGCTTGGCGCGATAAAGCGCTTCATCGGCTTTCAAAAACAGGCTATCCGCCGAGTCCGCATGCAGGGGATAAGCAGCCACACCCAGACTGGCAGAGAGATTTCCCGGACCTTCCACCTGGGTCTCGGCAATCAACCGCCGCAATCTCTCACCCAGTTGTTCAGCCATGTCGATATCGGTGTTGGGAAGCAGTACACAAAACTCTTCCCCACCATACCGAGCAGTAATATCGGTAGAACGCGAAGACTGGGCAAGGACTCTGCCAATATTTTTGATAGCCTCGTCACCGGTCATATGTCCGTAGGTATCATTGATTTTCTTGAGAAAGTCGAGATCCACGACAATCAAAGATAGATCCTGGCTGTAGCGCTTAGCCCGCTCGAACTCTCGCTCCAGCGCTTCATTGAAGGAGCGGCGATTGGAGACCCCGGTCAAACTATCGGTTACCGCCTGCTTCTCTACCTCGCGATGCAGATCGGCGTTCTCTATGGCCACGGCAAGATTATCGGCAAGGCTTCCTATCAAAGCCATATCGTCGATGCTCCATTCTCTCATCTCGGAAAAATCTTCCAGAAACAGAACACCCAGTACCTTCTCCCTCATGATCAAAGGTTGCACGAGCCCCGACTTGGTTCCCAACTTCTGCATAAAGCCCGGGTCGAAAAGGGGATTGTTTTCCTGGTCCTGCATACCCTCGACACTGTTATTCTCGAAAAACTGAGCGGATTTCAAAGAGAGCGCCGCCCGGGTAAAATTCCTGCCCTCCCCTTCGAGAAGAAGCTCGTTTATATCCGGATTCTGGCCGTTGTTATAGGCATAGAGGTCGACGCTGTCGTTCTCTCCGGCTCTCAAAATATGGCAACGACTGAGAGATAGAGAGGTCCCTATCTTCTCCACCGCCGTCTCCAGCACTTCTTGAATACGCACAGAGCTTTTGACCAGGTGGCTTATCCAGTAAACCAGCCGCTCTCGCTCCACCTGCTTGGTACGAAGCGAATCTCTCATTGTCATGTCATTTATCAAACGCCGGGTCTGCTCTTCGAGATCGGTGGTCTTGTCCTCGAGTTCGTCATAAGAGCTTCTCAGCCGTCGATTTTCGCGGATTAATTCGGTATACAGCCAGGAATTCTTCAGGGTCTCACGCACAGGGTGATTATCGAGAACCTCCCGGATTTTCTGAGGATTGGCTTCGAAGTCTCCCGCCAGCACAAGCGCTGCGCAACCCGAAAGCTGCACGGTGACGCCTCTTTCTATGGCAGCGCTCAGAAGGTCTTCATCGATGGGGGCAATACCTTCTTTCTCCGGCTCCAGTTCCTCTACTAAGGAGGAGAGAAGATTCTCCATATCAGCTTTTTGGGCACCCCAGACCACGGTATCGCCGAACTCTTCGAGATCCTCGTCCCAGAGGGCGAAGCCGACCGTATCAGGACCCAGCTCTCGATGCAGAAGCTCCGCCACCAGGGCGGTCGCTTCGTCAAGCTCCAGCAAGCGGAAGAGCTCGTGGCGAGAGTTTGAATTATCGTGCTCGGTTGTCATTGACCGGGTTCATTTCGACGGTTGAAAAGGCCTGATATGCCCTATATAACTCAAACTTTCCCGAAAATAAGACAATTTATGCAATTAATTGGCAACCGAGGCGCCAATAACCGATAATATATTGCTAGAGAAAGAAGTACTGTGGAAGAATTCAACCAAATAAAGGACCTCTAGACCATGTGGAATCGTGACCTCCAACCGGATTTCCTCGAAAAGCTAATCAGTGCGGCTTGTTATCTGCCCATGGGATTTTTCATCGGTGTAGGCTATATCCTCTTCAACGGAAAAGGCGCCAATAACAGGTTTTTCCGCTTTAATTTCTTCCAGTCGGTGATTCTCCAGATATCAATAACGGTTATAAACATGCTCTCTCAGTCGGTGATCGGTATTTTCATGGCTTTGATGAAACCGATTCTTGCCGTTATGGGTGTCGACGCTCTGATGATCACTGAAGCCGTCGGAATGACCGTGGGCTATTTCGTCCAGGCCATCGCCCTGCTTCTGGTCTATGGCTTGATCTGGGCAATCCTGGGCAAATATGCCGAGATCCCCTTTATCTCCAACGTAGCGCGCCAGAACCTGCGCTGAGTCATGAAAGCCGGAGCATATTTTCGAACTGCCCTCCGGTTGAGCCTTACGGTCGGCATCCTCTTGGCACTTCCAGAAAGTGCGAGCAGAATGGCTTGTGCCCAATCGATAATCCCGCCGGCAGATGATGCCGTGGGCGGTGGCAACCCGCTGCAAGGCCTTGGACGCCCTGATGATCCCGGTCCATCGAGAGTAGAGGACTATCTCAATTCTCTGAAAAGCACTATTCTGGACACCGAAGACGGCGGCGCGAAGCCTATTGATGCCCAGTCGGATCAACAAAGTGGAGCAGCCTCCGATACAAATAACACTACAGATAGTGCTTTACCCACAACAGAAGGAGAGCAAAAGCCAGACACACTACCGCCGATACCAGCCGATGACGACCAGACAAAGAAGTATGCAGAGTCGAATCTGCTTCCACCACCGCCGCCGACTGAATCTACCACCGAAAGAACTGCAGAAAAAGCAGACACTCCCCATCGCCGGGCCCTTACGATGATTCAAAAACGCAACTATCAGGAAGCTGTTGTCCTACTGAACAGGGAGAAGGATCTTGCCCCCGGAGATCTGAAGCTGCGATACCTTCTGGCTGTTGCTTATGTACTCCAGGGCAAAGAGAGCCTGGCCTCGACAGAGTATAGATACATCATCACCAACTCAAGAGACGAAAGACTTAAAGAGCTGGCTCGCACAGGTCTTGCCAAACTTCATCCCCAGTAAGAGCGCCCTGCACCCATATTCTTCACTGGCTCATGAATTTGATGCACAGGTATATAGTACCGCCGGTGAAGGCCGCCACCACCACCACGAACAGAACCACTTTCATAATAAGATCGGCAGCTTTCGACTCTCGGGGCGTTGCCTCCGAGACAAAATCCGAATAGCCCCCATGGCTGGGAAAAGATCTGATCTGACCCTGACCCGTTAGCTTCTCGTCTAGCGCACCGCGCAGTCCCGAAGAAGCAAGCGGGACTTCTCTGATCTCGACCGGCTTGGAATCATTAATACTTCTATCCGACTGCGATGCAGACTCCAACTCTTGCGCCCGGGACGACAGAGAAAATGCCCCCGGTGTCAAAGAAGGCTCGGGCACACTGGGCTCCGGCTCTTTCATATACGCTGCATAGTCGGCACTCTGAAAAAATCCCCCGGCATCAGCACCGGTCGCAACCAACTGATACCAGTTCATGAACGCCTCTTTGAACTGATCAATCGTCTGGTAGCGCAGACTGGGGTCGGTTTCCATAGATTTGCGCACTATGCTGTTCAGCTCTCGTCCTCCAGGAAAATCCGGATCTCTTCTGTAAATAGGAATTGGTATCAGCTCAGGATTGCAATGCGACTCCATCATCGCCACCGGATTGCTAGCATCGAAAGGCAATTCACCGGTCACCATTTCGTACATCACCACCGCCAGAGAATAAATGTCGGAACGGGGATCGAGAGAATCACCGCGGCACTGCTCCGGACTCATATAAACCGGCGATCCAAGCACCTGACCTGTTTTAGTAATGCGCTGCAGATCTTCATGCAGCTTCGCCAGCCCGAAATCCACCACATCGACAATTTTGCCACCGTCCTGAATAGAGACAATAATATTGGCAGGCTTAACATCCCGGTGCACGATTCCCAGATTATGGGCAAAAGCGAGGGCGTCACAAACCGCCGCGATAATCTCTTTGAGGTCGGCGGGACGATGGAAGCGCCCCCGGGTCAAGAAAAGGTCCTCCACCGAGCGACCCCGCAAAAGCTCCATGACGAAAAAAGTCCGCCCCTCGCCGGTGGTGAAAAACTCAATCGGTTCAACTATGTTGGGATGCTTGAGCTGGATGTGAATCTGGACTTCCCGCATGAAGCGCTTCATAAGAGCCGCCTCGGCAAACTTGAGAGTTTTGATCGCCACCGCCGCACCATCTACAAGACGCCGACCACGATAGACCACCGCCATCCCACCCTGACCGACTATATCCATGATCTGATATCGGTCCTCCAGCTTCTTTCCGACCAGAGCATTGATATCAAAGGGCTGGAGTGCCTCGTTCTCTTCTATAGATGGGCGAGAAGGCTGATTTCTATCTTCTTCTTCCATATCCCAAACCTGAAAAACCACCCGCTTGGATCCGACAGTCAATTACTCTTTACCCGCACCGGCAGGATACAAGTCTAGAAAGACCAATTGCGGTCGACAGAAAAATCGAATTCTCGGGGCAAATCCCCGCTCCATGCCTATGCCACGGGAAATTACCAGCTTCTTCCCGCCCGGAAGTTCTATCAGACCGCCACCGCCCCACTGCCGCGGCACGATAGAAAACGTAACAACCGGTCCGAAAAAAGGAATCTGAACCTGACCACCATGGGTATGGCCGGAAATCAGAAGATCCCCTGGAGGATCATCCAGAGAGAAGCCCGGTCGATGACCGACCCATATATGATAAAGCTCTGTGTCCGGGGCTTTATAAAGGAGCTGATAAGAGTCTTTCAGAGTAAGACCGGTGATCGCAAAGCACTCGTTCGAAACTGTACCGCTGCTCTCGAAAGTGGTGACCGGCAAATCTTGAAAAACCGGCGTCCAGTCCGAAGCCTCCGAATCGCCCTGGGTGGCGTAAACACCAAGGGGAGCATTCAACTTGACCCTGCGCAAAAGCTGATTCAAAACCTCCATCTGCTGCCTTTGTTGGGGCGGGGCAGCCTGGATGTAATCACCGGGAAAAACTATCATGTCCGGCTTCTCTGCCATGGTCCGCTTCAGAACGGACTCTTCGAAGGCGCCGACACTGTCGGTCTGCAGGTCAGAAATCACGGCAATCTTCACTTTGCGCGGGATTTTAGCATCCTCGATGCGGTAGCGAGTTACCTCCAGCCAGCCCGGCTCGATTAGAAAAGCATCCACTCCGACAAAGATAAGAAAGAGCGCAAGCAGTAAAAAGAAAGCCGAAGTAATTTTAAAACTGACTCTGGTCCTCACCGCCGACAGTATCAACAAATAGGTGCCTCCACCAAAAAGACCGAGGCAGGCCATGTTCATAGCATCAAAAATGTCTCGCCCGAACTGAAATGAGGCCCATAAAAACGCAAGCGAGTAAGCCGCCGCCAGGGCCGAATAGATATAAAGCCGGCTTCCGTAGCGCCGGATCAAGATGGTGATTACCGAAAGAATCACCAGAAGGAATACCAGATAGCATGCCAGGGTAGCGTCCATATCAGAGATATATCACCCTTGCATCAGGACATCGACTGTTTCGAGAAAAGTCTTCAACTTAACCGGATCGTCGGTAATGATTCCGGAGACATCGAGCTCCAGCATCCGCGCATAGTCGCGCTCTTCGTTTACGGTCCAGGGCAGAATTTTAATGCCTAGTTCCCGGGCTTCCCGTGCCGCTTCTGCATGGATGGAATCGTGCTCGGGGTGGAAATATCTGGCATTCAATCCCTGGGCATAGCTTTTCATATCGTAGGGAACGCCGACCATCAAGACGGCATAGTTCCAGTCCGGACGCAGTTTGGCCAGCTCTTTTATAGAGCCGTGATCAAAAGAGCTGAAGATCACCCTGTCGATATGACGATAGCCGTCCATAAGCGCCACCAGTTCCTCTTCGATGCCATCATACTTATGGGGCAGGTTCTTGATCTCGATATTCAAAAGGGCCTGACCGTCAACCAGAGAAAGGACCTCTGACAGACTCGGTATCTTCTCATCGGCGAATTCGGGACTGAACCAGGAACCGGCGCTGAGCCTGCGCAATTCGTCATAAGTGGCATCGCAGATAAGACCGGCTCCATTTGAGGTACGGGTCAAATCGGAGTCATGGAAGACCATCAGTTCTCCCGATGCGCACCGCTGGATGTCCAGTTCGATTCCATCCACTCCCAACTCCAGGCTCTTGCCAAAGGCTGCCAGGGTATTCTCGGGAGCCCAGGTACGCCCACCACGATGGGCAAAGAGAAGAACTTTTCGATCCATGCTTTGACCGCCCCTTCTTGTTCTTATCGAAAAAGTAGCCCCTAACTGCTAACCGCAAAAGCTCCAGCCAGGGGGACTTCAATATAACAGGGCGGCGCCCTACATGTCGAGGACGCGCTGCGGCTTAACCAGACCCAGCTTAGCTGTCACAATCAGCTTGGGAGGACGCACCAGAATTCTCTCCAGAGGCAACTCCACACCATGCTCGATACCAAAAAGTCCCTTGATATTCTTCAAAACGAGTTCGCCCTTTTCGTAGGTGACCTCGAACTTCATGACCTCGGTCTTCTTGATGACGAACTTGCCCCATTCCTGCAAAGTGATGCCGTCATTGGTAATGTTGATCACGTTCGACTCACGGATAACAGTCCGCACCCGGGCAGCGATAGCCCGGATAAGATCCGGAACCTCTTCGAAACTGCCGAAACTCTCTATTAGTACGGCTTCGACCACCTGCCCGTCCAGCCCTTCATTTTCCGGGCGTTGATGCAAAAACTTGATCAAGCCGGAGAACGGGTCCGAAGCGCCTTTGACCACATTCTTGGCTTTTTCCACAACTTCTCTTTCTACCTCAGCCAGCCTGGCCAGCAGATCTTGCCCGTTCTCACTCTGGTTCGTCACTGTTTAGAGCCCTCGAAACCTCAATCTTACTCTAATTGTAATACCCGTAAACCCGGATTATCTTCTCATATCCGGGGCAAATCGAGCAAAATTAATCCTAATAAAAGCAGGAAAAGACACTATAAAGGAACGAAGATAAGAGGCGCTAAAGCCAAACCCTCGCCCTTTCTGTCATACTTTGCCATGTTGACAAATCAAATTCCCCGGGAGAATTCAAGTTTGAGCGCAAACGTAGACATCGTCATACCAGCAAGATACGCATCCACGCGCTTTCCCGGGAAGTCTCTGGTTGCCATCAAAGGCAAACCGATGATAGAGCGGGTCTATGAAAGAGCCAGCCAGGCAAAACTGGCTAGAAAGGTAATAGTCGCCACCGACGACCAGCGTATTGCTGACGCCGTCAAAGCTTTCGGCGGCGACTGGATAATGACCGGCGGCGATCACAATACCGGCACCGACCGCCTGGCAGAGGTGGCCAGACGCCTGGAAGATGCCCATATAATCGCCAACGTCCAGGGAGATGAACCTCTAATCAGCCCGGAATCTATTGACGCCGCCATCAGCCCCCTTCTCGAGGACAGCCAGGTGGAGATGTCAACAATCGCCTATCCCCTGAGAAAAAAACCGATGATCGAAGACCCCTCAATCGTCAAGGTTGTGATGGACAACGCCGGTTTCGCGCTCTATTTTTCTAGATATCCCATTCCCTATCATCGGGACGAAGAAGAGCCGATGGAAAAAGAACGCCTCGGTCATGCCGGTTTATATGTATATCGCAAAGAGACCCTCCTGAGGCTCGCTTCCCTCAGTCAAACACCGCTCGAATTGAAAGAGAAACTCGAACAGCTCAGAGCCCTCGAGAACGGCATAAAGATACGGGTCGTGGTCAAAGACCACCTCTCCCCCGGTGTAGACGTGCCGGAAGATGTGCAGATGATCGAGGCACTTATGGAGACGGTGAACGTCTAAGTTCGGATTGCAGGTTTAAAATAGATTCGACTGGCACAGGAAGTAGTCAAGATGCGGCAAAACAAAAAAATCCTAATCCTATCTATAACCACCATGGCAACATGCCTGATACAGACCACAAGCCCGGCGCAGGTGATGGCCCAGGCCGCCCCTGCCGGAAGATACAAAGTAAATGATTCGAGACAGCCGCGTTATACGCCGGCACACGCTCTCAACTGCCTGACCCCGGATGCCACCATGTCGCCAAAAAATGTCCCGGATTTCGCCACCCAGGCTCCTGGTGTTAGCAGTGGTGCAAACGGGCAGGGCACCGGATTGAGATCCAGCTCCGGAGCGGGAACTGCTCTAAAAGCGGATCTTGCCTCTACCACAATTCCCACCGAAACAAGAATGAAGCTGGTGCTGGAAACCGCAGTGGATGCCCGCACCAGTCAAGCCGGTGATGTATTCGAAGCCCATGTCAAAGACGATCTCTACCTGGGCATGACCCTGCTTTTACCGCGCGGCAGCCTGGTGCGCGGCCGAGTCGCCCAGGTCACCAAACCTCGCCTGCTCAGCCGAGCAGGAAGAATAGGTCTGAAACTGGAACAGCTTGTCACCCCCCAGGGCGAAGTGATACCACTGGATGCCGATCTGGAATTCAAAAAAGGCATGACAAACCGTAAAGGACAGCTTGATCCAGGCACCAATTTCGGCACCAGGGTAGAAGGCAGCCTGCGCTCGGTCTCGGGAGTAGGCAAAGACGGTCAAAACAACGGCGCCCTGATCGCCGCCAACATAGCCACTCTCGGCGCCCCGGTGGTGGCAACGGCGCTGGGCAGTTCAGCCATCGCGATCTTCTCCCAGGGAGACAATGTCTGCCTCGCTCCCGGTCAGGAGCTGGAAGTGCTTCTCACCAACGATCTGGGTCTACAAATCAACTGATTCGTAAAAGAACTAGAGCAAATCAGCCAGATCCGCCCGGGCCTGCTGGGTTTCTTGATTGCTGCGCAGAAGCTGTAAATTCTTCTCGAAGCTCTGATTGCCAGGCTCCAGGGTGATGGCCCTCAAAAACTCCTCCTCGGCTTCTTCTAGATAGTTACGCTTCTGATAGAGCACGCCTAGATTGTTATGCACCCAGGCATTATTAGGCTGGATCTTCAAACAGACCTTGAGCTCCTTCAATGCGTCCTCCAGCCGGTGTTTATCTATTAAAACATTGGCAAGATTGTAATGAGCGTTGAGACTGTAATAGTTGATCTTAATAGCTTCTCTGTAGTGATGCTCGGCCTTGTCAAGCAATCCTTTTTTTCTTAAAAGGGCTCCAAGATTTATATGCGCCTTGAGATTATCCGGCTTCACCTCTAAAAGATGGCGATAGCGCTGAATGGCCTCATCATCACGACCCTGCATCTGATAGATAAAAGCACCCAGATAACGAGCGTCCCAACAACTCGGATTCAAGCGAAGACAAGTATTGACCTCTTCCAGCGCCTTTTTATAGAGGTTATGCTTGACAAATATATTTGCCCGTTTCAAATAAACCTGGGGATCCTTGCTCTTCAAATTATCTACATTAGGGTCCTTGAAGCGTTTCTCGAACTCATCGAGTTTATCCAGATCCTCGGCATCCGGCTCCTCTTCTTCGTCTACTTTGTCCTTATCTTTGTCCCCGGACTTGCTCTCTTTCTTCAGCTCGCTCTCACTCTCTTCTCCTACCTCTTCGTCATTCTTGACAGCATCGCCTGCGCCAGGTTCTGATTGAGGCAGAGAAAAAGTACCGACAAACGGAGAAGGATTGAAGCGAATCTCTGCCTGCTTGGCTTTCTTGGCAGCTTTTGCCTCCACTGCCAGGACCGTGCCGCTACCTGCGACCAGCAAAGAGAGCGCAAGACAGAGATTGATTTTGCTGATTTTCTGCATTGATTTGGATCTCACCGGAGGGTAAAAATGGCTCGTATACCCGAATAATCGATTTGTCAGGAACAATATACTATATAACCTTGTTTCTAGCCCGGTTGGCTCAATTAGTGTCGAGAACCAGCGTTACAGGGCCGTCATTGGTGAGGGAGACTTTCATATCCGCCGCAAAGATTCCGGTGGCAACGTTTACGCCCAGTTCCCGCAACACCTGCACGTAATGCTCATAGAGGCGCTTGCCTTCTTCCGGCTCGGCAGCCCGCTTGAATCCTGGTCGTCTTCCTTTGCGCCAATCGGCTAGAAGCGTAAACTGAGACACAGCAAGGACTTCGCCGCCCACGTCGACTAGCGAGCGATTCATCTTGCCTTCCTCATCCGAGAAAATTCTCAGCTCCACGGTCTTCTGGGCGAGGAAGCGAACTTCTGTTTCACAGTCTCCTCGCTCGATGCCCACCAGTGCCACCAGACCGGCGCCGATCTCGCCGACCGTCCGGTTATCAACAACTACATCCGCCGCAGAGACCCTTTGCAGTACAACTCTCATTTCAAATATCCGCAATAAAACGTTGAACTTCGTCTAAAGAACCATTTATACAAGGGTTCCGAAGATCCTGGCGATTTATTAACTACCTCCTTATAATCGGGCGAAACATGCGGCATATTCACCGTTCTAAAGATCCCCCGGGGATTGGCAACCGCATTACAGCTTAACACCACCCTTGCCCTCAATGCTTACCCGTGTAAAATAGATGCGCGGGGTGGAGCAGTCTGGTAGCTCGTTGGGCTCATAACCCAAAGGTCGACAGTTCAAATCTGTCCCCCGCAACCAATTACAGCAAGGCTTTCGGCGATTCGTACCCGAAAGCCTTTTTGTTTCTCTATCGTTTTTCTATCGCGATCCACAGCCCGCTTGGACGCTAGCAAATTTGAGTTGGAATTTCTTGCTCAAGCGGCTTAGGTAGCCAGACTTAGCGAACTGCCAAGCTGCTAAAAAAACCAAGCGAGGTTCGGAGATTCCCGGCCAGCTTGTCCTTCCGTCGCCTTACCCTTTGCCTTACCCGCCGCTCGCAGGAATTATGTGCGTATCCGCAAAAAAGAAGGAGCTTTTTGCCCTCTATCGCGGCTTCTATCGCGCTAAGCGGTGACACAAGCCTGTGGCGATTTCCACGCCTAATGCAGCGCCTAGCGCAAGGCCTAGCGCAGGGTCTGCCTAACCCATTGCCTAATCCACACGAGCAAAGTTCCACCGTGCACGGTACCATTGCTATCAAATGTGGTGCTAAACACCTTAAGCTCGGCTTTGGACGTTCGCTGGGAAGCTCAGGTTTAGTTACGCTCGTTGCGATTATTGCGAATATTCTAATCTTGTGCTATACTGAGTCTATTCAGATTTCGGAGGGACGAAAAATGGCAACAATGTTGAGGCAGCCGGTCCTGCCGTCTGAGACGGAAATCAGCCAGGCGCAGTCCTCCCTAAAGCTGTTGAAACAGGATCGCGCGGATACACATTTCGCCATCGGCAGCCCGAGCGGACTCAAGGTTCCGCTGTCCGAAGCTGCTTTCGATTTGCTCTTGAATGTGTTGACGGAAATGTCTCGCGGTAATGCCGTCCTGGTAGTGCCAATAAATGCTGAACTCACGACTCAGGAAGCCGCGGACCTGCTCAATGTCTCCCGTCCGTACTTAATAAGATTGCTTGATCAGGAGAAGATTCCATTTCACATGGTTGGAAGGCATCGTCGAATTCTGTTCAAGGACTTGATGCAGTATCGGCAGCAATCGAAGCGCGCGAAGTTCAAAGCGATGCAAGAATTGACGGAGATGGACGAAGATCAAGGTGTAGCATTGGCCGAGTAAATGGAGAAGCCGAGTCGCTACGTAGCTGTGTTTGATGCTTCTGTATTGGTTCCGGGGTTTCTGGCCAATTTCCTTTTGTGGCTTGCTCAGACGGATCTCTTCCAGGCAAAGTGGTCGCCCGACATTCATGCAGAATGGATTCGCAACCGGAAGAAGCGTTACGACATTGAGGTAGCGGTTTCCGAGTCCCGCCGCAATGTGATGGACGCTAGATTCCCCGAAGCATTGGTGACCGACTACGAGTCGCTCATCGACTCGCTCTCTATTGACGCCAAAGATCGCCACGTGCTAGCGGCTGCCATCAAATGTGGTGCAGACGCAATCGTCACTACAAACCTCAAGCACTTTCCTGACTCGGAATTATCGAAGTACAACGTAGTTGCAATTCATCAGGACGATTTCGTGCTCGATCAGATCGGGCTTACAGCAGGCAGCGCCCGCATCATCGCTACAGCAATTGTCGCTCATAAAAAGAGCTTGCGCAAATCGCGCACAAATTGGAAACAGTATTTCGAAGTCATATCGAAGCCGGGAGTGGGATTGCAGAAAACGTATGCCGAAGTATCGAGCGCGGACTTCAGACGTTTGATAGCTGATGTTATCCACCAAGGAGATTGGCTTCCTGACTAAACGTTATCAGCTTAATGAATGTCCGCATAGTCTACTTAGGTAACACGCGGTTCATCGTTAGGTTGAAGACTAGCATCCACTGCTTGCAGAAGTTCCACAAACTCGTCGATATCCAGCCACTGGAAGCATTCTTTCAGATCGGAACAATCCCGCAGCAAATCACCAAGAACGGCTGCCCGTCGATCTTTGCTAGGTTCGCCAGCCAACACTTTCTTTAGGTCGTCCGAATAGTAGTCTTCGAGTTCGCCTTTGCGTAGAACGAAGATCCCGTGTCGCCTAAATGCCGCCGTGACCTTTTGGATCAAATCAGCAAGAACAATGTCATCCTTTGCAAGCAGTTGGATCCTGGGACGTAGCATTCGTTGTTTGACGTGTTCCCACATCGAAGCAGCCTCCTCAATTTGCTCATCTTCGACTGTGTTCTGTTCCTGCAAGTCCGCAATTAGCTGGTCTGTCTTTTGATAGAAACTCAACCAATCATAGTTACCATCATTGATTGTGTTACGAACAAGTTAACTCTGCCCGGTTTGAACAAGATAACTCTGCTCGAAAGCGGGCATTAAAAATTTGCATCAGCAAATCCAAAAGCTTTTGAGGCTTTTAAAACTTTCTGTGCTTTTTCAGCTTTTTGTGATCCCGGGTGACACCGAAACCGGTATTAGCTCAAAGCAAAGAAAAGCACAACGGGCTTTCGAGGTCCGTTGTGCTTCTCTTTGTTTTGATTCTACTCAGGAGCAGAGATCACCCATCTCCTGCACAGAGGCGCTACAAGCCGGGCAGTAATGGAAGTTGCCGCATTCTGAATGATCCCAGCCATCTTGTTCAGACATAT
>WGMS01000001.1 GCA_016124935.1 bacterium | reverse complement strand
GCTGGGACCGCCAGGACCGGCAGGACCTCTTGGACCGCCAGGACCGCTGGGACCGCCAGGACCGCTGGGACCGCCAGGACCGGCAGGGCCGCCAGGACCGCTGGGACCGCCAGGACCGGCAGGACCTCTTGGACCGCTGGGACCGCCAGGACCGCTGGGACCGCCAGGACCGCCAGGACCTCTTGGACCGCCAGGACCGCTGGGACCGCCAGGACCGGCAGGACCTCTTGGACCGCCAGGACCGCTGGGACCGCCAGGACCGCTGGGACCGCCAGGACCGGCAGGGCCGCCAGGACCGCTGGGACCGCCAGGACCGGCAGGACCGCCAGGACCGCTGGGACCGCCAGGACCACCAGGACCGGCAGGACCACCAGGACCGGCAGGACCGCCGGGACCGCTGGGACCACCAGGACCGGCAGGTCCAGCAGGACCGCCAGGACCGGCAGGACCACCGGGACCACCGGGACCGCCAGGACCGGCAGGACCACCAGGACCGGCAGGACCGCCGGGACCACCGGGACCACCGGGACCACCGGGACCGGCAGGACCACCGGGACCGCCGGGACCACCGGGACCGCCGGGACCACCGGGACCACCGGGACCACCGGGACCGCCGGGACCTTGAGGACCGCCGGGACCAAGAGGACCGCCAGGACCTTGAGGACCACCGGGACCGTTAGGACCACCGGGACCGAGAGGACCACCGGGACCGAGAGGACCGCCAGCACCGATGGTGCCGACAGGACCGCTGGGACCGGCAGGGCCGGCCGGACCGGCTGGATTGCCGGGACCTATGGTGTTGGTGCCTCCGGTGACGTTACCGATGATAGGATCGCCTGCGACGTTGGCAACGACCACCGGTCCGAGCGTATTCGTTATCGGGAACGTATACAAACTCTGGAACTGCATTTCGTTGCCGTTGTTACCCTGGAAATGAGCACCGAAGAAGAAAATCGGTGCCGGAATCCGGGCTCTCAGCGTGGTCGTGACCATCACGAAGGGACCTGGGGAGCCGCTGCCCAAAGGCGTTGGTAAGGGTACTCCTCCACCTCCATTCGAGCCAGTACTGCCTGAAGTGGTCGTCGTAGCGGCGCCCACCATCGGCAGAATCGGGTCATGGTCGATGTAGTCTTCGAAAACAACCAGTTGCGCGGTGAACTGCGTTATCACCCAACCAGGAGCATTGGTCTGGTGGTGCAATAACGCCGCTTCCATCGCGTTTCTAGCATCTGTGGGGGTCGACATCATGCCGGCAGCCCGAGCGCAATCTCGAGCAGCCCTGTCGCACATATCAGCCGCAAATATCAGAATACAAATATTGAAGCTAAGAGCCGTAATGACAATCAATATTGCCACTACAGCTGCCAGTTCGATTGCGGTTATACCCCTCAGCCGCGAAGCAAGCCCATATCTGTGCCTGCGTCGCGTGCTCGGAGATTGTTTTTTCACCGATTCTCCTCCAAAAAAGAGAAATTGCCTACAGTACAACTGTAGGCAATTTACGTGAAGTGTACGTGAAAAATCGTCCAGAATCTGTCCGTTTTTTCGATTATCGCTGGGATTGAGTCAGTCGGCGAGCAATGGCCGAGAAGGCTTGTTTCACAGCGAGCACGTCGTTGCACTCGAAGTATCGTCCACCGTTCTTGGCTCTGCCGGAAAGTCCGCCGGAACCGTTGCCCAGGAAGGTATCCTGGTCGGTAGACAGGGTCGAGTTTCCGAGCATGTTCAGACCGATACAGAACATGGCGATTCCATCACTGGCACAGGAGTCGGCAACGGTGGCCGATTGTGTGGCCTCGGTACTTCCCACACCGCCCGATGGAATACCGTCGGTGAAGAAGACGATGGCATGTTTAGAACCGGCTCTCGATAGCCCATCATAGGCGCCGTCCTGGAACTCGAGTCGGGCGGTCTGAAGCGCCTCGAAGCACATGGTTCCCGATAGAGGCCTGCCGTTATAGAGACCGTCGCCTCTAAATGGGTTCGACCAGGGATATTCGCCTGTAGTCCTACCCTTGGTGACAAGGTTAAGAGACTCGGTCTGGTTATAGCTGGTCCTCAACTGGGCTCTCGGTATTCGGAAGCCTGATTGGCCCGAACCCTGAGAGATGTTGTTTTCGTGCGGCCGGCGCTCATTTCCTCCGGGGGAGGGCGAGGCATCCTGGATCCTGCCGTCGAAGATCTGGGTATTCGTCACACCGATGACGGTCTTGTAATTGACGTCCAGGTAGAAGCTATTCTTACCGGAATATGCCGACGTACCCTGCGCTCCGCCCCATATACCTGTGTGGGGCGTACCCATCGAGTTCGGGTTGGGAGGACCCGGGAAGGGGTCGCTATCGGAGAAGCCGACAAAGCCGAAGCGGCAGTCTGCCAGAGCGCTCAACTTCTGGAAGAAGCCTTGATCGGCCCCATCCAGGGCAGAGGCTATCGGCTGGGAATACCACATAGCCAGGCGCTGATAGGCCTTCTGATAGCCTCTTCTCGTGCCCATCTGGGAGTTAGGTCCGAAGTAGGCGTTGACGCCGCCGGCTCTCAGGTAGTAGCCCCTATGCAGACCGGTGCCCCGGTAGGTGGTGGAGTTGTTCTGACCATCTCTGTATCGGTTGCTGTCCCGGTTTCCTCTAGAAGCTTCCACCAGAGCGGCCAGATTGTTGAAGTTATAGTTACGTCCTCTTATGGTCGGGTCCGGCTCGCTGCCCGGGAAGGTGAAGCTGACCGCGGAGAACACATCCGGACCGAAGAGGGGCTGAACCGGCGAGTTCGAACCGGAAGGTATGGTCGGAGAGCCGATATTGACCACCATGTCGGTGTAGATATTGGCCGCGTCCGGAGTGGTCGTGAACCCCTGGCGGGAGCTGTGAACGGGATAGCGGTCGGCGCTGGTCTCCGGGAAGGAGTAAGCGTCGTTCAAGCCGGTTATCGGTTGCCAGCTTCCACTGTACTGCTTGAAGGCCGGACAGTTGCCCGGCGGAGACGAGAAGTCGTTATTGCTGAAAGAAGCCCTTAAGAAAGGCTTGAATACAATCAGCTGGTCTCCGGTAAGCAGGCTGCCCAGCTCCGAGTTGGCCAGGTTCTGGGGCGGCAATGCGTTCAAAGAGGTGCCCTGAAGGAAATTGACCGTGTCCAGCTCGACATAGTTTAAGAGCGACTGGTTCGTGGTAGGGTGGGGCACCTCATTGTATTGGATACACCCTCTATTGTTGTTGGTGATAAGACCGGGAATGGTAGTGCCGACAATGGTCTCGAGGGCGGCTTTGTCTGTGGACCAGCCTCTACTGTCGACCGAACCGCCGTTCCAGCCGCCCGATGGGGGATTGGGATTCCACCAGCGTTTGATCAGGGTTACTTTAGTCAGATCGTCCATAGAACCTGAATAATCGAAGACGAGAATAGCGTCGACCTGGGGAAGACCGCCTATTGAACTGGCTAGAATGCCGACATTTCCTACTCCGTAGAAGGAGATGAAGATCGGATGATAGCCGTATCCTGCAAAAACGGCGATGGCTCGACCGTTAGCATTGTTGGGAGGGGTCGGATCGACCACCGTGTAACTTTGCTTGGGGTCTACTAAGCCGATCACCACCTTGGACTGTCCGTCGGTGGTGGTGCTCAGAGATGCCAGGTCGGTCACCAGGGAGCTGTTTCCCTGAATGAATCTCCCCAGCACGTTCCCCATATTGAACATGTTATATGCGTAGGCGGCGGCGTTCTGCTGAGCGTTGGCCAATTTTGTATAGCCCGGGTCATTACTGACGTCGTAGCTGGTCAACATAGCAGTACCGGCCAGGGCTGCAGCGTCACATGTCGCTGTCAATTCCCTTTGAGCCATCTGGACTCTGCTTGCGTCGAAGGCAAATAAACCTGCCATCAAAACGAAAAACATGAGAGCGATGACTAGACCAGTTATTGCCGCACCTTTCTGATCACGAATCTTTTTAGAGTGCAACATAGCCCGTAGTTTCTCCTATTCCTTTCCTACCACCGGTATGAAAACTTCACCGGTTAAGGTCGTCTTTATTCCTCCAAGTGTTAAATCGCAAGTGAAACCGTAATTCTATCTATCTGTATCTAGTATTTGAGGCCGGGTGGGTTCTCGAACTGAGCCTGGGATGAAACCACCAGATCCATCGGTTTGCTCAAACCGGGAATGTCGAACCAGGGGACTGCTATGAGCGGCGCCGCCGAGCCGTTGATGGTCAGTCTCAGCTGCATAGTATATATGTCCGGGTCCGGTGCCGGATCACTACTGGTGAGGGGAGTCGGACCGGTCTTCATGAAGGTGGACAGCGAGGAGGCTGGATCAATGGGCTCCATGATGATGTCCACCCTGGGATTGGTGGGAGTCTCGGTCCAGGAAATGCCGGGGAACATCGCTTTGATTTGAGCAGCCCGGGCGCGGGAAGTGAGATAGGCTCCAGGATACGGAGTGCCCGACGGAGCTGGAACGTAAATAAGCCTGTTGAAGCAGGGTGATTTGGCTCCCATCTGGACTCCGGCATTGGCGGCGAACCACAGGAAGAAAGCGTTTATCGTGACTGTGGCCAGATTGAGAATCGGGAAGAACAAGAACATGAATAGTAAGTACATCGTGGCCACGTATTCTGCGGCCATGGCGCCCTTCCTGCGTCTACTTCTTCTGAAAAATCTATTTCTAATCATTTCCTACGTCCCACCGAGGCTGCAGTTACCTACATATTTGACCAAGCCGAAGGGCGATTTCCCGACGGCAGGGGTTGTCAACTTAACTTTTCTATAATCTTATCACGGCGTTTTTTTTACTGTCAATTTGGCAAATGCCTGGAAAGCCTTGCCTTTGAGGCTCTTGGTACTTTAGCCTCCCGGATGATTGATCACTTTGCCCTGGGAAGATGTAATCCTTCTTAATATTTCATCTTTTCGTTTTTGTTCTTCGGCGCGGCTCTGGCGTTGGGCCTGCTGCTGAGCCAGCAGCGCCGCTTTGTCCAGGGGCTCATCGGAGGCGGCATCGTTTTCCGCAACAGGCATGGGGGCAGCTCCACCCGAGCCGCTTGCCAGCATATGGGAGCGCACTCCTGCATAGAGTTTTTTGAAGTAATCATAGGAATTATTATCTCTGGAGCCTTTCATTCCTTCTTCGGCAATGCCCAGGGCTTCGCTATAGTTGCCGGATTTGACATTGGCTCTGATCAAGCCGCTTCTGGCGTAGCTGCTGGTGGGCGCTACTTTCAAGGCCTGTTCATAGCAGTTTTGAGCCTGGGATACAGCGCCGGCTGCTAAATAAGCCTCTCCGAAGGTGCACCACTCGAAATAGGTGGGCTTTATTTGTTTGACGATTAAATTCATCTGTTTAATAGAATTGAGCGGCTGACCGTCTCTGACCAGAGCAAAAGCGAGGTAGCGCCGGGCGGTGATGCTGTCGCCATCCAGCTTAACTGCCTCAGTCAGGGTTTTGACCGCAGCGGAGTACTTGCCTTCTTTCATCTGGTTATAGCCTTTCTCCAGAAGTGGAGCCAGTTCGGCGCTTATGGCCTTGGGCTCGGCTGCTGCCTTCTGGGGTGCTATCAAACCGGTGATGCCGAGACTCAAGAAAAGAGCTATCGATAGGGACCTGGAAATTTCTCTGGCTGACATCTTCTTCATTCACTCCGCGTTTGCCATAAGATTCTGAATTCAACAGCCGAATCCTATCAAAAAATCCGACCTCATCATATATATAACCCGCGGGGATGGATAACCTAACACGATCCTGGTAAATATGATCTTGGCAGTGTAAATGGGTCGCCCTTCATATGCGGAATTTCTACAATGGATGAAACCAGGTTGAATAAAGAAAAGAGCCAATTCGAAGTCAAGCTTCTGATAATGAGAGGGGTCTTCTCTCTCTCTTTAGTCTGGGTTCTGGCCCAGATATATGTGCTCTCCTCCGCCGGTGGTGACAGCAGAACCATGCTGGAGCTGCTCAACAAAGAGAGCCTGGCTGCGACCGAGTTGCAAGAGCGGCTCAAGATGCTGGAAGAGGTAGGCGATAGCAAGGACCTTTATCGGGCAAGAGAAGAGTGGATGCTCACTCTTTTAAAGAACGGACTGGTCGATTCGGCGGTGGAGCAAGCGGATAAACAGGTCGAGGCGCTTAAGCGAGATCAATCATCTTTTGATCCGGATCAAAAATTGGCCCTTTATGAAACCGCCGCCATTGTATATAGAGGTGCTCAAAGATTTGAGCGACTCGATGACTTATATAAGGATATCGGATCTTCGCTGAAGCAGTTGGATAAAGGCGGCTTGATAAGCCTGATCGAAAACAATCGTGCCGTATCGAGATTCTGTTCGGGATTGAGCGTGGAGGTTTTGTCGCTGGAGGATGTGGACAAGCGTATCAGGGCGTTCGAAGAGGCAAGAGTGATTTTGGACCCGGTCATCAGAGGGGCGCTGGCACCGGATTTGGCGCCGATTTTGCTGGACAACGAAAAAGAGTTCGATGATGAGATCGCTTTTGCTAAGTTGCGCAGGGCTTCTTATAACCGCAGCAAGTTCTGATTCTTTTCAGGGCGGATTCCAGATCGACCGGATAAACAAAGAGCACCATCGATGCTATCATCAGCCATTCGAACTGGGGTATGTTCATGCACCAGTCTATGGTGAGATGCATACAGAGACCCAGGGCGAGAACATAATAACGAAGCTCTCGCAGCCAGATCAAAGAGAAAAGGGCTGCTTCTATCATCAGAGTCATCCAGCTTATAGCCTGGCTTATCAACAGGTGCTCCGGCTCTGGTATGAGTGGAAATTTCATCAAGGCTTCGATTCTCGAGGCTATGTATACCGCGGTTCCATTCACCCAGACCCAACCGGGCAATTTGGTGATCACCGCGTGGAAATAGACGCAACAGAACTGTAACTGCAGACAGCGCAGTCCCCAGGATGGAGTCAGTTCGCTGAATTCGAATCCGTATTTCTTTACCTTGCGACGATGGTCAAGGGACCAGGCCGCTCCGGTGGGGGCGAAAATCATCCAGAAGGACATGACTCGAACCAGGGTGTCTCCGCTGTTCAGTAGATAGGGGTTGCGGTGATAGAGCGACACGAAGATCAGGTAGATAAGTATGGACGCGATGCGGGAGCGATAGCCCAGGGTGAGAGCAAGTGCGGCTAAAACATAGACAGAATAGATTACGGTAAGCCAAAGATCGTTGCCGGGGAAAAAATTGAAAAGATTGAGACAGACATAGATGTTGTTCAGATCGACCGTCTCAGCCAGAGTAATGGATTTTGCGCCGTACCAGTTGTAGAGATCGGGATAGATAAAAAGGCAGTGCTGGAGCAACAAAAGTCCAAAAAGAATACGAAAGGCAGCCACCGGATATGGTGAGGTTGGTGCGAACAGAAAGAGGTCCACGGCCCGGCTGATGGTCTTGATGCTCATTTCAGATCTTTCCTGTCTATCTGCTGAACGGTGAGGACCTTCATCTTCCAGCGTGGTGGATTGACCGGATTGTTGAATTCGTTATAAGCGCTTTTCTGGGGCTTGGTTTTTGCTTTTTCGCTTTTGTCTTCATTAATGTCCTCCAGATTGTCTACTTGCGCCTGCATGAGCTTGGGGTCGACGCCATTTTCCATAGGAGGAATTTGGGAAGTATAGGAGAGAATAGTCACCACCTTTGGTGGATTGTTTTTTATCGTGTTGTGCTTGCGTGCTACCCAGATGGCTATATCTTTATAGAGATATGGATATAGACCGGAGGTGACATTGTCGCTTAAGAACTTCCTGTATCTCTCTCGAAAGAGTTTTTGAACCAGGGGATAGCGCTCCAGCCTGGGAAGGGTTGCCACTTCGGTGGCGCCGTTTTCATAGGTGATTGTGGCCATGACGTGGTTATTGTTCTGCCTGGGGCTCGGTGCAAAGACGTTGAAGCCTTGCTCTATTCCCACGAAAAAGGTGTATCGATAGAAAGGCTCCATCAGTTTTTCGGCTAATAGACCGGGGCGCATGAAAATCAGGAGTATTAGATAGAAGTGGAAAAAGACGAACACCAGTATCACCGGCTTTCTGATCTTCAGCCACAGATTGCGGGACATCAAAAAGTCGGTGAATTCGAGTTGGTTGAAAGGTTGCAATACTGGTTACCTGCGCGTAATCACCAGGACTTCATCTCTTTCCTTTTTTACCTTTTTTCGAACCATCTTTCGAGTCCGAGCTATCATCTTTATCTTCTTTTTGCTCAGTGTCTTTGGGAATAGGAATTTTGTAGAGTTCGAACATACGCTCTCTTACTTTCAGCTCAGCGTCCTTCTTCCCCTCGGCTTTGTAGACATCGGCCAGGCTCGAGTATAGAAGTCTCATCCAGGATTCCGAGACTTCGGCTTTGGGCGCGTTACTAGATACTTGAATGGCTTTTTTAAAGTGCTTTTCGGCTTCTTTATAGTTGAGCTGACGGTTATAGCTCATGGCCAGGTAAGAGTGGATGTTGACGAACCAGGGAGCAAGAGGACGTTTTTCCAGGGGCTGCTCGTAAAATATCTTCTGGGCTATCTCCCCGTATTTTATGGCGTCACGATCGTTGCCCTGGTCGAACAAAACGTTATTGAGACGTACAAGATATTTGCCAAGTTTAGTGGTTCCTACAGAAGACTTTCTTGCCACTTCGAGTTTACTCAAGAGAAGTTTCTCTGCCGTTCCAGGCTTCTTCTCTTTTCTCAGCTCTTTAGCCTGGGCAAACTCCTCTTCGGGAAATTCGATGGTGAGATCCGGCTCCCCTTCCGTGAAGGACTTTTCGAAGAGAACGGCTTGATCCACTTTGTCGCCGGCGGTTTTTTTACAGCCGAAGCTGGTCATGGAGACCGAGACAGCAAGGACCAGCCCGATAAGGCGCAAGCCATTACAGAAATATCCCTGGATTCTCATTTAGCAAGGGTCCTCTTGATTTCCCGTCTTCTGCTGGTAAAGTTAGCTACCTGGTAACACCGGTCATATTAACCTATTAGACCCGGGCTTGTCTTGTCCGTGGCGGCAGATTCGCCATTATTCGTCACTTCCGCTGTTCGAGCCGGAGAGCTTGCGATTGAGATTGAAGAGCACGCCTTTTATCAGGGCAGATTCCCTGCGGGTCGGAGTCATGCGCTCAAAGGCATCGCGAATCTCTGCCAGCACCTTATCTTTGTTGAAGGATCTCGAAAATTCTATGTTGTCAACAAGGAGGTCGAACTGCTCGAAAAGATCCCTGCGCTCGGCGGCGCTGGGCAATTGTGGTGCTTTTCTCACTTCGGAAGGTTGTTCCGGATTGAGATTCGCTCTTGCCGCCAGGGCATAGAGCACGGCACAGACCGCCTGAGCCACGTTCATCGAGGGAAACTCCAGGCTGGTCTCGATGCGGACTTTTCTATTGAGAAGGGCCATCTCGTCGTCTCTGAGCCCGTTGCGTTCATGACCGAATACGACGGCGACTTTGTTCTCCTTTGAAAAGGCGATGATTTCGTCGGTCATTTCGAAGAGGTTCTTGAGGGGGCGACTGCGTTTTCTGCCGGAGGAGGTAGCGATGGTAAGACCGATGTCTTCCACCGCTTCTTCCAGGCTGTCGAACAGTTTTGCCTTTTTGAGAATATCGAAAGCTCCAACAGCCATCATCCGTGCTTCCGAGTCCTTGTAATTTTTCGGTGCTTCCACCAGTCTCAGGTCGGAGAAGCCGAAGTTTTTCATTACTCTGCAGGTCGAACCGATGTTGCCGAGAAACTCAGGTCTGACAAGTATTATCGAGAGGTTGTCGTTCCAGTTGTTAGCTTCTTTCATTTCACTATCACAGTGGCTTCTTCTGCTTTGTTCTCCGGCGTTTCCAATCTTGCCGCATCAAGGATATAGGATCTTTTTCTGCCTCCATTGCTAGTGTCTCTTGCCCTTCCCAGAATGTAGTCCGATTTAAAATGTTGCCTCCATTTTTTTTCGAGTTCTCGATCTCCTCGTTCTATAAACAAAAGCATTTTTCCCGGGGGCTGAAAAATCATGGATTCGAGGGCTTGTTTCCCGGCAATCTTGACGTTGAGGTAATCGAGCAATGTTTTCACCGGCGGCAGATTGAGAAAACCATCGTCGCTCAACACTAGAAGCGGATAGCGCAGATAGAGACTCATCAGAAGCGTACTGAGAAAGCCCAGTTCGGAGAGGATTGTCACCGGACCGGTTTCCACAGCGGCTAAACTTTCGGTGAGAGTTTTCTTTCGACCGGTTCCTGTGAGGAATATCCGGGCAAGGGTGTTTAGAATCAGAAAACGAGGACCAGGATCTATGAACGCGGTCAAGGATAGAATCGCGAAAGAGACTATAGCCAGGGGTTTGAACACGAATGGTGCCGCCATGACCAGAGCGGTTTCAGATAGCACAGTCGCAAGCAGGAAGCTTGCCAACAGGGCGATCGCCAGGCAGGCATTAAGGGCGGTGGCACTTCTATTTTTGTTTTTAACAAGTCCATTCAGGGAGGCTGTGGCGGCCATGCCGCACAGGAAGCCTATCGGAACTAGCGCCACCGTTGTCAGAATCAGCCATCTCGAGAGGGCCAGAGCAAGAAGACATGGTAAGAGCGTCAGAACCAATTGCTCCGGTTCGGGTGCTTTGATTTTGAGCCCAGGAAGCGGTAGTGCGGTAAGGGCTTCGACAAGAGCCCCCGAGAGAGCCGCGCTTTGCAAAACCAGTGCCAACATAATTAGATCCCCGTTTATGTCCGAAGATGCCGAGAGAAGCAGGCAAAGGGCAAAAGGGGTCCAGAGCAGGGTTGATGATACCGTGAACAGCGCGTTCAATTGCAAAGGTGGCGGACTGTCATCAAGGAAAATAGGATTGCTGTCTTCACCTTCTCCGGGTTTTATTGATATAAGCGCCACCAGGCAAAGACCGTAGAGTAGCAGGGATGCCATCATCGGATAGTCGAAGGGCAGGCTATAGTCGTGGTTCGATATCAGAACAAGGAAGAATGTTTTCACCGATTCTAGAGATGCCATCACTAGAAACGCTCCGATGGCGTTATTCAGCCTGTCGCGAAAGAGATTGAGGACCGCTGCCACCAGCACGACAAAAGAGTAGAAGAAGGCTTCCACCAGATGTACACCTGTCTCGATGAGGAAGATGGGCTCGGGGCTGGTCAGTGAATAGGTCAAGAGGCTGACCATGGCGATTTTTAAAACGGCTGTGGAGATAGCCACCAGGTGCGAGAACCACTGGTCTCTCACCACCGCCATGGTCAGGAGCACCAGGCAGGAGATAAGCGGGGCAGAGCATCCTCCCAGCACGGCGTCAGTCAGTTGTGGAGCATTCAGCACCATATAAGGTGCCATGCGGCTCAGAATAAAAACATCTGCGGCGAGACACGGGAAGAGAATTAGAATAAGGGAGAGGAAGGTGTTGCGATCAAAAGCGCTGCAACGCGACAGACCGCATTCTGGTGCCGGTTTCGGAAAGTCATTCGGGAATTGTTTTGGGCTGGTCATGTTCTAGAAAAAGACTAGTTGAAAAGCCAGAAGATCCTCATTAATTCGAACTTATTCTCATTTATTTTAAATAAGTCTGCCGGCTGGAGTTATATAACTAAAATAAGTCCATCTCGCCTACCTCAGCCAGGGTTGACTTATGTCGAAAAGACATAGATTCGCTCACAATTTCATTCTGGTTTTTATGCTACTCCTGTACTCCTCCGCGGGCGGCACGGCGGAAGCCGAGTCTGTGTCGGAACAGAAGCCGGAAGCAGCGGTAGAGACATCTTCGGATGATAAGAAGAAGAGGAAGAAGAAAAAACGCAAAAAGGTGGTGCGCGGTAACGCTCCTTGCCTTGCCTGGTTGCCTCAGAATAGCGAAGCCCGAGCCGTGATTCTTTGTGTCCATGGACTGGGTTTGCACAATGGCACCTGGGAGCCCTTTGGTAAAACCATGACCGAGAGGGGATTCGCCGTGTACGCTATCGATGTAAGAGGATTCGGCTCCTGGATGGAAGCCAGGGGACGGGAGCGGGTCGATTTTGCCAGTTGTCTCGAGGATGTGCGCCGCACTCTCAAAGTGATCAAGCGCGCCCACAAGGCTTTGCCGGTTTTTATCCTGGGCGAGTCGATGGGGGGGGCGATAGCACTCAGAATTACCGCCATGTATCCTGACCTGGTCGATGGTCTTATCTCTTCGGTGCCGGCAGGGGACCGGTTCAATCAGACTAAAACCAGTATAAAAGTGGCTTTTCGTCTGATCAACGACCCGGACAAGCCTTTCAATGTCGGTGAGGGAGTGGTCAAGCAAGCCACTAAAAATCGGGATTTGAGAGAAGCCTGGCTCAATGATCCCCTGGCAAAGCTAGAACTCACTCCCCGGGAACTATTACAGTTTGATCGCTTCATGAAAGGAAACAGAAGGAGTGCCCGAAAGATCAAAGATAAACCTGTGCTCATGGTTCAGGGTTCTAAGGATAAACTGGTGCGACCTCGCGGTACCATGGAGCTTTTCGACCGACTTGCCACCGAGGAGAAGAAATTCGTCTTGATAACCGATGCCGAACACCTAATTTTCGAAGAGAACCAGTTTAGTAAAGCAGACATCGATCTGGTGGAAAAATGGATCTCTTCCCAGATCGGCGCTGTTAGAGAAGGTAACGCAGACAAGGAAGACTAGGGGGTCGTAATTTATGAAGGTTTTGAAGTTCCACAAGCAACTAGTACGACTAGTTTTGCTTTCCGTGATGGCGTCTCTGGGTTTCAGCATCCAGGGCACCATGGTGGCGGCCAAGACCCATTCTCCCATATCTTCCGTATCTTCTGCTTCGAAGATAGAGGCGATGATCAAAGCATCGCAGTTCGATAAAGCCCTCGATTCGCTGAAAGCCCAAAAATCCAGGCTTCAGCCGGCAGCTTATCATTATTACAGTGGAGTCTGTTATTCCCGCAAAAAAGACTACCGAAATGCCCGTAAGCACCTGAGAATTGCCATCCGGCTCGGTCGGGGCTCGACCTATTCTCAACAGGCCAATCAGGAGATAATGAAGGTCCCTGCCGACTATATCAAGCCGCGGACCGGTGCTGCGACTCGTTTCCTGGCGTCTCTTTTCGGGTTCTCTAAAGATAGAGGCGCACCGGGGAAAGCTCCTACTCCGACAGTCATTGATTTTTATGCGAGCTGGTGTCAGCCCTGTAAGAAGCTGGAGCAGGATATGGGCACTATCTCTCAGCGTTATGGCGACAAGGTGCATTTTATGCGAGTCGATGTGGATGATCCCAAGAATCAGAAGATGGTGGATCAATATGAAATTAGTCCCATACCCACCGTTATTTTCTTGAATGCCGATGGCGAAGTTGTAGACTATGCTATCGGATATTCCGGGGAGAAGAGTATCTCGCGCGGTATCGAGAAGATTCTACCGGGCGCTTGATTCAGGGATAGGGATTTATACAAGTGAATATTTCAAAGCTTTCGACGCCGTGGATTCTCCTTCCTGTGCTGCTTCTGTTGATTGCATCGGTTTCAGGACCTGCCCGGGCGACAGAGAAAGAGCTGTCCCTGGAGAAGATAGGAACAGGTGCCTACGCAAGAAAGTGGGCGGTGGTCATCGGCCTTCATCGTTTCGACGAGAGCCGGCTTGGAAGCAATCTCAAGCTGGACCAATCGGCTCTCGATCTGGCCCGATTGCTGGTCGAGAAAGCCTCTTTCGAGAAAGAGTCCGTGCTCGAACTTACTGATGCCGCCGCTTCCCGCGACGCCATTCTTCAGTCCCTGGGAGATAAATGGTTGGGTAGAGTGGCCGGCAAGGACGACCTTGTGTTTATCTTTCTCAGTACGCTCTGTTTTCCTGCTGAGAACGGTCAGGTTTATCTTTTGACCTATGACACTGATCTGGACAACTTCTTCTCCACCTCTATTTCGGTAGACGACCTGGTCAAGCGTGTCAAAGAGAAGGTCGGGGCTAAAGATGTGGTTTTGGTGGCACAGACCTTGTTTACTGGGGCACCACAAATGGTGTCAGGTGCCAGGACCAGATTCGGAGTCTACAATGTCTCCGTCGAAGCAGCTTGCCTGGGTGATAATTTCGCTTTCATCTCATCCAGTAAGAAGAACCAACCTACCTGGGGTACTTATTTTTCGGACAGCCTGGAAAGAGCTTTAAAGGCGGCGGATGAGGGAAAAAATCTTGATGACCTATTCCGATTTGCTCACGACGGTACCGTTCGCTCCACGGTCAAAGACTGTCGGGGTTGCAAGATCCAGACGCCGGTCTATTACGGCTCGGCTCGCACCAGAAAGATTGATCTTCTCAGCAAGCCGCGCTCAAAAACAGAGAAACCGGCTGTGGTCAGCTCTTTTGAGAACGTGGTCGGTGTCTGCGGTCAGGCTCGTTCGGCTCTGACCTACGGCAAGTCGATGCAGGCACTCAGTCTATTGTCTTCAATCAGGCCATCCGCCAATCTACCCCTGGTAGATTATCTTAAGGGTAATGTCTATGCCCGGCGTCAAGAATGGAATAAGGCTAGCGATTATTTTAAGGCTGCCGTGGTCGGAAATCCTTATGACTCAATTTATTGTTCTCAACTGGCCAACGCACTGACCGAGGACAATGAAGATGGTTCCATTTATTTCCGCAAAGCCTACGATCTCGATCATCGCAATATCGATGCCGTTTTTGGCATTGCCGAGAGCGCTGCCGCCGACAAGAGTTCGAAGAGTGTCAATCTGAAACTGTTGCTCGACCTGCTCGTCGACTATCCAAGAAGCGCGGAGCTTCATGATAGGCTGAGTTACGCTTATCGAGATCAGGGCAAACTCGATCGAGCCATTGAACATGCCCATGAGGCGGTCTTGCTCGATCAGAACTCGTGGACCTCTTTTATGAACCTGGGTACCCTGCTGCTGGCAAGAGGGTCCAATAATGAAGCCCAGGCTGCTTTTCGCCAGGTCCTCGACCTGGGGCCAGATTCCCCCGAAGGCTACTTCATGTTGGCAAGAGCGCTGGAGAAAACTGAGGATCAAGAAGGAGCGGTATTGGCGCTGGAAAAGTTTCTGGATGTTTCCGGTGCCGGCGCCGGCACCGATATTGAAGCCAACGACAAAAGAATAACCCAGGCCAGGCTTGATTTGGCCCGGTTGAGATCGGCTGTTTCCAGAGAGAGCGAAGTCAAATAGTCAGGCTTTGACCTGGTAAACTGTTTGACTGTCTTGGTTGGAAGTCGGGCGGAGAAGAAGCAATTGAAAAAGACGCAAGAGAAGCCGGATTGGCTCGAAGCACGCAATCTCAAGACCAGAGAGGAGCTCTGGCTCAAGCTCGACAAGGATATATTCTCGGGAAAATGCTCCCTGGCAGAACGCTTTGTAGAAGGGGTGAGGGTTCTTCGTCTGGGTGTCTCTCCTCTGGCCGATGGCGAGCCGCCTATCTCTTTTGCGATTACCGAGAAGGAAGAATTTAAGCACTTAGGCTCGATAGAAGAAACGGCGCTTCCTTTGAAGCTCTCATTCAAGCAGTTGGCCGAGGATCATTTCAGAGTCGGATTCGACCTGGAGGAAAGGGCGCAGTGTTTGGCCCTTGGTGAGAGGCTTTCAGATGTCAATTTGAGAGGGCGTCGCCACACACTCTTCAATTATTCGGATAATCTTCATATCCCTTCCCTCGACACGATGTACGTGTCGATACCGTTTCTGGTGATAGCCAATTGGCACCGTAATCAGTATCATGGTATCTTTCTCGACTCACCTGCCTGGCAGAGCTGGAGTCTTGATGAAGAGCTGAATAATAGAGGCGTTGTCGATCTTCTCTCCCGTCGTGGCTGGAGCCTCTATGTCATGGAGACCGATTGTCTACCTGATTTGATAGCGGCCTACACAGCCCTGACCGGACGTTCCAAGATTCCTCCCGATTGGGCTCTTGGGCATCATCAGTCGCGCTGGAGCTATCCCGACCAGGAGACACTGCTTGCCGTGGGCAAGAAAATGCGGGAATCTGAAATCCCCTGCGACTGCCTGGTTCTCGATATCGACTATATGGATGAATATCGAGTCTTTACCTATTCTAAAGAGCGCTTCCCCGACTTCAAACAAGTTATCGACGAATTAGATTCTATCGGTCTCAAGACCACATGCATCCTTGATCCCGGTGTCAAAAAAGAGGAGAAGTTCTCTGTCTATGCCGACGGTAAAAAGCGAGACTTTTTTGTGAGGCGTGGAGATCAACGTCCTTTCCTCGGCAAGGTCTGGCCGGGACCCAGCGTTTTTCCCGATTTCCTGCGTCATGACGTCCGGGTCTGGTGGTCTGCCCAGCACGGATTTTTCGTTGACAACAACATAGCCGGTGTCTGGAACGACATGAACGAGCCTTGTTTAATCGATTCTCCCTGTCCGATGCCGCCCCGGTCGAAAGAGTTGCCCCCTGAAGACAGACAGATGTTCATGCAGGCACTGCCCGAGGGGAAGGTCGGTCATTTTGAAGTCCGAAATCTCTATGGTTTTCAGATGGCCCGGGCGAGCTTCGAGGGATTAATGGCTCTGAGACCCGATGAAAGACCCTTCGTTTTGACGCGCTCCGGTTATGCCGGGGTGCAGCGTTATTCTGCCGTCTGGCTCGGGGACAATATGTCCTGGTGGGAGCACCTTGCCCTCAGTATTCCGATGCTTATCAATATGGGTCTCAGCGGAGTGCCGTTTACCGGGGTGGATGTCGGTGGCTTCGGAGACGACTGCTCGGCAGAGCTTTTGACACGCTGGTATGAACTGGGCATTTTCTATCCATTCTTTCGCAATCATTCCAGTATGCTGGGAGTGGTTCAGGAGCCCTGGGTCTTCGGCGAAGAGACAGAAGCGAGAATTCGTCATCTGGTTGGAATGCGCTACCGGCTTCTGCCTTATATCAAGCGATTGTTTTTCGAGCATGCAAGAAACGGTGCCCCTTTGATAAGACCGCTGTTCTGGTCCTATCCGGATGATCAGAATGTCTATGACATCGACGATCAGTTTCTTTTCGGCGATGACATTATGGTGGCACCGGTGACAAAGCGTGGTCATCGTTCGAGAGTAGTCTATTTCCCCCGGGGCGAGTGGATTCCTCTGGAAGGTGGTGCGGTTATCGAAGGCGGTAAATATACTCGAGTCGAGCTAGATCTGGGTACAGTGCCTGCCTTTGCAAGGGTAGGTTCGATAATACCCATGGTTCCGGTAATTCAAGCGACAAGGGAATTTCAGCAAGCTCCGGTTACATTCAAATGCTTCGGATTCGGAGATGGTATCGGTCTTTTCCTTGAAGATGATGGTATCAGCTTCGAGTACGAGAACGAAGGCTACAACGAGTGGCTGATTACGGTCTCAGACGGTGTTCCTAGAGTAGATTGTGTCAACTATGGCTATATCGCTCCGGAGCGAAAGTACTTTCTCGATCTCAATGGTGAGGTGACCGAGATCAGATTGCCGTCGACCATATAAAAGAATTGAAGTTAACTCTAGTTAACTAGACTGATTTGTGAATATTGTAAACTTTTCGTGGTAACCGTAGCCAGTTCGAGGTTGAACCGATTTTTTCTTTGGCATCACCAAAAGAAGACCAGGTTATTTCCGGTGAGGATCTCCGATTGTCCGATCAGCTCGATCGGATTTTCTATCGTTACAAAGATCGCCCGGCGCTTTCTTATCATGGCAGAGAGCTAAGCTATGGCGAACTCTCCATACTCGAACGTGCTTTCTGTCGTCGCTTGAGCGCCGCAGGGGTCAAAGCGGGCGACCGCGTCGCCATCTATCTTCCCAATACTCCCCAGTTCGTTGTCGCCTTCCTGGCTGTTCTGAGAGCCGGAGGGGTGGTGGTGCCGGTCAATCCCCTGTTGAAGAATAACGAGATCGAGCACATCCTGCAAGATTCATGTGCCTCGTATATGGTGGCAAGTGAGCAGCTTCTCGATCAATTGGAAAATGGTAAAGCCCTGGTCGAGCGGCTGAACGGTGTCTTCTTTATCGATCTCGAATCGCTCGAGCAAGAAACTGAAACTGATTCAGATTCAGTCGGCCACTTACCGGTTCCAAGAAGAGCAGAGGATCTCGCCGTTCTGGTCTATACTTCTGGTACCACCGGGAATCCCAAAGGGGCGATGTTGAGTCACGGCAATCTGGAAAGTGCCGTCGAAATGAAGCGCGGCAGGTTCATAGTCGACTCGGAAGATTGTGTGTTGGCGGCCCTGCCTCTGTGTCATATTTACGGAATGGTGGTGGTGATGCTCGGCACGCTCAGCGAAGGCGCCAGGCTCAGCATTTTGAAAAATTTCGATGCTTCAAGGGCGCTCGAGCAGATTGCCAGGGATAGGGTCACGATATTACCGGCAGTGCCTACGATGTTTCAGTTCATGTCCATGAAGGTCAAAGAGCTGGGACCCGGGCAGTTCGATACCAGCTCTCTTAAATACTGTGTCACCGGTGGCGCGGCCATGACTCCTGAAGCCAGGCAAGAGGTTGAAGACACTCTTCAGGCACCGGTACTGGAAGGATACGCGCTTACGGAAGTCTCCTGTGTTGCAACGTTGACACCGCTCAATGGCATCCGAAAACCGGGTTCGGCTGGTCCGGCTATAGATGGGGTAGAGTTGAGAGTTCTCTCTCCGGTCGACAGGTCATTGCTGCCTGCCGGTTCTGAGAATATCGGCGAAGTGGCCATCGGCGGTCCCCAGGTGATGCAGGGCTATTACGGTAATGCAGAAGCCACTGCCGATGCTTTTCATGAAGGACTCTTTCTGACAGGTGATCTCGGCTATCTCGATGAAGACGGTTATCTCTTTATTTGCGGACGAAGCAAAGAGCTGATTATTCGAGGTGGACAGAATATCTATCCCCGGGAAATTGAGATGGTGATTCGGTCTTTAGAAGCGGTGGAAGATGTTGCCGTTGTCGGCATTCCGGATCGCTATATGGGCGAGCGGGTCAAAGCCGTGGTCGTCCTGAAAACCGAATCTGGATCGAAATCTTCAAGAAGGATTGAATTATCGGAATCTGAACTCGAAGAATTTTGCCGGGCTCGACTGGCGCCTTATAAAGTGCCGCGAATCTTCGAATTCCGCGACAGCTTGCCTCGCAATTCCACCGGTAAAGTTCTCAAACGGCTGCTTGTCTAAACAAAATCAAAAAACTTGCTCGTTTTTCCATTAATCTAGGCTTTAAATGGAATATATATAAAGGTGCGCTGAGTTCCCATTTCAAGAGGTTGATGTCAAGATGCGGTCTTCGAAGGTTCCTGTCAGGGTTTTAATCGTTGAAGACCAGGAACTGGTGCGGGTAGGTCTCACAACCGTCCTGGCCAAGACCGAAGGGTTGGAAGTGGCGGGTACGGCTTCTGATGGCAAGGATGCCGTAGAGCAAGCCCGCAGTATCTCTCCTGACGTTATCGTCATGGACATAGGCCTGCCTTTTCTGAATGGTGTCGAGGCTTCCAGGCAAATTAAAGAAGCCAGACCGGAGACCAAAATTGTCATGCTGACATTCCATGATGATGATGAGCATGTTTTTGCCGCTCTGGGGGCGGGAGTGGAAGGTTACTGCTTGAAAGATTCTTCCGGTGGGCTTTTGACCAGCGCCATTCTCTCTGTGTCCGAAGGTGCCGCCTGGCTAGACCCCGGTATAGCGCGCATGGTGCTCGAGTCTACCCGAGAAGGTCGACATAAAGTGAACAGCGAACTTGCCGGTTTGCTCACCAAGCGAGAGCTGGAAGTGCTGAAACAGGTGGTGGATGGCAGGACCAACCAGGAGATTGCCGATGGGCTTTTTATCAGCATCGAGACAGTCAAAACCCATATGCGTCACATCATGGAAAAGTTAAGAGTAACGGATCGGACCCAGGCCGCGGTCAAAGCCATGAAAGAAGGTCTAATATAGGTTATGAATTTTGCCTGAAGTAAATACCGCTCTGAATACAGCCCACGGAATCGAGATTCTGATGGTGCTACTGATGGTGGCATCAGCGGTGGGCTTCGCCTTGAAGTGGGTGAGGCTGCCTTACTCCGTAGCCCTGGTTATAGTAGGATTGCTGATCGGCTCCAGTCACCTTTTCCCCCGGGTGGAGATGACCCCGGAGCTTATACTGTTCGTCTGTCTGCCGGCCCTGCTTTTTGAGGCTTCCTGGAACATCCGGCTCAACGAGCTCAAGAAGATCTGGAAGCCTGTCTCGGCCTTTGCCACCGTGGGTGTGGTCGTCTCCATGTTCATCACCGGTGCCATCCTCACTCACTATTGCGGATTGCCCTGGCAAGCAGCTCTGCTCTTCGGCTCTATGACCGCTGCCACCGACCCTATTTCCGTGCTTGCCCTCTTTCGTAAACTCGGTCTGGAAAAGCGTCTTTCTCTGATGCTCGAGGGGGAGAGTCTGTTTAACGACGGTACCGCCGTGGTTTTGTTCAAGATGATTCTTTTGATGACCATCACCGGCAATACCTTGAATGCATTCGGTTCCGTATACGAGTTTGTGCGAGTGGTGGTTATCGGGGCCATCGTCGGTCTTTGTGTGGGAGCTTTCGGCTCCAGGGTGACTCGCTATTTCGATGACCATCTGCTTGAAATTACCCTCACCACCATCGTCGCCTATGGATCCTATCTGGTTGCCGAACAACTGCATTCTTCCGCCGTTATCGCCGTGGTGGTGGCCGGTGTGGTCGTGGGCAACTACGGCAGCCGTACTGGAATGTCTGCCACCACACGACTGGCGGTGAACTCGTTCTGGGAATACGCCGCCTTCGTGACCAACTCTCTGGTTTTTCTTCTTATTGGGCTGCAGATAAACTTGAATCTTCTCATGAGTCACGCCTATGAAATTGGCGTAGCCATAGTCGCCATCATGATCTCTCGCATAGTCGTAGTTTATGGGCTGTCCTTTTTCGTATCAGATAAACGTCTTCCGATACCATACAGCTGGCGCCATCTTCTTTTCTGGGGCGCTCTTCGGGGTTCTCTTTCCATGGCCCTGGCTCTCAGCCTTCCTCATGATTTCGCCATGCGCGAGAATATAGTCGTTCTGACTTTCGGGGTGGTGCTCTTTACCCTTTTGATACCGGGTCTCACCATCGAACCGCTGGTGCGCTTCCTTGGCATGGCCAGCGATGATAAACGTTTGAGAGAATATTTCACTCTCAAGAGTCGTCTTTATGCCGAGTCGAACGCGTTGAAAGATCTGGAGCACCAATTCACCAGCGGTATCGTCACCCGCGGTATCTATCTGCGCATTCGCGATGAGATCCTCTCTAAGCAGAGAGATTTATCGCACAGAATGGAAGAGATGAAGCTGGAGCATTCTATTATAGAAAGTATTCAGGAGGGTGAAACCCGTAAAAGGCTACTGGAATCGAGAAAAGATTCTCTCTTGAGACTGTTGCGTGAAGAGGCGGGCGACCCTGATATAGTCGAGGAGCTGGTCATGGAGGTGGATAAGGATCTCGATCAGATCGCCTCGGATGAACGCAAAATCGAAGAGCAGCTTCGGCGAGATTCTAAGAAGCCAGGCTCCGGTTTTCTCACTTTGAAGACGAAAAAGCATGAAAATAATGAATCAGATCAGTCAGGAGAATCTGCGGAGATTCAAGAAGCTGAAACAGAGACGAAACAGGAGAAGCACTGAGGGCGATGCGGATTGAAAGAGACTCGATGGGTGAACTTGCCGTGCCTGCGGACGCCTATTATGGAGCCTCTACCGCAAGAGCTCTGGAGAACTTTCCAGTCTCCGACCTTCGCTTCCCTCCAGTGTTCATCGAGGCGTTGTGCCTGATCAAATCTTGCGGCGCCAGGGTCAACCAGGAACTCGGACTTCTTGAAAATGAACTGGCCAATGCCATAGCAGAAGCCTGCGATCGAATCTCCGCAGGTGAGTTTCATGATCAGTTCGTGGTCGACATCTTTCAGACAGGTTCCGGTACCTCGACCAATATGAACGCCAATGAGGTTATCGCCAATCTGGCCATAGAGAGTCTCGGCGGCAAGCGCGGCGACCGTCATCTGATTCATCCCAATGATCATGTCAATCTCGGTACCTCTTCCAACGACGTCATCCCTACAGCCATTCATATAGCTGCCCTTCTTGAGATCGACCGAACTCTCCGGCCTGCTCTTATCGAGCTCAAGGAGGCACTTTCTCAGAAGGCCGATCTGTTTATGCCCGTGGTCAAAACCGGCCGCACTCATTTGCAGGATGCTGTTCCCATACGGCTTGGCCAGGAGTTTCTTGGATATGCAGGTCAGATTGAAAGAGCCCTTCTGAAGTTGCAATATGCCGAAAGCACTCTTGCCGAGGTCGCCCTCGGGGGAACGGCAGTTGGCACCGGAATCAATACCACCAGGAGCTTTTCCGGTCGGGTGCTTGCGCAAATCAACAAAAGAACCGCACTGGTGCTGACCGAGACCGACAATCACTTTCAAGCCCAGAGTACTATCGATGGTATCGTGACAGCATCCGGCGTAATGAAGGCCATCGCCGTTTCATTGCTCAAAATCCTCAACGATATCCGCTTTCTGGCCAGCGGTCCCCGGGCCGGTTATGGTGAGTTGAAACTGCCTTCCGTACAGCCGGGAAGCTCTATTATGCCAGGCAAAGTGAATCCGGTTATCGCAGAATCGACGGCCATGGTCTGCGCTCAGGTGGTCGGCAACGACGCCGCCATTACCCTGGCCGGTCAATCGGGAAATTTCGAGCTCAACGTAATGCTGCCGGTGGCAGGCTACAACCTGTTGCAGTCGATCACACTACTGGGGCGTTCATCGCAAAACTTCGCTCGTCGCTGTGTCAAAGGCACCGAAGCGACCGATAGAGGACCGAAGTCGGTCTCATTTGGATTGAGTCTCTGTACCGCGCTCGTTCCGGTCATCGGCTACGATCAGGCCTGCCAGGTGTCGAAGCATGCCGAGAGCACCGGGCGCTCGATTTTGGAAGCGGCTCTCGAGCTTACCGACATCGATGAGAGCGAGCTTGTAAAGATCCTCGATCCGGCGGCAATGACCGGAGAGGAGAGCCGAGACCTATGACGATGAAATGGGCTTCAGCAATCCGCAGCAAAGAAGACAGCGCCGCATCTAGTCTGGACCTGGAGGATGCGGTAACCAGTTGTCTTACCGAGATAAGAGAGAATCTGGGGGATAATCCGGTGGACTTTCTGCTCGGATTCGTCTCCAGTCATTTTCGCGATTCTTATGGGATGATACCGGGACTGGTGAAAAAGCTGCTTGCTCCCGGATGTTTCATAGGCTGTTCGGCAGGCGGATTAATTGGTGGCGGAAAGGAGATTGAACAGGAGTGTTCGGTAGCTTTTACCGCGGCCTATTTGCCGGATGTAGAGCTGAGACCCTTTCATCTAGTGGATGACAATTTGCCTGATCTGGACGAGTCTCAAGAGGCCTGGCAGGCTCTTATGGGAGTCAGTCCGAAAAAAAAGCCCGCTTTTGTTATGATTCCGGACCCCTTTAGCTTCAGCACCGATGTGCTGGTAAAGGGTCTCGATTTCGCCTATCCCGATGCGGTGAAGATAGGTGGTCTCGCCAGTGGTGCTTTGAGCTCCGGTCAGAACGGCTTGTTTTTGAATGATCGCCTTTACAACGAAGGTTTAGTAGGCCTGACTTTTTCCGGCAATGTCGTGGTCGACACCGTAGTCGCCCAGGGCTGCAAGCCGGTGGGACGTTCTTTTACGATTACCCGATGTAAAAGAAACATTCTTTATGAACTCGATGGCGCGCCGGCGATAATGGCGCTGAAAGAGGTCATAGACTCGCTTGGCGAAAGGGATAGGGAGCTGATCAAAGATTCCATATTCATTGGCATAGTCGTGGACGAGATGAAAAGCGAGCCATGGACAGGAGACTTTCTGGTGCGCAATATCCTTGGCATCGAACCCACCTCCGGTGCTCTGGTTGTCGGCGAGATTCTGGATAATCAGAAAACAGTTCAATTTCATGTCCGAGATGCGGCCAGCTCTGCTCTAGATCTGCGACTCCTTCTAAAAGATTATCGGGATCAGACCCTGGCTGGTGGCACCCTTGCGCCCAGGGGGGCGCTTCTCTTCTCCTGTCTTGGTCGGGGTGTTCATCTTTATCAACAGCCCAATCATGACAGTGAATGCTTCAAAACTTATTTAGGACCGGTGCCCTTAGGCGGTTTCTTTTGCAACGGTGAAATAGGACCGGTCGGCTCTTCGACCTTTCTGCACGGATACACATCCTCTTTCGGAATCTTTCGGGAGAGATTTTGATAAACTGAAATCTAGTCGATGATCATGCTTCAGGGAGTTGTTCATGCTAAAAACGCGATCGTTAATTGCCGGAATCTCTTTGCTGACAGTGTCTCTTGCCTGGGGGAGCCAGGTCGGTTTTGCCGCCGGTGCCAACTATGAAAGTGCTGAGTGCAAAAGTTATATCAACGGCCTCACTCAGAAATTGAATAACAACTGGTACATTCCCGATGGTAAGAATAAAGTCACCGTGACCTGCACCCTGGAATCGGATGGCACTGCTCAGGATGTAGTCACCGCAAGCTCTCCGAGTTCGCCCGAGGCCGAACAGGCGGCCAACACGGCCTTTGTCCAGGCTCAGCCTTTTGGCGCGCTGCCTGCTTCTGCCGGTGAGAAAGTCAAGTTGACCCTGGATTTCGTCTCTTCCGCCGATCCCCATGGAGACAGCTCCAGGCATATTAATGCTTCTTTAGGCTCGCCGAAGAAATAGCAATATAAATCCTAATCATGCGTATCTTCAACAGATCAGAAAGAAAAGACAGAAAGGGGAGAGAATCCGGCGGGCGACGAGAAGCTCGTTTCGCAGGCACCTGGTATGAGAGCGACCCGAGCTCCCTGGTAAAGCAGATGGACGGCTTCTTAGAATCCGCCCGAAAAAAAATGTCTGAATCTCCCTCGGAAGAAGCGTTCCCTGACAATCCGGCTCCCCAGGGGAATCTGCTTGCCCTGATCGTCCCCCATGCCGGCTACATGTTTTCGGGAGCCACGGCGGCTTTCGCTTATGAATTCGCCGCGCAGCATGCCGAGCCTGAGAGGATATTTCTGCTGGGACCCAGTCACTATGTCGGCTTCGAAGGGGTCGCCCTCAGTCACTGTAGCGCTTTTTCCACCCCGCTTGGTGACCTGGACCTGGAGAGAAAGACTGTGGATGAGCTCTCCAGGCATCCTTTGTACGGCTTCTCCGATGATATCCACAACCGAGAACATTCTCTCGAGTTGCAACTGGCCTTCCTCAAACATCTCTTTCCCGATGCCCGGTTGATTCCACTGGTGGTGGGCGCTTTCAAGAACTCTTCCGAGATTCGCTACGCCGGTTCTATCTTGAGAAGCCAGATTCGTCCAGGCGACCTGGTGGTGGTCAGCTCCGACTTCACCCATTACGGACCCCGATATGATTATGTTCCCTTCGAGGAAGATTTCCCCGAACAAGTCAGAAAGCTCGATCAGGATGCATTTTCCTACATTCAGGATAGTGACCTGGAAGGCTTTTTGAATTTCCATGATCAAACCGGTTGCACCATATGCGGTTTCTTTCCCTGTTCTCTCTTGCTCTCAATTTTGCCGGAAGGCTCCAGAACCAGTCTCTTGAAATACGGAACTTCCAGGGATTCGCATAAAGAAGACTCTCGAAATTCGGTGTCCTACCTTGCCCTGGTGGTTACGGACTCTGCCAGAGAAGTCGCCTGGGCAGCTGAATCTGAATCTGAATCTGAATCTAGATCGGTGTTGGAACCGGAACTTTCTGAGCCGGAGAAGAAAGACCTCCTTCATCTTGCCAGGAGAGTGGTCACGGAGTTTGCCCGGAGCGGTCGACAGATAGCTTATGCCGATGCCGCTATCGAAGTAACCGCCGCCCTGGAGACAGCCCGGGGAGTATTTGTCACCCTTTTCAAGCGGACTCTTGATTTCGAAGAGAGCAAGGAGAGGCAGCTCCGGGGTTGCATCGGCTATATCTGTCCTGTCAAACCGCTCTACCAGGCTGTGATTGATAACGCCATCGGAGCAGCTTCAAGAGACTATCGATTCACCCCTTTGAAAGCCAACGAGCTTAACGATCTGGAGATAGAGATAAGCGTTCTCACTCCGCTCAGACCGGTCGAGAGCATAGACGAGATCGAGCTAGGCGTTCATGGTGTCGTCTTTCATTTGGGCGATAGACAGTCGGTATTCTTGCCCCATGTCGCCACCGAATTTGGCTGGAGTCTGACCGAGACGCTCGAGCAGCTTGCCGTGAAAGCAGGTCTAGATAAATACGCCTGGCGCAGACCCGAGGCTACTTTCGAAATATTCGAGTCTATCTCTTTTGAAGAATAGAAAACGGTCAGTTGATCATTGTGGCTAGAACCAGCGAAAGAATCACTGCCTGGAATCCGGCAAATATGAGATAGACCACATTATGATTGCGTCTTGTGAATTTGCTGAGCTCGGCTTCGATACAGGGTAGAACTTCGCTTTTGCAGTCGCCTTCGAGCAACTCCGAAGGTACCATCAAACGGGCGTTCGCTCCCCACAGTCCATAGGAGAAGACTTCTTTGGATGGGCAATCGGTAACTGCCAGTTTGAGACCTGGTATGGATAGCTTCTGACATTGCTGATCCAGGGCAAGGGCTAGCTCCGGATTCGTCGCTTTGATCTCTTCGACTTGTAGAAAACGTGCTTTCATTAAGCGTCGCTCCAGAAAGTCCAGCACCAGAGGCAATAGCATGATGAATAAAACGTTCCAGCAAAGAATCAGACCGAGGGCCCCTCTCAGGCCAATCTCTTTATCCGCAACCCAGTGAGCCGTGGGCAGGGTGAAGAGTGCACCGAGAATAAAGGTGGCTGTGTAGTAAGAGTTGAGAATCTTTGAAGGGCTGAGGCTCATGACTCTGATAACGCTCAATAGGGAATATTCCGCGCACAAACTGCGGAGAAATATCTGTTGACGATCTTATTGTTCCACTGACCCGGATGGAAATAACATCATGGAGCTTATTGACAACCGGGTAAATTTTGCTCGCCGGATCTGGTCGCAGATCAGTTCAGAATCAGTTCAGAAATCGAGCTAGAATAGGCTCATTTATTCAAGAGTGTGCAGGACGAATTCAGGAGCCGTAATCAAATCCATGGCCAATCAGATAAAAGACGACGTGCTGGCGAAAATCAACGATCACGGCATAGAGCTGATTCGTTTTCTCTATACGGATCTAAGTGGGCAGGTCCGGGGTAAGCTCTCTTCGTCAGGCACCTTCGCCGAGCGAAGCAAGACCGGAATCGGGCTTGTAAAGGGGATGATGGCCATGAACATGCTCGATAAGATGCAGACCGATACCGGACTCGGTGCCACCGGTGAGGTTCGCCTGGTGCCTGATCTGGATACTTTCAGGCTGGTACCGTATACGAGGTCTTCAGCTTCGGTGATTTGCGATCTCGTCCAGCTGGATCATATGGGCTGGTCCCTCTGCCCCAGGGAGCTGTTGCGCCGACAGCTAGCCGATGCCAGAACTCTGGGATTCTCTATCCAGGCAGCTTTCGAAACCGAATACATGCTCGGTGAATATAGTCAGGATGGTAGCTACACACCGCTCGACACAAACGTCTGTTTCGGCACCGATGCCATGGACAGAGCCGATGCCTTTTACACGGATTTGTACGAATGTCTTTCCAGGCAGGGTATTCAAATAGAGCAGATCTATCCGGAGTTGGGACATGGGCAGCACGAAATCAGTATCAAGCATGCTTCGGCCATGGAAGCCTGTGATCGTTATCTTGCCGTCAAGGAGAGCTTGCGGGGTCTGGCCACCGCCGCCGGACTCTTCTTTACAGCCGCTCCCAAGCCCTTTGAAGATCAGCCGGGCAATGGCTGTCATCTCCATCTTTCAATCTGGGATAGAGAGATGAAACAGAACCTGACCTGGTCGAAAGAGGGAGACGGGCTGAGCGATATCGCCAGGTATTTCATCGCCGGACTGGTCTCCCACCTGCCAGCGCTGGTCTCCATTACCTGTCCTTCGGTCAATTCTTACCGGCGCCTGAAGCCCAAGAGCTGGTCCAGCGCCTATGCCTGCTGGGGCTATGACAATAGGGAAGCGGCGGTCAGAGTGCCGTCGGTTTACTGGGGCAAAGAGGAAGAGTCTACCAATATCGAGATCAAGTGTGTGGACAGTACAATCAATCCGCACCTGGCCATGGCGGCTGTGGTGGCGTCTGGTCTGGATGGTATCATGAAGAAGATGGA
This sequence comes from bacterium, assembly GCA_016124935.1. Classification (GTDB taxonomy): domain Bacteria; phylum Cyanobacteriota; class Vampirovibrionia; order Obscuribacterales; family Obscuribacteraceae; genus RI-106. Next base: position 288,682 of record WGMS01000001.1, on the reverse strand, counting down.
GCCACCTCTGCCGGTGGCGGGGGATCCTGCCGATCTCTCTGCCGAGGCGATGGAGCGCCATCAGGTGGTGCGACTGCCCCAGAGTCTCGATAAGGCACTGGTCGAGTTGGAGACCGATATTTATTTGATGAAGATGCTCGGACCGGAGCTTGCCAATGTCTACATCACTGTCAAGACTTCCGAAGTGAACGCCTTCGCATTAGATAGCGATTTCGAATATGCCCAGCACCGTCTGCGGTTCTGATAGAGAAATTCCCCTTTTAAAAAGATTCAGATAGAAAAAAGCATGAAATTTGAAGAGAGATTTGAAGCGCTTTGTGATATTGCCATGGTCGACGGTCATGCTCATTCTCTCAGACCGTTGGACAGTGAAGTTACCGGGTCTATATTGCGCATCGCCTTTTCTGAATCTCAGGAGAGAGGAATTCTCGAAGGACATCTTCTAGATTCGCTCAGTTATCGCGATTTCTTGAGAAACGTCCTGGAGGTTGTTTTAGAAGACGAAGAATGCCGGATAGATTCTCTTTGCGAGGAGATGGAGAGCTTCTATCTTACGAAACGAGCCGAGATAGGACCTGCTCGTCTTGCCGAGCGGCTGCTCACCCGGGCTAATATAAGTCGGTTTCTAATAGATGACGGCTATGGTGGAGATTCGCAGACTATGCTTTCGCTGGATGAGCTGAGCGCGGTTGTTAAAAGACCGGTGCACAGGGTGCTCAGAATCGAGACCGAACTGGAGGACTTGCTTGGCGAAGTCGGCACCATCCAGTCCGTGGTGGAGGGTTTTCAAGAGAGGATCGATGCGGACAGTTCGATACGCGCCCTCAAGACCATCGCCGCCTATCGTGGCGGGCTGGAACTGCAAACCGTGACCGAAGCCGAAGCCCGGGATGAGCTCGATTTCTTGAAGTGGCGCAATAGAGGCGGCTCGTCATCAGTTCGTCTTGAAGGCACCAAGATGCACCACTATCTTCTTGGAGAGGCTTTCGCCATCGCCCGGGAAAAGCAGTTGTCAGTGCAGGTTCATTGCGGTTTCGGAGATAGCGATCTTGTTTTGGATCGGGCCAATCCAACTAAAATGACCACCGTCTTCAAAGACTCACGCTATGAAGGGGTGGATTTTGTGCTCCTGCACTGTTTTCCCTATGTCAAAGAGGCAGCCTATCTGACCTCGGTCTTTTCTTCTGTTCATCTCGATCTTTCTCTGGCACCAATTATGGTAGCACCAGCAATCAGTGGGATTTATCGGGAAGCGCTTTCGGTCGCTCCTTTGAGCAAGATAATGGCCGGCACCGATGGTCACAGCTTCCCCGAGGCATATTTCTACGGTGCCCTCTCCAGCAGGAAAGGTCTGGCTCATGCTCTCGCCTGTCTTGAAGAAGAAGGCTACCTGTCCGAAAAGGAAGGTAGCCTCTATAGCAATCGTATTCTCTTCGAGAACTCAAGGGAGCTCTACGGGATCTGATTTACATCAGGGATTGCATGATCTCGTCGAGGACCTCTTTGGAAGGTCTCAAATCCTTCTCTTGCAGGCTAGAGAGAGGAGCATCCACCAGATTCTTTATCCTTGTGAAGTCGGGAACACTCTCATCGAAATAGATCAGACCGGTAAGCATGGTCTTGTCTCGATGGGACTGGTGAATAGCATGATCGGCGGCGAAGCGGTCGGTGGGGTCATAGTCCTTGCCGAGCTTCTTGAGCTGTAATACGGAACCATCGTGGAGGGTGACATCGCGAATGTCACCTTCTTCGTACTCCACTGTGATCTGTTCGTAAAACGGCACATAGCCGATTTCATGCAGAGGCGTGTCAATCTCTTTAGCGTGTTTGTAGCTCTTGGTGGAACCTTCATGGTTGTTGAAGGTTACACAGGGGCTGATCACGTCGATTATCGCTGTACCGTTATGGGAGACAGCTGCTTTCAAGAGTGATACCAGTTGTCTGGGGTCTCCGGCAAAGGAGCGAGCCACGAAGCCGCAACCCAGTTCGATGGCAAGACCACAGAGATCGATGGCGGTGAGCTCGTTGACGGTACCGTCCTTGAGGGTGGAGCCCCGGTCCGAAGTGGCCGAGAATTGACCCTTGGTCAAACCGTAGACGCCGTTGTTCTCGATAATATAAATCACCGGGAGGTTGCGTCGGATCATGTGACCGAACTGACCGAGCCCGATACTGGCCGAGTCTCCGTCTCCGCTGACCCCGAGAAGAATCAGGTTCTTGTTGGCCATGTTTGTACCGGTGGCTATTGAAGGCATTCTTCCGTGGACAGAGTTGAAACCGTGGGAGCGGTTCAAGAAGTAAGCCGGGGTCTTACTGGAGCAACCGATGCCGCTGAGCTTGACCACATCATGGGGCTCGATCGAGAGCTCCCAGAAGGCTTTGATGATCTGGCTGGTGATAGCGTCATGCCCGCAGCCGTCACAGAGGGTGGAAGGCAGTCCCCGGTAATCGGCTAAGGTAAGACCGAGTTTGTTGGTTGCCGGCGGTTTGCCTTGAGGCGCTGTTTTTTGTGCTGTTGTTTCGGCCATGGATCCTAGTTCTCCTGTTCAACGATGTGTTCAGTAATAAACTGAGCATCTATCGGTAAGCCGTTGTAGTGACGAATAGACTTGAGCTTGGTGGCGAGCATCGGATACTCGAGTCTGATCAGGTCGAGCATCTGTCCATCACGGTTCTGCTCGACGACATAGACCGTATCGTGGGCGTCGACGAAGTCTTTTACCTTCTCGGTGAAAGGCAGAGCGCGGATTCTCAGATAGCTGGTCGGCATCTTTTGCTCTTTCAGTTGATCGCGGCTCTCTACCACGGCCCAGTGAGTGGAACCAAATGCGATGATTCCTACCTTGGCGTCTTTTTCGGTTTCGACAACGCCTGGCGGAACAAGCTTCTTGGCGTATTCCCATTTGCGCTTGAGGCGGTCCATGAGATGGACATAGTCATCCGGTTTTTCCGTGTAGCCGGCGTTCTCGTTGTGACCGGAGCCCCGGGTGAAATAGGCTGCTTTGTCGTGGGGAGTACCGGGCAGAGTTCTGTAGGGAATGGCGTCACCGTCCACATCTTTGTATCTGGCGAAGCCGCCCAGTCTCTCTAGATCTTCGGCGGAGAGAACTTTGCCTCGGTCGAAGGGCTGGGTAGGATACTTGAACGGATCCGACATCCAGTTGTTCATGCCCAGATCGAGATCGGTGAGCACGAATACCGGCGTCTGCAAACGCTCTGCCATGTCGAATGCTTTCATGGAGAACTCGTAGCATTCTTCTACCGAACCGGGCAGAAGGATAGGGTGCTTGGTGTCGCCATGGGAGAGGAAATAGGTGCTGATCAAATCGCCCTGGGCTGTTCTTGTGGGCAGGCCTGTCGAGGGACCGACTCTTTGAATATCGAAGATCACCGTCGGAATCTCGGCGAAGTAACCGAATCCGGTGAATTCCGACATCAAAGAGATACCGGGACCGGAGGTGGCGGTCATGGATCTTGCTCCGGACCAACCGGCTCCCAGAGCCATTCCAACTGCGGCCAGTTCGTCTTCGGCTTGCACCACGGCGAAGGTGCTCTTGCCGGTCTCTTTATCTTTTCGGTATTTCTCCAGGTAATCTATTAATTGTTCGCAGACGCTGGAGGAAGGGGTAATCGGATACCAGCTCACCACCGAGACACCGCCGAAGAGGCAGCCTATGGCGCAGGCACCGTTTCCGTCGATAATTATCTTTCCGCTGGTTTTATCGAGAGGGCTCAGAATGAAGGGGTCTTCTTTTTTGAGGTTCTCACTGGCCCATTTACGACCGATGTTGGCGGCATTGATATTGAGATCGATGGCCTTGGCTTTTCCTTCGAACTGCGCGCGAATCGCTTTTTCGATCTCGTCATTGTCGATGTCGAGCAGGTGAGCAAGCACTCCCACATAGATGATGTTGGTGAGCAGCTTCTTCAATTTGACATTGGTGGTCGCTTCGGCAGCCAGGTCGCCGAAAGGCACTTGATAGTGCTTGACGTCATCCCGGACTTTGTCCAGGGCTAGTTCGACCGGGCTTACACAGAGAGTTCCCGGACGCAGTGACTTGACATCATCGATGGCGGTCTGGGGATTCATGGCCACAAGGATGTCCACATCCCTTGTGCGAGCGATATATCCGTCTTTGCTAACCCGGATGGTGAACCAGGTGGGCAATCCCATGATGTTCGACGGGAAGAGGTTCTTACCGCTCACCGGTATCCCCATCTGGAAGATCGAGCGCATCAGCACCGTGTTCGAAGATTGGCTTCCTGAACCGTTTACCGTGGCTACGTGGATGGAGAAGTTGTTGACTATTTGACCTTTTTGATCGATTTTTTCTTTGCTGTTTGCAGCTAATGTTTTCACTGTTCGAATACCATTTACCAGTTGGGACCAGCGTTGAGACATAAAGTTTATCAACTCTTCGCACGAAACTGACGCGATTTAACTATTTCGCAAAGCAATTTGACTGACTATTTATCTCTTAATTAGAATTCAGACAATGACGTCGACTTCTAAAAGACGCGGACCCTTGGTTTCGAAAAGGCGCGATATGGCAGGTTCGAGGTCTCCAAAGGTTCTCACCGATTCTCCCTGGATGCCGAAGCCCTCGGCAATTTTTTTGAGATCTATGCGGGGATCCGAGAACTGCCAGCGTAAAGCTTTCTTGGTTGGCGCCGAAGGGGCTATCTTGAGAGAATGGACTGCCTGGGTCTTGGCGATTATGAACTTAGAATTTAGCTGGTAGTGACCGGCTGTCCACAGCGCCTGGGGATAGCCAAGAAATGACTCGTCGCCGGTGATACAGATGACAGGAATCTCTTTGCCCGCCCACTGGATCCCCATGGTCGCACCGGAGGCATAGCCCGAGACCCCGCTGGTGGAGGAGAAAAAGGAGGAGCCGCTCTCCAGGCTGAGTACCTCGAAAGGCTGGCAGGTTTCTTCGTTGATATCCGAAACTATGACCGATTTCTGCGGTCTGGTTCCGTCCAGAATTCTCAAGAGCCAGAATAACGGGGTCTGGCCGTTGGGATCGGGAAAGTTGAGGGCGGTTTCGAATTTTTGCCGCTTCTCGGCAATCTCTGAAATCGTGTTTCTTGCTCGGACATTCGCCGCTTTCAACCAGCTCTTGTCCACCTGAAGCTGAAGCTCAGCCCGGAGGCGTGACAGGGTTTCGGCGATATCAGCTTGAATAGCTAGATTTGATCTAAGAGTCTTGCCGGCCAGTTTGCCATCCATATTAATCTGGATGGCGATGCCGTTGTCCGGCAAAAGTGACGGACCGTCGGTTCTCGAAGGCAATCGGTTCTGAACGCCAAGAAGAAGGAAAAGGTCGTGTTTGCTCAGTAAATTACTGGCTTCTTTAGAATTGAGCGGCAACACTCCGTGAAAATGCGGGTGACGGTTGGGAAAGTTGACGCCGGTGGGTAGTGGTTCAGAAAATACCGGACAGCCAAGCACATCCGAAATCAGCACCACCTCTTTGCGTGCCCTGTATTGCGAAACTTCATTACCCGAAATTATGCATGGACTGTGACTTTCGGTCAGCTTCTGGACGATTTTGGCGACGGAGTTCTCGTCGGCTGCGCCCTGGGGACTGGATATCGGAGGGGTCAGGACTTGAGCCCGGGCGGTGGAGAGCGAGAGGTTTATAGGGATGGAGAGAACCACCGGACCCTTGGGAGGGGTAAGCGCTTCGTGAAAAGCACGACGAATCAAACGGCATACTTCCCTTGCCGTGCGGGCTTCGGCCATGAATTTACAGACCGAACTGGCCATCTTGTGATGTTCTACAGCCAGTGGGGGATCTTCATTGAGCAGATAAGAGTCTTCCTGATCGGCAAGGATTATGACCGGAGTCTGGGAGCGATAGGCCGAGTAAATTGCCGGAATGGCGTTCAGCAAGCCCTGACCGGAGACCAGGTTGACCACCGAAGGCAGGGAGGTCGCCTGGGAGTATCCGGCGGCCATGAAAACCGCTATCGCTTCATGCAGAGCGCCTATGAATTTGATGCGCTCGCTGGAGTGATATTTGCTTCTTAAAAGCGCTGCGGCGATGGGAGAATCGGAGGAGGCATTGGAGCCGAACAAGTATCGGCAGCCTTCCGTGTTCAACTGGTCAAGAATAAGGTGGGCGGTGAGGCTCTGAGGGGTGCTCGCTGTCATTGCTACCTTGGTTGGTAAGGGATTCTGCCACGGACTGATCATACCTCATAATCTTTTGCTAAAAACCTTCGCTATATTTATGTGGTGTTAACGGAATTCGGTGGCCCTTTATCCTGTCTGTGCTGCTGATAATCATGCCGGGAAAGCCAGTTGCCATCGTCGGTGGTAGCTTCCGCATCTCCGGAATTTCAAAACAGGTTGAGGGAAGCAGGAAGAGGCGGAATCGGATATTATCCTCTTTCATGAGTTCGCAAGTTTGTAAGATCGTAAGACCGCTTCAAGAAGAATCTATTCTCAATTTCAAGATGGCAGCCGAATCCAAGACTACGCTTTCGAAAACATTCCTAGGGCATGTATATACCCCTGTCGAGGCGGGGAGTAATCTGGACCTGGTCGATGGTTATATACGGGTGGATGAAAGCGGCAAGATCAGTGGCGTGGGCGAACGAAAGGATTTAAAACCTGGCTCCGGCGATCTGGTGGTTGATCTTGGGAAAGCGCTTATATTGCCTGGTTTTGTCGATATGCATATCCATCTGCCCCAGGTCGCCCAGACCGGTCGTTCCGGCGAGCACTTACTTGCCTGGCTGGAGAAATATATCTTTCCTGCCGAGATGAAGTTCGAGGATGTCGACTTTGCCGAGAAGCTCTCCTACTGGTTTTTCGATGAGCTTTTGAGAAACGGCACGACAACCGCTTGCGTGTTTACCACTATTCATAAAACCTCTTGCGACAGGGCGTTTTCCGTGGCCGAGAAAGTCGGCAACCGTGTCATTATGGGCAAGGTCCTGATGGACGAGAACTGCCCCGAATCGCTCAAGGAGTCACACCGTCAGTCTATTGAAGATTCTCTGGAGCTTTTCGATAAATGGCACGATCGGGATAGCGGTCGATTGAAATATGCCTTCACGCCTCGATTTGCGGTGACTTCTTCAAGGGAACTACTGAAAGGTGTCGGAGAGGCATGGGCGGCGAGCGCCGGAAGCTATCTCCACACGCACCTGGCCGAGTCCCGGGGCGAGGTGGATCTGGTCCGGGAGCTGTTTCCTGAAGCTCGCTCCTATGTTGATGTCTACAAAATGAATGGACTCTTCGGAACTAACACCGTTTTCGCCCATTCCATCCACCTGGATGACGATGATCTGGCTGATCTCAAAAGCCATGATTGCTCGCTCGCCCATTGTCCCAGTTCCAATTTCTTTCTCAAAAGCGGCATCTTTGCTTTTGAAAGGATAAAGGAGAGCGGTATCCGTTTCGGTCTCGGCTCCGATGTGGCTGCCGGACCGGAGATGTCGATGTTCCAGGTGATGAAGGATGCCAATTATATTCAGCCCAGCCACTGGCTCACCCCTGCCGATCTCTTCTACAGGGCTACTCTTGGCGGCGCCCGGGCTCTGGGGCTATCTGAGCATATCGGCTCGCTGGAACCGGGAAAAGATGCAGATTTTATAATCGTCGACCCTACCAACCGCAATGCCATAGCCAGGGACATGCTCGAAAAAGAGACCGAAGATATCCTATCCAGCCTTGTTTTCCTGGGCGATGATCGCTGTGTGGAGGCTACCTTTATTCGAGGGCGGCAGGTGTTCGGCAATAAAGAATTTTTCTAATTCTAACTAAAGCTTCCATCGTGTTAGGATCTTCGCTTAAGGTCGTATTCAGAAGGGTGAACCCATGCTCGAATCGAAAGCCTGTAATAATCACAGGATCAGTCAGATTTTTTCTAAAGAGGAGATAGCGGAGCGCCTGGAAGTGCTTGGCAAAGAGATCAGCAAAGACTTTATGGATCTCGAGAATCCTGTTGTTATCGGTGTTATGAAAGGGGCTTTCTGCTTCATGGCCGACCTGGTTCGCAATATATCGGTCAACGATCCCCTTCAGATCGAGTTTGTCAGGTTGTCCAGCTATGGCAGTGCCACCGAGAGCTCGGGTAAGATCCAGACCCCTTATCTGGAACTTCCCAACATCTCTCGCAGAAATATTCTCGTCATCGAAGATATAGTCGATTCCGGAAGGACGGCACGTTTCTTTATGGATTATCTGACCGAACAGTTTCATCCCAGAACCTTGAAAATGGCTTGCTTCCTGGACAAACCCTCTAGAAGAGCGGTTGATTACCAGCCGGACTATACCGGTTTTTCTATCGAGGACCTTTTCGTAGTCGGTTATGGGCTGGACTATGCCGAGAATTATAGAGAACTGCCTTATCTCGGAGAGTTGTCTCTGCCGGACTGAGGTTCTTAAAAAGCCGCTATATTTACTTTGTAAAAGGGTAAACTAATCTAGGATATCTAGGTTTCAATTTTGGTTCAGGTGTTTAAAAGTTGGTGCCAATTCGTAAACGATCAGCCAGGGGACACAGCATTGTCGAGATCGGCCTCGCCGTAGTCCTGCTCATTGTTCTTGGACTTCTTTCGGCAAACATCTATGTGATCGTCATTGCAAAGATCTACAACGACAGGGTCTGCAAGGACTCGATTATGCTGGCGGCCAAAGAAGCCCTAGACGGCAAAGATAAGCAAGAGGTACAGACAGCTGCGCTGGGCGGAATGGATAGTTGCGGAATGGGGGGATTCTTCATCGGTCGTCCCCAGTACAAATACTACAGCGATGAGGTCGCCAGTGATGTCAGGGTGCTTACAATCCGCACCGATACGGAGGTCCGTATCCCGTTGCCCTTTCTGATTTTGAACACCAATCTTGAGACCCCGGGGCGGATCAAGCTTACCTCTACCTATGAATATCGGATCACCAACCCCAAAAAGATAGGCGCCGGCGATTCAGCTGACGAGTAGTGTTTCTGTATCGGTTCGCGGGAGAGGCACTCGATTTGGTGCCCGGCTAAGCAAGATGAATTCAGGAATCAGGAATCAGGATCATCTGACCCGGAGCCTTTATCACCGGCGCCGCTGGTCTCGGCCCGGGTGACAACCTCGCCTTCGGCACTGTAGACTTCGACAGGAGCGAACAGCTCCAGATCCGGTCGGATCTTTTCTGCGTCTCCGACTACGGTAATTACCAGGTCTTTCGCTTGGATAATGCGTCGCGCAGCCACTCTCACATCTTCCGGGGTGACCGCCATCACTTTCTTCGTGTAGGTTTCCAGATAGTCTTCCGGTAATTCGTAAAGAGAGACTTCAAGGAGTCTCTGGGCAAGACCTGCCTGGGTCTCTATACCTAGCTGGAAGGTTCCAGTCAGATAGTTTTTGGCGGTGGTGAGCTCGTCTGCTTTCGGTTTCAAATTCCTTATCTTCTCGAGTTCATAGAGAAACTCTTGCAGAGAAGCCGCGGTAACATCGGTTCTGACGTCGGCCGAGGCGTAGAAAACATCGGGATGGACCCTGGTGGCGCTGGCGCTGTAGGCACCATAGGTATAGCCTTTGTTCTCCCGGATGTTGGCGAAGAGCCTGGAGTGGGCCGCTCCGCCCAGAACTTCGTTCATTACCAGGATCTTGAAATAGTCCGGATCTGTCTTCTTGATTCCGAGGTTGCCGAGTTTCAGTGAAGATTGCACTGATCCGGGTCTGTCGACCAGGTAGATTTTGCGACCCTTGTGGGAAGGAACATGCGGCAAAACAGCCTCTTTGCGTTCGCCGGCTTTCCAGTCTCCCAGAGAACTCGAAACAAGCTCTTTCATCTTGCTCTTATCGAAATCACCGAGGACCAGTAAGATTGCGTCGTTGGGTATGTAGTGCTGTTTATGGAATTCCACCAGGTCTTTCTGGGTTATGGACGAGACCATATCGGGATGCGGAGCCACTATGCCGTAGGGGTGACCTCCAAAAATCACTTTTCTAAATCTCTCTTCGAGAAGGAATGAAGGCTGGGAGCGCTTCATCACAAGGGCTTGCAGCCAGTTCGCTTTTTTCAGCTTGATCTCGTCTTCTGGAAAGGAGGGGTTGAGGAGCACATCGGAGAGAAGTTCGAACAGTTTCGGAGTGCTGTTGGAGAGGGCGGAGCCGTTCAGGAGAGTGAAGTCGTAACCGGTATGGGCGCCGAGACTGCCGCCGATATAGTCTATCTGGTCGGCAATCTCTTTACTGGATCTTGCGCCGGTGCCCTCGGTGAGCATGTCGGCGGTGAGTTGGGCCACACCCAGGCTCTGGTTGTCGTCCAGAAGCTTGCCCGCTTTGAACCCTAGAAAGACAGTGACATAAGGTACCCGGTGGTCTTCCACCAGCTGCACCTTGAGTCCGTTCTCCAGCTTATAGGTTTCAACTGTCGGGAGCTTGAAGGGTCTTGGTTCTGTCGCTTCCGGAGCGGTTCTTCTCCAGGGTTCCGGTCTCGGAGCTGTATTTGCGGTGGGCCCGGTGGTGCTTGTTCTGGACGGTTCTTTTTTTTGTTCTTGCTTCTGCTCTTTCTTCTGTTCGGTCTTTTGTCCGGCGGCGCAGCATGGCGAAATTGTCGTCAAGCCGGTGGACAATAACAGAGACGCAGCGACCAGTCCGGTTCTCAATGATTTCGATGCTCTTTCGGCGTCTATCCTGGTGTCATATTTAGTGTTTCTTTTCATCAAGGAATCTCTCACTTCTCTATAAGCTCTAGTCTCGTTTGCGCGGGTAATAATTTCTCTACTTCTCTTTGACCAGCGGCTCATCAGCCGGGATCACGTCCACCGTAGTAACACCACTGTCGGTGAATACCTCATTTGCAACTTTTTGCAGATCCTCTGCCGATAGACTTAAATAAGTATCTATGTCTTCGTTGACCAGATCCGGCTTGCCGAAGAAAGATGCATTCTGGGCGATGTTTTCGGCTTTGCCGAGGCTGCCCTGCAGCGAGTAGTAGCTGTCCGAGGAGAAGAGCAATTTGAGGATGTGGTTCTTAGCCTTTTGCAGCTCTTCTTCAGAGACAGGGCTCTCTTTGACTTTCTTGATCTCTTCGAGCAGGATCGATTTTACTTTCTCCGGATCATTGCCAGGTTTGGTGATTACGAAGAAGTTGATGTTCGAAGGACCGCGACGCTCTTCATAGCTGCAGCTCACCGTAAGGGCGACCTGGTCTTTTTTCACCAGGCGCTGATAGAGACGAGAAGACGGTCCCATAGCCAGTACACCCTGGAGGAGGTTGAGCACATAGGAAGCTTTCTCCCTTCGGGCAGGCGCTTTCCAGGCCAGCCAGAATGCAGGGAGTTTGGCGTGACTGTCTTTGACCCGCAGTAATTTGGGCGATTTCTGAACCGGTTCTTTCGTATCGGGGCGAGGTGGTTCCGCGCCCCGGGCAATGGTGCCGAAATACTTGCGAGCGAGCGCTTCTACTTTGTCGGAGTCTACGTCGCCCACCACGGCCATGACCGCATTGTTGGGGACATAATAAGTATCGAAGAACCTCTTCACATCTTGGACTGTGGAAGACTCTAGATCTTCGAAATAACCTATCACCGGATGGGCGTTGCTCCAGTTGTCGAAGACCAGCTCTTCCATCTCGAGCTCCGCAGGCACATAGGGCTTGTTGTCGATGCGCAGCCGTTTTTCTTCTTTGACCGTATCGAGCTGGTTCTTGAAATTTTCTTCGGTTACTTTCAAAGAGCGCATGCGATCCGACTCGAGCCAGAAGGCGAGTTCGAGCTGGTTGCTCGGCACTTTCACGTAATAGTCGGTGTAACCCTCATGGGTAGAGGCGTTGAGACTGCCGCCCGCCGACTGGATATACTTGAAAAATTCGCCTTTGGGAACGTTCTCGGAGCCTTCGAACATCATATGCTCGAAGAGATGGGCAAAGCCGGATTTGCCTTTGATCTCGTCCCGGGCGCCTACATCATAGATGATAACCATGGATGCTACCGGAGTGGAATGGTCCTCAGAGACTATTACCCGCATGCCGTTGTCGAGTTTGAAGTCTCGGGTTATCGGAATCAGAGGTTTTTTGATCTGGAGGTCGGCTAATTGATTCGTCGTCTCAGCCGATGCCGGGTTGATAAGACCGGTCGCGCCACTGGTCAGAACCGCCAGGGATAGTGCGATCAGCTTTTTCGAACTCGTCTTTTGAATCATTCTTATACCTTTTGTTAATCAGTCGTCGTCGTCATCGCCGGTTCCTAGAAGGACACTGGTCCAGAACATCGCCACCAGGAGTATGCAGAGTATACCTGACCCGATTGCTATCTTCTCCGGAAATCCGTAGCGTTTCAGAACCAGATAGGAACTCAGGGCGAGACAGACCGCCAGAGTTGCAACCATGTGGTTTAGATTGATCAGGACCATATAAAGTCATATCCGCTCGGGAGTAGATTTTATTTTAGCGGCAGATTACCTGGTCTGTTCGAATAACCGGTTAAATTCTGGCCCCTTTCAATGTATCACCACAGGTGCACTTGCCGCTCCTTGAAGGAATAGCTTTGACCAGATTGGCGAGGAGGGTCTGGAGTTTCTCGTTGTTCTTTGTGAAGACTTCTACGACTTCGGCGTGGGAGACGGGATCTGAACCTGTCTGGACGCCGCTGTCATAATCGGTGATCAAGGAGATGTTGACCACACAGAGTTCTAGCTCCTTGGCAAGGTGCACTTCGGGATATTGGGTCATATTGATTACTTCCCAACCCATGGAAGAAAACCAGGCTGATTCGGCTTTAGAAGAGAAACGCGGACCTTGAATGACCACGACCGTACCGTGGTCATGCATGGTGATACCGGCATCCTTGCCGGCTTTGTAGGCAAGATTTCGCAATTCGGGGCAATAGGGATCGGCTGAAGAGACATGGGTGGTGCGGGGACCGTCATAAAAAGTGTCTCTTCTGCCGGAGGTCCTGTCGACGAACTGGTCGCAGATTACGAATTCGCCGGGGGCGACGTCCTTCTGCAGGCTGCCGGCGGCGCAGGGGGCAATTAGACGGGAGACACCCAGGGATTTCATAGCCCAGATATTGGCGCGATAATTGATCATGTGGGGTGGCAGGGAATGGTCGGCACCATGACGGGGCATAAACGCGACTTTTTTGCCTTCGAGGGTGCCCACGGCGACTTTGTCGCTGGGAGCGCCGTAGGGAGTCTCGACAACAATCTCTTCATAACTGTCGAGCAATTTGTAGAAGCCGGAGCCTCCGAAAATACCGATCTCAACCCGGGGGGCACTGGGGGAATCAGTCACTGCCATGAACCTCGCGATTTATAAAAAGGTAGTTCTTAGTAAGTCGTTTGAGAGGTCCCATGGTAACACCTGGAGCTCTTCCACTAGTGGGCGCAAAGAGAAATCTTTGTGAATCATGACTTTTCGGGCGGCAATCTGGAAATCTTGGAGTGATCGCGGTGGGCATATCCGGGGAAACCCCCATCAAATGGGAGTTGTCGGTGAATAAAATTGTCAAGAGGCGGGTATAAACTTGATGTAACCTTGATTTTGCTTGATTTCAGTCTTGCAACAGGGTGTGGCTGAAAGCTCAAAGTACAGTATGGCCCTTGATCAGAATCCTTATTAGTAGGTCGAGCTCTATCAGCCGGGAACTCTCAATAGGTAAAACCGGAAATGTACTGGAAACTTCTATGCAGCTTGGCTTTGTTCATCTGTCTTGGACTTGGTGGCTCCTCCGTCGTCTCAGTCGAGGATGTTTATCTAGCGGCTAACTCGCCGGACAAAACCAAGATCGTCTCGCGACTTATCCTTGGTAAAAGCTCTAATCCGGAAGATATTTATGACAACGTCTGGATGCTAATAGAAGAGGATTTCTTTGACGATACCTTTAACGGGCAGGACTGGAAACGCTGGAGGCACAAGTATGACGGTAAGCTGACCAATATGGAGGATGCCCACAAAGCGGTGGAGACGATGCTTGCCAGTCTCGGTGATCGGTATACTCGTTTTCTGGATCGTGAGGCTTTCACCGAAGAGAAGTCCCAGATCAAGGCAGAACTCTGTGGCATAGGTGTGCAAATTGGTGTCAACAAAGAGAAGAAGATCATGGTGATTCGGCCCATCGACGGAACGCCCGCCTCGCGCGCAGGAGTGTTGCCCGGTGACTTGATCAATAAGATCGATGGGAAGGCTACCGAAGGTTTCACCGTGGATGATGCAGCCAAGCTCATAAGAGGACCGGTGGACTCCAAGGTCAAATTGACGATAGTTCGAGGTAGCAAAAAGCTGGCGATAAACATAACCAGGGGACGCATTCCTTTGCGATCGGTTCAAACGGTGGAGATGATTCAACCTGAAGTTGGATATATTCGGCTATCGAGCTTTATCTCGAGAAATACCGATACCGAGATGGTTGACGCGGTGAAGAAGCTTGGTGGTGCCAAGGCGATGATTCTCGATCTGCGCGATAATCCGGGTGGTCTCTTGAATCAGGCAATTAAGGTATCGAATCTCTTTCTCGATAAGGGCTATATTGTGTCGACGGTGGATAGGGACGGTTATAAGACCTCGGTACGGGTGAAGGGAGAGCCAATCTGTCGGTTGCCTATGGCAGTGCTGATTAATAAAGGTAGCGCCTCGGCATCTGAAATTACCAGCGGTGCACTCAAGGATAATGACAGGGCGATCTTGGTGGGTGAAAAGACTTTTGGAAAGGGTCTGGTGCAGGGCATAAACCGGCTCGATGATGGAAGCGGAGTCAATATCACTATCGCTCGCTATTTGACTCCGAGTGATACTGATATCAATCAGAAAGGCATCTCGCCGGATGTACTGGTCAAGGTCTCTTCCAAGGACTTTGATGATGGCAAGGGCCCCTGGTGGCTGGACGATAAAGATAACGGCAGCGAGAGAAAGCCGTCCGATATGAGAGATGCGCAGCTGAAAAAAGCGGTTGAGTTGCTACGTGGAAAACTCTCGAGCAAGAAGGGGTCCATCGCCTTGAGATAGAATCGGTATTTGCCATCACTTGTGGTATGCTCTCATTCCGAAGTTGTTTTTTGCAGGATGTGTCTTTTGAGAGTGGATGGTGCCAGGGGGCTGGTTTTCGTGGGAACGGAACCAGGATGCGGAAAGACAATGGTTATGACCGGATTGTGCGCGGTCCTTCAAGATTATGATCTGCCGATTAGAGTGATTAAACCGTTAGGTGTCGGCACGCACAAAAAAGACACAGCCGAGATGACTTTTATTAGCATCGTTGGTAAGACTGCTGTGGACTACCCGTTATTGACTCTCAGATATCCACCCATCGTTCTCGAGGCTGAGTGGAAAGAGCTGATTCTGACAAGCACCAGATCTGATGTCTTTACTTTTATCGAGCTTCCCTGTACCGCTGCCACCCCAATTCGATTCGAACAGGATCGAGATGTGTCGGCGGCTATAGGAGGCTCATCATCTTCTAATGCCGGAGGCAGAGTCTATACGCATAGATGGATGACCGTAACCGATCTATTGAAGGACCTGGAGTTGCCGGTTGTTTTGGTGGCATCTCACTCGATAGACGTCCTCGAGAAAATCGAATTTTCGATAAGCTACCTTCAAGCTAGAGATATCGAAGTGACCTCTATTGTCACCGTTGAGGTCAATAAATTAATGGGGCGGGCTTTAGATGAGCGTCTGTACGCCCATGATTTCGAGCTGATGCTCAGTACCAGATATGGATTGCCATATCTGGGCAAACTGGCGTTCAGTCCTGTGGTCAGTATTCCAAAGGTACGACAGGGAAATCTAAAGAAGACAGTCGAGCAAGATCTGGATCTTTTGGCTTTTCGCAAACTGATTGAATTGCCTGTAAATTGATTCCCCGGCAGGCTAAAATGGCAACTTTACCGGAGCTTGGCTGCAGTAGGCACGCACCTGTGCAGACGATATGTGTTCTGAGGAGCCGCAAGCTTTCAGCAGCCTGCCTGGTTGCCATCGTTTTTTGTCCTGGTCGACCCAATAGATTGCAATGTATAGCTGTAGATATTTCCAGCTGATACCGTGAAATATGTGGTTTGTGAATTCAAGAATCGAGGATATCAAATTAGCCTTACCGAAGGTGAGGAACGGACTGTTCTGGCGATCTGTTTCTCCCGGTTGTCTTTGATTGATATCAATCGATTCGTTGGTTGATTCGTTGGAGCTGAATTTCGGCTTGGGTTTAATACCGGTGGATTTGAGAGAATAACGATCTCCTGAATGACTTTTGATCAGATCATCTAATTCAAGGTAAGTAAGCGCTGCCACTATATCCGGCACCGGTCGTTTGACCAGTTCACATAATCTATCAAATTGGATTGGATCTCGACTTAAATTCTCAAGTATAGATTGTTCGATTCCAGGGCGCCTAGATAAATCAGGTGTTTCAACAAGATTCTCTTCATCATGTTCTGAATTATCCAGCTCTGTTACAGGTCTTTGCCAGGCAGGAGTTAGAATGCTCCGTTTTCTAATCTCTGGCGCGAAACTGTGGACTGGCGCGCAGCATGGACTTTCACTTATTTCGGTTTCGACTACCAGCGAAATTTTTTTGATGATCATCCACGCGGTTGATTGGGTTACTCCCGTTAGATGTTGCAAACAGATTGAGCTGATAGTCAGCCCTCTATCAATGAACCAGATTGCCGCGAGCCAGGGAAGTGCTCTCCTGATTCTTGTAAAGAAGGTACCAGCGGTAAGCCAAACTTCATTCTTGCATCGCTGACATTTCAAAACTCTTTTATTTTTGATCAGTTCTACTTCAAAGCTCTTGCATTCTGGACAGATAAATCCGTCATCGTTTTTGTACGAACTGCCCTTTGCTGTCAATCTGTACAGAGCCAGAAGGGCAGATTCTTCATCAGGGTAGAGCTGGTTGAACTCACGCCAGGCTTCCAAAATTCGACTGTCTATCTCTTGGTTTCTCATCTTCTTTTCTCCCTGATTCATAAACGAAGATCAGCGGCAAAAAGTTCAGCAATCAAATCGAATTAAAAATTCAACCGATATCGGTTGAATTTTTGGAAGTGTGATGGTTAGACGGAGTTGAAAGTTTCCGGATAAATTACCGTACCTTTCAAAGTTTTATCGAAAGTGGCAAGAGTCTTTATTCGAAAGTTCTGTCGGGCTACTTCAAACGGCGGATAGATGCCAAAAATACTTGACACTTCGAATCCGAAGCGTCCGTAATAGTCCCCATCTCCCAGGGCTATGATCGCGGCGTAGCCTAATTCGTTTGCCTGGTTGATAGATGCACTTACCAGCGCTGAACCTATCCCTGAATTTTGTGCCTCCGGTAAAACCGCCAGTGGTGCCAGCGCTAACACTTTCTCACTTTTTGAATCGGTAAGCCTCACGCGGCTCAGCAAAATATGTCCGAGTAGTACCTCTGGTACATCTAGTTCATCTGGCGCGCTCTCCTTGTAAGCTATCAAGGAAAGCTCTTTGTCTTTTTGACCGGCAACCAGAATCTCTTTTACTAAATTGCTCTCCGCATCTCTTCCGAATGCCTTTTTGTGAATCGTTAAAATCGCCTCGAGATCAGTCTCTTCCGAATGCCTTATTTTTACTTTCATCGAACTGATACTATTTGCCATTTTTAGAGCCGGATTTTTCGTGTTTCAATTCCATTCGTGTTCTTATGTAGTCGACTGCTTCACCCACGGTTTCCAGCTTTCTGAAAACATTCAAATCCAGATCTATTCCCATCTTCTTATTCAATTGGAGCGCAAGGGTATCCTGGTCGAGGTCCTGAAAGTTAAGGTCCCTATTAAACTTAGACTTCAAAGTTATCTGGTCGACGGGGACTTTCTTTTGCTGCGAGATCGCTTCTCTCGTCTTGTCGAAAAGAACTAGAATATTCGAGTTGTCTTCTTGATGATGCTCTTTGAGCGCCACCAGGCAGCCTGCCAGGATCAAGAAACCCCAGAATAGCAGACTAAAGCTCTTGTCGTTTTTTAACACCGAATTACTCATTTGCTTTTAAGAACTTTCAGCTGAAAGCTTATTCATTTTATCTCTCTCAACTGATTTTATCGATGTTTGTAATCTGTCCCCTTCTTTTTTATGGATGTCAGCAGGACTCTGGTGCAAGAATCATCTTTTCGGACGAAGTCAGAGAAATAAAGATATCTAGACTATATCCAGGTGGTCTCAGGCTGCCATGGTAAAAATAGCTTCCCTAGTTAACTTCCGCTTTCGATCCGGCTACCTGCTTTGAAAGAGATTGCCAACTCCGATAAATTAAGAGATTCCCGGGATGATCATCGTGAGCTGATTATTTTCACCCTTTCAGATTCGAGCGGGGAGACTGCCGAGTCGGTTGCTCGCGCTGCGGTTGTCCAGTTCCCGCCAGGTCGAGCCTCTATCTATCGCCTGCCCCAGGTAAAAACGCTCAAGCAGATTGAGTCCCTGGTGCGCGAGGTCTCGGGCGATAAAGCTGTTATCGCTTACACCCTGGTTCTTCCGGAGTATCGCGAAACCCTTGAGCGAGAAGCGCGAAAGTACAACATCGCCACCATCGATTTGCTCGGTAGTTTAATTGATAAGGTCTCCCAACTCACCGGGCAAACCCCGCTTTCTCAACCTGGCAGACTTCATCTACTCGATGAAAGCTACTATCGAAGGATCGAGGCACTCGAATTCGCTATTCGCTTCGATGACGGTAAAAATCCCGACGGTCTGCTCGAAGCGGATGTCATTTTAATCGGAGTCTCCAGAACAAGTAAGACTCCGAACTGTATCTATCTTGCCCACCACTACGGTCTCAAAGCAGCCAACGTTCCCCTGGTCTATGGTGTTGATCCCCCTCTCAATCTATATCAGGTGCCATCCAGACGGATTGTCGGACTTCATCTGGAGCCGGTACTGCTGCAAGAGATTCGCTCCGCCAGGGCCCAGTCGTTGAAGATGCCCGGCGTTAATGACTATGCCGATCTGGACAGAATTCGCGAAGAAGTCCGCTACGCAAGAAAGACATTCAGAGAGTTGAAGTGTCATATCATCGATGTTTCGGCTAAAGCCATCGAAGAGATCTCAAGCGAGGTCTATCTCCATCTTCGACAATAGATAGACCCGGGAATTTTTATTTAGCCCCAAATCAGATTGGTGTTTTACAACGGAATCAATAATTCAGGCGACCTACAGACCTCTATAAGTCAAGGAGAGAGAAGATGCTAAGCACAACAGAAAAGAGCGACGTGATGGAAAAAATAGGCTCCCGGAGGGTCTTCTCTTTCGCGGATGCTTTCAAGCTCTTTGAAGATGATGATTCTGAGATGAAAGATTATCTTGGCGGCAAAGGCGCCGGCCTTGCTCAGATGACTGCCAGCGGAGTAAACGTTCCACCAGGTCTGACAATTCTTACTCTCTCTTGCCGCGAGTATTCCAAATCTCTTTCCGGGTCCTCCTCCGGTAGTGTTAAAATGCCGGAGAAATTGATGCAGGAAGTTTTTGAAGAACTTACTCAGATCGAAAAACAACTTGATCGAAGGCTCGGCGATCTCGAAAAGCCGCTTTTGCTCTCTGTCCGCTCCGGGGCGAAATTCTCCATGCCCGGCATGATGGACACTATTCTCAACCTGGGTTTAAATGATAAAACGGTGGAGGCTCTGGCCCGATCAACAGAGAATGAGCGATTCGCCTATGACAGCTATCGACGCTTCATCCAGATGTACAGCAATGTAGTGCTCGGCGTCGCCAAAGACGAGCTCGAATATATTTTAGAGGATAAGAAAGAGTCTCTTGGTATCAAATACGATGCGGATTTAAAAGCGGCAGATTTAAAGGACCTGGTCAAAAAGTTCGAGACCCGCGTCAAAGAACTTACCGGCACGAACTTTCCCCAGGATGTAAAAGAGCAACTCACCGGCGCTATTGAGGCGGTGTTTAAATCCTGGAACAATAATAGAGCCGTTTATTATCGCAATCTCCATAAAATCGATCACAATCTCGGAACAGCCGTGAATGTACAGTCCATGGTATTTGGAAACTTCGACAATGACTCCGCCACCGGGGTCTGCTTTACCCGCAACCCGAGTACAGGAGAGAAAGTTCTCTACGGTGAGTACCTGGTCAAAGCCCAGGGTGAGGATGTTGTGGCCGGGGTTCGCACTCCGCACAAGATAGATAAATTGAAAGAGGAAATGCCTCAGGTCTATGAAGAGTTGCTCTCGAACGTCGAGCGCCTCGAAAAGCATTATCGGGACATGCAGGATATCGAATTCACTGTGGAGCGCGGTAAGCTCTATTTGCTCCAGACCCGTACAGGGAAGAGAACCGCTGCCTGTGCGGTCAAAGTGGCGGTTGATCTCTGTCAGGAAGGGATAATCAGCGAAGATGAAGCTCTGCTCAGGGTCGATGCCGGCCAGCTCAATCAACTTCTGCTACCCAGCTTCAGGGAAGAAGACAAACGCGCCGCCAAAGAGAGTGGTCGTCACCTGGCAACCGGCCTCAATGCTTCCCCGGGCGCGTCAATCGGTCAAGTGGTCTTCGACCCCACCGAAGCCGAGCAACTGGCCGGCAAAGGGGAAAAGGTCATTCTCGTAAGGGTGGAGACCTGCCCTGACGATATCCACGGCATCGTCGCCGCCCAGGGTGTGATCACCAGCCGTGGCGGCATGACATCCCACGCGGCAGTTGTGGCGAGAGGCATGGGTAAACCCTGTGTCGCCGGCTGCGAACAGTTGAAGATCGACATGGCCAATCAACAGTTTCATGTTGGAGCCAAATGCGTAAAGAAAGGCGATACTGTCTCCATTGACGGTACCACCGGCGAGATTTTCGAAGGGGCGATAGAAACCCACGACCCGGCTTTCTCCGGGGAGTTCTCCACCCTTCTGAGCTGGGCTGATCGCCGTCGAAGACTTTTAATCAGAACAAATGCCGATACTCCTGCTGATGCCAAACTGGCCAGGGAGTTCGGCGCCCAGGGCATCGGACTGTGCCGCACCGAGCACATGTTCATGAGCCAGGACCGGCTTCCTGTGGTTCAGACCATGATCATGTCAGGCAATCGTCAGGATCGGATAGTTGCCCTTGATAAACTCTTGCCCATGCAGAAGCAAGACTTTATCGGAATCTTTGAGGCGATGGACGGACTGCCCGTCACCATCCGACTGCTCGACCCGCCTCTTCACGAGTTTTTGCCAGATCTCGAGGGTCTTATCGAAGAGATCGCCACTTCCAAAGCAAGAGGCGAAAGCGGTGCCGATTTGAAGCGTAAAGAAGCACTGTTGCAGACGGTGGAGAGCATGCAGGAGTCCAATCCGATGATGGGCTTGCGCGGTTGTCGCCTCGGGCTTCTCTATCCGGAGATTACCGAAATGCAGGTCGAAGCAATATTTGAAGCGGCCATCGATGTCGCCGGCCGTGGTATCAAAGTCTTGCCCGAGATCATGATACCGCTAGTCGGCCACGTAAACGAGCTGAAAGTGGCTCGCCAGGAGCTCGAGTCCGTAGCCATGACGGTAATGAAGAAAGCCGGTGTCGAAATAGACTATAAGTTCGGCACCATGATCGAGATTCCGCGCGCCTGTCTGACCGCTAATAAGATAGCCGAACATGCCGAGTTCTTCAGTTTCGGCACCAATGACCTCACCCAGATGACCTTCGGCTATAGCAGGGATGACGCCGAAGGCAAGTTCCTGCATCGCTATCTCGATGGAGTGGATACCGAAGATGGCGAGAAAGTGAAAATCCTTCAAGAGAATCCCTTCGAGGTCCTCGATTTTGAGGGAGTGGGTAAGCTCATGAAGATGGCGGTGGAATACGGGCAATCTACAAAGCCCGACATCAAACTGGGCATCTGCGGCGAACACGGCGGTGAACCCCAGTCCATCGCCTTTGCCGATAGCCTCGGTCTCAACTATGTGAGCTGCTCGCCCTACAGAGTGCCTGTGGCACGGCTGGCCGCCGCCCAGGCATCGGTCCTGGCCGATAGCGGCAATGCAGGCTTGATCAAGGCGGATTCTCGCTGATAGAGAGTCGAGCTCAGGAAATTTTGTATAATGAATCCGCATTCGTAATTTGAAGGAAATTTTGCTGTGAGAATTTTTTCTAGACTATACAAGCCTCTTACCCGGGGTACAGCCCTTCTGATCGCTCTCTGTAGCTTGTCGGCGATGGACGCTCAGGCCCAGGGACAATCAACGTCCTCCGGACCTTCGCCGGTTACCGTCAAAATCGGCTATCTAAATCTTGGAATGGTAAAAGCAAACTTTCCCCAGGCTGCCAACTCTGAAATATTGAAAGCCCAGGCCGAGGCCCAGTTACGCGAAGAGGCTCGCAGTCTCAACGAGGCGCTTCAGAAACTCAAAGAAGATAAGAAACCAGAAGATGAGATCAAGAAACATATCGAAATCTCTCAGACCAAGATCAACGCCAAGCAGCAAGCCCTTGCCCAGTTGCTTCAGACCCAGGAGAATCAGGTCAGGGTAGCAATAGCCCAGTCGGTAAACGCAGTGGCAAAAGAGAAGGGTCTGGACATAATAGTCGATGGACAATCTATATTTGCCGGTGGTCAGAAATTTCTGGATAACGGCATAGACGTCACCCGGGAAGTGATAGCCAAATTGCGACCGGACGGTTCTTCTGCCAAGTAGATACGCAGTCAAGGAACCAGGCTTCGACAGCCGGATTTAATTTCCCTTATTAACGGGTAATATGATCTGGTTATCTAATCACAGAGTATCCGCGCTTGCCCTGGAAGCTTCTTAAACCCGCATTCGTCATCCTGTCCCTCAGTCTGGGCAGCTTTCTATTCGGGCTTGCCTGTCGATTGAAAGACAATAAGGACGACCAGGGACCGATAACTATTCTGGTCGTGCTCGCTGTCATCCTGGCTTATTCGGTCTTTCGAATCTGGGAGCGCGCGCCGGGTTGGTTCGGATGGCTCAAAGAAGTATGCCGCGAGCATACTGATTTTATCGACAGTATCGATTCGAAGTCTCGCTATCTTGCCGCGGCAATCGCTCTGGCTGCCGGACTGGGAATGTTCGCCGAACTCGTGATCATTCGCATGCAGGCTGATGCCTTCCAGCTCTTCGCCCACTTCAAGAACATATCTTTGCTCTCCTGTTTTCTAGGCCTCGGTATCGGCTACTCCCTGAAAACAGGTGATGCCGGCCGGACCAGAAACCTGAGCACACCACTGGCGGTTCCACTGCTCGCTTTGCAAATTATTGCCGGCAACTGTCTGCTCCGGCTCTTCGACCTCAATTTCATGCTCCTCAACCCCACCTCCGAACAGGCCACCATGGGGCTCTACAACGCCAGTGCCATCCCGGACAGGATGATGTCCTTCGGCCTGCTCACTTTCTTTTTCGTCCTCAATGCCCTGGCTTTCATCCCTTTCGGTCAGCTCGCTTCTCGTTTAATGGAAAAGAGGGAGAAGCTGGTGGCATACAGCTGGAACCTCGCAGGCAGCCTGGTAGGCATCGCCATCATCGTGCTTATCTCCTATCTCTGGACTCCACCTTCGCTTTGGTTCGCATTGATAGTTGTCGCTGTTTTCCCCTTTCTTCGTTCTTCAAGAGCGCTCCTTCTCAACGCCATAGCGGGCATTGTCGCCATCGCTTTCCTGGCTGTTCCCCTCAATTACTTCCGGGTCGACTATCACTCGCCTTATCAAATAATCAGCGTGATGATGGAGCCTGAGAATCCGCGCTTGTTCTCCAATAACACCTGGTTCCAGAGCATGCTCGATCTGCGCCCGGAGGCGCTTGCCAGAAACGATTCTTCCAAGCCTCTTGCCGAGTACTACAACCTCGCTTATCTATTCAAACCAAGCCCCAAGAATGTATTGATAGTGGGCAGCGGCAGCGGCAACGACGTGGCCGCCGCCTTGAGAAATGGTGCCGAGCATGTGGATGCTGTGGAGATAGACCCGGTAATAATAGAAGTCGGCAGACATCTGCATCCGGAGCGGCCCTACGCCGACGCCCGGGTAGAAGTTCATAACGATGACGCTCGCTCTTTCATCCGACGAACCGATAAAAAATATGACTTAATAGTATACGGCTTATTAGATTCCGCCACGCTCATGTCGGGCAACTCTGCCGGGATGCGCATGGATAGTTATGTATGGACCCAGGAAGCATTTAACGAAGCCAAAGAGAAGCTCGCCGACGGCGGAGCGATCAGCATGGCCGCCTGTATCTATCCTTCTATGGGACCGAAAATCTTTCGTATGTTGAAAGAGACCTTCCCCGATCTCACTCCTTATGTCTACCGCACCAACTGGGACGCCGGCTTCACTTTCCTGGTGGGAGAAGGGCTCAAGCCTCCTTCGGAAACACCTACTTTCCAGGATTTGACCGAAGAGTTCACTCGGACCTCCGTAGGCCAGGTGGTCTCCACCGACGACTGGCCATTTCTGTTCATCTTCGAAAAGAGCTACCCTTTCTCATACATGGCCGTTATCCTGGCCCTTTTCGTGGTCTCCTACTTTCTGCTCAGTCACTTCTCCGGTGTCAAAGTCAGAGAATATTCAGCCAGCTGTTTCTTTCTAGGCTCCGGTTTCATGCTGGTGGAGACCAAGAGTATCGCCCAGCTGGCTCTGGTTTTCGGCAGTACCTGGATAGTCACCAGTGTGGTCATCGCCGCTATTTTAATCCTTGCCTTCCTGGCTAATCTGCTTATTCTCTATAAGGTAAAAATTCCCGAGATCGTCATCTATCTTCTTATCCTCGCCTCTCTCGGCTTCGGCATCTGGATAGTCGATGCGCCCATTCTACAGGGACTGAGCGCTGTCAACGAAAGGCTCCTTATGACCCTGGCTATGACTCTGCCTCTCTTCTTCTCCGGTCTAGCCTTCTCCCGGGCGGTTCTATCGGCTCGCTCCGTCTCTATCGCCCTGGCCTCCAATTTGCTGGGCGCTATGCTGGGCGGCTTCTTAGAATACAACGCTCTTTATTTCGGCTATAAATCGCTGTTTTATATAGCCGGTGCGCTCTATATCCTCGCATTTCTCGCCACCGTAAGAAAGAGAGAGACTAGTTCCAGTAAGTGATAATAAGTGATCTTTAGAATTCCTTCGAGGATATGTTAGGAATCGCTCCCAATACGGCAAAAAACTAATATGCACGGCTAAGCTCGATAAAGACATGCCAGAATCCGAAGCCCAGGCAGATATGAACGACAATATCCAAGCGCTCATGTCGCTTCTTCCCCAGATGGAAGAGGCTCTTGGGGCTGAGAATCCCGAACTTGCCGACTATCTGACCTCTATCGGTCTACTCCTCTATCATGAAAGCCGTTTCGATGAAGCCGAAATCTTTCTGGATCGCGCCCTTGTCATAAGAGACCGGGTTCTGGCTGTCGATCATCCGGATATCGGCTCTGCCATGAATAATCTCGCCATGGTCTATCTCGCCCAGGCCAAATTGCAGGATGCCGAGCCTCTCTTTCGCCAGGCTCTTACCATCCAGGAAAAGAGTCTCGGCATAGAGCATCCGTCGCTGGCTTCTGCCATCAACAACCTGGCAGAACTCTATCGCGCCATGCAGCGTGTGGAGAAAGCCGAGCCTCTCTTCAAAAGAGCCCTGGATATAAGGCAGAAATTTCTGGGTGACGATCATGTCGAGGTGGCCGAAGTGCTGCTCAATCTTGGTCTGCTCTACCGGGATCATGGACGACCTTCCGAAGCGGAGCTGATGCTCCGCCAGGTTCTCAAAATCCACGAGAAGTTTTTTGGACCGGAGCATCCAGAAGTGGCCGAGATCCTCACCAACCTTGCCTCTTTATTTACCTCATCTGATAAGCTCGATATGGCGGAAGCTTTTCATCGTCGTGCTCTGGCGATAAGAGAAGCGGCTCTCAGTCCCGGTAATCCTAAAGTCGCCGAGAGCTTGAGCCGCCTTGCCTGGATCTACCACCACTCCGATCACCTGGCCAGGGCAGAATCCCTCTACCGCCGCTCGATCGAGATCTACGAAGAGGCCTTGGGACCTGATCATCCCAGTGTCGCCGCCACCATGGAGAACCTGGTCGATCTGCTCAGGCGCACAGATAGAGAGCAGGATGCCGATATGCTCGAAACCAAGATCTCGCTGCTTCGCGAAAAAGAGATCTAGAAAAGATCCAGGGCGCAGAGATGGTGATAGATACTATCTTTGGTGGCTTTGCTCCAGGACGGATAACGGGCGGTCATTTTGCCCCAGGCGGCAATAAGCGCGCCCGAGGCTTGCTTGCCTTCCGGAATAGTCATTATAGATTGGAAGGGTATCCTGGCCTGAGCCTGTTTTGTCGCCTTGTCGAAAAAGACCATCTGTAGACCAATCGCTTTGAGAACTTGATTGCGAAAGCCCTCCAGTCCCTTAGGAGTGGGCTCGGATCGAATTTTATCCATGGCCGCTTTCGTATCGTAATAATATCTGGAATAAGCCGCTTTGACTTTATCTGGATCGTTCAAGGAGGCCAGCATTGCGGTCTTGGCCTGAACGCATTTGAGGATCATACTGTAAACATGATCTATGTAAGCCCTATCGGCGGCGGGTATACCAGGCAAATCCCTGGGCAGGGGAGTGAGCGCACAGGGATAATTGAGTCCACTTGGAAGGGCGATAGAAGACGGATACCAGCTCTGGTAATGTTCTGCAGCCAGAATCTGTGCCATCGTCTGTGATGAGGCAATCAGACCGCATAATATAATCGCTCTAGCATTGGGCGAGATTTTTCAAGTCCTCCAGAATCGAGTGCGCGTCTTGATAGCGCTTCTCAAGCTCCAGTGCTGTTGCCTTTGCCACCAGGGCATCGAGCTTCTCTTCTACTTTTGTCACTTTTGCCGGATGCGAGCTGGTGATGGCATCGGGGTCTTCGCCCACGAGCAGGAAGTACATCGTGGCACCCATGGCATAGATGTCACTCTGGGAGCAGGGTTTGCCCCGGAATTGTTCCGGAGGCAGATAAGCCTGTTTACCCACCACCGTACAGGTCACAGACGAAGTCTTCTGCTGAGCCACATTGAAATCGAGCAGTTTCAAGAGCCCGTCTTCCTGCAGCATGAGATTGTCCGGGGTGAAATCCCTGTGCACTATCGGCGGTGAGAGGCTGTGGAGATAGGACAGGATCTCGGCCATCTGGATGGATAGTGCAATGACTTCTTCCTGGCTGAAGCGCTTGCCTTTCTCAACCATGGTCCTCAGCGAACCGCCCGAGATTTTTTCCAGGACCAGATAAT
Source organism: bacterium (assembly GCA_016124935.1). Taxonomy (GTDB): domain Bacteria; phylum Cyanobacteriota; class Vampirovibrionia; order Obscuribacterales; family Obscuribacteraceae; genus RI-106. The sequence goes on along the minus strand of WGMS01000001.1, from coordinate 261,536 downwards.
TGCGATGGTCTTCGAAGAAGAAATCTATCAGTTTGACAATCTGGGGATGATCCAGATTTTGCAGGAGCTTGACCTCGTTGTTCATTCTATCCAGTGCCTGTTTGCGGACATTGATGTCGACATAGACAGGAAGAATGAACTCTTTTAACACCACCGCGTTGCCGTCGGCGTCAACAGCATCATAAGCGGTGCCCTGACCGCCGGTGCCCAGATGACCGACTACGGTAAACTTGCCGCCCTGCATTTTTGTGCCGTCGGAAAGAGGCTCCAGACGTTCTCTATCAGGCGGTGCCGAGAGGGCTTCCAGCCACAGCTCCGTATAGCTTTGATCTTGGGGAGCGGCAAGTAAATCGGTCAGCTGGGCATCCCGGGTGGCATCCGGAGCCCAGCGTTCGATAGAATCTAATAAAGCCTGGCGGTCATCATGGGTGGCAAGACCACCCAGCTTGATCCGCATCACAGGCTCTTTTGCTTCGGTCTTGATATTGATAACGCAATTGAGAGCCGAGGTGTTCCCTTCCGGAGAAGAGAGCTCTATCGATCTGACATCCTCCCAGGCGACCCTGGAGCCTCTATTTAAAAGCGTGCGTCGCCATTCCCAGGCGATGCCGTTTTCTGAGAGGGCCAGGTGAGTAGGCTCGGAGGTGACCCGGTAAATTATATAAAGCACCGCCAGGGAAATAGCGCCGGCGAGGAAGCCCAAAACCGCAATGGAAGTGAAGCCCAGCCCTTCGGCTGCTTGTTTCACTCCTTCGATCTGAGGAAGATTGAGGACCTGACCGGTGTTATCGATGGTGCTCGGGATATCGGTGCCGCCAACAAGATCGGGCGGGATAATGCCGTCACCGGATGGTTTCTTATCGAAGAATTCCTGTACTCTGCCGGGACCGCCCATGACAAAGAAGATGATCACAACGAATAGACCGAACCAGGCTTTCCATGTATTGAGATCAGAGAATCTGTTGGATAGCCATTTTTCGGTCGTATGATAAGGATTGTACTCGATCAGATATTCATCATCGCCGGAGGCTCCGGTGGCAAAATGCAGGCTTATAGGATAGGACTGAGTCCGGGTCTGGGATCTGCTCATTGCTCCCCTTCCTTCTCTTCGAGCACTTCCTGTGGCGGGTCCGGGCAATTGGCCTTCAGCGCCGCCAGGGTCTCTTTCACTCTCTTGATGCTGCCTGGACGATCCGTCTCTTCCATCTGGGTGCAAGCAAGCACCAGCTCGGCTATTTCATCGGAGACACTTGGATTTTCTGCTCCCTCTTTCGGCTCGGCAGATCTTGGATCCGAAGCCATAAGCGCTTCTGGATCCGAGCCGGTGAGAAGGAAATACATGGTGCCCCCCAGGGCATAGAGATCGCTTGACGGGGTCGCTTTGCCTCGCAGCTGCTCCGGAGCTATATAGGACTGCTTGCCGACGAAGGTACCGGTGGCGGTGCCGACGAATTCGTTGGCGGCGCCGAAATCTATCAAAACGACATCGTTCTTGTGATTGAGCACCAGATTGTCCGGGGTCAGATCCCGGTGGATGACAGGCGGATCGTTGCCGTGCAGATATTCGAGAATGTCGGCTATCTGCAAAGCCCAGCTCAGGACCTGCCATTCTTGCCTGGGACCGTGCTGATTGACCAGCTGCCTTAAATCCTGACCCCGGACATACTCTAACAAAAGATAATTGCGGCCGTTTTCTTGAAAGTGATCCATCACCCGGGCTATATGAGGATGCTTGAGCTTGACCAAGAGTTTCGCCTCTCGCTCGAACATCTCCTCGGCTTTGGCTCTTGCCGCTTCGCCCGAATTTGGTGGAATGACCAGCTCTTTGAGCACCACCAGGGAAGAGCCGCCCAGCTGCGCCAGATAGATAGCCGAAAGCCCTCCGAAGGCAAGCTGGCGAATCACCACCAGCTTGTCCGCCATAAGTTTCTGGTTGGGTTTCAAAGGAATGAAACTGGTATTGCTGAACCGACGGCTCAGCTCCTCTTCCCACATCTGGGTGTAGCTCAGTTTCTCGATGCCCAGGTTGGTGTTTTGCAGGTCGTTCTGAAACTCAATCAGATTTTGCGGTCGGGGCATATTCTTTGCCCAGACTTCTAAAGCGAGCATCAATTGTTCTATATCGGGCTTTTTCATCTTGCCCAGCTGAATACGGACATCGCCACCGGAGGAGAAGCCCAGGGTGAGCAGCCTGTCGCTGTCATCTTCACTGAGGGGGTCGGATAGGGTGGCGTGGCTTACCTCGGACCAGAGACGCTCCCTGCGGAAGCCCAGGTTAAAGAGCATGCGCAAAGGAAAAGAGAGCCCTTCTTTCGAGACCACTATCAAGTTGTCCTCGAAGACAGCCGATAGAACTATGCCTATTGCCGGTATGGCCAGGAAAAGAGTATAGAAAAAAATGGCTTCCAGACCGCTTATATTGGAGTTGCCCCGCAGAATCGAGCTGGTGAAATAGCCCAGGGCGAATGGGATGAGTGCCGCCCAGATAGGCATCATCGCCACAGTACAGAACATACCTGCGCTGCAGAGCTTACTTTTATAGGGTATTGCCAACTCAAGCTGTGCCACTAGCTTTCTACCGAGTTATCTCTGTAACTTTTACCGACTGAATTGCATTGTATAAGCAGTAAATATTACTTGCCCGGTTTGACCGTATATTGGCCCGAAGTTCTGTGTAAATGTTCCAAATGTACTTCTCCATTTACAATCGGAACATGGGTCAAGAAGGGCGGCAGCTTCGAATCGGTCACCCAGGACATATCCGGAGCGAATAAGCAGCTGTTGATAAGGTTTGAGAGATAGGGATAGCAGCCTTCGGCGCCTTCATCCACGCTCCAGCTATGCAGTAAGCCGTCGTCGATATCTCCGTTGATATAGATTCTCAATCGGGAGACCAGTGAGGCCGTATCCTGGTCGGCCAGATAGGCGTAGACGAAGATCTGTCCACAGTTCTCATATCTAGGGTTGGAAAGTTCGCAGTCGCTGCTCACTCCGCTCAGTATAGTAATGGTAAGCCTGCGTCTATCGGAGCGTATGTTGATGACATCGTTAGCCAGGTTGGCTGTGAGAATCGATTTTTGCCCCTCACCTGAGTTTCCGCCATTGTTAGGATCGAGCAACTGCACAAAATTGACCGCGGCTGCTCCCAGGACCTGCATAGCGGCATGGCGTTTGGCCTTAATCTCTTTTTCCTTCTTGAGGGCAAAACGATAACTGGCCGCCTGTTCTAGAAATGCGTCCTGATCATAGGTCAGTTTGGTCGGCTCGCCGGCTGTCCGGTTCTGGTCATTTTCCTGGCTCACGTTTTGACCTTATCCTTTGTAGAGGAGTCCACATAATCGGTGGGCAGCATTTTGTTGATATTCCAGACCACCCCGGGAAGCAATCCGTTCAATCGTTCGAAGAACTTGCCGGGAGCCGTCATTATAATTTCATGGCTTCCGCCTTTTCTTAAATAAGAGTCTATTTCTTTCGCCACATCTTCTGCTGATATCGAGAGCACAAGGCGCATCAATAGTCCCGAAGGGGTATTCTTGCTGGCGATTAGGGTTGGATTTTTCTCATCCGCAACCTGATTCTTTTCGAAGAATTCAGTTCTCACCCAACCAGGGCAGACCGTGAGGAAATCGATATTCTTGGAATTCAATTCCGCACCCATGGCAACCGACATAGAGTTGAGAGCATGTTTCGAAGAGGAGTACATAACCGAGCCGGCTATAGGAATTTTGCCTGCCACGGAAGAGATGTTGACGATTTTGCCCCCGCCATTTTCCAGAAAGTGAGGAAGCGCTGCGTAGATAGCTTCCACACAGGCGAAATAGTTGACATCGAATACCCTGCGCCAGTCTTCCATTTTATGGTTGAGCACCCTTCCTGGATAAGCCATGCCGGCATTGTTTACCAGAAGCTCGATGGAGCCGAACTGCTCTACGCAGGTATCCACCAGTTTTCTGGCAGCTCCTTCCTCCCCTATGTCCCCTACCACTATCGTCGCCAGTCCGCCTGCTTTCTCCACCAGCTCCTTGGTGGTTTTGAGCTGTTCTTCGTTTCGCCCTGTGATAATGAGCCTGGCTCGATATTTGCGAGCCAGGTAAATTGCCAGGGCTTTGCCTATGCCCGATGATGCACCGGTTATCACACCGGCAAATTCTTTCTTCAAAGATCTCTTCCTTGCAAACAGCATCCGTAAATTATATTGGTTTTTGATACGGGCTCCAGGATATGCTCCGGTCATTTTTACGTTGGGGAAGACCTGGATGTAAAGAGAAGTTGTCGAAAGCGCTCTATACTAAGCAAGAATAAAAAGGGTCTCGATGCCATAGACGGCAATCAGTCGTGAAAACTTCGGATTGTATACCTGACTGTCCAGGTATTCTTTGAAAGAATTGAGCGGCTTAATCTCTCTGAGATCCTCTTTCAGAAGTCGAATCTCTTCCCTGGCGCTGGCGCTTGGCTGATCGTTGAAGCTCAGATCAAGAGCCTTGAACAGTAAATCGACACAGGCGAAGTTGGCGACAAAAAGACCGAGATAACCAAGGACCAGGTCGCCGCCGCCTTCAAAATAGAGCAGTTTAGCCAGAGTAAGCACCAGCACCGATATAATGCCACCAAGCAGGATCGCAACCAACCAGTTGAGCGTGTCCACAGATCGAAGCAAGAACTTTACCAGATTGAGTCGCCTGGAGGTTCTCTCTATCTGATTTGCCACCACCGCAAGCTCTTCATAGAATGGCAGAAGTTGGCGTGCAATCAGGACTGTCCGAAAGATAGCGGCAGCGACAAGCGAGCCTGTTCCAAGGACAAGGGCCAGATACCAGGTCTTGAAAGCCAGGGCGGCAACTATAAATACCCCTGCAAAACCAAGAATGGAAGCGGTCAACAGAAGCGAGGCATGTTTCTTTCTTCTTGCTGCTTCAATGAGAAGTCCTCTTCTCAGAAGGGTCTCTCGAATTTCCTTTTCAAAAGCCTGTCTGTATCCGGCGCCGGTGAAATCGGCGATGATTCTCCACAGCCCCTGGGCGGAAAAGTACTTCCGCAATCTATTGGGATCGTTTATAGAATCCTTTATCATCGTACTGAGTGAGCTTGTTATGAAGCGATAAAGGAAGGAGAGCCGTTTGGCAATCTGTATGGGATTGCGCGCATTGCCTAGAATAGTCTGCTTCGCTTTCTGCTGCGCCCAGTCGGTTAGAGCCTTTTTAGTGACTGTCCACATGTTTTTCTCGTAGTCGGTGAGCTGATTCAAAAAGCTCATATCATCACCACGCTTCAGCGCCCTTTGCATCAAGTCGGCAGCTAAGACGATAAGGGCATGGGTGGTATCACCGCCTCTGATTAAATATGCTATTTCCGCGGGACGCAAAGCTTCTCTCTGGCTGTTCAAAGCGGTGGCAGAATCTTCTTCTTTATTCAGACTTTTGAATATCCAGGCTCTCGCCGCCAGCTCGAGGACGAGCAGGGAGAATAGATAAGCCAGGAATTCTAAACCGGAGATGCTCACCAGGTCTCAGTCCAGCTTGCGGAGTGGCGGATGGCGGAATTTCAGCAGGCTTCGCTGAGTCCCAACTCTACTACTTTAGCAACAAGACTTCTTTTCTCGGCGCTTCTTTTGATCGCCGCAAGCAAACTTTCACCGGTGGCGGTGGTGGGAATCAGGGTCTCGGGGGTCTGGTTGAGAACACCTTCGAGGGGAAGATAGTTGCCGTCTCTAATCGAGATAAGGGCAGGAGAGCGGTTCTCTCTTTTCAGTTCCTGCAGCTGGGCATAGCCGCGACCAGTCATATGCCAGTTGCAAATGATCACATCGGCTTCACTCTCCAGCACTCTTGCTTTGAATTCGTCGCTGACAAGGGCGGTGCCGACCACTTCTATATCGTCCATATGATCGAGCCAGAGGTTGAGCATGAACAAGGTCGGCTCCGAATCGTCGATTATAAAAACTTTGACCTGATCATTCATAATTTCAACCCTATCAACTTACATTGAGACGCCAGTTCTTCAGAGCCACTTTGTCTAGAGTGTGTCGAAAAAAATAAAGACAATCTGAAGATGGATTCAAGTGTATACCCTTAACTACTAAATGGGAACAGCTGGTAGGCAGAGGATATATATCGAGGGTGATCGTTGCAACCCCTGGCTATATGCTGGTTTCAAGACGTAACCAGGCTTTTGTTAAGCAGTTTGTTAAGAAGATTTAGTCGCTTGCCAACTCGATTTCGGTATCATCGCGATTTTGATTCAGGACCTCAAATCCATGTCCAGGCTTATGTCTATAGCCGGTGCCGAGTGGGTGAGCGCACCCACCGAGATGGCGTCGACGCCCTCGATTACATAGGTTGCAATGGTATCGATATTGATTCCGCCCGAGATCTCCACCAGGCTTCTACCGTCGATTATGGCAATGGCCTCTTTCACCGTCTTGGGATCCATGTTGTCAAGCAGGATGTGCTCCGGCTCCAGTTCAGAAGCTTGCTCTACCTCTTCGAGGGTGCGGGTCTCCACCTCTATCGGTGCATCCGGATAAAGGCTTCTTGCCGCTTCGATGGCTGCTTTTATAGAGCCTGCCATGGCTATATGGTTGTCCTTGATCAAAATCAGGTCATACAAACCGCTTCTATGATTTACTCCACCGCCAAGGCGCACCGCAATGCGGTCGAAGGCTCTCAGGCAGGGTGTGGTCTTTCTAGTGTCCAGCACTTTGATACCTGTGCCCTCTACCTTTTTTACGAAACCTCTGGTGATGGTGGCGACCCCGCACATACGCTGCATCAAGTTGAGGGCCAGGCGCTCTCCGGTAAGAATCGCCCGGGCCGGTCCTTTTAAGGTGAGAACAACGGTGGGAGGATCCTCTATATAGGTCCCTTCTTCCAGGCAGGCTTCGAAATCGAATTTTTCCGCCTCTTCATCCCGGCTTGCCAATCTATCGAAGACCCGCTTCAGCACATCAAGGCCGGCCAGCACCGCGGGCTCTTTAAGTATGACCCGGGCGCTACCCATGGCTTTTGCGGGCACTGTCGAGATTGTTGTGATGTCGACTCCGCCGTTGATACCGGCTAGCGTTCCCAGATCTTCATCGAGAGCCAGATCAATCGCTCTATCGAGCATACTCTCCAGATTGTCGTCCAGATGCCATTTTGATTGGTTGCATCCGCTCTCGGTTTTATTCAAGACTGCTTACTCACTTTTCACTATAATCACGATTGATATTATGCCAGGCGATCGTCCCTCTCGACTGCTTGAGATTTATGCGGTTGCAAAGTATCATATTTCAGTTCGAGTTTCCGTGATTTTATGGATGGAGAAGGAGAAGGCTATTGTTCAGGTTCAAATTCAAGAGCACCATAAAAATGCTTGCATTTGCTTTGATGTTCTGGTCTATTGGATATGCTCAGGCCTATGACCGAACCGTGGCCAACAATCTGGGCAAGACCAGGGACGCGTTATTAGATCAACGCTCTCACCTGGCGGTCAAGGCTGACGAGATCAAAGGCAAAATGGCGGAACTCGACAAGCAACTCGGCATAGTCGAGAGCTATATCAGGGACACTGATAGAGCTCTGAGAGATATCGAGGACGCAATTCGCAGAGCGAGTTGATTCAACTGGGCGATGGTGAAAGTTATGACAAGTCAAAACAAATCTAGATTTTCGAGAACAATGGAGCGGACCGCTTTTATGGTGGTTCTGATTCAAGCGCTTGTTCCCATGCAAACAGCTTTTGCAGAAGGGACAGAAGAGCCTGCAACGGATAAGTCCAGGGTCTCCTGTCTCAGCCCCCACGCCGCTTGCGAAGAGTCCAAGGTGGTGATTGATACTTTGATGAAAGTGTCTAAAACCTATTCGCAGGGGGATTTCGAGGCCTTCAGCAAGTATCTGGATGACGATGTCACCGTATTTGATGATACTAAGAAGAAGCTTATTGTGGGGAAGAAAGCGGTTCTCGAGTATGTGGAGAAAAGATGGAAGGATTCCCATGTCGGACCGAACCCTGTTCTCTCCTATACCATCGAGCATCCCTATGCCAAAGTAAACGGTGACACCGCAGTGGTTACTTTCAAGGCGGTGAAGGTTATCGGCGGTACTAAGAAACCCGGCACTTACGAATCTAAGAGTACCGATATCTTTGTGAAAAAGCAGGGAGAATGGAAGAAGCTGCATTATGTCAGTCACTGGAAGAAGGTCAAATCCTGATCTTGTTCTTGTTCTTGTACTCTTCTTCTATCTGATATCGTCTTTAGTGTCGGCTTTTTCCATGGCCTCGAATTGCTTCTGCAGGCGCTTCAAGTCTTTGCTTCCCGAGCGATTGAGCGCCTCGATATCTTGCTGGGTGCTGCCGCCGGAACCCTGCTCCATTCCTTCTATTTTGTTGTAGACGAAAAGAAGCACCACGGTGTTGATCAGAAATATAAAAACAAGCACCAGACCGAGCGCTTTCAAGACAAAGGCGCCGGTGCCCGTATTTACTTTGTTGCTGTCTTCATTCATCAATCAAAAGGAGAAGGGGAGCTCTCAGCTTGTTTTTCTACCGGGATTTCCTTTTGAGGCGCGGGAGGTTCTTTGGTTGAATCAGTAGCTGGCGCCGCCGCCAGGTTGTCGAAGGTCGACGCCAGTCTGGCATTCGGATAGACGCTTCTGTAACGCTTCAACCAGGCTCCTCCACCGAGGTTGCCGCTTGCCAGTACCAGATTGAGCAGATCCACCTGGTTGCCCGGGCACAAACTGATGCTTTCTCGCAAGGATTTCAGCGCCTCTTCTTTTTTGCCTCCGGCGAGCGCTATCAGTCCTTTTTGATGTTTGAGAAAATAATCCGATGGTTTGTTGGAAAGGGCTTGATCAACCCGGGCTTCCACAGCGCGCAGGCTCGATTTGCCGGAGTAGCGGGAGGCTTTGTCCGGTGCCTGGCGAATGGCGTTGCGGGCACGCATCGCTTCTGCCGAGTCGAAATCATCTACGATAAAAGGGTCCCATCGGAAATCATGCTGGCGAGAAAAGCCTATCTGGGTCATTGATTTATTTGGTTTTCCTCTGCTCAAGCCTTTTTTCCATGCTTTTAGATGGCTTTCGGCTGTCGACCGATCACCTTGTAGAAAGGCTATCTCGGCCAGGATCAGCTCTACCGGAGGATAACTCTCTATGGATTGCGCGTGTTCGGCGGCAACCCGTGCTTTTTCAAGGTCGCCTGCCAGGAAGTAGACTCTGGCCATGCCTTCGTGAGCGGCTTGCAAACCTGGTTCTTGCTCATGGGCTCTGTCGAAGCTCTCCACCGCCTCCTCCAGCTCGCCATGGCGCAAGCGGGCATGACCGATACAAACCAGAATCGGAGCTTTGCGGGAGGTTCTTGAGAGCAGCTTCTCCCAGATCGAGATCGCCTTTTCATAGTTGCCAGCCAGATGCTGGGCCAGACCGGTGGCAAGAAGAATCTCTTCTTCCCGGGGATCCAGCTTGTTTGCCTTCTGAAGCAGGGGCAGCGTTTTATCGTATTTTTCCTGCATGGCAAGCGCGATGCCAAGCAAATAGTGGGGCAGCGGATCTTGGGGATCGGTCTGGATGGCTTTCTCCAGCAACCGAACCGCTTCTACCAGATCCCCTCCTTTCCCTGAGCGGCTTCGCTTTTTGCCGGCGTTGATATTCTTTAGATGGTTGAGAGCGCTGGAAGAAAGGTTTTGAGAGCGTTTTCTAGGCTCGTTGTTCCAGTACTCGACCTGGGCGGTAGCCGGCGGCATGATTTCTTGCAAGCCTGGAATATTGCCAAGACCGAGCAAGCAGGATAGCCCGATCAGAAAAAAACGTCTTCTTTTAGTAGATACTATATATGGTGCCATAGCGAAATATCTTTTCTTTTCTCCATTTAAGATACTAGAATTAGCGATTTTGCACAACGAATTTGAGCGCGTCAACATAGATCTGGGGTTCGGGAAATTCATGATCCAGGTCTATTTCGGTCAATCTGCAGCGAAAGCCGTTTTTCTCCAGAGCGGCGGCGGCATCTTTTTGGAGCACCGGCGGGACGGTTTTATCTTTTCTGGCCGAGACGATGGCGAAGGAGATATCTTTCGGAAGCTGCTCTATATGCCGCAGCAAGCTCGCCTTTTTATAATTCTCCGGGGTTTGTTCCGGTGCCCCGCCCATCGCTTCAGCCACCCCCAGTCGAACCACATCTACTCTGGTTTTTCGAAATAACTCTGCCAGGTCTCCTGTGCCTTCGACACTGACTACACCACGGATTTTATCTCTTATCGCATCCGGTGCCACCGCAGGATAATTCAAGGCGACGCTGCCACCCATACTGGTGCCCATAACTATGATTGAATCCAGAGGATAGGCGTGGCTTATTTCGGTTATATTCTGGTTTATGTCGGCAAGGGCGAGTTCATTTCCCCAGGCATTGCTCTTTCTGTAATTCAAAGAAGCGATTACAGCACTGGGAAAAGCTTCTCTTATTGCAGGTGCTATTGGGGTTTTGTTTGCCACCACATAGGGTTCGAGATAATTAGAGCCCATGCCGTGAAGATAGACGATGAGGGTGTATTTGTTGGAGAGGGGCTGCTGTTTGGGTGGGATCAACAGATAACTGTCCGGTATGCCGTCTTTGTGGCTGACGAAGTCGCGTCTGAAAAACTCTTGATTGTCTGCCGCCTCCCCGCTTCTGCTTGCCGAGGACAAATTGGTCACCTGGCTTGCCAGTTGACTGTTCTCTATTTTCATAGAGCGCGCTCTGCCGCCTGCTTTCCCCAGCGCAATCGAAAGGACGATGACAGCCGCAATAGATCCGGCAAGCGCTATCGCCATAAAAAGCACCAGGCCTTTCGACTTTAGAAAACTGTTGAAATTCGACATTATCAGTCTTATATTCTCTGTGAACAATACAGTTGTGCCAGCGGGGAATGTAAAATTATCATGGCACTGGTAAGTCTAGATCAAGTCACGCGCCCCGGGCAAAGATAGACATGAATATTATCTTTTCTCAACCCGAATGCTCCCTGAGGACTGTGGTCCCGGTCATTCTTCTGCTCTTATCGGGGTTGCTTCCGGGCGATTCTGTCTTTGCCGGTGACCGCAATAGGGATGAGGCAAGAAGGCTTAATCTGGAAGCGATAGAACTGCAATCCCGGGGACAATTGAACGAAGCCTGTGAACTCTATCGAAAAGCGATAGCGCTTTATCCCGGTGGCGCTGCTTATCACAACAACTATGCCGTACTCCTCAAAGAGATGGGCAATTTCGAAGCGGCAGAAAAGGAGGCTCGTCAGGCCCTGGTTCTAAGACCGGAGCGAGCGGATTATCATTTCAACCTGGGTCTCATCCTCATGAAGAGGGATAAGAACGAAGAAGCCGAGACCGAGTTCAGAAAGGCTCTCAAAACTAATCCCGACGATATCGAAAGCCACTATCGCCTCGCCGAAGTTTTGACGGCGCGTTCGCTCTTTCTAGAAGCGGAGAAAGAGATCAAGCTCGCCATTTTGTTGAGACCGAACCAGGCTTCTTACCATGCTCTTTTAGGCGATATCTACTATCGACTCAACGACCACCAGAGTTCTCTTTACGAATACAAGCGTGCCGTCTCGCTTTCTGCCGATATCAAACGAGACGGCAATTTGATGGAGCGTTTGAAATATCTGGAGAAAGTGGTCGGTGCCGGAGGCAAAAGCTGATGGCTGACAACGAAGATAAAGAGAGGCAGGATAGTCTTGTTATCGTCCAGAGAAGGCTGGTGATCACCTGCCTTACGCTTCTTATCTGCATTCTCCTTTTCAAGTTGGCGGAAGTTTTTTCCGATATCCTCCATATTCTTGCGGTATCGGTCTTCCTGACTTACACGGTAATCAGTCTGGTCGACTTCTTGGATAGCAAATTCAAGAATCGAATGCTTGCCGTCACCGGAGTCTACTTTCTCGGTGCCGTATTTACATTGGTCGGCATCGTACTGGTTATACCGACTATTCTCTTTCAGCTCAGCCAGTTGATCGAACTGACTATCAAAGAGCTTCCCTCATTGCTCCAGAACTCCGGTGCCTATTTGAAGCCGCTGGAGACTACTCTGGCTAAATATGACATCCATGTCGGAACCGATGAGATGGTATCTCTTCTTGTCAGTCGACTGCCGCAGCCGGACGGCTCCGCCATCGTCGCCCAGATGTCCGGGGTGGCGATTTCAACCATGACCCTTGCTGTCTACGGTCTTTCGGTGCTGTTGCTTACGTTCTATTTCCTTCTCGACGGCAAGGGCATGATCGAATCGGTGGTAAGGCTAAGTCCTTCCAAATATCAGCATACCGTGACCGAAGCGCTTTCTGAGATTCATCGTTGTCTGAATGCATTTTTCCGCGGTCAAATAGCTTTGGGTCTACTTTTCGGAGTTTTCATGGTGGTCGTCTACATGCTCCTGGGAGTGGAGTATGCTCTTGCCCTGGGACTATTCCTGGGGATCTGGGAGATAGTGCCGGTTATAGGACCGACCATCGGTTTTGTCCCCGCTCTGGTGTCGGTGCTCTTTCTCGGCATGGCCAATGTCGGCGGTAACAGACTGATGGAGATTCTCGTCCTTGTGCTCGTCTTTAATATCTGTCAGTGGGTGAAAGATAATCTGGTCGCTCCACGCTATATAGGAGACGCCATCGGTCTTCATCCGGTGCTGGTCTTCATTGCCATTATGATTGGTGCCAGGCTGGACGGTATTCTGGGTATTATCGTATCTCTACCTGTCGCCGGTACCCTGGCTGTGCTATTTAAATATCTGAACGCAAGCAGACAGCGGTCTGAAGAGGAGCCGACCAATACTTCGGAATCTGAAGCAGTTCCTTTGCCGGAGCCGGAGGCTCAGTGAGCACATTTTGGATGCGGGCTTCCGATAACTGTGCTTCTATTTCAGGTTGATTGGAGTTTTGGTGGGCAGCTTGGGCAGTTCGGCATTATCCGGACTGAAGCTCTCTTGCAGCGAACGAGCGATGAGGGATTGCAAGAAAATTCCGAAAACCACTAGCAGAGCCAGGGCTATCAACAAAAATCTGGTATTTTGCGACATTCTTCTCTCGTCCTACGAAACTCTTTAATGATTATACAGGATCCATCCCATTACACGGTTCACTGATTATAGATTACCGGTCTCAGTTGGCTGGTGTTAGACCCCTGGCCGCGGTGGGTATATTCGGCCAGATCAGCCACATATTTTAGAAGTTATCAAGAACATAGAGGAGTAGCCGGTGAATCGACCCCAAGCCCTGGCAGGCAGTACCAATACAAACGAGCTCAGCCCCCGTGCAAAGCTTCTGGTAGACAATATGGCCAAAGCCCTGGTCGGTCAGACCAGAGCTTCCAAGCTGGCTGTGGTGGCTATGCTCTCCGGCGGACATGTGCTTCTGGAGGACGTTCCGGGAGTGGGCAAGACCCTGCTTGCCAAAAGTCTATCCAGCTCTATCCAGGCGGATTTCAAAAGAATTCAGGCAACCCCCGACCTTTTGCCTTCTGATATCTCCGGCGTTCAGATCTTCGACCAGAAAGAGGGTAAGTTCAAATTCGTTCCCGGACCGATATTTACAAACATTCTTCTGATGGACGAGATCAACCGGGCTACTCCCCGGACACAGTCCAGTTTGCTCGAGGCCATGGAAGAGAGACAGGTAACTAATGATGGTGTCACTCGCAGTCTGCCCGAGCTGTTCTTCGTTATTGCAACCCAGAACCCTATTGAGCACCACGGCACTTTCCCTTTGCCGGAGGCGCAGTTAGACCGTTTCATGGTCTCTATGTCCCTGGGTTATCCCAATCGCAATGATGAAGCCGAGATTATCAAGAAGACGCTTCTCAAAGATGCCTTTTCTGTATCCCAGGTCCTCAGCGTTCAGGAAGTGCTCAACATGCGAGAAGCTTTGCGAAGTGTTTTCGTGCACGAAGCACTGGTCAACTATATTGTCGACATTGTCACCACATCGAGAGAACATCCCTCCATCGTGCTTGGTGTCAGTCCACGGGGAGCGCAGCTTCTGGTCAGAGCCGCCCAGGCTCTTGCTTTTATAGAGGGCCGGGACTTTGTCACGCCGGAAGATGTGAAAGAACTCGCCCCTCATGTCTTCGGTCACAGAATAGTTCCGAAGCTCAAATCGAACAAGGTCTGCCATGCCGACCTGGTTCGCAAAGTTCTGGAAGTAGTCAAAGTGCCATCCTGATTGGCTGGTGGAAGACCGGTATAGACGATGCGTCCCCAATCCCGACTGAGATCCGATGAAGCGGTAACGATCCTATCCAAGGATTCTGGCAAGCGTGCCAAACGAGCCTGGGCTCTTCCTGTCGGCCTGGGCTATCGTATTTATCTGGAAGCCAGATTTCTATCGATGCTGGCCATCGGTCTTGGTATCAGTCTTATGGGAGCGCTGTGCAACAATGAATGGCTTTATCTACTCTCTTCCGCTTTTGTCTCTGCGGCAATGCTCGGAGCGATCATTCCATTTTTGATCCTTGCATTTGTAAGCTTCGACTATGCACTGCCGGAAGAGGTCCTTGCTTCGGATCAGGCGGCGGTTATAGTCAAGCTCAAAAAGTTTAAGATTCTGGGACCCCTGAGCGGCCTTGTTCCGGTAAAGTGGTTGCGCCTTAATATCGATGCGGTCAGAAGAGGAAAGGACGGCACCAGTTTTGAAGCCATTTATCCGCCCGAGCCGGTGTTAATAGACTCTCTCGATGGCGAGAGCTGGTATGAGTTTCCGACACCCAATCTGCAGAGGGGCGTCTACAAATTCAATGGTATCGAACTGAGTACCTGTTTTCCCCTTGGTGTCACCTGGTGGTCCCGGAAGTTTGCCATCAAAGACAAGAAAAACGTATTGATTACCGTATATCCGCGTCATTATCCTGTCTCAGGCAATTTCATGACAGAGCTGCGTGGGGTCAGTTCCACCATGGGACTTTCTTCGGCACTATCGGCGGTTACTCATCAAAGCACCAGTTTTCGAAGTGTTCGGGAATTTCGCACCGGAGACAGTCTCCGTCACATTCACTGGGCCCTTACCGCTAAAGCCGGTGAGATCCTCGTAAAAGAGTTCGATCAGGAGACTCTGCCGGTTTTTAACCTGCTCTTGAATTTGCGTGCCAACTGGCGTAACCGAGAGCAATTCGAGCTGGCGGTTTCGACAATGTTCTCTCTATGTCATCTGGGCTATAACATGGGTCAGGTTCCCAATCTGTTTCTCAATCCGCCCATGAACTCGAACCAACTGAAGCCACTTCTATTCGATATTCCAAGCGGTCTCAATCCGGGGCTTGATCTGTACGCAGAAGTCCTCGCCAGGGTAGAGCCTGTCTCGGTGCGCTCCGAATCGAAGCGGGTCGGAGTGGACAAAGAGATTGCCGAGGTAGATCTGGAACTCGATGAAAGTCTAATAGAGATAGATTATTTCGAGCGCGACTTGCTTACTTTGCTTCCCAGTGGTGACTCGGTCATCAAATATAATCCCGACCAGGGTGACGTGGTCTGTTATCCGATTGATCTTGCTATCGTGCCTGAGGGGTGGGACTATGAAGAGCCTGTAGAAGACAAGCGCGGTGTCGCTGCCATGGTCAACTTCGATAAACTGCGACCTAAAGCCGGTGGTGATACCAACATAAAGCATTTGATGGGTCCGGACTGCGGCCAGGTGATCGGCAAGATCGACTGGATAAAGGACCTGGAGACACTCTGATATGGACTTGTTCAAAAGAGAGCCCCAACAACAAGAAGTTCCGGAACCGCCGGAACATAGCGTGGCCCTGCGCATAGTCGTTTTTTTAATGGCTGCGCTCTGTGTTGGGTCATCCTGTTATTTTTCCCGGGTGGAGCCTCTGATCTGGGTCCTTTTCATGGTCACGGTTCTCACCGGCAGCTATCTGAGTTACCTCTACCGCGACAATGACAACAAATGGTTGCGAAGAGTCGCTTTCATCGGCATCATCGCCGTGGGTTATCTTGCCGGCAAACGCTTTTTGAGTCCATTGAGCACCGAATATGATTTCGTCTCTCCTTTCGTCATTTTTCTTGCAGGCGTATTCTCCAGCCTGTGTTTTGAAATGAGATCCCGTTCGGATCTCAATCTCTCTTCCGGTTTAGGACTGCTTCTTCTATGTGTCACCGCTCCGGTGGCACAAGGATTGCTATATGGGGGAGTGGTGCTTTCCTATATCTTGCTTGGTGGATTGATGCTTTATTTCGATTGTCTATCGAGAACTCTGAACGCCTGGCTGGACAAGACTATTGAAGATGCGCCCAGACTAGATTTCGCCAGATCCAGTGGTGGTCGCCGTCGCAATCGTTTCGGAAGTACTCTGGGTCTACTTGCTTTCTTTCCTCTTTTGGCGGCGATGATGTTTCTGTTCATGCCCCGCATCGATAACCTTCTCGATATGGCCATGGCCTATGCCAAGACTCTCAACCCCGACTATGTGCTGGACATGGCCATGGGCTCCCAGGGACCGACTTCTCGTCCGCCTCAAGACAAGGGACAATCGGCCAGGGATTGGTTTCAGAAGAACTCCCAGGTTCTATCCAATCTGAAAAAGAACGAGAAAAAAGACGAGAAGACCAGAGAGAAGCTTGCTTCTACTCAGCCGGACAAAGATAAAGCCGGTATTCCCGAAACAAAGAAAGATAAAGATAACAAACAGCAAGATAAATCTAAGGCTAAATCTGAAGAGGATAAGAAGGAAAAGTCGAAGTCGGAAAAAAATAAAGAAGAGCTGAATCCTGAGCCGCAAGACAAGAAGAAAGTCGACAATGCCAAAGGTGTTTCCAAGAATAACACGCCCGACAGTAAGCAAAAACATAAAGGTAAAGCCGCCGCGAAATCGCATAAGAATCCCGAATCTAAAGAAAAATCAGACTCTAAAGCTGGTGCTTCCCTAAAAAGTGATAAAAGCGGATTGAGTGATGAAAGCGGAAAAGGCGCCGGTGGCTCTGGCGGTGGTGGTGGTGAAGGCGGTGAAGGTGGTGAAGGTGGTGGCGATGACGATACCATAATACTTGGCGACGATGAAAAATTCGATGCCAGGCGACCCTACGTTACCAACAATGGTCTGGTATTGGTTGTGAAGGCCCGAAGACTCTCCTATCTTCGCCGCCAGGCCTACGACAATTTTGATGGCAAGTTCTGGACTAAAAGTGATGAATCACCATCCCAACCTCAATCTAAGTCCAAATCCAAATCCGAATCCAAATCCAAGTCTCAACCTGTATCTAAACCTGAAGCTAAGACTGTGAAAGTTGTTGATGGAGAGATAAAACGAGACTCTTTGAAAGAAGCTATGGAAAAGGCTGCGATTGCAAGACAGGCGGCTCCCAGAGCGGTTGTACAACAGCCGGCCAGTACGGCATCCATTTTGATGAAGAGTGGTCCGATCTCAAAACAAGAAGGAATTGTGATGGGTCGGGGCGGAGCCGGGCAGAATGCTAGTGCTCCTGTACAGACCCAGCCAGAGCCTTCTCCGGTGGATATGGTATCAAATACGTCCGACCAATATCGTGATCTAGCTACTCGTCTTTCTAAAGGACGGACTTATGAATACCTTTCGAGAGAACGACCATTATTCAGGGTAGGATTGGCGGACGCACTATCTGTTCCTCCGAGATATCCGTCCGTTTCTATGACGCAAGAGGTGGTGGTTAAGGCTAAATCAATTGGCAGAATTCTTCCCGGAGCATGGATCCCTAGAGAAGTGGTAATAGACCAGAAGGAAATGAGCGTCGACCGCTACGGCGTCATGAAGATGTCCGATGAAATAAAAAAAGAGGCAAAATTCAAAGTTCAGACAGAACTGCCGATTTTCAACCTGGCTTACATGAGACAGCGACCGCCACTGGGTGCCAATGAAGAGGAAGTTATTAGAGATAACTTTGCTCAGTATCTTCAGCTTCCAAAATCGATAAGCGAAAATACCTTCGACATAGCTGAGTCGAACACCAGCCCAGAGTTTAACTGGTTTGTTCAAAGTGAGCAGTTGGCTCAGTATCTTCGCGAAAACTACCCATATAACTATGAATCCGACTATTCAGAATGCGATGATATGGTCAATAGTTTTCTAGAAGACCAGACCGGAGGGCAATGTACTCATTTCGCTTCGACCTTTGTAATTCTAAATCGTTGCGTGGGAATACCTTCTCGTATGGTCACCGGATTTGCTCCAGGCGATCTGGATCAGATGACGGGGGAGCGCAAGGTGACAGGCAAGAATCTCCATGCCTGGGCCGAGTCCTATATCCCGGAATTCGGTTGGGTTCCTTTCGATGCCACTCCTGATGGTTTTCTTCCTGCACAGCAGAGAGAATCTACTTACACCGCCGATGATATCAAAGAAGATCTCGGGCTGAATGAAGACGAGAAGAAGAAATTGTTGGAGCAGGCCATGAATATTGCCGCCTGGATTCTGGGGCTGCTTGCTCTACTCGCCATGCTTTTCGTTCTCGGCCGTAAGTTCTTGCCGAAGCTGCTCGCCTGGTGGCGTGCTCGTCGGGTGAGGGGGCAGGAGTGGAAGCACTATAAGAAGGTACTGAAAGCGGTTAAGACCAGTACCAGTATTGCTCGGGAGCCCCAGGAGACGCCGACCGAGTTTACTTTCAGGGTGCGTCAGACTGTTGAGCGTCTCTCCCGGGAGGGGCAACCGACTCCTTCCGGTCTGCCTGACAGTCTCGATCAGTTCATGCAGCTTTATACCGATATTTATTTCGGTCAGAGGAAGGGCAAAATGGAGGACCTAAAGTATTATGCCGATCTGGTCTCCACCCATGCCCGTAACCGTAAATAGAGCGATTCGAAGATAGTCGAGAAAGGATTGACAGGCATACAAATGTATGGTTTAATTGGTCTACTTCAAAAAATATATAAGTAAGTAGTAGAAAAGAGAAAAGAGATAGGGAAGAGTACGTCTCTGTTTATCTGCCTGTTTTTCTATCTGTCTTTCTTTCAGGCATCGTTGATCTCCTCAGCGATTCCTGCCCTTGCTCTTTTTGTTTTGTTTGTAGATCTACCTGATATCGAGAGACTGGATGGCTAGTAAAGCGAATGTGACCGCCCTCAGGCAGCATCTGGAGCAATTGTTCCCCGGCAAATGGCTTGTCGGCCAGGAGCAAGGCAGCAGTCAAAAACTTTTGCGCACCGGTATCGGCGATATCGATGCCGGTATCGTGCGGGGTCTGCCCAGGCGGGCAATCAGCGAATGGTCCGGTGCCGCCTCTTCGGGCAAGACTACTCTTTTACGAAGCGCTATCGCATACTGGTGCCTTTCCGGATTGAGTGTCGCTTATATAGATACTTTCAGCCGACTGGTCGCCGCCGACTGGGCTTTTGTAGAACAGGGCATCTGCGGAGCGATGCCGGCCAATCTGGCCCCTCGAAAGAGCCGGCACCGGGGGCGATTCATGGCGGTGCGGGTCAGTCAGCGCCTGGACGCTACCCGTAAGGGAGAGATAACCAGAGTAGCCTTGAGAAAAGAAGCTTGCTGGGTGGCGGAGCAGTTGATTAAGAGCGCTCTTTTCGACGTTGTCGTTTTCGATCTGGGCGGCTCTTCTTTCGTCAATGATAGAGTCTATGCTCGTTTACACAGATCCCTGGAGCGTTCGAGAACCGCTTTGATCTTGCTAAAAGATACCGGTGCACGTTCCGGACCCGAGGGTTCGAACAGTTCCTGGGGGGCCCATACCCGGGCTAGTTTCCAGTGGAGCGACAGTTTCTCTACAAGAGAAGGTATCGATAATAGTGTCATGATCGTTCCGTCGGTAAAGGCTGATTTGGCCAGAGACGGTCTCGGTCAGAGAGTGGAAATCGGATTCAGCGCCAATGTCTCGAATAGCTTGTTTACGTATCCCCAGATTCCCGATCGTCGTACATCAAAAACACGACCCCGAACTAAAGGGTAAACCATTTGTTCTCGTTGGCGGCCGCTCCCGGGTGCTTTATTGCTCGTCGAAGGCGGCGCGATACTATATTCAGCCTGGCATGCGTCTTTCTCAAGCACGGGGAAGCTGTGCCAATTTGCTTTATCGAGACTATGAACCGGCTCTCTGTATAGAAGCCCAGCGAAAACTGGTGGCGGATCTGGTGGTCTCTTCTCCCAGAGTATCCGGCGGCGATATCGGCGAGATCTTTCTCGATGCCGAGGGTCTGGCCTATACAGGCGGGGAGGGTAAGTTCTGTAGAGACCTGCTCCGTCTGGTCAGTGCCCGGGGCTATACCGAAAGTGTTGTCGGCGTCGCCGATAGTGCTTTTGCCGCTGCTCTAGCCTCACAGGTCGCTCGACACCGCTGGCTTATGATACCGCGGGGGGAGGACAGGCGTTTTATGGCCGGGTTGCCACCGGGTTTGCTTCCCCTTTGCGATGAGAGCAAAGAGACTCTGAGGCTGCTTGGAATAAAGACGATAGGAGCTTATTTAGATCTCAACCTCGATCAGATTCGCCATAAGTTCGGAGTGGAAGGAGAGCGCGCCTATAACCTGGCTTGCGGTCTCGATCAGTTTCGGCCGATGTTGCCTCTTATAGAGAAAAGCTTCCAGTGTATTCTCGATCTGGGCGGACCGATGGAGTCTCTCACCGATACCATTTTTGTGATGAAGTCTCTAATAGAACGCCTGGTGGCAGAGCTGGTGGTAGCCGGTCTCTGCGCAGAAGAGATGACAGTCTCTTTCTTTAGTGATGATCTTCTCTTCGAAGAGAGACCGATTCGGCTGGTTAAACCATCTAATCATGGCAAGTTCCTCCTGGAGGTATTGCGCCTCTCTCTGGAAGCGACACCGCTTGCCCGGGAGTTTACTGCCGTTAAACTGGTCATCTCTCGTACTACTCCGGAATCTTTCGAACAGATTGATCTTGCGGTACCGGATCACGATCTTGATTTTGATCAACACCAGATTATCAACCGCAGCGCTTTTGCCTATCTGCTTCAGCGTATGGAGACAAGACTGGGCGAAGGGGCAATTGTTCATCCTGTGCCAGAAGATCAATACTTTCCTGAAATGGCAGGCAAATGGCAGCCGCTCAATCTAAGACAGAGCATAAATGAGCCGGTAGAGGACCCGGGCAGCGACTATGCCCTCAGGATTCTCGACGGCAAAGGGCTGGCCTCCGGTCTTGTGCTGAAGCGTTTTCCCCGACCCGAACCAGCCCTGGTCGAGCTTTATGGATCGAATCCTGTCTCCATCACCTTCGACAATCGCTGGTATCGAGTCATGAAAGTGACCTCTGCCGAGCGGCTTTCCGGCTTATGGTGGGAGGAGCCGGTGCGAAAGTCCTATTACATGGCCATGGTCAAGCCGGCAGGTCCCGAGAGCAATGTCGAAATGATCATGCTCACCCTGAATCATTTGAATCGTATGTGGTCGGTAGAGGGGATTTATGACTGAGACCACAAATCCGGGCGCTGGCGGCGTCCAGGGGCATTTGTGACAGGGGTGTCACGTTGCGGTTATGTTCGCAGGTTAATTATATAGATGCCCCCCATTTCAGGAATCCCGGCGTATGGTGGAACAACTGGCCTCGAGTCCGAAATTCGTCCCACAAGAGTCGCAGCGCGATTCTGTCGAAAAAGCTGCTGAAAAGCCCAGTTTCGACCTGGCTTTCGACGGACGTGAGGATAGAGCCGGTCGGCAAGAGGTGAGAAGCGACAACGTTGTCTCTCTCTTGCAAGATAAAATGCTCTATGTGCCGCCCCTGGCAAGCAACTCTGAGATTCGGCTGGCCGCTTCTGTAGACGGCGTCCTGGCGAGGCTACCCGGGGTAGAGATAACCGGCCAGCATGACAGGCACGAACGCAGCCTTGATCTGGCAGATGCCGGTGCCGAATCTAAAACAGTCAAAAATATTTCCGAAGGGCAGAAAGCTGTTCTGAATGCCGCCGAGAGCAGTTTGGGCAAGAAGCCCTGGCAGGAGAGCGAATATAGAGAATATCTGGAGGATGGCAAGGTCGGCGGTGGTGCTGCTGTTGCCGAGATGCTGCAGAAGCTGGGCTATAAAGTGCATGGGGCCAATCCCAAAAACATCATGGCTCGTTTAATCGCGCAGGGGTGGACTATTCATGGTGCCAAAGACGCCCAGGCTGGCGATGTGGTCGTCGGAGGCAAGCTCAATACCAACTGGCGCAAAGGCGGCACCAATTCCGATATCGGGGTTGTCGGCAAAGACGGCACCGTCATTCATCATGATCCCAGAAGCACAGAGATGACCCGGGGCAAGTTCGACCAGGTATTCTCAGAGAAAGAGTACGGACAGCAAGTATGGGTTTTGAGACCACCGGAGAAAGCCCCGACAGCTGCTACCCAGGCTAGAGACGGCAATATCAAAGCAGAAGATCTACCAACCGGAGCACAACATAAAGACGGCGTTATAAGATCAGAAGACCTGCCCACCGGCGCCCGTCGTAAAGAGGGTGATATCCGCACCGAAAGCAGGGTGCCTAAAGACACGACCTTGAGCTTCAACGGCAAGGATGGTGACGGCACCAGCACTTACTGGCAGGAATACTGGCGTGAGTTCTATCACAATAAATACAAAGACGCACTCAAAGGCGACAACGATAAAGCCGCTCCGGCGTATAGAAGCGATTCGAAAGCGCCGGCATACAGCGATCCTGATCTTGCCCCCGATCCTATGGGTATCAGAAAGGATAAAGCCAAGCCTTATTACGAAAGTGACCTCAGACCTGATCCGATGAATTTGCGCAGCGGTGAGAAGCCGGTCGGCTATAACGAAGGTTATGAATATCGTGATCTCTGGTCTCCCGGTCAACCGCTCAAACCGAGAAGCACACTTATAAGAGCCCGCGAGCCGGAGCGAAGAGAGCCCGATGCCAGAGAACGAGATCCAAGAGATCCAAGAGAACCCCGACATGAACCAAGACCGGATGACCGCAGAGAAGATTCCAGAGACAGGCCGGAAGCCACAGGCGATCAGCCTTTGCGCGGAAAGGTCATAGCTCTTGCCGCCGGTCACGGCGGTCATGACTCTGGTGCTGTAAGAAATGGCTGGCAAGAAAAAGATTTTACTTTGATGATGACCAGAAAGGTGGCGGCGGAGTTAGAGAGGCTCGGCGCCACGGTGAAGCTGACCCGAGACAGTGATGTCTATGTCAGTCCGGAAGGTATTAAAGCCAAGTTCAATCAGTTTCGTCCGGATCTGGCTCTGGCTATTCACGCCGATAGCGCTGCCGCTAATATAAGCGGCATCCTGACCTTGTATTCCAAGCAAGACAGCAAGCGCCTGGCAGATGTTTTGCAAGATACTCTGGTCAAGGAGACCGGTGCCGGCGATCGCGGTAGCAAGTATCAAACCCATAGCTGGAAAGGCAAGCCTTTCCAGAGCACCGCCGGCGATGCTCCTGCCGTGTTCCTCGAACTGGCTAATTTAGGCAGTCCCACAGAAGCTCAGAAGATAAGAGACAGCCGCTATCAAGACTCCCTTGCCCGGGCAGTGGCCAAAGGCGTGACCCGTTATCTCGGTAAGTCCACCGACTATACAGCAAGGTAGCCGGAGCAAAG
Organism: bacterium; assembly: GCA_016124935.1. Lineage (GTDB taxonomy): Bacteria > Cyanobacteriota > Vampirovibrionia > Obscuribacterales > Obscuribacteraceae > RI-106. The sequence goes on along the minus strand of WGMS01000001.1, from coordinate 238,054 downwards.
TGAAAGACATCGTTGCGGTAGCGAACCAGTAGCCTAATTCAAGTCTCTCCTGCCGTTGATCGCCTGGTTGGAATTTAATTCAATGAGGCATCTTCGGTACTTTTTGGTCACAGAAAAGTTATATGCTTGACCTGAACCCACTATATCCAGGGATCATGTTTCTATAACTCAACGACAATAAACTAACCACAACTTCCAGGGATATAGATGCTAGAGCATCCGCAGACCAGCAAGACGACTGATCCGACCCTGTCCAGGCTAGATAAGCAGACAGGAGCAGTCGATATAATAGAAAGTTCTACTGAACGTATCGACAATGTCGACAGCGTCGGTGGAAAGTCTGCTGCGTCTGCCGATCTGGTTAGTCTAGATACTAAATTCAACAAAGACTTCTTCTCTGCCAAATCAACTCTGGATTCAGGCTCGGTTGCCGACACCTTAATCCCTAATGTAACTCTCACCCGTGATATCACCGGTAGCGTTTTCAAAATGCCGAAGTCCACTTCCATTGCCGCGGTCTTCGCTGTGGCCAGGCTGGCTGACACCGAATTGGGAAGACACCGGGAGAGAGCAGCGGTACCCGGTCTGGAGATTATTAATAGAACTCGACCGGAGTCCGCAAGAGATAGGGGAGACAACCAGGGAAGCGACTTCTGGCGGGATTACTGGAGAGACTACTGGCGTGAATACTGGCGCGATTACTATCGCGGCAATAGTAATAGCCGAAGCGATACCAGATATGATGATCGTCGGGACAGAGGAAACGACAGTCGCCGCAGTCTCGTTCCTGAAGGCTGGGATCGTTACAGACCGGATAACTATGATCGCGATAGAGACTATGACCGCAATGACAGGAGCAGGCGAGACTATTCTAATTATGACGATAACCTGCCTCCGGAATGGCGCAACGAACGCTGGCGCGAATCGACAGATAGCAATCGAAGAGATTCTCGTTATGAAGACCGACGCAATTACCGGGTACCCGGAGATAGACGCGGCAACGATGCCCGGATTGTGCCCTATCGTTATGGCGATACCAGAATTATTTCAGAGCCGACTATTACGGTGCAGAAGATAGAAGAGGTATTGAGAGAATACAACTCTCCTGCCCAGGGGCTCGGGCAGCTCATCTTCGATCTGGGCGTACAGCATAAAATCAACCCTGCGATGGCACTTGCTTTTTTCGTGAAAGAATCGAGCGCCGGCACCAAAGGCTGGGCGGTCAAAACGAATAACTGGGGCAACAGAAAAGGCACCGGTCCTGCCGGTCGCGCCGGTCCGTTCATGAAATATCACAGCTTTGAAGATAGTGTCAAAGATTGGTATCCGTATATCATTCGACGTTATGTAAACCAGGGACTCGATACTCTACCGACCCTCATAGGCACCTACGCGCCCAATAGCGACGGTAACAATGAAGCCGGTTATGTAAGGGCGGTAATGAACATGATGCGCAAATGGTCCGTCTGAGATTAGCTGGAATCTGTTCGTTTCGATAGCCTGGAAGCTCAGGAATATTGGCATTTTCTCGAAATTTGAGAATTATTTTTTCTGGGTGTCTAGAAATCTTCCGGTCGGTATAGAAACAATCCGCTGACAGAATGGCAGCACTAGGAAGTTTCTTTAGAAGGAGATTCGTATGGGTTCCAATGCATTTGAACTTGACCATGGCGTAGTGAATGAGGGCGGGGCATCCATACACCATAAATTACTCGAAGATTCGATGCCGAGTCCTAATTCTGTAAAAGACATTGCAGAAAAGGGCAAGGCGGGGCAGTCCGATGAAAATCCAGGAGATAAGCTGCAACAGGACTCTGCTTCCGAAGGCGGAACCTCTGAATCCTTTCGAGACAGACTTAACCATATAAAGGAGCAAATTAAACCCGGTGAAGGCTTCCTCCGCGACCGGATGGAGATTGATGATAATATCGACCATATTTTCAAGAAGTTTGACCCAAGCAAGATCACGCCGGAACAGCGCATGGATGCGAAGAAGGACTTGCAAGGTCTAATTCCTGAAGAAGTCTCCCCTGGTGATCGCAAAGCACTTGTCTCTATGCAGGAAGCGATCATCGACGGTAATGTGGAAAAGCTAGGCACCAGCCTGGAGGCGCTCAGAGGTGATCCCGAGCGGATGGAACGCTTGATCAATGGTTTGAATAAACAATTGATGAAGTCCGATTCCGATACCAGAGTCACTATGACTGAGGACGGAAGGGTATTTCTCAGTAACCCCGGAAGCGATACTGCTGTTCAGTTCAACAAAGACGGCACAGCAGAAGTGAAGCCCGTGGAGCATACTTTCAGTGGCGCCATTGTCGTCAAGCCGGGAGAGGTGATTAACCGCAGCGCCGAAGATGTGGCTTCAACTATTGGTGACCGGACGACGAGAGAAATCAACTACCGACCTTTTTTTAAGCCGACAGAAAAGCCCGATTTTCGAAAGCCTCTCCCTTTCGATAAGCCCTGGGATGGTGCTAAACCACTCTATCCCGAGATAGGGGGACCTAAACAACCCTTCAATGCAAAAGACTGGCTCGAAGAGATGGAAAAGGGCGGCTTGAGGTTGCTGAATAGGGAAGACGATAAGTAAGTCTTTTCCTCGGTTAATCAATTAGTTCTCATAGAAGAGTGCGGGATTCGATGGAGCAACATCGGGTCCCTCTCTCTTTTGTTGGCTTCGAGAAGCGGCGATTTCAAGATTAGTCTTCACCGCTGAGACAGGCTGACTTCCTTAAATCAGTAGCTCTCAATAGCGAGGGCACCGGCCAGAGACAGAAAAATTCCTTTTGTCTTCAAAGTCTCCAGCTTCTCTTTCTCTTCTCTGAATTCTAGAATCAACCGAAGCTTCTCTACATCATCCGGGTCAGGGCTGATCGGGTTTTGCAGAACACGGCGTTCCAGCCTCTCCTGGGCGATGCGAGTTAGCAGTCCCCGTTTACCGAAGAAAAGAAATGATACCGCCACCGAAGCCAGGGCGAAGAGGACAAGAGAAATAGTGTCAGAGTTAGTCTCTTTGGAATGCTGTTTGATTATCTTGTTCACTCTTTCAAAAAGCTGGTCGCTGCGTTTGTCTTTATGGAGGTAGGTCATAAGAAGGGCCAGCTCTCTGCAGGTCTCGCCCACCCGTCTGCTATCGGGACCGAACTCTTTTTCGCGCATACTAAGCGCCTCTTCGTAACTCTGCTTAGCCTCTAAAAATCGACCCTGTTCTCGCAAGCAGTTACCCAGTTTTGTCAGGGCAGAGCCTAGCTTTTCGTAGCCTTTGTGCGCGACACAGATACGAAGCGACTCTCTGTAGGCGTCTTCAGCCTCTTTGAACTTTCCTTCTTTGTAGTAGAGATTGGCGAGATTTGCCACCATGCCACCGTACATAGAATGGTGCTTTCCATAGATATCTTCTCTGATGGCAAGCAACTGATCAGTATATTGATGGGCTCTTTCGAATTTGCCCGCCTCTATGCAGGCTCCGGAGTAGAGCTCCAGGCTGATGGCAGGATGAGCCCCTTCATAGACCATATAGGTCGGGATCATTTTGTAAGCTGTCTTTGCATAGCCCGGGGCACCGGCGATGGCACCGACCAGAGCGCTCAAATCAATCAACAAGAAAGCGACCAGGGGCAGCACGATGCAGAGAGCGGCGAACACAAGGATCTTTTTTATTCTATCTATAAAGGTCAACTCGCTCAAGAATACTTCGATTACCGCTTTCTTAGCCTTTTGAGAGCGGCGTTTACCGGAGAGATAGCGAAAGCCTAAGATGCAGAGAATGAAACCGACTTCGAAGGCGATGGCAACAAGGAGCTTCGGAGATGAGTTTGCCGTGGCGAGCAGGCAGAGATAGCATAGAATGATGAGCGCGATGGCGATGCCACAGAGCTTCAACAGTCCAAAGGCGTCCTGAGAGCTTCGCTTCTTTTCGTTTATTTGGGTCCTGGTCATACATAGATAGTAAGCCAGGGCTGGGGAATTGTCAGGTGGTTATTCCCACCCTACCCGACTGTTTTGGCAAATTTGAACTCTGGGAATTTAATTTGAAAGCCATACATGTGTATGGTACAGTGGTTTTATCACAAATTCAATATGATGGATGCTAGATGTTAGATTATCGATATTCGATGATCGTCGTTTCTCTTTCATGCTTTGTGATCAATCAACCCGGCTCTCTGCCATGAGGTGGAGAGTTCGGGGTGCTTATTTTTATTTGTTTATTGATTTATTGATTTATTGATTGATTGACCGCGGTTTTGAACTTTCCGAATGAAACATCGCTATGCCGAGCTTCACTGTCATTCTTCCTTCTCTTTGTTAGATGGAGCCAGCAATCCCGAGGCTTTAGTGGAACGTGCCAGGGATATCGGTCTTTCGGCGCTGGCAATAACCGATCATGACGATTTAGGCGGTGCGGTGCGTTTTGCCTATGCTGCCAGAGAGGTCGATCTAGAGGCGATTATCGGGGTGGAACTCAGCCTGGAAGACGATTCCCATATAACGCTACTGGCTGCCGATGAAGATGGCTATCGCAATATCTGTCGTCTGATCACCCTGGGAAGATCCGATTATGAGCGGGGTTCTCCCAGAGTCTCTTACGAGAATCTCTTCGATTGCAGTGCCGGAGTGATAGCGCTTTCTGGCTGTCCGAAAGGAAGTATTCCCACCGCCCTCGCCCGGGAGGACGAGGTCAGGGCCAGGCGCCTGGCCAGGGCTTTTCAGGAGACTTTCGGTGATCGTTTCTATCTGGAGCTCTGGAATCATCATCTACGCCAGGAGAGTTTTATCGCGGCATCGCTCCTTGAACTATCGAAGTCCGCCTCGATACCATGGACGGTCAGCAACAATGTTCACTATGCCAGACCCGAGGACAGGGCTATTCACGATGTTCTTACCTGTTTACGTCATGGCACCACCCTGGCGGAGGCCGGGCGAAGACTGCGTCCTAATGGAAGCTGGTATATGAAGTCTGCAGAGGAAATCGCCCATCTCTGGCGTCATGATCTGACCGGGATGAAGAATACTCTTGCCATTGCCGAACGGTGTCGTTTTCGGCTCAGTCAACTGAAGACGCCGCTGCCGATTTTTACTCTACCACCAGAGATAATGACATCGCTTGGCATCAAGGGCGATATCAACCCCAACGCTTTATTAGAGCAGCTGGTCTGGGAAGGCGCCCGATTGCGTTATCCTGACTTGACCAGCGATCACATCAGGCAGATAGATCACGAACTAAATATGATCGTCTCTCTAGATCTGGCGCCCTATTTTCTGATTATGTGGGATATCGTCCGTTTTGCTCGTTCCAGGGGCATTGCCGTGCAGGGGCGCGGCTCTGCCGCCAACTCGGCGGTCTGCTACTGTCTTATGATTACCGCTGTCGATCCGATAGGCATGGAGCTTCTTTTCGAGCGCTTTCTTTCGGAGGGGCGCAACGAGCCGCCGGATATCGATCTCGATATCGCCCATCAAGAAAGAGAAATAGTCCTTCAGTATGTCTACGAGAAGTACGGGCGCAAACACGCGGCCATGGTTTGTGAGGTGATCACTTATCGAGGGCGTTCGGCGGTGCGGGATGCGGCCAGGGTGCTGGGCTTTTCTCAAGAGCAGGGAGACAGGCTCTCAGCAGAGGCGGATCGCATCGAAGCCCGGGATGCCGCAGAAAAACTGGAAGCAGGCGGTCTGGCAAGGGTAGGTCTCGATGCCAGGGACAGACGTTGTCAGCTTCTGCTGCAAATAGTCAGAGGTTTGCATCAACTTCCCCGTCACCGTTCTATCCACGTGGGCGGTTTTGTTCTCTCCGGTAGACCGCTGGGGGATCTGGTGCCGGTAGAGCCGGCTGCCATGGAAGGGAGAACCGTCATCCAGTGGGATAAGGATGATATCGATCTGGTCGGGATGATAAAGATAGATCTGCTCGGACTGGGCATGCTCACGATGATTCAGGAAGGGCTTAAGTTAGTCCGCGAATTTCGTGGTATCGATATCGATATCGGTACCCTGGATATGGATGATCCTTCTATCTATAACATGCTGCAGCGGGCGGATACGGTAGGGCTCTTTCAGGTGGAGTCGAGGGCGCAGATGAATATCCTGCCCCGGTTGAAGCCGCGTTGCTTTTACGACATCATCGTCTCTATAGCCATTGTCAGACCCGGACCTATATTAGGCAATATCATCCATCCTTATTTAAGGCGGCGCCGGGGAGCGGAAGAGGTTATCTATCTCCATCCAAGCCTGGAGCCTATCTTGAAGCGCACTTTAGGGGTGCCGCTTTTCCAGGAACAGGGCATGAAACTGGCGGTGGTGGCAGCCGGATTTACTCCATCACAAGCTGATAATCTGCGCCGGGTGATGAGTCACAAGCGTTCTCATGAGCGTATGGCGAAAGTCTGTGAAGAGCTTGCGGCGGGCATGGCTAAGAAAGGCTTCTCCCGGGAGGCGATTGATACCATAACCCATCAGTTGAGAGCTTTCGCCAATTATGGCTTTCCCGAAAGCCACGCTGCTTCATTCTCTTTGCTTGTCTATGCCTCGGCTTATCTGAAGCGCTATTTCGCCCCCGAGTTCTATTGCGCCATTTTGAACGCACAGCCCATGGGCTTTTACAGTCCGGGAACGCTGATTCGGGACGCTCTGCGCCACGGGGTCGAAGTGCGTCCGGTGGATCTTTCTTGTAGTAGCTGGAACTGTGTGCTCGAAGCCGAAGCCGAAGCCGAAGATAATATGGAAACAGAGGGGCTAGAAGGCGGTGAATTCAATGATATAGATTCTATTTCACCGGGGCGCCTGCAGGAGCTTTTTGTCTCCCGGCTGGCGGGAGCAGGAGCTTTTACTAAGAGAAGGGGACCGGCTCAGGGAGCGGAGCAGAGGAAGCCGCCGGCTCTTAGAATCGGTCTTCGTTATGTAGATGGGCTGGGAAGAGCAGCAAGAGAGTCTCTCGAGGCTGCCTGGCAAGAGGGCGGACCATTTACTTCTTTAGAGGATGTGATCGAGCGCAGCGGGCTTGCACCGAGCGAACTGAAGATTCTTGCCCAGGCAGGAGCTTTTGACGGTCTCTATCCCGGTAGAAGAAAAGCGCTCTGGAAAGTTCTGGATAAATTGAAGAAGAGGATAGAGACGCCATTATTAGATGCTCTCTATGAGTTGAATGGTATCTCTAGAGAGGAGAGGCGCAGACCGATAGCATTGCCTGATATGACTGAATTAGAAGAGGTGATCACCGATTATCGTTTATTAGGCCTCTCTACCCGGGGACATCCGATGAAGTATTATCGCGCCTGGGCCAATAAGAACCGCATCCTGAGCTGCAAACAGTTGTCCGAGAAATTAGACGGAGAAGAGGTCAGTGTAGCCGGTGGTGTGATCTGTCGCCAGAGACCGGGAACGGCTAAAGGCTTTGTCTTTCTCACTCTAGAAGACGAAAGCGGTATGGCCAATGTGGTTTTGAAGCCCAAGGTCTTTGCCGCTTATAAAAGCGTAGTCTTGCAGAACTCATTTTTACTGGTTCAGGGCAAACTCCAGATCGAAGAAGGGGTGACTAATGTGATTGCAAGACATATAGAAGGGCTGGAGAAGATGTCCGTAGATCGCCTGGATTCCGATGATGGGGATGGTCCTATGATAAGGTCGCGCAATTTTCATTGATGAATTGATGAACTGATTGATAAATAGGCTAAGGTAGAATAAATACCGAAAGCAATTAGAGGTCGAGAAGGTCGAAAGATCACCATCATGACAGGTTCGGAGCAGGCGCCTACTTTTGATATTGATAGACCGGAGTTCTGGGAGCTCTGTTATCAGCAGGGACGTACTCCCTGGGAATACGGTCGTCATGCGCCTCCGCTCGAGACATTCATGAAGTCTCCATATCGGCTGCCGCCAGGCAAAGTAGCGGTGCTTGGCTGTGGTACCGGTCATGATGCCGTTTATCTTGCCCGGATGGGCTATGAGGTGACGGGGATCGACTTTGCGCCAACTGCTATTCAATCTACCTACCAGAAATTTCTCCAGGCAGGAGTGGCCGGTAAATCGGCGTTTCTTCTCCAGCGAGACATCTTCGACTTACACGAATATACCGGTTATTTCGACGGCATCTTCGAGCATACCTGCTTTTGTTCTATCGATCCGGCTCACCGTCGAAGGTATATGTTCTCGACCAGGGATCTTCTTAAGAAGGGCGGCAAATTTCTGGCAATCTGGTGGATCGGGGAGCGGCACGGCGAAGGGCTTCCATTTTCGGTCAGCCGGGATGAGATCTTCGAACTCTATGACGGGGTGTTTTCTTTTGATATTGTGTATGAGCCCCAGGACTCGTTTCCCCAGGATCAGGGTAAAGAGTTGCTCACATTGATGACCAGGCTTTAGTTTGCGGTTTTAATGTCAATGCGGGAATTACGCCGCTTGAAAACCGTGTCACCCAAAAGGCTGATATAGGTGGCGTTTTCGGTCTTGCTAAATTAGATTTCATTAGACAAAATGTTGTCATATACTTAACATAATGACATCCGAAGCGGTTTTGGATACTGCTTTCGGATTTGGCGAATGGCAATTGAATTGCAAACTGCATAGCGCAAGCTGCAATGAAATAGAGAATAGCTTCCACATTGCGAAGCGGCTCAGACCGCCTGCCACGACAGATCTATGTTGTGAGGGTCGAGAAATGGCATCAATAAACACGCCGAGACTGGCGATAAATGTTGGTATTACCCTTCCGGAAAACCGCAGGGGTAAATTGAACAAACAGGATATGCAGAAGGGCTATACAGAATCGGTGATCACCACCGGATTTCGTGCTCATGCCCGGGGCGACATGCTGGAAGGGCGCCGTACCGATCTCTTCATGAATCGCGTCTCAGATTTCTACGAGGCTCAACCGGAAGCGGCCAGAGCCACGAGAATAAATCGGTTAAGACAGCTGGAGCGTCGAGGCATCATATTCGAAGCAATTACCGATTTGATTCCGTCTCTGTTTACTTCTATCTGGCGCATATTGCCGGGTAGAAAAGCAAGCTAGACAAACCTTCAAAAATTTGTCTCAGGGAATATCAGCAGTAGAGAATTCCTGGGCGATATTGACACGTCCATCGGGGGCAATTCCCACTCCGACACCGCAACTCTGATACTCGGTGCTGAGTATTGCTCCACGGTGATTGATTTGATTGGGCGGCTCCGCCATCATCGTGTCCTGGCACCACTTTACTTTGCCGGCATAGGTAAGGGCATCGCCTTCGCAAAAGGCTACGTTCTCCGCCACCGGGGCATTGATACCGGCTAATCTGGCGCGGTCCTGGGGCATGCGTCCTTCGGGGTCTCGATGGCCGGTGAAGTGTCTTTGGGATTGGTCGGCGGCGTAGGCTCTGGCTAATGCCGAGAGTCTGGCGCTTCTTTTGTATGGTGGCAGATTGCCGTTGGCTTTTCTATCGGCGTTGATCAGCGAAAAGAGATAATCTTCCAGGGCCTGGATAGAGACCTTTTCGCTCTTTCTCTTGCTCTTATCCATAGAGTTGTGGGTGCTGGTATTGAATCCGCTGGGGGTGACAGCCACCAGATTGGACCAGTTGGCATGGAACTGCCTGACCACAAGCTGATTGCCGTAGGATTTGGCAACCTGAACCCTGGCAGTGTCGGTGCCCAGGGTTTGAATCACCGAATCGGCGATGCGAGCGTTATAAATGACCCGGTCGTTTATTTTGAGGATGACGTCACCGGCCCTGATGCCGCTGTTGTAAGCCGGACCATCTTTGTGCAGCCGGGTGATAAAAGTGCCTTTTGATCGTCCGCGACCTATGAAGCACTGGACAGGCACACCGGAGAACTCCAGCTTGTCCGAATTCATCGAATGGTTGGAGAGGGTCCAGATAAGCTGTTTCTTGCCAGGAGCTGCCAGGGTCGACTGCGATGGATATCCGCATGTAAGCTGGGTCGCCAGCGCCAGGAGCACAGCAGGTATTCTAACTTTAGAGCAGTTTCTTGACCATTGGAAGCAGATGAGTATACAGGTTGTGGCGGGGATTGTGACCGGTGCTGTCCGATCGTAGAACGAAGCTCTTGTCATAGAGCTGACCCCGGAGCATACTTGCCGTGAAAGTAGATCTTCGTTGCCTCTTTTCTCTTTTGGTTCAATTTTTCTGCCGCTCTTGTGGCCGCGTCCACCGCCGCTTCGGCACAGGACATACACTGCGAGCTGGAGTGGGCGAAAGTGAAATTGTCTCCTTCTAAAGATCGCAGCAAGGCCAGCCTTTTATAGAACTCCAGCGTTGGCACAGGCAATGCATGACCCCAGCGGGAAAGCACCACTTCTTCCAGGGCACCGTTTAGATTCGGCACCACTTTCGATACCTGTTCCACAACGGATTTTGCCATGGCTTTGCGATCGCCTTTGTAAAGCAGAGTTCTTCCTATGCTGCCCGGTTGATAGGGCTGATAGACAGTAAGCACCGAGGCGCCGTCCTTTGTGTAATTGCCCGAGGCCAAATAAGGCGTATCGGCCAGGGTGATATCGGAGAAATCGAAAGGCTGGGTAAACCAGCTATCGTAAGCTTCTTCGAAGACTCTTCTATTCAGGAGCAGATTCGCCACCAGATAAGACCCGTAGCGAAAACGGAAGAGGGCCGATTTGGTGCGATCGTCGAGATTGCTCATTACTCTGGCCGATATCATGTGGGGCAAAGCAACCACCACGTGATTGGCGTCTACCCGTCGCATTCTTCGTTTACTATCTTGATAGACGACGCTCGCACCATTCTCTTTCAACTCTACCGACCAGATGAAACAGCCGCGACTGAGAGAATCCTTCGCTCTTATCTCCAGCTTGTCGGCGAGCGCTTTTGTAATCGCCTGGTTCCCGCCGGGCAGGACATAAGAAGGACTGAAAAGATCGTCAGCAAGATATAGCCCGGCCAGTGCCGATATCCTGGCGGTGCTTCCACAGAAAGACGATTTCATATAGCTATCCAGAAGTCTTACGAATTCCGGATCGTATCCTGTGAGCAGGGTCTTCATCTTGACCGAATCCAATCTTTGTAGTTCGGTGCTCTCTTTGTAAGAATCCAAGACCGTGCACTTCAGATCGCGGTTGAACTTATCCACCGATTCTTTCAAGCGGGCAAGCTCTTTGAATATGATGTGGTCTTTGTTCTTGTTACTTTTAATAAAACTTTCCTGGTAGTACCAGGCGTTCTTGTCGCCATCCAGCTTTGTCGGGGTGAGACCTAGATCCGAAACCAGGGCGGCGAGATTGCCTTCTTGATCGTTGTAATAGGCTGCTCCATAGGAATAGCCGATGCCTTTATGAGAACTGCCCCGGGATTGACCGCCGAATTCTTCGTATTGTTCTAATAAGAGAAAATCCCGATCTTTCAGAAAATGTGCCGTAGACAGCCCGGCAAGACCGCCGCCGAGGATGACGACATCGACGGTTTTATCGGCAAACTGAGGCGCTTTCGGCAGTTTCAGATCACGCAGCCGGTGTCCCATCTTAAAATCGTCCCCGGTCCAGTCCGCCAGTTTGTAGCGGGATCTGGCCGAGGTAGGCTCGGTGAGAAGATGATACCCGGCGGTCACGCCCAGGGCCAGCTGGGAGATGCGCGTTAAAAATTCTCTTCTGGACGATCTTTTTTGCAAAGACTTTTCCTTTTAAATGCTCTTTTGCGCTTGACAGCCAGGGCTAAGCCGACAAACTGTTTGTTCTGTCAGGGATATATTATATCGATTAAATTTTAGCTGCCCATTTTTGAAATCAATCGGTAGATTTCGAGGAATCTCGCTATTGAGAAGTAAAATCGAAGCTTCATACCAGGGTCCTGCGATGGCAGGCGGACAGATCTCACAGAATGGGTGAATTAGGATGGTAGTCAAACTGATGGAAAGCAAGTTATCCGAAAAAAGCCAGAAGCTAGAAGCGAAACTGGAACATATCAGAGAAGGTGGTGCTCCCAAGTACCATGAAAAGCTGAAAGAAGACAATAAGCTCTTCGTTCGCGACAGATTGAAGCTCCTTTTCGACCCCGGTTTCGAGATCGAAGATGCGACCATGGCAAACTGCGAAGCCGATGGACTGCCCGCCGATGGCGTGGTCACGGGCATCGGTAAAATCGACGGCAGGACCGTCTGTTTCATGGCCAATGACTCTACCGTGAAAGCCGGCTCCTGGGGCTGGAGAACAGTCGAGAAGATAATCCGCATCCAGGAAACCGCCGAGAGCCTGAGAGTCCCCCTGATTTATCTGGTCGACTCTGCCGGTGCCAGAATCACCGATCAAATCGAGATGTTTCCTGGCCGCCGTGGAGCCGGCAAAGTCTTCTATAACCAGGTCAAATTGAGCGGCTTCGTTCCTCAAATTTGTCTTCTCTTCGGACCTTCCGCTGCCGGTGGCGCATATATTCCCGCTTTTTGCGATATCGTCATCATGAACGAGAAGAACGCCTCGATGTATCTGGGCTCGCCTCGGATGGCCGAGATGGTGATTGGTGAGAAAGCCACTCTCGAAGAGATGGGTGGTGCCAGAATGCACTGCACCACCAGTGGTTGCGGCGATATTCTCGTCGGCTCGGAAGAGGAAGCTATTCAAAAGTGCAGAGAGTATCTGAGCTATATGCCTCAGAACTGCAGCGAAAAAGTGCCTGCCAGGGCGGCAATTGCACCCAAGCAGTTCGAGAAGAGTCTCGATGAGATAATTCCTCAGCAAGAGAATCTGCCCTTTGATATGTATCAGGTGGTGGAGCGGCTTATCGATGCCGATAGTTTCTTCGAGATAAAGAAACTCTTCGCTCCCGAGATAATCACCGGCTTCGTCCGCCTCGAAGGTAGAACGATAGGGGTTATAGCCAATCAATCGAGGGTCAAAGGCGGTGTGCTTTTCGTCGACTCTGCCGACAAAACCGCTAAATTCATCTGGCTTTGCAATGCTTTCAATATTCCCCTTCTTTTCCTCGCCGATGTGCCCGGTTTTATGATCGGCTCGGCGGTGGAGAGAGCCGGCATAATAAGAGCCGGAGCCAAGATGATCTCTGCGGTATCATCAGCCGATGTACCCAAGATTTCGGTTATAGTGAGGAAGGCTTACGGAGCCGGTCTCTATGCTATGTGCGGTCCGGCTTTTGGCCCGGATATCTGTCTGGCTCTGCCTACCGCCCAGATTGCGGTCATGGGACCGGAAGCCGCCATCAACGCAGTCTATGCCAATAAGATTGCCGAGAAGCCGCCGGAAGAGAGACAGGCTTATGTAGAAAAGCTGCGGGACGAGTATCGTAAAGACGTTGATATCTACAAACTCAACTCCGAGATGATTGTCGATGGCATGATCACACCTAATAAATTGAGAGAGGAGCTGATCAATCGTTTCGAGGTCTATTCGACCAAGAAGATCGCTATGCCCAAGAAAAAACAGGGCGTCCTGCCTGTCTAGATCTCCGGATTCCGGACCTCAGTTCAGGAATAACAAAAGAACCGGGACCCTGATACATGAGGGCGCCCGGTTCCTTTTAATCTGCAATAAAGACGAAAAAATGGCTACCAGCCGCCGAAGCCAATCAGCATGAGAAGGACGAATATAAATAGATAGAGCCAGGTGTTGGTCAGTTTATAGGTGGTCATAAACTCTCTTCCTTGTCCTTTCTTTTCTGATCTTTCTGAATCAAGTGCTCAAAGTGCGTTCGAATTGAGCCCTGAGAAGTCGTGAATAAGCGTTGTCCTGACTCAATAATTGATCATGACTGCCGTATTCGACGATACGCCCTTTCTCGAGGACAATGATTCTATCAGCATGTCGGATCGTAGACAAGCGATGAGCTATTACAATTACTGTTCTTCCTTTCATCAGATTGTTCAAAGCCTTTTGCACCATGGCTTCAGACTCATTGTCAAGGGAGCTGGTCGCTTCATCCAAGATTAAAATTGGTGCATCTTTGAGGATGGCCCGGGCGATGGCAAGCCGTTGTTGCTGCCCTCCGGAGAGGCGCATTCCACGCTCGCCTATATACGTTTTATATCCTTCCGGCAATTGCTCGACAAAATCGTGACAGTATGCCGCTTTCGCTGCTTCCACCACCTGTTCGAAGCTGGCGTCGACATTGCCCAGTCTGATGTTCTCTTCGACGGTGGTGCTGAAGAGGAAATTGTCCTGGGTGACAAGGGCTATTTGTGAGCGCAGGGACTGGATGTCGTAGTCCGGGATCGGTTTGTCATCTATGAGTATGGCACCGGCAGTGGGGTCGTAGAATCTGGGCACTAAATTGGCGATAGTAGATTTGCCCGACCCGGATAGCCCTACCAGGGCAAACATTTTGCCTGCCGGTACTTCTAGGTTGATATCGTCGAGGACCAGGCTTTCATGACCGGGATAAATGAAATTGACATGGGAGAATCTGATATCGTGTGACTTCCGGGGCAATTGCACCGCGCCTGGAGAATTGGTCATCGCCGGAGCGAGATCGAGAACTTCGAAGATGCGGGTGGCAGCAGCTAGAGCGGGCTGGATAACTCCGGTTATTCTACCGAGGGTCTTGAGCGGTGAATAGAGAAGCATCAGGGCGATGGTAAAAGACGTCAGGGCTCCGATGGTCATTTTGTTGTGCAGAACCTGATCGCCTGCTACCCAGATAACGGCGGCGATGCCGATGGCGCCGATAATTCCCAGAATAGGCGACATCAATGCTTCGTTGCGCACCGCTTTCATGGTGGCATTGAAGAAGTCCATATTGGTTTTTTTGAATTTATCTGCTTGATAGCTTTCCAGATTGAAAGACTGGATGATTTTCACACCCTGAAGCGATTCTCCCAGAACGCCGACTAAGTCTCCGATGGCTTCTTGACCCTGTTTGGAGGATTTGCGAATTTTCTTACCGAGCACTATTGTCGGTACTATGATAAAGGAGAATATGAAAAGGGCGATGATGCTGAGCCAGAAACTCTGATAGAGAAGTACTGCCGCCAGAGTCAGCAGGGTGACAAATTTGCTTATCATGGTCTGGAAAGTCTGGGAGATGGCGTTCTCTATTACGGCAATATCATTGACCGCTCTTCCGATAAGCACTCCAGATTCATTTTCACCGTGAAATTGCAGGGGCTGTCTTTCTATATGCTCGAATAGCTCGTCTCGCAGGTCTCGTATGGCCGAGGCACCGACAAAGCGAATCAGGTAAGATTCCAGAAAACGGAATAGACCCTGTAGTGCCGCTAAAAGAAGAATCGCCACCGGTACCCACATGAGCAACTCTTGATGGCCTTCGACAATGATTTTCTGCAGACCCTGACCGGCCAGATATGCCATCAGCGCTTCCATGGAGCCCGAGGGGATAGCGGCCAGAAGCCCGAAGACAAAGGCGACTTTGTATGGCTTGATATAGCTCAGTAGTCTGAGATAGAGCTGGACGCCTTTCTGGGATAGGACTTTTTTCAAGATTTCTTCCTGTATCCTGCTCAGTCTTCCGGGAGCTACTGATTATGCACTACTGTCCCCGGTTATCTGCAAAATTTTGCGGATTTCCTCTGCACAATTTGTAATGTAATTGCCTTTGCCAAGCCGATTTCTGATGGAAGACAATTCTTGGGAGATCTCTTTTCTCAGACCGGGTACATCGAGGAGATCGAGACTATATCTTACGAATTGTTTGGCGGAACAATCCAGTTGCAATAGTTCAGGAACCAGTTTTTTTCCTGCTAATAAATTGGGCAAGCCGATGTCTTTTATGGTTTTAACCACCATCACAGCCAGATAGCTGAACCAATCGCCTCGGTAGAAGATGAGCATAGGTTTAGCAAACATCGCCACTTCCAGGGTGGTTGTGCCTGATTTCGCCCACACTAAGTCGGCATGGTGCATGGCGGCATAATTGTCTGTCGGATTGATCAAGAAAATCTCTTTACCCAGGCGCTCTTTCATATCCGTCTTACTGAGGCTCTTTTCGAAGATCTCTTTTAGATTCTCCGAAGCCATTGAGATTAAGAACCTTACATTGGGTCGTCTCTCGAGAATCTCTTCCATGGCCTGTAGCAGTACCGGACTGTGGTCATTGAGCTCTTGTTTGCGGCTGCCGGGGAAGACCGATATCAGTGTCTCTTTGTTCTCGCTTTGGCCGAGACCGATCTTGGCGAGAAATTCCTGGCGGCTGCCTAGCCGGCTCGCTTTCGGGATCTGTTCGTTCAGGGGATGACCGACGAATCTTGCCGGCACTCCCTTTTCGCGGTAGATAGCCTCTTCGAAAGGAAAGATTACAAGCATTTTAGAGGTGTTTTGCTTCAGACCCTTGATGCGCCAGGGGCGCGACGCCCAGATCTGGGGAGAGATGAAATAGAGGATTGGTATTTCGGGATAAAGTTTGCGGACCTTTTTGGCTATCTTCATGTTGAAGCCGCCGAAATCTACCAGGAGAACCAGATCCGGCTTTCTGCTTTCGATCTGGTCTATCAGTTCGTTACCTATGCGAATCAGGGTCGGGATGTACTTGATAGAGGCGGTGATGCCCGCTGCTCCGAAATCTTTGAGATGATGCAGCAACTCGACACCGGCTTCCTTCATGGCGTCGCCGCCGATTCCCCAGAAATCGACGGACTCTTCAGCATTTTTGAAGTGGCGGATTATGTATGAGGCATGACGGTCGGCAGATACATCGCCGACTATGACCATAACAGACTTCGACGCTGCCCTGGTTTCGGTCATGACCTCAAACCCTGCCGCAATGGAGCGCTACGCTTCCCCCGGCAAGCGGCAGGTGTCGAACTTCACTGAGACCGACCAGTTCGAATCGTTCTGTGATCTGCTCCGGTTCCGGATAGGTGTTCATGGACTGGGGCAGATAGGTATAGGCTTTTCTATCACGCTGCAGTATCGATCCTATGAAGGGGACCACCGAATTGAAGAAAAAGCTGAAAAGCGGCGCGAAGATTATTCCGCGGGGGCGACCAAGATCAAGATTGATAACCAGTCCGCCCGGCTTTACGACCCGGCGCATCTCGGCAAGACCGAGGTTTATATCGGTCAGATTGCGCAAACCGAAGCTAATTATTGCTCCGTCGAAGCTGTCGTCTTCAAAAGGCAGATTCTGGGCGTCTCCTTCTATCCAGGTCAAAGACGCGTCGGAAGAGGAAGTAGTCTCTCTGGCGCGAGCCACTTCGAGCATCTGATTAGAAAAATCGAGACCGGTGACTCTATCGGATTTATCCAGGCGTGAGGCAATTCTCAGGGCAAGATCCCCTGTTCCGCAGCAGACATCGAGAAACTGCCTGGGCTCCTGTTTTGATTCTTGACCAGAACCTGCCGTAAGCAGGATGTCCACAGCCTTTGCTTTCCAGAGTCGGTGCATTCCGAAGCTGATGGCGTCGTTGGTGAGGTCATAGCCCCGGGCGATACGCTCGAATTGAGAGTGTACGTACTGATACTTCTCTTCGTTGGTCGGCAGAGTAAAGGACATGATATTGATTGCTATCTGACGATTCCGAAGCCCAGGAGGATGCAACAGACAAGAAAGGCTATCGAAAGGCTCCAGGTAAGCTTGTCCAGTCCCGCTTCAGCCCCTCTTTTACCGGAGAACATGGTCGCGCCTCCGCCGATACCGCCAAGACCTTCTCCCTTGGGTGAATGGAGCAGGACCATGAGGATGATACCCATGGCGAGCAGGGTTGTGATGACAAGAAGGGTGATGTAAAGAGGGCTCATGATTCGTTTTTCGTCTCTAAATTCGTCTCTAAACTGGAATTTGGCGTCGGTGCGTCTTATATGTTGCAGAAAGGCGATTATAGCTGATCAAACCGGCTTTAGGCTTCTCCGGGAGCTTCGGCGTTAAAATCCTTATCAGTAAGGTGATCTATTGCTTAGTTTCTAATAAAAATGAGCAAGATATAGCTGGAGCCTCTCTTTTGTAGGAAGTTCAAAAAGTTTCGCAAACCCATTGAAAGTTCTCGTATACGGCAAGAACCAAGAGCAGCTAGAGAAGCTGAAGAGTGTCGCCAGCGCTTGCAAGAGCGCTGAGAAGCGGCCTGCTCCAGAGAAAGATGTCCGATTTCGTTCTCACCAACAGCTTTGACGGCATCTTCGCCCTGGACCTTCATGGTCGCGTTATGCTCTGGAATCGTTCCATGGAGAGAATGTTCTCTAAAAAACGGCAGGAGGTGCTGGGTAAAATCGCCACCGATGTCCTGCCCTTCGAGGGTATTTCGCGGGAGATCAAAAGAGCTCAAAAGAGCTTAAAAGAGCTCTGGACGGACAGTCCTTCGCCGGGGTCAGAAAGGTCTTTATCAGCCGGGAACAGCGTCGTCACTATCAGCCTTTTTACGCACCGCTGACGTCCGGAACTGGTAGCATTATTGGTGTCTTATTCGATACCGCTCTTGATTGTGTCAACGAACTTTCCGCACTTGCAGAAGAGAAAAAAGTAAGTCTGGAAGCAAATCTTAACGAGGGGCACGGAGTGGTGGCGGTGGATGAGATCGCTGTAAAAAGAGTGATTATAAACTTGATAGACAATGCGATCAAATTCACGCCCCGGGGCGGCAGGGTACGAGTCTGGGGCGAAGAGACACCAAATACGGTTACTGTCTTCGTCAAGGATTCCGGCAATCGGAATCTCCCCGGAGGAGATACCCAGGGTTTTCGATAAATTCTGGCGCAGCCCCAAGAACACGGGTCAGGTTGTGGGTACCGGTCTCGGTTTATATCTGTGCAAACAGGTCATCGATGCCCATCATGGAGAGATAAGCGTAGAGCCGGGTCAGAGCGAAGGGACCCTGATGCGCATCTCTTTCAATACCTAGTACAGACTCAAGCGCTAGGCGGTCTGCTTTCGCTATCCAGGAATTTCTGAAGGATTATTGCCGCTGCCTGCATATCCACCAGCTCTCTATTCTCGCCGGTGCGAACACCCTGGACAGTCAGGGTTCGAATAGCCGAGACCGTCGTCAGTCGTTCGTCTTCATAGACCACCGCCAGTCCTGTAACCCTGGCCAGTTTTACACCGAAGTCTCGGACCTTTTCCGCCTGGTAGCCTATGGTTCCGTTCATATTTTTTGGTAGACCGATGACGATGGTTCTCACGTCATGTCTTTCGGCTATCGCTTTGATAACCCTTACATCCACTTTGTTGTTTTTTCTTTCTATGGTCTCGAAACCGACCGCAGTCAAGCCAAGGGGATCGGAAATGGCTATGCCAATTCGTTTGTCTCCAATGTCAAGTCCCATGGCTCTTGGTCTTTCGCTCATGTTCCTGATTCTACATCAGGTATTAATTTGCATACAAACTCAATATGATTAAGAATAGACATTTTTGCACCGGAACGGAATCGAAACCATTGAAGATATATCTTGTCAGGCATGCCATAGCAGAACCCCTCGCCACGGGAAAGTACAAGACCGACGCCGAAAGACCCCTCACTGAAGCCGGGTTTGCCCAGGCTCAGATGGTGGCTAACGCCCTCAAAGCGGTAGGGGCCAGGTTGAAGCTGGTGATCTCCAGTCCTTATTTGCGGGCAGAGCAGACCGCGAGAGTTTTTGCCGATAATTTCAATTGCGAGCTGATCAAGTCAGCCAAGCTCTCTCCGGGGGTAGCAGTCAAGTCTTTTATCGAATCTCTGGAAGCGTATCAATCGAAAGATGAGTTGATGCTGGTCGGTCACGAACCCGATATGGGAGAGCTGGTATCGGTTCTGGTTGGTGGCAGTCCGGTATTTAGAATGCCTTTTCGAAAGTCTGCGGTCTGTCTCGTGAACTGCGAAGAGCTCCCTCCTGCTCTTTCCGGCAATCTCGAATGGATTCTCACTCCCGACTTGATCAGCGGTCTTGTGCAGGCTAGTGTTTGATCAATTGCTAGAGTTAATCAGGTTATTCAAGGAGTAGACCATTGGAGCTGATCGATCGTTATAGAGGGTGTTTGTTCGGACTGGCCATAGGAGATGCCCTGGGTGCCCCTTTAGAATATCAGGAACGGGGCAGCTTCGATCCGATTGATAGTATGACCGGTGGTGGCATATTCAAAGTGCGTGCCGGAGAGTTCACCGACGAGACTTCCATGGCTCTGGCTCTGGCTGAAAGCTTGATTGAGAGCCGAGGATTCAATCCTTCCGATCAGATGGATCGCTATCTGAAGTGGTATCACCAGGGGCATCTAAGCAGCCAGGGCTGGTGTTTCGATGTCAGTGTAATCAATCGCAAAGCTATTCTTTCGTATGAAGCGACCAAGCAGCCCTTCGGCGGGCTCGATGATGAAGACGCCAACGCCAATGGCTCCCTTGCCAGAATTGCTCCCATCCCTCTCACTTATTCGAGTAATCCTGCTAAAGCCCTGGACTATGCCGGTGAATGCTCCCGCACAACCCATGCCCATCGACAATGTATCGATGCTTGCCGGTATCTTTCCGCTCTGATTGTAGGGGCACTGCATGAGGTGCCAAAGAACGTCTTGCTCAAAGGTATTTACGAGCCGGTGACGGACTACTGGACGCATCGACCTCTCGATGCTGCGGTGGAAGCCGTAGCCAAAGGTTCATATAAAAAGAAGAAAGAGACTGACCTGGTTCCGGATGGCACCGTGGTCAGTTGTCTGGAAGCAGCGCTCTGGGCTTTTAATAAGAGTGAGAGTTTCGAGGAAGGCGCTTTGTTGGCGGTCAATCTAGGCTATGACGCCGACGCCACCGGGGCGGTTTTCGGTCAGCTCGCCGGCTCCTTTTACGGAGAGTCTCAGATTCCGGTGCAATGGCGCACGCAGATAGCCCTCGCCCATGTGATAAGGCGCTATTCAGAACAGCTGTTTGCTTTAGCCCAGACTATGTAACTATGTTGTGAGGGCGGCTGCCAGAGGCGCCGGCGGTGCCACATCGGCCCGCATAGCCTCTTCTACCTCTTCGGCGGTTATCGCCCAGACATAGAGGCAGGTGTAGAAGGCCGACCGGATGTATATAGACAGGGCGGTGACCAGTAGAACCAGTCCTGCCCAGGCGAAAGCCATCATCAGAACCGGTGCCGAAGTAAAGCCGGTGCCCAGGTACCAGGCACCGCCGAAGCCGGCTACACCTATGCCGTAGACCACTCCGGTGAAGATCTTGCAGATCATATCCACTCCCACCTCTCCCACACCGATGGTGAGGAGATTGCCCTGGGCCATCTTGTCCGCACGTTTCATGGCGCCCCAGAAGGAGGTACCCTCGATAACGATTGCCGGCAATATAAGATGTCCGGCCAGGGTCCAGAAGACTTCTATAATGCTTGCAAGGAAATTGAAGCCGAAGCCGAAAACGCCGCCTGCACCGCGCTTGTGCCTGAGCCATCCGGCGATTCTTTTGGCGATAAGGGTGGCTGCGCCGAGCATGATAATGGCAGGCAGGCTGGTGAGGACGGCGGCGGCGGCGGTGGAGAATCTTCCTGAGCCCCGACCTTCGGTGAGATGGCTGTAGACAAGGGCCGTGGTAACCCCTTCGAGAAAACGGTTGGTGAGCCACCAGATGCAGAGGATACCGGTGACGGCAAGGGCTGTGTCGGAACTCATGGCGTTCATGGAACTGCCCATACCTGTTGGGTCCATGGGACCGTTTATGCCGAACATCTGCATTTTGTTCGCCATATCGGCACCGCCCTGCAGAAGTCCCTGACCCTGCTTCGCAAAATTGTTTGCGGTTTCGGAGTTGCCGCCGAAGTGGGTTTTGGCCTGGACGAAAAGCAGGATGGCAAAGAAGATATTGCTGATTACGGTGATTACCGAGGGCAGAAGTAGACGTTTATCGTGCCAGCCCATGCGGATGCTTGCCCATATCAGCCTGAAGCCTCGTCCTATAGAATCAAACATATTCTTTTCGTCCTCGATAACCGGTTCTAGACGGTCTTGAATTTATTGTTTAGCTAGTTAGTAAGTATCCTGAACGGGGACCCGAGCCCTTAGTTCTGACCGAAGCGGCACAAATAAACTGCCGCCATTATTGTAATCAGTTGCCAAGGGAAAGTAAAGAACATTTAATCTTTTAGAGAATAGATTCTCTTATATATACGGATTATTTAATCTGAGTCTCCAGATCCTCCCGGTCATACATACCGTCCAGCAAGGATTTGAATTTTTCGGTCACGACCTTGCGCTTTACTTTCATGGTCGGGGTCAACTCGTTCTCTTCGATGGAGAATTCACGGTCTAAAAGAATGAATTTCTTGATCTGTTCATAGTTGGCCAGGGATGAATTCTTTTCATCAACCACCGCCTGCACGGCTTCGACCACCAGGGAGTTCTTTATCAAAGCTTCCGGATCGTCTTCTTTGAGGTTATGTCTGCGGGCGAACTGTTTGAGTCCGTCTCGGTTTACCGCGAACATCGCCGATATGAATTTGCGCCGGTCGCCATAGGCCAGGGTATGGGCTATCAGAGATTCGCCTTTGAAGAGGTTCTCGATCATCTGAGGAGCCACATGTTTGCCGCCTGATGTGATGATGATGTCTTTCTTGCGATCTGTGATTTTTATATAGCCCTCGGCATCGATGGCGGCGATATCGCCGGTGCGGAACCAGTCTCCATCGAAAGCCTCTTGCGAGGCTTTCTCGTTCTTATAATAGCCGGCAAAGACCGTAGGACCCCGGACCAGAAGCTCGCCGTCTTCGGCCAGTTTCACCTCGACCCCGGGCAGCGGTCGACCCACAGTGTTGAATTTGATGTCGTCCGGCCGGTTGCAGGCTAGAGGAGCGCAGGTTTCGGTAAGACCATAGCCTTCGATGATACTCAAGCCTATAGCCTCGAAAAAGAGATGGACATCGTTGGAGAGAGGGGCTGCTCCGGAGGTCATCAGGCGCAATCTGCCGCCTAGCCTGTCCCGTATCTTCTTGAAGACAAGACGGTCTGCAATGCGCAGCTCTGCTCTATAAAGCTGATTGAGGATTCCACTATCGACATTCTTCTCCACCCTCTGACGGGTGGCACGCATACCTATGCCGAGAGCCCAGCGAACGAAGGCTTGCTGGGTCTGGGGCATTGCCCGGATCTGGGTCTGGATCTTCTGATAGGCTTTTTCGTAGAAACGAGGCACGGCGTTCAGAATAGTCGGTTTCACCTCGTTCATGTTCGCCGCTACTTTCTCCATGGACTCCGCATAAGCAAAGGGGATGCCGTTGTATATGGCCATGAATTGACCGCCCACCCGTTCGTATACGTGGGAAAGAGGCAAGAAAGAAAGGGCTATGTCTTTCTTGTCGAAGGTGATGATCTCTGCCATAGACTCCAGAACGGCGCCGATATTGCGATGCAGGATCATGGCTCCTTTCGGGAAGCCGGTGGTGCCCGATGTGTAGACGATGGTGCAAAGATCCTCTCCGGCCACCGATGCTATTTTCCTCTCGACCACGCCACTGTTCTTCGAGTCCGAGAGATATTCCCTGCCCGATGCCAGGAAATCGCTCCAGGTAATCACGTTGATGCGCTCTCCTCGATGATTCTCGGGCATCGAGTCATCCATGATCACGACATGCTCCAGGGTCTCCGGCGGGCTTGTTTCGTGGGCGAGGATCTTCTCCGCCTGGGCGGAGTCTCCGGCGAAGAGCAATTCCGCTTCACTGTGTCGGAGGATATAAGCCACCTCATCCGGTGCTAATGTCGAATAGACAGGAACGCTATGGGCGCCGGCTGAGAGAATGCCCAAGTCCGCCATGCTCCAGCGCGGTCCGTTGTCAGCAAGTATGGCTACATTGGTGGAGATTCCTATCTCCAGCCGGATTAATGCGGCGCTTACTGTACGGACCAGCTCGCCGTATTCTTTCCAAGAAAGGGCTTTGAAATGTCCGTCTTCTTTGAAGAGAATCGCGTCCGCGTGAGGGGTATCGGAAATACGCTTCCAGAAGACTTCTACGATGGTTGTCTTGGACACGCTTTTCTCCTCTGGGACAAATAGAATTAGCTACTTTTAGTTGTAACAGATTGATTGAGCCATTTTAAATAAGCCTGGTTGCCGACTTCAATTGGCACGGCAATGATCTCGGGGACCTCGTAAGGATGCAGCTCTTCCACCGTCTGCTGAAATCTTGCCCAGACTTCTGAATTGGTTTTGATAATCAAGAGGGACTCCGGGTCTTTCTCGATATTGCCTTCCCAGCGGTAGACCGAGGTTACCTCTTTGACGATATTGACGCAGGCTGCCACTTTCTTCTCCACGAGCGAACCGGCAAGACTATCGGCTAGATTCTGCGGACAGGAGACCAGGGCTATCAATTCGGACGGCATTTAACTATGGCTCCGCTGTAGCTCAAGACCGGTATCCAGTATGAATTCTGACAGGGCATTAGCCAGCCTCGAATACTGGATGGGTTGTAAGCGCGGCATCCGGTAACGCTTGTGCAGTCTCAGAACCACCGTCGGGATCTCGAGAACTTCAGATATAAAACTGGCCAGGGGGCGGACAGGTCTGTCGAAAGCGGCGGGAATAACCGGCTCGAGACCGGCAAGTTTTTCGGTGAGGAGCTTGCGATAGGTCTTCAGGGTAGACTCCCTGCGTCCGTAGAAAGAGGCTTGCAGACCCGGTGCTTCCTGCCAGGTCGAGCCCAGCAGAATCAGGACCATGCCTACTTTGCCTGAACGGACGATATCGGTGAGGGCCCGGCGGAAAGGGGTCTCTAGATACCAGCAGGTGTCGGCGGCATTGCAATAGTTGGAGAGCATGGCATGACTTCCTGCCAGCCGGTTAAGGACCGAGGCCAGAGAACCGGTGTAGGAATCCTGTTCGTAGAACTCTCCTTCCTTCCAGTAAGCCGTGGCGTGGGGGGCGATAACCAGGGTCGGGAGCTTTCCTCCGATGAACTTGTAATCGGGTTCGCCACAGGGGGGCATCTGCTCGTAGCGCTCGGAGAGCTGGGCTTCGTATTGTAGGGTCCAGGTGAGCGGCGCCAGCTGCGGATGCTTCTCTATCAGGTAGTCGACCGCTTGATTGACATTCTCGAAGCGAGCTTGCGAATGGCTCAGAACCCAGGGGCTGAAGGGCGAGGAGCCTACGACGGTAACCATTTTGCCCCTTCGGTGCGCGTAGAAAATCTCCATGGCGGTGCCGTAACTGGAGGCCTCCAGATTGGCCAGGAGGGCATCGGACTCGTCTATGAGGTCGAGGGCGCGGCGTACTCTTTTGTCGGTGAAGTCATCTAAAACGATGGCTTCTTCCGGATTGCGATTGCTCCAGGCAATTTCCAGAGGATTGACCACGGTCAGACCGTGGTTGGTGAGGCGGGTGAGGGCTACGGTTCTCCAGTCTTTAGCTGGCAGATCGTCGACGAAAGCTCGAGCTTCCACAGAATCTCCGGTAAGATAGACTGTCGATAACATAAGCTCTTCCACTACTCCGAGTCACCCTTTCTTATACCATTACATCAACTATATACCACAGGGCAAGGTCAATTGCGCCTCTGCCAAAATTTGCTAAGCTGCCTTATAGTCATGGTTTTACTCCCTATGATGCTGAATAGACGAAGAAATATCTCACCTGGACCTGGTTATACCGGCTATTTTCTGTATATCTCACTCCTGGTATTCTGCCTATGCGGTTGCGCCGGGAGCCATGCCGAGCATAATCCTAAGCCTGCTCAATCCGGATCGAGCGGAGATATGCAGCTCAAAAGAGCGGCCACCGGCTCCAGCCATCTGATCGCCAACCGGATAGGCAACGCTGTTGTCCGCAATTTTGGTGGCGGCGATGAAGATAGAGCAGAGCCGTCAAAAGAGATAGATTCGGGCATTACCCCTCTAGAATTCGGAACGACTGCCGAGCCAGGGGCATCCGACCAGTATATAGTCGCCAAGAAGGTGACACCGCTCAACGCCATCGGCTCGACCCGTTATGACGACCGGGTGCTTATCGACCTTCAGGCAAGGCGAGCCAGGGGGGTGAGGGTCTGTTATGCTGCGCCGGTTTTTAAGCTGCTGCCCGATGACAAAAGGGGCAGGCAGCACCAGCGCTTTCTCTTCAAGCTGGCCAACGGCACAACCGTCCTCGTTGCCCATAATATAGACCTTGCTGCCCGGGTGCCTTTGCAGCAAGGCAATCTGGTGGAGGTCTGCGGAGAGTATATCTGGAACGATAAAGGCGGAGTGATTCACTACACACACCGGTCTACATCCCGCTTCAAGCAGGGTGGATATATCAAGTTCAACGGCCAGATCTATCAATAAGTTCGAAAGCCATAGGTTTCGTTCAGGCGCTTCAGACGCTCTTTCACCGTACCTGATTGCTTCTTGCCCAGGGTGTCTTTCTCCAGATGAAGCAGTCTTTTCAGAATCGGGTCATCTCTCCGTTCTTCACCGAAGACCTCTTTTTCCAATCTAGATAACTGAAGCGATATCGTCAGCTTTTGGTCATCTCTGTCGGAATTTTTTTGCTCTTTTTGCTCTTTTTGTTCTTTTGGCTCTTTCAGCGCTTCACTATCTGTTTTGGTTTGCGAAGGTACGGGCGCAGCAGGCTTTACCACCGTCACCACTTTCATTTGAGTGGTAGTCCTTTTCTTCTCTTTTAGCGCGTTTAGAGTGCTGAGTGAATCGTTGATCACGCTGTCGACCGACGGTGCCGTGGAATGTTCTTCTGAATTCTCCGAAAACGCATCTTCGGAATTTTGTGGACCGAGGAGCTTTCCGTCATCGCTCATTTTGACTTGACTGGATCCGGTGCTCAAGATAATCGTCGGTTTAGGAGGTTCTTCTTTTTTCTCTTCTATCTCTTTCTTTCTGCTTGCTTCCGCTTCCCGGACTGGTTGTTCTTCCTCTTTCTCTTCTGCTTCTTGGGCGGCCTGTTCCTGCAGTCTCAATTGGTTTTCTCTCTGGTGGCGCATATGCACCGCCAGTACCTGTAGATTGCGTCGGGCTATGGCATCGTTGGGGTTGAGCGATAGTGCGGTCTGCCACTCTTTCTGCGCTTCCTGATAAAGTCTGCGGCTGAAGTAATCAGTGCCTTTATTATTATGGACCAGGGCGATATTGTCTTTGGCGATTCGACATTCTGGATCTATTTTGAGAGCGGCTTCGTATTCGTTTATCGCTTCATCATAAAGCCTGCGAGCCAGATAGTGATTACCGGCGTTTATATGGGATCTCAATTGGTTGTCTTCGGCCTGGGTGAGAGCGCAGGTCGGGAGCGGCGATACCGACGATAATACTGTGCAGGAGCAGATAAGCACGACGAGAAGCAGTGCCGCTAGGGCTCCGGATCTATTTTTGCTCGCTTTCTTGACAAGGGATGTCATGATATGTTTCGACTATGAGAGTTTATTCATTATTGACCAAAAAGCCAGGCAAAATCACATTTCCTGTCCTGTTGAAATCTTAAAGCATTTCTACGAACCTTTCCATTTTATAATTTCGAACCTATACTTCTTGCAGATGTTTTGAAGATGTTCCAGCCAAGGAGTCGGCTAGTAAGTGATTAGAACTGCTAACAAAGCTCATTTTGCGATTCTCGCTCTGCTCACATTATCGGTATCTCCGGCAATTGCCGCCGAGACCGCCGGGCTTATTACCGTCAATTACGCCCGAGTCGATAGCTTCAATAAAGTTTCCAAGAATCCGCAGAAGGTAGCCGGATCGGCTTCTGAAAGTCTTGGTATCTACGACTCCGGCAGCAAGAGTTCTACGGTATTTCGTCCACGCCACCGGAGCGAGGCAAATAAGAACATGATCCTCGGTGGTCCCGAAGTAATCCCCATGTAATACAATTCTTCCTTTGAAGCGGTTTCAAGGGCGGAATATATGCGAAGTCTCAGCTATTTTCATGGAGTCTCGTCAGAGCCTCTCATAGGTGTGACCATCCCTGACTATCTGGAGCAGATCGTTGCTTTGGATCCCCACAGGGAAGCCATCGTCAGCTGTTTTCAGAATAAACGTCTCAGTTATGCCGATTTGAACGAGCAATCCGATCTTCTTGCTCTGTCTCTGCTTTCGGCCGGTATCGAACCTGGTGACCGGGTAGGTATCTGGTCCACCAATAATTATCAATGGTTCGTCATCTTCACGGCGGTGGCAAAACTGGGCGCGGTGCTGGTCAATATAAATCCGGGTTACCAGCCCATGGAGCTGGAGTATGCCCTGAATCAGTCGGGACTCAAGCTTCTATTCACCCTCGCCGCTAATAGAAAGAGCGATTATTTCGCCATGCTCGACAAACTCAGCCCCCACCTCTTCAATACAGGTCTGTCCCGGGACGGATCCTCGGTTACCGATTTGGAGAAGATCGTTTTTCTAGAGGAACACGGCGGTTCTTCTAATAAACACATTTTTGATTATGATCACTTCCTTTCCCTGGCTGACGGTAGGGAGCGCAGTGAACTCGCTTCTGTTCGTAAGAGGATCTCCATCGATAGCCCGGTTAATATACAGTACACATCCGGCACCACCGGTCAACCCAAAGGGGTGACCCTCAGCCACCACAACATCATCAACAACGCCTATCTGGCTGCCAGAGCCATGCAAGTCGAGGCAGAAAGTCGGTTTTGTGTGCCTATGCCATTTTATCATTGCGGCGGTATGATCAGCTCCGCTCTTGCCACATTGTCGGTGGGCGGCACCGTGGTCATACCCGGACCGTACTTCGAAGAGATCCCGACTCTTGAAGCATTGCAAAGGGAGAGTTGTACTCATCTGTCCGGCGTGCCAACAATGTTCATCGGACAGCTCGAGCATCCTCGCTTTGCCGAGTTCGATCTCTCTTCGTTGAAGAGCGGTTTTATGGCCGGGGCACCATGCCCGGTGGAATTGATGAAACAGGTGGCAGACCGAATGCATATGAAAGATGTGGTCATTCTCTACGGATTGACCGAATCTTCGCCTTTGATGACTGCCACCACCATCGATGATACCCTTGAAATCCGAGCCACCACTGTTGGTAGAGCAATACCCCATGCCGAAGTGAAAATCATCGATACCGAAACCGGTGAAATAGTGGAGCGAGGAGTGCAAGGCGAGATCTGTTGCCGGGGTCATCTGGTCATGCTCGGCTACTGGCAGAATCGAGAAGCTACGGATGCGACCATCGACAGCGGGCGCTGGCTCCATTCAGGCGATCTTGGCACCATGAATGAAGACGGCTACGTAAATATTACAGGCAGGAAAAAAGACATGATCGCCCGCGGGGGAGAGAACGTCTATCCCCGTGAGATTGAAGAGGTTTTGCACCGTCATCCGGATATTTCCCAGGCCCAGGTCTTTGGAGTGCCGGATCATAAACTGGGTGAAGAAGTAGCTCTCTGGGTGGTGCTGAAATCGGGGGCGGCGCTTGCGCCGTCCGATATTAAGGATTGGCTCAAAGAGAGAGTCTCTTATTTCAAAGTCCCGAAGTATATTAAGGTGGTGGATCAGTATCCGATGACAGTCACCGGTAAGATTCGCAAGTTCAAAATGCGAGAGGCGATGATTGAAGAGCTCAATTTACAGTCAGAAGCAGAGATTCAGACAGCATGATATTTTTAGATACAGCAGTTGTATTTGAGTAATTATCTTTGACGGATCAAGAAAACGGCGGCGGCGGCGATAGAGAAAAGGGGGACTCGAAAGAGACCGAAAGTCGCGCTGGCGCTGCTTCTTTTCGTGACCGCTGGCTGACCCTGAGTTGGGCGAAAATTCGCAAATTCGAGGCTCTGGTTTTTCTGTTCATGTTCTTTGCGGTTCCCTGGTTCGGTTTGCGGGTGGTGAGTTACACCAAAGCACAGATCGTGCTCAACAACATCACCCATGATCTGGTCACAGATCTGCATGTAGCCAAAGAGAAAGCGGTAACTCTCAGAAAACGAGTGACGCTAAAGGCCGTCCAGCCCAAACCGATGGTTTTTGGAACTGTCTCCGGCAATACACCCTTCCGTTATGTGATCATCTACGATATGGAAGTGGCCCAGGAAGTGGTATTGCCGGAAGGTATCACACTTTCCGGAATAGTCGTCTTCCTGGAGGATGGAATGCCGGAAAGACCCTCCTCTTTTATTCTTTCCCAGGGTAAACGCACTGCCACTGTCGAGATTGACAGGAAAGGACTGGTGTCGGTGCCCTGAGAAGGTGATACTAAATTCGGTTCAGTATTTCATCACTTCGGGATCGACATCATCTGACCAGGCGTGCAAGCCTCCGGTCAGATTAAGCGCTTTTAAAAATCCCCTGGATATCAAGAACTCGGTGCACCGGGCGCTGCGGCTTCCGGTTCGGCATATGACAACTATGTCTTTCTCTTTGAATTGTTCCAGCTCTTGAAGTCTTTGGGGAACCTCGCCCAGAGGAATGTGGAGACAGTTATCCAGGCTGGCGATGGCGAGTTCATGGGGCTCGCGAATGTCAAGCAAGACCGGGCAATCTCCGGCGTCGAGCTTATCTTTAAGTTCTATGGCGCTGATCTCCATCTTCTTCTTGAATCTCCTGGTTAGAACGTCATTTGCTGGGAATACTAAAGTATAATCATTCAAGATTCTTTTCATTAAGGAGGCGTAAAAGTGGCTAAATGGTCTTTGGAAGATGCACTCAAAGAGTGTCTCGCCGACGACGGTAAGATCGATAAGTATGAAGCCCGCGTGATAAGAGAGTTCATAATGGCCGATGGGGTCGTCTCGGAGGAAGAGAAGCGGTTTCTCGAAAAAGCTCTGGAGAATAACAACTTCGACGAGCAGGCCATGGAATTACTCAGCGGTGTTCTCTTGAGATCGAAGCAGGGTTGATCTTCAATTCAGTACGGAAATCTGTAAGAAAAGAACCCGACTTTACAGTCGGGTTCTTTTCTTTCTTGGATCTTTTCTGCTATCGCCTAGCCGGCAGTGATGGCAAAGTATTCCACCAGGTCGGCTGGCTCGTAGGGGACGCCCTGGCTGCCGGAGCGCTCTACCAGTCTACGCAGGCGCTGCCATCTGATGCCCAGGCTGCGGCCGTTTCGCTTGTAGACGATGCCGAGTTTCTCGAGCTGTTTGAGATTTTCTTTGTGCTCCTCGGGGGCTTCCTTTTCGGAGATTCCCTCTTCCTGGCTGAGCCACTTGAGAGAAGAATGGCAGTCTCGGATGACGCTGAATATCTTGTTTTCTCCAAATGAGTTACGCATTAATTCACCTCTTGAACTTTCGAAAAGCTGCTGACCGAAAGTCAGCTAATTGGAAGGAAGACTTCTATTTCCTGCTTTGCTCTTCAGATTCCGGACAGATATTAACAGGTCTTAATATGATTTGTCCTGAAATAATTAGATCTAAAGAGGCAGTATTTTTCTTATTTGACAAGCTGCAACGCCGTTACCGTATTGGAGCCCTCATCTAGCGGACTTCCATTACTTTTCGTCTATGGGGACGTTACTTTCGTAGCGGTCAAACGCCTCTTGTATCGTGTAGAACTCTGAGTTCGGCGGATCAGCCTTGATAAAAATCCACCTCCAGCAATCACTAAAAGGGGCGTTCAATGCAGGTGGAAACCTGCGGCCCAGGCTGATCCAGAGCTAGAGCATTGAGCTATAGCCTGATAGCAAGTACTACGCTTCCACAGTTACTATCTTAGCACAAATGTATGTATTCGTCTACTACACAGAGCTTTTATCAAACTAGAGTCTGCAAATTGGATGACACTGCATTTAGTGTCATTTAATTGGGTCGAGTTCCAACCATTGAGATATCTATTAAGATTTAGTCAGCAATTTATACAGTTCAAAATACAACGAGAGCTATTTAAAAAAATAGCTCTCGTCCTCAATCCGAACTTTCGAGGGGTTTAATTGATGTAGTTTCAACAACTATATTGAGGAGGCTGATAAGCTCTTATTCTTCTGCCGGCATGTTTGCGAAACTCTTCGTCGGTAAGCGAGAAGAGCATTCTACCGTCGAGATTGTCCACGTAGAAGACTTCAATCGGCAGGCCTATATTGATGTCGAGCTGGGTCGGCAGGAATGCGCTGCGGATGTCCTTGTTAGGCAACCCGACCACAAACCCGCCCGAGGTTTTAGCCTGGATCTGGCAGATTATGGTATCACCGGATTTGAAAGTCTTGAGCGGTGAATGGAAATCTATATCTGAGTCGATAATGGAAGATTGATTGTTCATGGTGATTTTCTTGGAAGTTTAACCAGTATATCTAAATGATTGCGCCACGCATATCTTATCTTGTTGCGCTGGCCGATAAAATAGATATTTTATTCCCAGATCTCTCGATCCTGAACACTGGGGACATTCGCGAAATTCTTAGCGACCAGATCCGGTCTTTTATCTGCCTCTATCAGCTCTGATGGGCTGACGTATTTATTCCACGCCTGTAGAAATGCGGCTCTTGCCTTTTCCGATTTACTCAGTACTTTCGGCACCGGATGATAGCCACGCAGTCTGGATTTCGCTTTGCCTTTCAAATAGAAGCGAAAGAACTCATGGAGATTCTCTTCGAAATTCTGATCATAAGGAATCTGGTGCCCTTTTCGAGGAACCATGTATTTCTGGTCGGCAACTGGACCGAGCAGCTCTTTTAGCGAGCTCAGGAAGACAGCGCTGTCTTTTCTCTCTGAGAAAGCGAGCATGACCCTGATATTACCATTGGTGCGACAATTGATCAGAATATGTGATGCGGATACGCTGGAGCTTATCTGTCTTTGACTTTTCAAAGAAGAGAGCAGCGCTTTTGCCACCGCATGAAAGTAGGCTGTTCTGGAACCATTTCTGGTAATTTCGCATTCATAAGTATCTTTCAAAAGCTTGTATCTGGTTCTGGTTAGAAAGACCATAGCAGCAAAAACCGCTACGCTAATCAGTATATTGTGAAAGAGAAT
The DNA here is from genome assembly GCA_016124935.1 of bacterium. Classification (GTDB taxonomy): domain Bacteria; phylum Cyanobacteriota; class Vampirovibrionia; order Obscuribacterales; family Obscuribacteraceae; genus RI-106. The sequence continues at coordinate 205,374 of WGMS01000001.1, read as the reverse complement.
CTGTAGTAAGAGTGAGAGCACTACACCTGCTCCAAGGGTTTCAGCCACCAGATGAAAAAGATTCTCTTTGATCGAAGCGGCATGATCCGCCGGGTTGAGATCATACTTGAGACCGGGCGGTATCAAGTGGAGGAACTCCGGTGGCTCGATTTCTATACAGTTTGTTATGCGATTACGATAGGGCTGACCGACTCGCCAGAGCTCGTAGATCTTCTGTCTGTCCAGAGCCCTTTCGGCCATGGCATCGTTTAACTTCTTGCTGTTGGCGAATACTTGCTGTCTGGTGTAATCGGATAGGTCTGGATGCACGTGTCCGCAGCCTTTTTCAATCTGTCCATCATCGGCCACTCCGAAGAACTGTTCGTGTTTCTTCTTGAAGCGCTGATAGTCGTTGAGACCTTTTTCGAGATCCGGGGCGATGCAGACCACGTCCCAGTTATTGGCTACTTTGTTCTCCCCTAGTGGGTCATCGGTCTTGATTCTAATACTGCGACCGCGCAACTGCTTCACCGTCACCGGTGCGGTGGCACTGGTAAGATCTATCAACGTGTTGAGAGCCTGGCTGTCCCAGCCTTCTCCAAATAGTCCTCGTGTGCCTATCAGGCATTGAGTCAATCCGGTTTCGAAGATTTCTGTGCTGAAGCGAACATAAAGCCTGGGCTCCCACTCCGAGCTGTTGCTGGAGAGTCGGTCGAAGTTCTCTCCTTCCAGGCGTTCGATGTTGATTTCACAATGGTGCCCGCGCTTACGAAGCCAGCGGGTGGCTGCGTTCACGAATCTATCGGTGATGCGTTTGTCTGTTAAAAGAGAAGTGCCGCTCACCAGGCAGGGATGGAGAAATCCGGAAAGCGGACTTCTCAAAAGGGCACGGAAGACCGCTATGGCGCCACCGGCATCCTCGTCCAGGATACCTTCGATGGACTTTCTTCCGGTGGTGGACATCTTCTCGAAGTCCGTCACCACAATCGCCCGCAGTCTATCTTGCAGTCCGCGAAACTCGATGGCGAGAATCTCCGCCACCGCCTCCCCTTTACTTTCGCTGAAAGCAAGAACTCGGTCCACCGGCGAAGCCTGTTTCCTCAAACCGCCTTCGGTTATGCCATAGCCGAGTTCCCGGGCGACTTCTTTTATTCGATTGAATAGACCGTGGTTTTCCGTATCTCTGCTTGTTTTGAGAGTGGTGGAGGCGAACTCCTCTAGTAGAACCATCCAGTCATCTATGTCCGGCGGCATCACCACGGTGCGAGCGGCGCTCACATTGCGAGGCACAGGCAGGCGATAGTGCCACATCGTGCGGCAGATAGCGTCAGCCAGTTTTGTGTTGCTCTCTCGAAATCCGCTCCAACCGTCTTGTCTGGCATTGTCGAGCATCAGATTGAACATCCAGCTCAAAAGAATTGATGAGTTTCCCCGGGAGTCCCTCACTTGATACCGGGAACTCTGACCGACCTCTTCCGCGGTGGCATAGTCTCCGAACTGGGGATTTAGCACCAGGCGCTCACCGTGCTTGCCCGGCACGCCCACTTGAGGGTCTTGATCAGCCAGATTGACGATTCGATATTCTTCTTCGTCGGGAGACTTACCGACCAGATCCTCGGCCAGTTTATGGAAGCCTTCATGCTTGGATTCTAAGAAGGCATATTCTTTGATGGAGGGCCTGGTGAAATAGACAAGGTCTTGAAATGGGGCCAGTCCCTTCTCTTTCACCAGCGCCGCTGTCGGGACCTGGTAGTCGATGGCACCGACAAGGCTGGAGTAGCGATGGGACTGCCTGTTCGTCTTGCCCTCCGGAGGCGTACCGGTTAACGCCACCACATAGGGATCGTCCAGCATCGAGACCACATGGTGCATGATCGCCGCCCAGTAGTCGGTGAGATGGTGACATTCATCGAAAATAACGGTCTTTACGCCCTGCCGACGCAGGCTCTGGATCAACTCCACGGCATTTCTATGGAGGACTTCGTTGATATCCAGGACGTCGGCCAGCCGTTTTCTCAGCCGGGTAACATGCCGGGAGATTTCTTTTTTGTAGGCGGCAGGATTGTTCTGGAGCAATTCTAATAAGCGCAGCTCGGCTTCGCCGACGGTGAGTGCCCTGTTAGTACGCAGCTCATTGACCCACTCTTTCCTGGCAAGGTCCTCCAGGTATTCCTGTTCTTTACCGGGGGTGGAGAGAACTTGATAGGTGAGAATAGTTATAGGTTTTAATGGTTTGTCCTCATGGCTGCCTATCAAAGTGCCCAGATCTATGTTTTTTCCTTCCGGCACGAAGAGAGAAAGTTTCTGGGACCACTGTGCTTGAATGGTGGTATTGGGGCTTAGAATAAGTCCCGGCTCTTTGAGATGGCTCAGAATTTGCAGACCGATGATGGTCTTGCCGGCTCCCGGCGGTGCCACGATGTGAACTTCTCGGTTACCGTCTTCGATTTTGCGGCGAACCAAATCCAGGATTTCTTTTTGATAGCCTCGCAGTTCATAACGAAAGGAGAGGTCTCTCATAAGCTCTCGCGCTTCGGCACTCGTTTCTGAGAGCAGGTTGGTAGTAAGACCTTTTAGAATTCCTGCGGAGGAGGACAAGGGCTTCTCCAGGGTAGAGTCCAAAGGTTACCGGCTTTCTAGGTGTCTTGCAAAAGGTTATTCGAACGGAGGTTCTAAACCGTGTTTTAAATCGCGTTCACGGAAAATACACCATAACACCTTAATGTAATGAGGGACGGAAGACAAGCTCCTTCCATATATTTCACCTATACTTGGGTCAAAGCAGCGGATAATTATGACTGAGCGAATCTTGGAGAATCTGGCGGACGAGAGAGGAAATCGAGAAGGAGACGGTTGTTTGCTGGATATTGTGTTGAAGCAGGTATCCAAAAGATACACCGGGCGCCATCTCGACGCGGTCAAGGAGCTTGATCTCGAAATTCGTCAGGGTAGTTTTGTCGCTCTGTTAGGACCAAGCGGTTGCGGCAAGAGCACTTTGCTCAATCTCCTCGGCGGCATCGACCGTCCCACCGAAGGTGTGATTGAAGTCGGCGGTCTTTCTCTGCAATCGATGGGTGACGATCAGTTGACCGAATTTCGGTTGAAGAAGCTTGGATTTATTTTTCAATTTTTCAACCTGCTTCCGACATTCACCCTCGAGGAGAATGTGCGTTTGCCTCTTGAAATTGCCGGTCATGACCGTGCCTTCGTGGACTCGGAAGTGACTGAGCTACTGGACAAGATCGGACTGGGCGAACGTAGAGGCTATCTTCCCGCTCAGCTCTCCGGAGGAGAGATGCAAAGAACGGCGGTGGCAAGAGCGATTGTGCACAAACCGGCTATAGTGCTTGCCGATGAACCCACCGGCAATTTAGATTCGGAGAACGGAGAGAAGGTTCTCGCTCTCCTTTCTGAAATTCATGCCGAATCAGGAATCACCATCATCATGGCTACCCACAGCAATGAGGCGGCCGCTTGTGCCGAGCGCTCCATAAGAATGCGGGATGGAAGAATTGTGAGCGACGAGAGAAATGCGTGAATTTGATCATTTTCTTGGGGCGCTCTCTCTATTCCGTAAGTTTGTGCTCCGGGACTGCTTACACAATTATGTTCGGACTGTCATCACCATTTGCGGCATCACCCTGGGTGTCAGCGTCTTCCTTGCCATAGGACTGGCGAACAAAACAGCGCTTTCCTCCTTTCATGATACTGTCGATAGAGTGGCCGGAAAAGCCAATCTTGAGATCCGTCCACTTACCGGTCGCAGCTTCGATCAGTCTATTCTGACCGGATTGACATGGCTGGAAATGGCTGGGGCTGTCTATACCCCCATCATCACCGATGATGTCGTTATGTCTGTCGGGGACGACAAATCTGAGCCTATTCAACTGCTTGCGGTGGATTATTTTGCCGATGATGCCTTCAAAGGCTACGAAGTGGCAGACTCAGATTCAAGTGGCGAATCCCCTACTTCACTGAACGGTGTGTTCAAGCATCTCGGCGTACTGGTCGGTCATGCTCTGGCTTCTGAGCACAAGCTATCGGAAGGTGACAAGATAGAGCTTGCCGTGGACGACCGGCGTTTTGAAGTACAGGTTTCAGGGGTGCTGACCGATAAAGGCACCGGTGCCGCCTATGGAGGAAGGCTTCTTATCTGTGACCTTTCTCTTGGTCAGGAGATTCTGGACTTGCCCGGGCAGGTATCGCAGGTCGAGATTATCTCGCCTCCTCAGAAGATAGAACTTCTGCAGGAGAAATTGAAAAGCGAACTGCCGGTTTCGGTGACGGTAGAGCCCGCCTCCACCCGCACCAGTCAGATCGAGAAAATGACCCGCTCTTTCGAGTACAACCTTTATGCCCTCTCTTTTATCGCTCTTCTAGTCGGGATGTTCTTGATCTATAACACCATGGCGATAACCGTCATCAGGCGCCGGCCGGAACTCGGGACCCTGCGTATTCTGGGTCTGTCATCCAGGAATATTCTCAGCCTGATATTGGCGGAAGCGATTCTCTTCGGTGCCGTGGGCTCTCTGCTTGGCCTGTTCTGTGGAGTATTGATAGCCGACTGGGCGCTCCAGGCGGTGGCGATGACTTATCAGCGTCTCTATTTTTCTTTGCCTCTCGATAGTGTGCGATTGGAGCCCGTTATTCTTCTGGTTGCCTTCCTTACAGGAGTCGGGCTTACTACGGTCGCCGCCGTCCCGGCAGCTCTGGAAGCGGCGGCGGTGTCACCGGCGGAGGCGACTCGCAAAATGTCGATTGAACTCAATATAGACCGCTGGACCCTGCCGTTTGCGATGGTAGCTTTCGTTTTCTTCGGTTTGAGCGCTTATTCATCCACGCTTCCTGCTCTGGCTAACTTTCCTTTCTTTGGATATTTTTCGGCTTTGACCTGTGTTTTCGGGGTTGCATTTTTGATGCCTGCCCTACTGAAGCGAATGTTGCCTGTTCTTGGTCGAATTCTCTATCCTCTTATGGGTCTTGAAAGTCGCCTGGCGGTATCATCCCTGGGGCGTACTCTCGGACGCAGTTCGGTGGCGGTGGCGACTCTTTCTATAGGAATTGCCATGCTTATCAGTCTTGCCATTATGATAGGCAGCTTTCGAGAGACGGTCATAGATTGGGCCAGGCAAACTCTGGTGGCGGATCTATGGATGCGACCGGCTTCCAGTGATGGGGGCTCGAAGAATGCCCGCTTTTCTGCCCATATGGAAAGCCGACTGGCGGCAGTAACCGGAGTGGAGGCGGTTGAGCCGTGGACCGAAAGCGATTTTGAGTACGCCGGGATGAAAGCAACCCTGGGTGGTGCTCGATTTGATCTGGTCGAAAAATACAGCAATCTCAATTATCTATCGGGAAGAAGTAACCGTGAGGTGGCTTCTTCAATTCGCGGCAAGAGTTGCATAGTCTCGGAGAGTTTTTCAATAAAACATGGAGTTCAGGCTGGTGACACCATTGAAGTTCCCTTCAAGACGGGACTTATGCCTCTGTATATTCAGGATGTCTATTACGATTATGTGAACGATACCGGCTTCGTCGTGGTCAATCGCGATTTCTACCGGAAGAATATGAAAGACGACGGCATCAACAGTTTCGCCATCTTCGTGAAGAAGGGTTACGAGCCGGTATCCGTAAGAAAACGAATTTTTTCCGAGTTATCCGGTCAATCTCGCTTTGTGGTCAGAACCACCGGTGAATTGCGAGAGCGCATCCTTGAAATATTCGATCAGACTTTTGCCGTTACCTACGCATTGCATGCGATCTCGATTGTGGTGGCGATACTCTCGGTAATGAACGCGCTCTTCGCTTTGACCGAAGAGTCTAGAAGAGAATTCGGCATTTTGAAATACATAGGCTTGCCTGCAAAAGGCATCAAGAAAATGGTGCTCACCGAAGCCGGTGTTCTTGGTCTTTACGGCTGTGTTTTCGGTATAATGCTCGGCTTTGTCCTGTCATTGCTTCTTATTTACGTCATCAACAAGCAATCCTTCGGCTGGACGATAAGATTCACCGTTCCTTTTGATTTCATAGCACAGACTTTCGTCATAATCATGTTTACTTCGATAGCCTCCGGATTGATTCCGGCAAGGCTCGCATCGGCAACCCAGGCCCCCGAGGTGGTCCGTAGTGAATAAGATAATTTCGGTTTCGATTCTGGCTCTTTTTCTTCTGGTTATGATTGATCTGCCCGGCGCTGAAGCCGCCAGGACTTTCAAGAAAGCCTTACCCGGATACAAATTCAGCTTTCCTCGCGACCATGGCAGTCACGATCAATTCAAGACAGAATGGTGGTATTTTACCGGACACTTGAAAGCCGATAGCGGTGAGGATTATGGATTCGAGTTGACATTTTTTCGCACCGCCAGTGATGAGAGACCCTCGGATAAAGCAAGCGCATTTCGATTGGACAACATCTACCTTGCTCACTTCGCCGTCACCGACAAAGCCCGGGGCAAATTCAGTTTTTTCGAGAAACTCAATCGTAAAGGACTCGGCCTTGCCGATGCCAGAGAGGACTTTCCTCTTGTCTTTAATCAGTCATGGAGCATGAAGTTCGCCGATCCCGAAACCATCATTCTCTCCGCCAATGGTGGCGACTATAAGCTCGACCTGGTTCTCGATTCTCTCAAGAAGCCCGTTGTTCATGGTAAGGACGGAGTCAGTCAGAAGGCCTCTTGTAAAGGCTGTGCTTCTCATTACTATTCTTTGAGCCGGCTTTCCGCCAGAGGAGTCCTGTCGGTGGCGGACAAACCGGTTTTTGTTCGAGGCAACGCCTGGATGGATCATGAGTTCGGCTCCAATCAGTTGACCGATAATCAGGTGGGCTGGGACTGGTTCAGTATCCAGCTGGATGACAATCGTGAGATCATGCTCTATGTCATGCGTAGAGCCGATGGGGGTATCGATGAGCACAGCTCGGGCACCGTTGTCTACGCCGACGGTCGTCACAGGCATCTTGCCAGAAACGAGTTTATAATCAAGTCAGATAGGATCTGGCAGAGTAAGAGGAGCGGGGGCAAATATCCTATGGGTTGGAATATTTCGATACCTTCCGAGGCTCTGTCTATGAAGCTCTCACCGGTTATGGACGATCAGGAACTTGCCACGGGCAAGTCCACCGGGGTAACCTACTGGGAGGGTGCCGCGTCAGTATCGGCTATTAAGAAGGGCGAGAAGCAGTCTGGTAAAGCCTACATAGAGATGACCGGCTATGCAGAGCGATTCAGAAAGAAGATTTGATGATCCGTAGCAAAACAAATATTCTCGCCCTTGGGCTTGCTCTCTCTGCTAATCTCTTCTGTCCTCTTCTGGTCCGGGCGGAAAATGCCGATGGCGGAGCTTCTGGAGTGAAGTCTCTGGAACTCTGGAAGTCGTTTTCTAATAAAGCGGTGCAGAATCTCCATGAAAATAAACAGGCTGACGCCGAGAGTAATTTCAAGAAGGCTCTTGCCGCCGTAAGAGCCTATGGTGATGATACCAGCGAAGAGGTGGCTACTCTAGCTCGTCTGGCTGACCTGAGGCTGCAACAGAGAGACGGGCTGCAGGCAGAAAAGTACCTGGCTTCGATCATGAAAGTCTATCAACTTAGACAGACCAGAAAAAAGACTAAGTTGAGTGATGACGCGGTAGATTGGCTCGATAATCTGAGCTATAGCTTCAAAGAATATCATGTCGCTAACCCGGCCTCTGAAAAAAGGGGACGTTATCTGCTTTATAGTCTCAAGCTCAAAGAGATATCGGGGAGTGATAAGAACATAGTCGAGATTCTGAGAGACCTTACTTTGCATAGCTTCGCTGCATCTAAATTTGTCGAAGCGGAGAAGTACTGCACCAGGCTTATCGACAGGGATCAGGAAATAAATGGCAGTCACAATTCGAAGTTGGCCGAGGAGTTTCGAACCCTTGCCATGATCAAGCACAGGCTCAACAAATACAGGGAAGCCGAGTCCTACTATCGACAGGCCATCGCTCTTTTCTCGTCCCTTAAAGGCGTTGATCCCAGTGAGGCACCATCTGTGCAGTCAGAACTGGCCAGGTGTCTGCTAGACGCAGGCGTTCTGGATCTGGCGCGCTCCGAGGCAGAGGCTTCACTGGCGGTGCTGGAGAGGGATGAGGGTAAGTCGGATCTGAAAACGGTCTTCCCTCGTCGGGTGCTTGCCGAGGTAGCCATGAAACAGAAAAAATATCGCGAAGCGGCGCCTTTGCTGGAGCTCGATATAAAAATAATCGATGCTTGCTACGGCACCAATCAGCCCCTGAATTTGAACGAGATGAAGCTTCTGATCAAAGCTTATAAAGGGCTGGGACGGTTCAAAGAGGCGGCTGAGCTGAGTCGCAAAGTCGCTTACATAGAATCGCTCACAAAAGGGAAAGGTTGATTGCTATAGCTTTTACCAGGGATTATCCGGTTCGAGATTGTAGACTGCCCGAAGAACGGCCTTATCGTTTTCGCTTATACTGTGAGCATTATTGCTGTCGTAATAGATTTTGGCGGTCATAATATCGTCGGCGCCGGGGCTGTGACTGCCCAGACCAAAAGCATGACCGAATTCGTGGGCGGCCATGAGCTGGGCATAGGCGTTACCTTTCGATTCGGAGAGACCGCCTGTGTTTAGTTGAATTATGACCTTGCCCTGACCAGGTTTATTGGTTCCGAAATAGTTGGTCAGACCTTCCATCTCGCCACCGGCTCTGAATCGAGGGGTCCAGAGTACCAGAATATCTGCTTTTGCCGGGTCATTGGTGAATGCGTATCTGAAAAGCCCTTCTCGAGCGGCCCAGTCCCACTTGCGGAGAGCAGAAACCGCGTTCTGGGCTTGATAGCTTTTGAAAGTAGGCTCTCTGACCAGGGCGCGTGCAAAGGTCCCTGTTTGAAAGAGCCGCCTGAATTCTCTGATCTCGTTGATATTGAGACTCTTGCCCTGGTACTCGGGAGGCAGGGCAAGACCCTGACTGATACAAATCTGCAGTACAGGATGACGCTGGGTATCCCAGCGGCAGAGCTGCTCCTGGCTGTTGAGGGCGCAGTAAGGATGCAGCCTGGAGTACTTGAGGATGTTGACCAGGGCGTTTTTGGCGATGATAGAGTTCTTCAGCTTGTTCATGACTACTACCTTGGTCATGCAGTCGATAAAGAGCTTATTATTGCCTGCATAGAGCGCAGCCATACCAAGATAATACTGGGCGCTGTCACTACGGGAGGAAATCCGGCAGGCCTTTTCGAAGCTGGCCTGGGCTTCTTTGTATTGCTTCGCGGCGAACTGCGCTTTGCCCTGGTCGAAGAAGCGCCTTGCCTCCACCGTCATGGATCGCTTCGAGGCGGCAGCTCGGACAGGCTTCGGTTCGATCAAAAATATCTGGTTCAACACCGCTGCGGCCAGGACCGCAATGCCTGTAATAGAAGACCTTCGACTAAATCTGAACATTAGAAATCCACCCTTTGCGAGGGATTAGTCCTCCTGTTCTTTCTTCTGTCCTTTTTTAGTTGAGAAGGCTGAGGAATAGAAAGGCAAAGAGGATTCCAGCTATGAACGAGCACATTATAATATGCCAGACCAGATTGACTTGTCTAGAGTTCATGCTTCTTACGATTCCTATCCTGGCAGCCACATAGAGGCAGGCGCTGAAATAAGCCAGGAACGCCACTGCCAGCCTTACGATGCCGCCCGAGAGAGAGGCGAAAACCAGGGCGACGGCTAGACCCGGCACCATCCAGATCGTGAGGGGATCGGACTTCCGGATATTTTTGCCCTCTTCATTCACCGAAGTTCGTATTTTTGTGTAAGAGGCCTTCAGATTGTCGAAAAATCCGAGCCTGGGAATGGGCTGTTTGTCCGTGGATTCGGTAGTGTTTGATTCGGAAGTCATAGCCTGATCTTTTAAAAGGGAAAGGAACAATAAACACGAAGCAGTAATACGATTCTATCAACCGCGGCAACGATTGGAAGGGGCATTGTCAAATACTACCGGCAAAAGCCTCATCAGCAGGTTTCGGCGCTCGGGCAGAGTTTATTTATCGGGCATTGCAGGCAATCAGGTTTGCGGGCATAGCACATTCTGCGACCATGCCAGATTATGGTAATAGAGATCTTAGACCAGTCCTCCCCCGGGAAAAGCTTCTGTAGATCACTTTCGATTTTGGAAGGGTCGGTCTCCTGCGTAAATCCGAATCGACGTGACAGCCGCTGCACATGAGTGTCGACGCTCCAGCCCGGTACACCGAATGCAACACCAAGCACGACATTGGCCGTCTTGCGTCCTACTCCGGGCAATTTGACCAGCTCGTCCATATTGTCGGGGACGATGCCGCTATGACGCGCCACCAGCGCCTGGGCGCATTGTTGAATATTATTCGCTTTGGCGTTGTAATAGCCGGTCGGTCTTACGATCTCTTTGATATCATCGAGAGCAGCCTCAGCAAGATCTATCGCCTGGGGATATTTCTTGAACAATAACTGCGTTACTTTATTGACCTGGACATCGGTGGTCTGGGCCGAGAGAATGACGGCGGTCAGGAGCTGGTAGTTGTTGTCGAAATTGAGTTCGCATTGAGCGTCGGGATAGAGCTTGCAAAGCTCGTCTACCATCTGCTTCGCTTTCGCTCTCGAGACTTTTGTTGTCTTCCGGGCCTGCTTTGCGTTCTTAGATCTGGTCGTCGCCTTTTTCATTGTCAGAGGATTTTAGCACAGCGCCGTGGCGATTGGATTTTACCACCCAGGAATCCACTGGCCCGTGTTTGTAGCAGGCTCTATCAGGGTTGTTCATACGATCCGCCACAAGGTCCCTGGCAATCAAATTGGCTTTGTTGATATTGGGGGCGACCCCGTACATTGTCGGTCCGCTGCCGGTGAGGACCACTTTCCAGCAGCCGAGTTCTATCATTAGCTCTTTCAGCTCCTGCATCTCCGGGTAGAGTTCGAAAAAGACCGGCTCGAAATCGTTGGATAGCGAATCTATAAAGCCTGTCAGGTCTTCATTCTCGAGGGCGGTTCGGGCTAGAACAGTGGTCGAAATTCTTTCTTTCGGATCGCTGTTTTTCTCTTCTACTCTTCTTATCTTCTCTCTTCGGTCGAAGGCTTTAAAAAGATAGGGGGTCGAGACGAAGAGTTTACGGGGTTTAACCAGAATCATAACCAGATCGAGATCCGGTATTGTGCCGAAATTCTCCAGCCGATCTCCCCTACCCGATCCAAGGCAGATACCGCCTTTAATGGCGAAGGGCACATCGGCTCCCAGTCCGGATCCTAAGGAGAGCAGCTCTTTCTCCGATAGAAGACCACCTGCGTATTCGTTCATGGCTACAAGAGCACAGGCTGCGTCAGCGCTACCACCGGCCAGACCCGCTTCTATCGGAATGTTTTTGTCGACTCCGATTTCGACTTCACAGGTGGTACCAGCCATCTTTTCGTGTTCTAAGAAAGCCCGCACCGCTTTTACCACCAGATTAGAATCGTCCATGGGAAAATAGCCCGAGACCGAAGAGCGGTAAGATTTGAGATGAACCTGGTTTTGCGAAGCCTTAGACGCAATAATTTCGAGGCTGTCGAAAAGGTCGACCGAATGCAGAAGGGTGGAGACTTCGTGATAACCGTCCGCTAGAAGACCGATGATCTCGAAAGTAAGATTTATTTTGGCCGGTGCTTCGACAATGACTGATGTTCTTTGCTCGGGTATCGGCATAGATTGGATTCAGACCTGATTGGAGAGCGAATTCGCCAGAAGGGCATATTTTTCCAGGGATAGATCTTCTGCCCGGGCATGGGGGCTGAGGTTCAATTCTTCGAAGAGATCAAGTAGCTCTTTTTCGCTCAATCCAAGAAATGATAGGTTGTTCTTGAGCATCTTTCTTCTTTGCTTGAAACCGCCTTTGATTATTTTGCGAAAGAGTTTTAGATCGGCTACCGCCACCGGTGGTGCCGGTAGCGGATTTAGATAAACCACCGCAGAGGTCACCTCGGGCACCGGATAGAAAGCGCTCGGAGGAACGGAAAAGAGGATCTCCGCATCAAAATAATAGCTCTTCAGAAGGCTTATCGGGGAGAAAGCTTTGGTGCCAGGAGCCGCCACCAGTCTTTTCGCCACCTCCATCTGGATGGTCATCACCACCCGGTCGATTTTTGCTAACCAGGCAGAGGGCTCGCCTATCTCGCCGAACAGTCTTGCGATTATAGGGCTGGTAATCTGGTAGGGGATGTTGCCAACTACTTTTATCTTCTCGGCCTGGATGGAAGTGAGGTCATAGTCCAAGAAATCAGCGTTGATTATGTTCACAGACTTGAGTCCGTGCTTGCCGAGCTTCTCTGCCAGGTTTCTATCCAGTTCGATGGCGTCCACGGTGGCACCGCGGCCGCACAATAACTTTGTCAGAAAGCCCAGTCCGGCACCGATTTCAACGATGTGATCGTTCTCTTGGATATCTACCGCTTCGGCGATTTTTGTAAGCAGCTCCAGATCGACAAAAAAATTCTGACCAAGAGATCGGTTCGCCCGGATCTTCTTAGCCTGTCTAAGCAGCAGATCGCTGGTCAAGATCTCCGGCAAGGGTTAGCTTGCCTCCAGGGGTTTTATATTGTCTTTGGTCTGTTTGCCGTTTTCGATGGTTTTGAACTTGCCGCTGTGCTTACTGTTCTGTTTCGATTCCGGCTCGACCGCGGTCTTTGAGGTATGAGCGGCGTCAGTACCATCTTCTTTTGAATTGCCTTCGCCATCCTCAATCTCTTCGTCCTCTTCTTTTTTGATCAGGCGCAGTTTGATGATTCTGTGGCGGTCGGCTTCTTCTATGCGCATCAGGTAATTATCGGAGTCGATTTCATCTCCTTCGGAGGGCTCTCGACCGAGCTGACCGAAAACGTGTCCGCCCAGGGTGTTGAATTGCTCGTCTTCGAAATTGGTATCGAGTTTGTCGTTTATATCTTCCAATGAAATTCGCGCGTCGATAAGCAGCGAACCGTCTTCAGCCGGCTGAATCATATCCTCTTCTATATCGTGCTCGTCGACGATATCGCCCACGAGCTCTTCTAGCAAGTCTTCGAAAGTGACCATGCCTTCGGTGCCGCCGTGCTCGTCGACGACGATGGCCATATGGACTCGCGATAGCTTGAATTCGGCGAGCAGATCGCCGAGACTCTTATTCTCCGGAACGATTACGATGGGACGAGCGAGCTCGCGCACGGCGACATTTTGTTTGCCGTCTACAAAGGCTTTCATACCATCTCGAATATGGACGAATCCGAAGATACTGTCCACATCCTCTTCATATACGGGGATTCTGGAATGACCATGCTCTAGAGCGAGGTCCACGAAATCTTTAACAGATTTGTCCGCCGAAAGCACTTTCATGTCCCGTCTCGGGGTCATGATCTCGTTGGCTACGGTATCGGCGAATTCGAAGACGCTATGGAGCATCTCTTCTTCTTCTTCTTCGAGAAGACCTTCTTCGTGGCTGGCGGAGACAAGCATCTTCAACTCTTCTTCGGAATGGACCAGGTGGTGCGAAGGTGGGTCAGAGACCTTCAGTAGTTTGAAAGTCATGGCCACCACGTTGTTCATGAAGATAAGCAGCGGCTTGGTGATGATGCACCAGAAGTGCATGGGCAGAATACAAAGACGAATTGCCGCTTCAGCCCGGTGAAAAGTGAGAGTCTTGGGCAGGATTTCGGCAAAAACGGTCTGGATAAAGGCTGTGGCTGTGAAGACGAAGGCATAGACGAAGATTTGCGAGGTGAGGACAACGTCGACGCTCCAGCCCATGGATGGTCCGACGTCTCTTATCCAGTGCGAGAACTCTTCGGCAAAGGTCTTTTCTCCCAGGGCACCGATGAAGAGCATAGCCAGGGTGATGCCTAATTGACCTCCGGTGATGAAGGTCTCCGGATCCTCCAGATAGATCTGGGTCTTTTTGGCAAGGTAGTCGCCCTGCTCAGCCAGCTCGTCAATCCTGGTTTTTCTCACCCGGGAGATGGCCATTTCCGCTGCGACAAAAAATGCGTTTAATATGGTTAGAACAATTAGTATTAAGACTAATAGAGCAAAAGTTTGCAGACTCATAGTTCGCGCAGCACTACGTGGCTACGTCCAAATCCTCCCCACCGGTGACAAGAAAAGTGAGCGATGAAAACCGACGGACAGCGCTCTTCCAGGACTCGAACTCTGTTCTTCTAAACTTTTGTTTTGCTTACGAGAAGATTTTATCGGCTCCAGCAAGCACCGCCACTGGGGAGGTTCTTCGTTTGAGCTGCTACTGTGAGGATCTTCCATTTTTTGCTTCTAGATAATAAATACGAAATCAGCTTGCCGGCTAATTCTTGCTCCAGCTCATTCTATGGCGCATAGCGCAAGTTAACCCGATCCTACCATACGACTAAGAATTTGTAATCAAGAGCTAAATTTCATAAAGCACCGCCCAGGTTATCAAGGATTTATAAAACCGCGTCAATTGAGGCATTGCGACTGTGCGATAATCACTCCCGAGTTCCCGAATTATGGGGTTTTCCATATAAAGGAGTTAATCATCACCATGACCCGCTCACTTATCAGCACTATCACCCGCTCTATGGCTGTCGCATCTGTCGGCGCCGCCATTATATGGATAGGTTCTGGCGATGAAAAGGCGTTTGCTCAGGCCGGCTCCACATCAGTGGATAGACCGGCTTCCAGCGCTGCGGTTCGGGATAATTCGGGCAAGAAGCTGGCGGTGGCGAATTTCGAGCCCCCGGAGGCTCTGGAAGAGTCAAAACAGAAGGTGACCGAGTCGGTCAAATCGTTGCAAAAGTCCGTAGAGATTTTCGGCCAGAACGTAAGCGACAATTATATGCCCAAGATGAAAGCCAGGAAGGTGATCATCGATGTGCCCGATGTGGAAGTGCCCCCCAGCCTAAAAGACCTCTGTGAGGATTGTCTGGTAAGCGGTCAACAGATGGCTCAATTCGTCCGGGAGCATGCCGCCGAATTCACGGCCGTCATGGCCAAATACCTGAAGCAGTTTACCGATCCGCCCAAAATTACCCCGGTTAGCTCTCCCTATGACTCCGACGGTCGGATTATTCCGCATAATTTCGAAGTTATCGATATCTCCAAACGAGCAAACACCCGTTTCTTCACCCCGGAGGGACGGTTGAAGACCGTGGTGCAGCGGTAGAGCTGCCTCGTTTCGATGAAGGATGCGGACCTCTGTCCTG
The DNA here is from genome assembly GCA_016124935.1 of bacterium. Lineage (GTDB taxonomy): Bacteria > Cyanobacteriota > Vampirovibrionia > Obscuribacterales > Obscuribacteraceae > RI-106. The sequence goes on along the minus strand of WGMS01000001.1, from coordinate 190,219 downwards.
TTTGTAAATGTCCCCGGAGTAAGGCTGGTTCAGGCAGTCTCACCCAGTGGATAGTTGTATGCAACTGCGATGCGCTTTCCTCTGCTTCGGAAGTCGCGGGCGAAGCCGAATCGCTGCCAGTGGATCTCTGTCGCAAGTGTGGGAAGCGCATAAGTCAGGGAAGAGCCGGCTCTTTCACCCAGTATATCTTTCGCTCGGATCTCTGCGCCTGTGAAGTGCCGGAGGCTTACAGGGCCTCTCTGCCTGTCGGTTCGCCGGAGGCCGCGGCGACATCCTCTTCCATCACCGCAATCGAAGAGGAGCAGATCAAGCCTGATCAGAATCTTCTACTGGAGCTGGATAAAAGCAGCTTTCCCGACGAGCGCTATCAGGCTCTGCGTCAGCTGGGACGAGGCGGAGGCGGCAGGGTGTACCTTGCCCGGGACCTATTGCTAAACAAACTGGTGGCGGTCAAGCTTTTGAACAGCTTCGACGAGAAGCAGATAATCGCCTTCCAGACCGAGGCCAGGGCGACCAGCAAGCTCAATCATCAAGGTATTGTCAGACTGCTCGATTTCGGCGTCGTGGGCGATGCTCTTCCTTATATGGTGCTCGATTATGTGCCCGGATCCTCTCTAGAAGAAGTACTGGCCAGGCGCGGTCGCCTGGATTGGTCCGACGCCCGGGAGATTTTTTTTCGAATCTGCGATGCCCTTGCCTATGCCCACGACCAGGGCATCTATCATCGAGATCTCAAGCCCGGAAACATTCTCTTGATTGAGGACGAGAACGGCACCAGTCAGGTGAAGTTGATTGATTTCGGTCTTGCCAGAATGGCGGAGGACATAGAAAAAGGACAGGACAGCGGAGGCAAGACCATTGTCGGTGCCCCTCTTTATATGAGCCCGGACCAGGCCAGGGGCTATGAGTATGATGCTCGTTCCGAAATCTATTCGCTTGGCTGTGTCCTGTTCGAGACTTTAGTGGGTTCGCCTCCTTTTCTGGGGGATTCTGCCCTGGTTACTTTGAGTCTGCACAGTGAAGCGCCCATTCCAAGACCTTGCCGGTTGGCACCATCATTGCCTGCGGTGCTCGATGAGATCATCATTCGAGCGCTGGCGAAGAACCCAGAAGATAGATATGGCAGTGTGGCGGAATTTCGAGATGCGCTGGGACAGATTGATCGCAAACCTGAGGAGAAAGATGAGAGCGGGCTCGACTCCGCTCCAAGAAAGTCTTTGCTGCTGCCTGCTTCCCTGGCTCTTGCCGTTATCTTCTCTCTTTCTCTAATCGGCTTCATTTTTTATCGCCCACCTGATAAGCCGAACCGGGTCGAAGAGATCCCTCAGAAAGAGGCCAAGAGTCTGGCCGATTTGAAGTACGAAAAGAACGAAAGTTTTGCCGCCAATATCCCCGATGCCATGGTCGACAAAGAGCTCAACTGGACCGGTGGAAAATGGAAGGTTCAGGAGATAAACAAATTCAATCTGCTTGAAGCGGAGGGACACGAAGTAGGCGACGCCGATTTCCAGGCGATTGCCGCAAACAAGAAAGTCACCGCAGTGAAGCTCACCATGGAGTCCACGGCGACCGGCACCGGATTCAAGCATCTTAAGGATCTTGACCTTCGCAGCGTCTGGATCATGTCGAATTATTTTAATGACGAAGGTGCCGCCTGTCTTTCGGCTTTTCCAGGCATAACCGTTGTTAAGATCACTGCCTCCAACAATATGACCGCAGCAGGCTTCGAGCCCATAGTCTCGCTTCCCGGGTTGCGTACTCTTAAATTAAGAAAGACTTTCAACCTTCCCCGGGGTGCAGCGGCGGTGATCGGTAAAAGCAAGACACTGAAAAACCTCTCTATCTGTTATATGCCTGAATTCACCCTCGAGGACATGGAGGAGATCGCTCGGATTTCTACCCTGAAGTACCTCGATCTGAACGGCAGCATGGATGTGGACGATAGATATGTGCCTTTCCTCAAGAGATTACCTCTTCGCAATCTTTGCATTGGTCTGACCGGTGTGAGCGATCTGGGCTTGATGGAGCTTGCCACGATGAAAGAGTTGAAGAGCATCAGTATTACAGTGAGATCTCCTGCCGAATTAGATGAGCTGAAAGCCGCCATGGGCAAAAAGAGTGTCGGAATCATCACCGAAGCCGGTCTAAATAGATTTAGAACCACTCGTCCTGATTGTAAGATCTCCCTCTACAAGCAGATCTCGCCCCTTGGTATTTATTGATATCATTGAAGCGTCAGTTGAAGGTTGCCGATTAGGAAAGACGATGAAAGATCCGGTTTCTCCTTATCTCCTGTTCTGCCCGGATGCTGGGATGAGCGAGATCTGCAGAGATTCTGCCTGTGGTCATTCGCAAAGTCGGCACTTCGATGTTCTGCACTGGTCCCAATCCAGTTTGCGAGGGGTCAATCTGGTTTGTGTTCATGCCTTCGGACTTTCAGCCAGGGCATTTTCTGCCCTGGGGGAGAGTTTTGCCGCCCGGGGCTATGGTGTTTTTGCTTCGGATTTGAGAGGCTTTGGTGAACGGCGGGAGCAATTGGGCTATCACCGGATGGATTTTAGAGCCAGCCTGGTAGATTTAAGGGCACTGCTCGAACATTTGCGAGCCACCCAGCCTGAAGCCAAGACGGTACTGGTGGGTGAATCCATGGGGGGTGCCGTGGTGATTCGACTGGCTGCAGAGTATCCTTATCTGGCGGATGCGGTCATCGCTTCGGCTCCGGCCTGGCGCATTTTTCAGGTGCCGGGAATAACCGCTCGGGGTCTGGTCGATAGAGTCCTGGGCGAGCCCGGCTTCGCCAGTGAGTGGGTGATCAAGCATGCCACCAGCTGTGGTGAATTGCGTCATTACTGGAAACATGGAGGCAAGACCCGGTTGACTCTTACAATTAAAGAGGCTTATCGCTATCTTCGATTGATGCGCGCCACCCCGGGCAACGCCAGGAAAATAAGGGATGTTCCCACTTTGATCATCCAGGGACTTTACGATCGATTGTCCAAGCCGCTCGCTTCCGCCGGTATATTCAACCAGCTTTCGACCCCGGACAAACAGCTTCTAATCGCCGCCGCCAGTGAGCACCTGGTTTTGGAAGAGAATCAGCTTCCGGAGAAAGTGGTGGAGTTTATCGACAGTTGGCTCGAACATCATCTTCTCTTTCTGGGGGCGCCTGTGAGACGCGAGCCGGTGGTGGTTCTGGGGCGCGGTGAACTCAGCGGAGCGGATCGTAACCAGGTGGAAAAGCTCGTCAAAGCCGCTGGTGTTGGGGAGTCCCAGACCGTGCCGGTGTTCTGAGCCTCTTCCTGAGACACATATCAGGTTTTCAATAGGTGCTGCCGTTAGAATAGAGTCTCTCCGCCAGCTAAATTAGGAATCTGCCTATGAAATGCAAAGCCGGACCGGCTACCAGATTGATAGGGTTACTGACCGCTTTCAGCTTTTCTTTCACTTTAGCCACCACGGTCGCACTTGCTGAATCTTTTAGTGATCCTTTCGATGATGCCTTGGCTTCTGTGTCCAAGCCGGTGCCTGAGAGAGAAACCGATTCCGAAACCGGCTCACGGACAAAGACAGAAGAGATCGCCTCCAGCCGAGATGTCTATGCCGAGCAGCATGTCAAACATCAAGTAGAGTCAGCGGAAGGCGAGTTTAAGGAAAAGTCCGAAAAATTCGAAAAATCCTCTGACTCTGCCGATTCAGGAAACGAGAATAAGAAAGACTCGAAGTACATTCTCAATCCTTTGAAGTTGGAAGAGAAACTGCTGAAGAAGGTAGTCGATCCCCTGGGCAGCACGTTTTCCCTGCAGCCATTAATGCGTCTGGAGAAACGGTTGAAAGAGCTGATTCGACCGATCAACAAGCTCGAGACACCTATCCAGCAGCTCAATGACCCGCTGGAAAAATTGGAGAGACCGATAACCAGCCTCGAGCAGCCACTGACAGGAATCTCCGGCAGCCTGGAAGATTTGAAGAAGCCGCTTAACGAGCTCAAGCAGCCGGTGGGGAGCCTGAGCGAGCCCATCTCCGGTTTGAAGCGACCGATCACTGAATTGAAGAGACCTATCAGTGATCTGGCCAGGCCTATACAGGAGATCAAGCAGCCCCTCGATGGACTCTCCGGCAATATCGGCAAACTCAACCCTCCGATAGCCTCTCTGGAACAGCGCATTCACGGGGTCGAGACCCAACTCTCCAGTCTCTCTACCGAGATGGCCGGTGTGCGCAAGCCTTTGCAGGAGATATCCGGACCGGTAGGTACGCTTTCCGAGCCGATTTCTTCTCTACACAAAGAGGTCAAGAGTCTGGCTCTTCAGATAAGCGAACTCAAGTCGATAATATTCATGATCACAATATCAATTGCGGTGTCTATCATAATCGGCTCTGTTATAGTGGCACTGGCGGTGCGCAGAAGAATGAATACGATGTCGGATCAGATCAGTGAGAACGAGCGTGAATTGGAACGTGAGAAAGAACTCTTGCATAGATAGGCCCGGCCGCTTGTTCGGTGGTTTTTGCTGTTTTGCGATGGCGGTATTAGTTGGTTTTTCGACGGTATTGCCGGCGGTAGCCAACGATTCTAAAAAGAGCGGACAATCCATTGCTCCTTCTAAATTGGCACTGATCAAAGAGGTTCTCGATCTGGCCAATCTGGATAATACCATCGACCGTATGTGGACAGCCTGCCTCAAAAAAATCAGCGCAGACCTATACAAGCTTTCCTTAAGGGATTTTAGCGCAAACACCACATTGAGCACAGCCGAACAAGAGGAGAAAGCCCGGGAACAGGCAAGGAAGCTCACCGAGAATCTATCTGCACATTTTAAGGAAGAGTACTATCGGTCCTATAAAGAGATTTATATCGATATCTACGATCAGTTTTTCAGTCAAGAAGATCTGGAGGCGATGAAAGCATTCTTCGGCACAGAGGCCGGTAGAAAGTCGAAAGCGATCACGCCTCGCATGATCAAGGAGCTTGTGGTGGAGTTGAAGGAGCGGGTCAACCCCCGCATCAAAAGTAGCTTGCGGAAACGACTGGAAGATATGGATGCGGCCAGGGCTAAAGAAGCGGAGGAGTCTAAGATCTAGATGATTACCGCGAATTCGATTAGATTATTTCTGACTTTCCTGATGCTGCCAGTCCTGTCTTGTCCGGCGACCCGGGCGCAAGAGCTCTCTTCCTCCGCATCTAATTCCGCCTCCGCTTCCAAATCCGCATCCACTATCGATGCCGGTGCCGAGAAACTGGAGTTGGCAAAGGAAGCCTGTCGATTGGGTGGCATCGATCGCGAGTTGAGAGAGATAGCCGACAAGCAGCTGAAACTGGTTGTCTTTGCCGAGCAGCTCTCCAGCTCTGTGACCTCGAAAGACGAGAATGAGTTCCGCCGCCGGGAGCGAATCGCCATCGCCTTGAAAGAAGTTCTGGAGAAGGATGTCGATCTGGTGTCAGAGATAAAGACCCTGATGATTGCCGCCTTTGCCAGGGAGTTTAGCGCGGATGAACTGAAGCAGATGATCGCCTTCTACAAAACCGAAACCGGGAAAAAGCTGGTGGAGCAGACCCCGAAGATGGCCGATGTCATAATTAAACGCACCATGACCGATGTCGTTCCAAAATTGAACCAGGCGATGCAGGCAGCCGTAAATGAGGTTGTCCTCGATAAGAAAAAGACCGTCAATCAGTAACGCGCTTCAATCTCTTTGAGAAAAGCTCTCCATTGAGGCAACAGCTCTTCTATCTTTCTGTCGAAGGCGGCTTCGACCAGGGTGGCATAGCCCTTTCTGTGACCCTGGTAGGCAAGCTGCAGATAGGTCGTCAGCTTGTTCTGGTGAAGCAGAAATGTTGCCATGACCAGGCCGTCATTTACCTGTTCATCATAGGGGCTCATGCAATTGGCGATTCTCATCGGGTCCAGCTTCTTCAGTTCCTGCTTCGATTTGACCTCTGTGATTCTCTTCTTTGCCTTCTCCAGATCCAGATACCCTGACTGGCTATTTGCCGAGTTTTCGTCAGTTGAGTCCGAACCGTAGGCGTATTGAAACAGCTTCCCGAGACCGCCCCTGGACCATCTCTCGTGAACCAGATTGCCGCAGCGATCGGTCGCTCTGAAAAGCAGATAGTGTAACGCGGAGCGATCGAGATTTTTTCCGGCAGCTACCGCTATCAGATTCAGCGGTGCTGAATAAACTCCCGATGCGTGGATTTTTCCTCTATAGTCTTTTTCGCTAAATGCAGACAGCGTCTCTTCGTCGGGCAGAATCAGCACCGATACTTTTGCTTCGTCCAGGGGATGATAGCTCTTTTCTATATAATTTGTTAAGTCTTCCGCCGATTTTGCATAAGCGTTTAGCACAGAGGGTGCAAGATCGGAAGCAAATTCGAAATGCCTGGTGTAGAGTTCGTTGTTTTTGCTCCACATAAGACGCTGTGCTCTTTCCGGTCGACTCAAGAAGTGAAGCTTTCTGTCGAACAACTCTTGCACTTTAGCTCTTTCTTCTAAAGCTTCTTTGCTGCGGCCGAGGCTGTCTAGAATCTCCTTTCTCAGAACATGAAAGTCGATCTCGTTTTCTCTGGCGTTTTCCGAATCTCCCTGTTTGGCGCAATGTTTTATGGCGCCGTCGATGGCGGTGTTCGCCTCTCTTTGCCTTTTCATACTGAAGAGAGCGAAGGCTTTGTTTGCCAGGGCTACAGGATTGTCAGGCTCCAGTTCGAGGGCTTTCTCTGCGTATTCCAGGGACTTCTCGACTTCTCCCACCCGAAACTCGGCGTCGGAGAGGTTGATATAGAGCTCTTTCTTCTTCTGCTCCGGAAGGTCTCCTCTGGCTGCCGCCAGGTAGTCGGTTATGGCCGCGCGTATTCTGCCTATCCAGTGATTGATATTGGCTCGACGTAGATGACATTCGGTGGTGTCATAACCATGGGCGATGGCATGGGAGTAGTCCCTGCCGGCGCTATACATGTCATTCTGGAAGTATCGAGCCTCTGCCCTTATAAAATAGGCTTCGCCCAGGTTCTTATCAGCGCCGATGGCGTCGCCGGCTTGTTTCTCTGCTTCTTCGAAATGGCCATCATTAAGGCTCTTCCTGGCTTCTCTTAAATCTGCCTTGCTGGTCAGACCGCAGCCTCCGGCAAAGACGGATATACCAAGCGATAGACCCAGGCAGAGAGCAAGCAGAAAACGAATTTCCGGCGATGATCTGAATTCTTGTGGACTCATTCAAATAATTGTATCATCGGTAAGGATCGGAATAATGGTAACAATTGCAGACCGATTTTACCGGTTGATTCGACAGATGCTCTGGAGAAGACTTTTCGATGCAGGTCATAGACTTATTCGCTTCGCTTTTGATCACCGGCATCGTTGATATTGTGGTAGGAACCTTTGCGCTGCTTCAATTCTTCAGGTATCTGAAAACGGAGGAAAAGACCTTCTCTGTTGCTAAGGTCGGGGCTATCCTGACTTTATTTATCGGTCTGGTTGGTGCTGCCTATAGTGCCAGCACCATGAGAGCCGGGCATGAGGCGCTGGATGCCGGAGCGTTAGCCGTCAGGACCGAAGGGGCAGTGAGGGTCTCGTCTCAATTTTCGCTGAGCGATGTTCATCCCCTGGTCTGGTTCGCCGTTCTGATTGCCCCTTCTTTTCTTGCCTTCTGGATCGCCTTCAATACCAGGAGGTTGCTGCGGGTGGTGGCTCTTGTCATAGTTGTTCCGATCGCTTTGCTTGGAATTGCCCAGAGCATAGACTATTGCTCTTTCTTGCAAAATCCCCCGAAACTCTTTAGTTGAAGAGAAGACGGCCGATACGCGCTCGACCGCCTTCTTCGACTTTGCGAAAAACACTATCAGTAAGCTTTCGTTTCTATGCTGGAGCTGCTGGTTGTGGTATCACCGTTCTTGTCGGTGGTGACACTGAAGATTGTCAATCGTTTGATCGTGGGCTCCTTGGGAGAAACCACCACCATCGGTGCAAGCTCTTCGGTATGCAGGCGAAAACGCTTGGCTCGCTTGAGGCTGTTAGCAGTCTGATCCAATCTCTCGCCTATTGCAATCGCTTCGGCGAAGGTCAGGTCTTTGCCTGATTTTACCTTTGCGTTGAGCTCTTTTTCTGTTTTATCGAGACTTTCTATGACAGTGGGGACCTGGTCGGTAGCTACATGACCTTTGTTCGATTCGTCCACTACCAGACTTTTTAGAAATGCGATCCGGTTGTAGAGAGAAGCGGCCATGACACGATCGCTTTTGTCGTTGATGATAACTGCCATGGGGTGTTCTTTCTTGACCACGGTGACGGATGGGTCGACAGCGGTTATCACACCGATGATTTTGCCGTTTTCATCAACCAGCTCACCCGAGGCATTAAGAGTGGCAGTTTTGTTTTTGTCCAGCAAAGAGAGAATCTCCGTGCTCAAAATTACCGGGCTGTCACTCTCCAGGGAAAGCGCTGCCGGAGTGGTCATCAGCCCAGTGACAAGACTTGCCGCCAGGGCAAGACTGACCGATGATATCGTTGATATTTTTTCAGACTTTTTCAATTTGTGCTTCAATCGCATTTCTACACCTCGCGTTGGCTACCCTTTCCTGATAGCAAAGGGGTCTCGATTCGATGCCGAGCTGTCATGGGAAGATTGCGGAAGGTGTTTCGCAATCTCGCTTTTCGCTTTTATCTCTGGCGCCGCTGCATCCGAATTGGCGGTTCTATGCCCAGGAACTCTCCTGTGCCGGTTTTTCTCACATACCAGTCCACCCGGAGTCTGTTCAGGCGATCGACCAGCTCTTTCTCGCTCATTTCAGTTCTAATTATGTCTTCTCCTTCGCTCAGCCGAGAGAACTGGCTGACAACGAAGACATACGTCGGCACATCCTGGACCTGGAAGTGCTTCGCTAGTGGTGAGTCGACGCTCTCCATCCGGTGTTTGATCGAGGGGAATTTCTTACCGGTCTCGGTGTCTGTGACCTCGGCAAAAATTTCTTTTGATAAAGGCTTGTATTTGTCCGAGTTGTCCGTGAATTCCAGAAGCATTGGTGTGGATAGAGTTTCACTGGCTACTATATAAGGGACATCAAAATGTCTTGTCGAATCAACTACTTTCGCATTTTTGTTCTCGGTATTCTGTGTCTTGATTCTGTTTACGAATCGCCCTCCCGGCACAACCAGCACTACTGTTCGTGGTGCCGAATCGGCAGTATCCTTAAGGAGAATCGGGCAGGGGATACCTTTGTGCTCCCAAAGTAGATCGAAGAGGCTTTGGTAGCCCAAAAATCTGGTGTCGACTCCGTCAATTTCAATGAGAATTGAGCCTTCTTTGATACCAGCATCAGCCGCTCGAGAGCCGGGTGCCACCACTAATACTACTGGATGAGCCGATTTGGCTGTCGCTCCCCATGAAAGTCCTGCCGGTGAGAATAAGTGGGCGAGTTCGACCGCGGACAGGAGCGTCTCGGATTCTTGCGATGCAACTAATTGCGACTTAAAAGGGGGCGTCTCAGAGGTTTCGTCTTGTGCTAGAACGTAACACGAAGGTTGATGGCAGAATGACAGAGAAAAGAAAATTGCCAGGGAGGCAGGTTGAAGACCTGAGAGCCGACCTGAATGGAATTTTTTCGTTATCTCTTTCATAAAGGATGAATAAATCAGATTGCGCTGCGAATACAGCCGCCCTCTACGCGAACAGCCGCTCCGTTGGTGGCAGAGGCCAGGTCACTGGATAGATAAGCCACCATATTCGCCACTTCTTCACAAGAGGCAAAGCGCTTGATTAGTGATGATGGGCGAATTTTTTCGAAGAAGTCCTTCTCGACAGCTTCTTCAGTGATGCCATTGTTGCGAGCCATGTCCCGGATGAAATCCTCTACTCCTTCGGAGCGAGTTGGACCGGGCAGTACGGAATTTACGGTTACGCCTGTGCCTGCCGTCAGTTCCGCCAGCCCGCGCGCTACGGCTATCTGGGCTGTTTTAGACATGCCATAGTGAATCATTTCGGCAGGGATGTTTACACCGGATTCGCTCGATATGAAAAGCACCCTTCCCCAGTTGTTATTAAGCATATTTTTCATGTAGTGTCGGCTCAGCCGGACGCCACTCATTACATTTACTTCGAACATCTTAGTCCAGCTTTCATCTTCAATGGTGAAGAAATCTTTTGGCTCGTAGATGCCCACATTATTGACGAGAATATCTACCTGTGGCAGTTCATCGATGACTGTAGCGATACCGCTTGCGGTGCCAAGGTCGGCTTCGATGCCGCGCAGAAGCGCTCCGGAATCTGCCAGTGCTTCTAAAGCCTTGTCGACCCGTTCTCGGCTTCTTCCGGTGATTACTACATCGGCACCTTCTGCTGCCAGCAGTCTGGCGATCGCAAAGCCAATGCCGGCTGTGGATCCTGTAACCAGGGCTGTCTTCTTCTTCAATTTAAGATCCATGATCTGTTTTTCATCCCCTCTTCCTTGCTTGTTAGATCTGCAACCAGGTTCGCTTTCTATCTATTGTGTCAATCTGATGTTTCAATCGCAATCGTCGATTTTATCTGTTCGAATCCGGGTGCGGTTATCTCGCTAGTAGAGTCATAGATGAATTCTTGAATCAGGAGTAGATCTCTATCGGCTTTTGCTATGAAGTTGGTTGTGGTTACCTGGAATTTGTAAGGCAGATGGCTTGATTCACTGGAGTCGATGGTGAGCTTGTACTTTCTGCCGTAGCCTTTCATCTTGCCCCATCCTTTGACTTTGCTCTCTTTACCGAGGTCTGTCTGCATGGTCTGGTTCGAGTATTTGCCAGCCCGGCTTTCTTTCATCTGGTCTTCGACGATTTTGTCCATGAACTCCTCTGTCTCAGCCGAATCCAATTCCAGACCTTCGTTTGCCGGATAGTAGATGAACTTGACGCCGCTAGAGCCGGGAGTCTCTACGGAGACCATGTTCTCGCCGTCCCCTGAGATATTCCAGTTGCCCGGGTAAGTAAAACTGAGATTGCGCAGCTGAGCTTTTTTCGGGTTGGCTGTGTCCGGTGCCTTCTCCCGCGAGGTCATCACCAGCGAAGTGTAATTCTCCGGTTTGCTTATCCAAATGAGAAGTGCACCCAGTCCGAATATCGTCAGTACGAATAGACCGGTTATGAAGGTGAGGATAGATCTCTTCGTCATCGTTGATAGGAAGCACTCGGCGACAATCTATTCTTTATTCCCGAAATTTAAGCGATTACCCTTCTCCTAGAATATTGAAATATTACTCTATCGTTCGCTCAGCTGGAGGAGTAAAGGCCAGCTGAGTGATCGAAAGAGTAGTTTTTTGTTCTTGTCCTTGACACTTTCGCCCCCTCGTTCAATAGGAGCAATTGAACCTCATCTCTTGTATCGACGTTTTTTATAGAGGAACGGGAGGTGAGTATTGATGGATGATTTGAATGCCCTTCTCAAGAGAGCCGAGTCAAACGAGGACTTTCGAAAGCTACTAGAAAAACTGCGCTGGGCGGAGGGATTTAAATGTCCTCGATGCGAAGGGAGCCACTACTCAAGGATAAAGACCCGGGGACTCCTTCAGTGTCGCACTTGTAGAAAACAGGTGTCTGCCACCTCAGGGACTTTTCTTCATGGCGTGCGCAATCTGAGGGCATGGGTTAAAGCAATTTTGTCTTTTCGCGAGGAAGATAGTCATTCTGCCGTCGCGCAGGCCTTATTGTTGGATCGGAGTTACGCCACCACCTGGTTTATGCTGCACAAAATAAGGATGGTGCTGGGCAGCAGTCTATACAATCTCACTTTTGAGGCAGAGGGAGCTTTAGCGGTTCCTTGTTCTTTTTTGAAGCCCGCTTTGTTCAAGGCAAGTTCAGAGGGAGAGCCTCCTCAGCCGCGGTGTAAAACAGTTTTGAGTCGGGAGATGGTGAGCAGAGCCTGTTCTTTCATTGTTTACTTGTTGGATGTTTTTCATGGTGTCAGCAGGAAATACTCGCAAGTGTATGCTTTTGAGTACGCACTAAGGGAAAGGTCATCAGAGCTAACGCCACTTCGCCTTATAGGCTGTTTCGTTCGGGGAAGCCCTATGTTGAGGCGAGATATCTTCGAGTGCTTCTCGCCGTTTCTGCTCTATTTTTAGTATCGGGCAGGGAGAATTTCCGTATACCGGTTGTCTGTCTCTTTATTCGCACAGAAAAAAAGCTGGTAATTGCTCGGATTTAGGAATATACTACGCATAGAGGTTTTCAAGTGCGGACGGAATGAATGAGTGAGCGATGGACCAACCCAAATGGATGCTGACTTTACGCTGCCGGATAGTCTCCGGAATGTTCGACTACTTCTACGATAGAGGTATGATCGAAAGGGCTTTGCCTCTCGGGGTCAAATGGGCCGAATTGAGTGTTGCGATTGCCGGTGAGTATGCTCCATTTTCGGCGAACGCCTACTCTAAAATTGCCGACATGCACTACGAGCATGGTTTCATTGAAGCAGCCGAAGTTTTATACAAGCGTTCCCTCGAGTTGGCGCGGGTATCGATGAGACATGATCATCCGGAGTTGGGTCCGACCTACAATAATCTCGGTGCTGTGCTGGCTCAGTTAGATAAACACGAAGAGGCTCTTGTCTGTTATGAGAAAGCTATGGTCGTAGCAGAGTCTAATCCGGGCTGTCTGGATCAGGATGTTGTTGAGACTATTTCGGCTAATATGGCTTCTTGCCGCCAACTTCTGGGCTACGTGCAATAAGAGATAAAGGAGCTCCGATGGCTATTTATCCGCTCCAGGTTCAGCATCGGTCGCTCGATCAGAATCGACCGGTGAAGCGGAACGCCACGCCTGGGCCATGATGATGGCGGAAAGTATCTGGGCGGTAAACATGGAAGTTGGCAGAAGAAATATGCCAATGATTGTTATGCAGGGAAGGATGAAAAACATCAGTTGCAGTCCTACGCCGATCATCCAGGCGCACAGGAAGTCTCCGGGAGCAAGCAGCATACGCTTCAATACTTTGAAATAAGCGAAACCGGCAGGCATCGACTCTTCCGCTGCAAAGTTAGCCATGAGAACGGCTAGAAAGAATGCCAACCAGGCTCCGATCAGTTTGATACCAGCCATGGTGCAGCCTGCCCAGAGCACAAAGTTCGGATCCATCGATTTGCTTGATTGGGCGAGAATACCCCCTATCATGCATCCCATAGAGAAGGTCATCAGAAAAAATCCGAACAGCACCATTATCGCGATCCAGCTCATCCCCGACACAAACAGATCGAACCAGTCGTTCCATGGCGGCATGGGGCCACTTTCATCTTTAATGTACGCTCTCAATGTCCTCAACGCATAACCCTGCACCATTGCCAGCAAGCACACGCTAACCGGGAAGAGAAGCGGATTGACACAGAAAAGAGCCAGGGCAAGCGCATTGAATATGCCACCAATCCCGGTTTTGACTGTCCAGTCTTGATCTCGAAAGAACCTGGACAGGGCTGAGTCCGGATCGAGCCCACTGTTGCGAATGGCTATCGCGCCTTTCTGAACTGTGCTCATCATTTCGTCCTGGCTTTGTCTTCGCCGTTTACTATCTGCCCGAGCTTTTCAAATCCTTTCAATGTCTCCATCGCTTCGCGGTCGGTCATCTGAAAAGAGACAGGGGTGATAGAAACACGGTTGTGGTGCACGGCCCAGGCATCGCTGGTCTCTCTCTCTCCCTCTTTTATGGCGTGACCGGCCAGCCAGTAGTAGTCATTGCCACGCGGGTCATGACGGTGTTCGAACCAGTCGTTGTATTGCCTGATTCCAAGTTCGGTTATCGATACCCCTTCTAGCTCTTCGAAATCGATACTCGGGATGTTTATGTTTACAAGAATTTTTGGAGAAAGGCTCATCGGGTCATAACAATTGAGAAAGCGAGCGATGAATTCGGCGGCGGCGGCAAATTTTGGCGGCTGTCCTTCCCTGACCATACTCACCGCCATGCTGCGAATTCCCGAGAACGTGCCCTCCATGGCGGCTGCCACGGTTCCGGAGTAGAGAATCTCCGATCCCATATTAGATCCGTTGTTGATACCGGCTATAACCAGATCGGGCTCGGTCTTCAAGAGTACGCTTATGGCGAGTTTGACGGAATCACTGGGGGTGCCGGTGGTGCACCATGCTTTCACGACATCCGCCTCTATATCGACTTCCTGGACTCGTAAAGGTTTGTGTAATGTGAGGGAATGCCCGGTGGCGCTGCGTTCTCGATCCGGTGCGACCACATAGACTTCGTACTTCTTCTCCTCGGAAAGGCGCTTCGCCAGGGCTCTTATGCCTGGTGCGAATATGCCGTCATCATTTGCAATAAGGATTTTCAAGACCTGTCTCCGCCGGATACTGGGGTTGTGAATCTGAATTGTACACGTAGATAATTGTTTTCAGGTTGCTAACAGGTAATCAAGCAAGTAGTATTTCATTCTACTGAGTTAGGGTAAGCATAAATTAATTGGAGGCCTTCATGATTGACTCGGTTTTTGAGAGAGCCGGCGAATCATATCTGAATGTAATTCAGCAGGCCATGGCTGAGTGCCTGAACACCGGGCACAGATATGTCTGTACCGAACATCTTTTGACCGCTCTGGCAGTGGACGAAGATACCGTTGCCGGAGTCGTCCTGGCCAGTATGAAGCTGGATGCGGACACCATTCGTCAAGAGGTCGACCGTCAGTTCCGAGACCAGGTCGAGTCCGAGTTGTTGTACACAGACAGACCCGACGTGGTCGAAAGCGGTTTCCCTTCTCCGGCGGTGCCACCCCAGTCTGTCGATCATCCAATCGGCTTCAGCGATCTGGTGGTTCAAGCCCTGATTCGATCTTTCGATTATTCTCTGTTCTTCGGTCAGCCGGACATCGAGCCTGTTCATCTGCTTCTTGCCTTAATAGATCTGCCCGATGCCACCTCCACCAAACTATTTGATGACCTTGGCGCCAATCTGACTTTCCTGCGCCGGGAAATTCTTCATATGATGGCGGCGGAACTGAGCGTTTATCGCGAGCTACCCGGCATGCGCAACTCTATGGTCTCTGGATTGAGAGAGTTGATAGATCGCTCCTACACATCGGTTCGCTCTCTGCAAGCCCTCGCTCACCGCAGCGGTTTGAGAATCAACAATCTTCCCGGACGGGCCGAGATAGTGCATCGTGTCTGTGTTGCCTATTTCTCCGATTTCCTCTGGTCCCAGGTCGCCTTCCGCCGCTATCTCCTGGAAGAATCCCTCGACATGCTCACCGACCGGAGCGGCCCCCTCGATCAGGAACTGCTCGCTTCCATTGTGTCTTCGGCCGCCCAGCACGTTAGAGAAGAAGTTCGCTCCGCCATAGAGTATGTCTTCTCCAACGAGTATCGCCTATTCGACCAGATGATGGACGAGGCTGAGTATGACGAGATCGGAGCTGTTATAGAGGATCTCTGGTGGACCCAGGGTGAAGAAATAGCCCTGCATGAGCTGTTCATAGAAGCGATGGATGATCACAGAAAGCAGCAGATGCTCGGATTGCAGAAGCGCCGTATCGAAATCACCCAGCGCCTGGCAGAACTTAAAGAGAGATTGAAAGTAACGGTCAAAGACTGCTTCGAAAAGCGCTCGGTAAGCCAGAGCTGATCAGTTAAAACCGTATCCGGTGCCGTCTATTTGAGGGTGAAGGGGCAGATCTGGCAAAAGGCCTTGGCGAAATCTATAACCTCGCCATTGATATCGACCCGTTTCTGAACACTGCACCTCAGGGTATTGCCGCACTGAGGACAGGCCAGGTCTCGCATTCCTGCCAGAATCGAATCGGTCAGGGATGTATTTATCTCTTCGGACATAGAGGCGTAAGAAGGGTGAGAGGTATCGGCAGGTCTGTATTCCACCTCTTTCAAGAGGTTTGGATCTATATAGAGCGCCTTGGCGATGATCTGTCTTTCTGCCGAAGACAACCAGGTTTCAAGGCCGGATTCGATATCGTCGATTCTCTCTTCGCTCATACGCACAGCCTGGGCCAGCTCTTTTTTGGAAAGATTGCGGAACTGTCTCAACTGGTTCAATCTGCTTGCCAGGGTCGATTCCAGGACCAGGTCGCTGGGGATGGGACTGCGCGTTCTTGCCATGGGTATGTCACTCTTATATACAGGCTTGGTGGACGGTTTTTGATTGTAGCAGAGGTCCCGGGTATTTTCGGACCTTTTAGAATCTTGCCGGGATGGCATAATCTATATAAGAGCTCATCCGAGAATCCCTTGAGTTGGTCAAGAAATAGAGATTTGACAGCGTTCCCAGATCCGGAGCAGATCCCGGATATCGAAGCAGAGAGCCTAAAAGAAGAAGCCCGGGACGAAGCGCGGGGCTTTGTCCTGGAGCGCCGGCGTTATCTTGCTCCGGAAAATAATCAGGATCTTGATTCGATCATCACATCCAGTTTGAAGCGTTTTCAAAAGCATATAGCCTCTGCCATCAAGGCAAGTTCCAAGAGCAACCGGGAATTTTCCCTGGCTAGAATCGACGTGCTGGAGATCGAGAACCTGGCCGAAACATCCGAAATTAATCTGGCTAAAGGTCTGGATTCCCATTGCAAAGCCGAAATATGCAGGATGCTGCGCAAATCCGACCGTCTGTTTTCGAACATGCTCGGTGAATATCTTATTTTGATGCCTGATACGCCAGAGGCATTTTGTCGTAAAGCGGTGGCGCGAATTGTCGAGATTCTAGCCGACACTCGCTTTGAAGCAGGACCCTTTACCCTCCATCCCAGTTGCAAGATCACGGTGGTGGGCTCTTGTGTAGATGAGGGGTATGGCGATGTGGGGGGGATTCTTTCGGCTGTCGGTTTTAAGATTGCTTCAGATGCGCAAATAGAGGAGTCCGGTTCTAGTGAGAACGGTAAACTCTTTCGAGGCTCTCTATCCGACTGGATGTCTCGATACGAATTCGGTGAAGAGAGAGAACACTGGCGCTCGGTCGAGTCGAGCAAGCTCGATCTCGATCTGGTCTTGGGGCGCGATCGCTGGGCTCCGGCTCGGATAGTTGCTCTCAGAACCCTCTATGATCCGGAAGGGAAGATAGAATTGAGCCCCCCCACAAAGCTCGCCCTGGTGCGTTTCCTTAGGCAGATCCAGGGATTGGGCAACAGCAGTGTCCGGGGCTCCGAACTGTTGGATTTTCATATCGCTGATAACAGGCTCTATCTAGTCAATGTGGTGCCGGCTTACATAAAATGTCTCAGCCTGGAGCCTCTTCCTTGCTTGTCCGGGCTTGCCACCGTCGCTACCGAGCCTTATTCGATAAGGCATGTGCTCTTCAGATTATGCGGTGCCATCGCTTACCTCAAATCCCTGGTTCCTCCCATCACTCTGGACCGATTCTCTAACCTGATCTTACTGGTGGCAGAGCCCACCGAGCCCGAGGCAGTCTATCTCCTCAACCACGAACTCTGTCCTCTTGTGGAGATCATCCGGGAGGGCGATCGTCTCCATAAAGCCGGCGACAGTGGGGATAGAATTCATCCTGCCACGGTTGTCGACTTTCTTAACTATGTCTATCGTTTGACTTCGACCCCCGATCTTCAAAAGAGCGCCGAAGCCAGAGAGCTCGCCATAGAGGTGGAGGCGATTCTCAAGCAGGTGACAGAGTCCCCCTCGCCCGCTTTGCACAAGGACGGCTTGCACGGCTATAATACTTTCTCAAAGCTGAAAGACCTCTTCAAAGACCGAACCACGGTCGACGCCCAGGGTTAAATGCTCGATTTCTCAAAATTGCTGACCCAGATAGTGGAGGTCGGAGTCGATTCTCTTAAGGAAGAGAACGACAGACCGGTGCTTGAGAATGCGCTTAGCTCTTTTGATGAAGCAGCCATCAATCAGGATGCTTTCGTGGATGCCATGGCAAGGAACGCTGCTCAGGTCCTCTGGCCCGTGGCGGATTGTCTCAGTGCTTTTGCCGAGATCCGAGATATCGATAAAGACCTCAGCAAATACACCGTGGTGGCGGTGGATGGCTCCCAGATTATGCCGAGTCATCATGAGGTCCATAGTTGCTACCTTCTCAATGCCGGTTCAGCGCTTATTTCCTATGGTCAGAAACACCGGCCGCTTCTCGAGAGCAGTCCCCAGCTTTACCATCGTCCGGAAGATCTCTACCCCCTGGTAGATCGTCGCAGGATTCATATCGATGAACTCTATGTCTCCCTGGAACGCACGGTTTTCGAACTGGAGATCCTGGCAAGTAAATCTACCGAAGCCGCGGAGCGAGGGCTGCCTGTGCTTGCCTTATTCGATGGTTCAATCATTCCCTGGTCCCTGGACAAGATGACCGAAGGGTATCAGGAGAGTTTCATAGAGCGAATCGAAGCGCTTTTGAAAGGATTGAAGCAGAGAAGAATTCCTCTGGTGGGCTATATCTCGCATAGTAGAAGCTCCGATGTGGTAAATATGCTGCGGACTTTTATCTGTCCCTACGATCTAAGTGATTGCAAGAGCCATTGCGGTCATCTCAATGAAGAAGACTTTCCCTGCTCGCGAATCTGGCCCCTCACCGACCGGGCTCTTTATGGCGGCCGCCTTGCTCTCAATCAGATCTCCTCGCTTTTTCTCTCCGCTACCAAAACTGCCAGACTGGTGGACAGTGACTGTCAGGCATGTTTTCTCTATGCTCGCTTCGAAAGTGAGGTTGCTCGTCTGGAGATGCCCAAGTATCTGAGCGAAGACGAGGAGCTTTTTCGTTTCGCCATGGCGGCGGTGCGCTCCCAGGTCGAAAAAGGTATGGGCTATCCAGTTGCCCTGGCCGAAGCCCATCACCTGGCTGTTATAAAAGGGGCTGACCGGGACCGATTTTTCGAGCTGATCACCCGTCATCTTGTCGGACTGGGCGGCCGACCGGTGCAATTGAGCCCCAAAGAGCGCAACAAGCGCAGGGGTTTTGTCTGAAGTATCAAAAGAAATTGCTACGTATTTTCCCCATTTATTTCCAGGGTGGTTGAAGTAAAGTCTTGTCAATAGAGACCGTTGACGCTTGAGAGGACGGTTCCCTGGCAGAAGCGAAGGGCTGGGCTATATCTGAGGGACGAGTATAGTGTTTGACAAGTTTAAGTATGTTTGGAAGAGATTTACCGCCAAAGTTGACGGCAATCTGGCTAAGGACGAATCCACCGACTGGAGCGAGATTGAGCGGACGCGGGAACGCCTGGCTCGTCTCAAGAGCCGCAACGGTTCCTCGACAACCACAGGCAGCTATGACCTCGCCAGCGTGCGCAAGCGCATCACCCAGGAAATGGAAACCGGTAACTGCGACACGATTCGCAAGCGTGATAGCCAGGCTATCAACAAATGGTTCCGCGGTGACGAGATAACCGATTCTGGCTCTTTTGATACAGTGGAGCTGAATCGTCGGATAGTCGAGATGAGAAGAGTTGAGCAGGAAGCCGACCCGGTCGTTCTCGATAGCTTCCCGGATATGGAAGATACGTTTTTAGCCTTCAGCAAGCCCGAAGAAGATCTTTTCGACGATGATGAGCGTATTACTCTAAGCGGCGTCAACTATCAGGTCGACCCGATGGAGGAACTCGAAGATGAGTACACTTTGCCCGGTATTCCGATGTTTCATGATGATGCGGCCGTTGCCGTCAATGAACTGGATCTTGATATAGCTGTCAACCACACTATTGACTTCAGTCCGGAAGCCGATAATAAAAAATCGAATAGTGATGCGGTTAAACAGAATCCAGCCGGCTCCCACGAAGGGGCCAAGCCTGCCAGGGAGATTCTTGCCAGTCTTGAAGCCAGATTGGCCCAGGGTAGAGGAAAGGGCAACTTCTGGGTTGATTCAGGCTATTAAAATGATTTTTCAAAAGAAATAGTAGTTTGTGTTCGGAGGCGGTATTGTATTCAATATTGGAATAGCCCTTTGAAACTACCGCTCAAAATCGAAGCTTCTGACCTGTGGCGATGGGATGGCACCATCGGCAGGGCTAAATATGTAACCCTCGGCTCTATTTTAGTGGTGCTAAAGTTCTGTCTGGATTACTTTGTCAGCAGCACTTTCTTCCACAAGAGCTGGACGATTCTGGAGTATTTCGCGCCCGGCTATGCCACCGCCTCCCGCGCTTCCGGCAATGATATCCAGTTTTACCTGACCATGCTGGCTCTTTCTCTGCCTTTCGCCTGGACAGGTTCGGTGCTTACGATTAGAAGATTGAGAGCGGCTCAGTTGGCGCCATGGCTCTTGATCTTTTTCTATGTTCCTCTTTTGAATCTGGTTTTCTTCAAGATCCTCTCCTGGGTTCCTTCGATAGAGCATGAAGAAGAGAGCGGCGAACTGAAGCGCATCGACGATATTGATAGCGCAATCGTTCGCAGAGCAGATTCCTCTGCCTCTACCGAAGTCGTGAAGGAGAGAGTTTCGGGAGAAGGAGACTATTCCAGACTAGTGAATTTTCTGGTGGCTGCCTCCGCACCGATACTACCGACACTGGTGCTGGTCTATCTCTCTGTTCTTGTTTTTGGCTCTTACGGATACGGACTATTCGTCGCCCTTCCCTTTGTTATTTCCATCGCGGCACCGCTTATTTTTGCCGCTAGAGAAAGACGATCTATGATCGCTTGTCTGGCAGTCTCTCTGACAAGCATGGCTATAGTCTATGCCGCTCTTCTTATCTTCGCCTTCGAAGGGATTGTCTGTCTTCTGATGGCGGCTCCGATAGCCGCTGTAATCGCGGCCGGAGGAGGCTTGCTTGCATACTATATTCAGAAGCGCCACCACGGCAATCGTGAGTTACCCAGGCTATTGGGCGGATTCTTGCTGCTGGTGCCTTTGATAATGCTTATTGAGGTTAATGCAGAGCCGCGCTCACCACTGTATGAAGTCACCACATCTACGCGGGTAGACGCACCACCGGAGGTGGTATGGAAGCATGTGGTCGCTTTCTCCAGGCTGCCTGAACCGGCGGATTCCGAGCTGATTTTCAAGGCCGGGGTTGCGTATCCTATAGAGGCTAAGATTTATGGTCGGGGGCCGGGCGCGGTCCGGCATTGCATATTTTCCACCGGCACTTTTGTCGAGCCTATTACCGTGTGGAGAGAACCCGAAGTGCTCCGTTTTTCGGTTCGCGAGCAGGCTCTGCCTATGAAGGAGTTCTCCCCCTACAAAGACATTCATCCACCGCATATGGAGGGCTATCTGGTATCTAAAAAGGGTCAGTTCCAGCTAGAGCGCACTGATAATGGTGGCACGCTTCTTTCGGGCACGACCTGGTATCAGAATCATATGGGACCACCACTTTACTGGAGGCTATGGTCCGATCAGATTATTCATGCTATTCACAGGCGGGTGCTGGAGCATGTCAGTGATCTGGCCATGCAAGAGCCCCTTCGAATCGGGAGCATAAATGAGGAGGTCGAAAAATGCAGCTCGAATTGCCGGTGATTGATACGGAGCGTCTTCTAGTCCGGATGTGTCATCCGGAGGAAGCGATTAAATCGGCTCGCTATCATCTCAAGAACAGAGACTATCTTCAGCCTTTTTACGCTACCTTCACCAAAGAATCCTTCAGCGAGATCTACTGGGCTGAGGAGCTGGAGAGAAATATCGTCGAGTACTATAACGACCAGTCCATGAGGCTATTCATCTTCGAGAAGGGTAACGAGGAGATTGTGGTGGGCACAGTCAGTTTCAGCGGTATCGTTCGCAGAGCGGCCTATTATTGTGTGCTTGGCTATGGACTGGACCAGGACTTTCAGGGCAGGGGCTATATGACCGAGGCTCTGGACGCCGCCATAGATTATATGTTCACTGAAAAAAATATGCATCGGGTGATGGCGAATTACATTCCCACAAACGAAAAGTCAGGTAAAGTATTGAGGAGGCTGGGCTTTACCGTAGAAGGCTACGCCCGGGACTACCTGTATCTCGATGGCCAGTGGAAAGATCACATCCTTACATCCCTTACCAACGAATGTTGGGATTGGGAACTTGATAAATATCTGCATGAAGACCTTGAATGATAATGAAAAGCAGCGCGATTTCTAAATTGTTCTCGCCTCTACAGGGTGTTTATCTCTCTTGGTTTTCCAGGGACTTCTACAATGAAGTAGCCCAGAGTTGGCAGGGGGTGGGCTTCAGATTTCTAATGGTGGTTCTCGGTCTATATTCCTTGATCATTGCAGCAGTCTTTCAGTTTCATCTATCCGCGTATCTGGATGATTTCATCGTGCCCATAGTCCGTCAGGCGCCGCAGTTGAACCTTGACGAAGGAAAGCTCTCTATGAACCGGCGTTCTCCCTATGTGGTCGAAGACCCTCGATATAAAGGCAAGGGTAAGCCTTTTATGATTTTCGATCTGCGGGAAGATGCTCCTATGCCCGATCCGGATTTGAACGGCATGTTTTTCATCCGAGACAAAGAGGTGCTTCAATTCGGTGGGAGAAGAGAGACAATCGACCTTTCCGGAAACTGGAAGACCCCTCTATTTCCTCAGGACTTCTTGAAAAGTCTCGGGCAGATTAAAGTCTGGTCAGGATTGGCTGTGTTCCTGGCGCTTTTTTCGACCAGTTTTTTCTTGATTGCCATTCAAGTTTTTCTTTATGGACTGCTCGCCTTTGTGCTCTCGGGGGTGTTGCGGCGACCATTGCAGTTCGTCCAGGCGGCGCGACTCTCCACAGTCGCCCTGCTGCCGGTTATAACCCTCGATTTCCTCCAGCGTCTGACCGGATTCTTCGTGCCCCTGTGGACTATGGTTTCCGTCCTGCTGACAATCGGCTATCTTGCCTTTGCGATCCGCTCGATTTCGGTCACCCTGAACCGTCCCGGATTCGAGACCTAGCCGTTTAAGGCGACTCTTAACACTCCATCTATTTACCGGTCAAAGCAGCCTGTGCGTGCTAGGATCTAGCTTATCCTTAGATATTTTGAGGTCCGAAAATGATTCAGGTCATCGAACAGATCGTTAGCGAGAACAAGGGAATCGCAGACATAGCCGAGAAAGTCTCGAGGGGAGAGCGCATCACCAGGGATGATGCGATTCGGCTGTATAACGAACCTGATCTTCTTGCGGTGGGTGCGCTGGCAGAATTCGCCCGTCGGCGCAAGGCAGGAGACGGCCGGGAGAACTATGTTTATTACATCCATAACATGCACCTTAATCCGACCAATTTCTGTGTTGAAACCTGTCGCTTCTGTTCCTATGCGAATCCGGGAAATGACAGCTATACCTGGACAATGGAAGAGGTGCTGGAGCAGGCCGAGAATGGCATCTCCCTTGGTATCAACGAAATTCATATGGTGGGTGGACTGAATCCGATAACCAACCTGAGCTACTACGAAGATATCATCCGGACTATAAAAGCGAAGCATCCTCATATCCATTTGAAGGCTATGACTGCGGTGGAGATTGAGTATCTATCCAACCTCGAAGGAATCAGCTATGAAGAGACCCTCAAGCGTTTGATCGATGCCGGTCTCGGTTCTATGCCCGGTGGTGGCGCCGAAATCTTCGATGAAGCAGTGCGGGAGAGAATGGCGGTCAAGAAAACACCGGCTTCGACCTGGCTCGAGATTCACGGAATCGCCCATGGACTTGGCCTGAAAACCACCGCTACCATGCTCACCGGCATCGGAGAGAATGTCGAGAACAAAGTCGATCACATGCTTCTACTGCGGGAGCAGCAGGATAAGTCGGGTGGGTTCATGTGTTTCATCCCGCTCAAGTGCTATTACGAAGGTACCAATATAGCCGATGAAGTAAAGGAGCCTTCCAACGAAGATCTGCTTCGCGATATCGCGGTCTCCAGGCTGTTGCTCGACAACTTCCCGCATATCAAAGCTTACTGGATACAACTCGGTCAGGAACTTGCCCAGGCCGCTCTCTCTTTTGGTGCCGATGATCTGGACGGGACCATTTTGCAAGAGAAAATCACCCATGCCGCTGGCGCCAAGACTCCCCTGCAACTCGCCAAAGAGAAGATGGAGGAGCTCATCGCAGGAGCCGGCTATACCCCCGTCGAAAGAGACACCGTGTACAACATCAAGCGCGTGGTCGAATCGAATGGCGGTGTAGAGGCGCTCGCCGATCAAGACTTTGAAACTCTCAAGAATAAGAATAGATCCAGGATTGAGTCTCTGCTGTCCGTCTAGAACATAATCTGCCCTACCTGTCCCTGTCTTTTGACCAGTAGCTGCCCTTTCTGACCGTTTGGAATCTTGCTGAGCAAGAGGGCAAGCTGGGTAGTGCTTTGCACATTGACGCCGTTGACAGAAAGGATGACATCACCTATTTTGATACCAGATTTGGCTGCTCGGGAACCGATGCCTACGGTATTGATAACGATACCATTAGGGCTGGAATTGACAATCAATCCCAGGGAGGAGAGCACCTGTTTGACCAGAGCGGGAGTCTCCGCCGGTGCTTGTTGCGCGATCGGCCCAGGCTGTTGCATTTGCTGCTGTGGTGGCGGCTGTTGTTGATAGCCCGGCATAGGTCCTGGTCTCTGGACCGGCATTTGTGACTGCGTCTGAGGGGGCGTCTGAGTGACAGGCTTGCTTCCTGTTCCTTTTTTGGATCTGTGTTTCTGTTCCAGCGCCATGCGTTTATCCCAGGCCGCGTTTCTTTTGTCCAGTTCGGTTGATTTCGCTTTTAGAGTATCGGCCAGTTTTTTGTAGGCCTCTTTATACTTGGGTTGCTTCGGGTCGGCCTTCTTTGCCTTTTCGTAGTAACCGAGAGCCTGCTCCGGGCTTTTGATTAGAAGATAGATGGTGCCTATATTGTATTTGTACTTGGCATTTTTAGGGTACTTCTCTTCCAGTTGTTTATAGAGGTCGAGAGCCGAAAGATACTCTTTTCGCTTAAAGGCCTCGGCCGCTTCCACCGCCATTTGATCTTGATTGCCACCCTTCTCCAGCGCTTTCTTGACCACGGTGATAGCTTCTTTGAAGTCCAGTCTATCAGGGTTTATGAAGTTGGCCTGGTTGTAAGAAGCAAGCGCTTTATCCAGTTGACCGTTGGCTTCGAAGATAACTCCGCGACTGAAGTAGGCTTCCGAGTTTCTCGGGTCGAGGCGAATGACCTGGTCGAAACGGTCCATGGCATGGCGGGCATCCCGGGCTTTCCAGAAGCTGATACCGTCTTTCATCAAGCTCTCAATCTCTTCTTCGCGGGCTTTCTGCACTGCCGCTTTTCGCGCTTCTCTCTCTCTGTCTTCGGGTGTCGGCTCTTTGACCTCAGGTTCCGGGTCGGAGGTGCTCTCCACTACCGGTGCCGTACTTTTTTCCGCCGCTTCGATCTGCGGGCGAGCCAGATCGTAGATTCTCTCGATTCTCGGATCTAATGAGCCTTCCATAGGCTCTCCGAAGAATCGCTTCTCCAGTCTTTCGACCCGTTTGTCTATCGATTCGGATGAATAGGTCTTGAAGAAAAGTACCTTCTCGATTCGAGTAATCTTGTCTTTGTTGCTCTCCGCCGCTAGAGCAGGCTTGACCGGAGCCGACAAGAACAACACAGTTGTGATAGCGGTCAGTCTGAAGTTGATATTCCAGCGTTTAGAGCGGTTCAAGCTGTACATAAAAGAGGCTGTATTATATGGCAATCTGTAATACTAAAAAAGGCTTTCTCGTTCAATGCTAACATCAACTGACAAATCTTGGATCGTTGCTTAACTGGATGATTTTCTGCATAGTACAGTTTTCTCCGAGCGACTATACTATTTAACTGGTTGCAGACAAGGATCCGGAGTTGGGAAGTGCCGATGGCATCTACGGACAAAGCGCATGATTTTGCAGAAGAGCTTCATTTCAGTGAAGAAGAGCTGGCTTGTTGGCTTGTCTTCAGCCAGATGCAAGGTCTGAAAATAAATGATGATCAATTCAAAAACATTCTCGATCGTTTCGAGAATCTGATAAATTTTTTCGCTCAGGACAGACGAGATCTTATCGCCTCTCGTCTTTTCAAAACAGAAGTGGTGGACAGCTTCCTTTCCCAGAAAGAGAAGGCCGATTCAGACAAGCTGATGGCGATTCTGAAGGATAAAGCGGTAACGGCGCTGCCTTTTACTCATCCTCTCTATCCAGCGAAACTCCGGCATATTCACAATTCACCCAGAGTTCTCTACATGAAAGGAAGACTGGATCCCCAGGATCTCAGGGCTACCATAGCTATCGTCGGCACCCGCAAACCCACTTCTTACGGACGAAAGTTGGCCAAGGATTTTTCCCGGGAGCTGGCCGCTTCCGGAGCCACCATAGTTAGTGGTATGGCAGTTGGCGTAGATTCTCTTGCTCACTGGGGTGCTCTTGAGGCCGGGGGTAAGACCGTGGCGGTGCTCGCCTCCGGAGTCGACTTTTGTTATCCGTCTGCTAACCGACCGCTCTACGAGAAGCTCATAGAACAGGAAGCCGGAGCGGTGCTGTCGGAGTTTTTTCCCGGAACACCGCCGGAAAAGTGGCGATTTCCTGCTAGAAACCGAATCGTAAGCGGTATGTCCGATGCTCTTCTAGTGGTGGAGGCTGGTGCATCTTCCGGGGCACTAATAACGGCAAACCTCGCCTTCGGTCAGAGTCGATGCGTGTTTGCCATACCAGGAAGAGTCGATGGTGCTATGTCGGCGGGTACCAATCAGTTAATCGCAAAAACCGTCGCCCAGTTGGTCGTCAAGCCCGAAGACATCCTGGACCATCTCGGTTGGGTGCCGGGTAAAAGAGAACGAAATGTACCCACTGTGGTGGAGCTTTTCGGTAGAGAAAAGGAAGTATTCGATCTCCTCAGCTCCGAGCCGGTTCACTTCGACCAGATCTGTCACGAAGTCGGTATGGCCGCCGGCCAGCTATCTGCAACTCTCACGATCCTGGAGCTTGCCGGGGTTGTCGAGAGACATCCGGGTGAATGGTTCTCCCGTCCCGACAGCTAGCGCTCAAGTTTTTTTGCAAGTTTCTCGTAGAAAGATAAAGCTTATATTTCAATTTATGTGTTTTAAATAGCAAATAGGGGAATACAATTAAGGACCATCGAGGGCCATGAACCTGACGATTTTTCCGGTCAGTTTTGTCATTTCGGCAAGATAGCGATCTCGAATAAGCAAGAAAGGCTAGAGAGGCTGGAGAGACTGGGTTGATTGCGTCCGATAAAGAATCTTTCTGCCGGTTGAAACCGGAGCGGGTAATTAATTCTAAGAGTTCCGGATATTCTGGTCTGTAAATTTGGCAGAGACATCAGGGTTAGAAGGCAAAAGGGAGTTGAGCGCTGGGACATATGGAATCATCCATCTATCCGTCGATCAGTCGATTAGACCTTTCACGGCAGCGCAGGAGGACCAATCTTGATTGGTGACATGATCAATGATCGCTATGTTGTCGATTCCGTCATCGGCAAAGGTTCTTCCGGAACTGTGTATAAAGCCACCCGTTTGATGATGGGTGGTGTGGTGGCAATCAAGGTGATCGACAGTTACATCGGTCTCGATCGTGCTTCTTTAGATAGGCTGATTCGAGAGTTGAAGGCGGCGGAGAAACTGAGACATCCGCATATCATCACCGTATGGGAATCAGGTACCACCGACGATGGACAGCCTTACCTGGTCATGGATTATCTGGAAGGAGTCACCCTCGGTGACCTCCTCAAAGAACAAGGTTCTCTGCCACCACACCGAGTCTTGAGCATCTTCAAGCAAATTTGCGAGGCCCTCTCCCATGCCCATGAGCAGGGGCTGATTCACAGGGATATGAAACCCGAGAACGTTGTTCTCGAAGCGAGTGAAAGAAGAGATTACGCCAAAGTACTGGATTTCGGCATCGCCGATACTCCGGCTGAAAGCGCACAGAGAGCCAGATTTCAGAAACCTCAGACCGTGGCCGGCAGTCCTGCTTATATGAGCCCGGAACAGTGTCAGGGTTTCGAACTGGACTTTCGTTCCGATCTATATTCCTTGGCGGTAATTCTTTTCGAGATGTTCACCGGCAGACGTCCCTTTGTCGCTCCGGATCTCACCAAGCTCATGTACAAGACGGTTACTGAGCAGCCGCCCCTGATGAAAACCGTGAATCCGGCTGTCGACTTTCCTCCGGAAGTCGAAGCGGTAGTAGCCAAGGCGCTTTCTAAAAATCCTAATGACAGGCAACCTTCTATCAAACAGCTTGTGCTGGAGCTGGAAGCCGCTTGCGAAAAGACAGATTTCGGAAAAAAAAACTCAACTAGGAATGTGATTTCAGTGGATAATAAACCTTTCGAACAACATGAGTTTCTCCCCACAGAAAGATTGATCGAGCCGGAGCCCAAGAAGCCCAAATTTGCGGCCGGTCCCGAGGATATGCCCGAGTTGTTTATGGATGCCGGAGAAGGGAAGGCTCCTCCGACACCACAGGCCAAGGCTGCACCACCGCCGTCTCCAGGAATTTCGAGCTCTGCTCCTCCGCCTCCCTGTCCAGCAGGCGGACCCCCTAGAAATTCCGGACCACCGCCTCTGCCTCCAACAAGACCGAAGGCTCCGCCGCCTCCGATGCCGAAACCGAAATCCGATTCAGAGGGTTCTCCAGCACCTGTCAAGGTACCACCACCATCTGCCAGTGCCAGACCTCCGGCTCCGCAGCCGGCCAGTCCCTCATCCCCTGCCAGACCGAACGCACCTGCCACGACGACTCCAGCTACAAATCCGACTCCTGCCCGTCCCGCTGCCGGTCCAGCTTCCAGTTCCTCAACTCCTCCTTCCGCCTCTCCTTCAGGACTTAACACGGCGGCTCCATTGGGCAGCCAGTCTCTTGGCAGATTGTCAGCTCTGGTCAAGCCTACATCCGAGGTCAAGAAACCGACGGCAGTTGCCTCGAAACCAGAAATGGCGGACTCTCCAAAGACCGAAGCCAGACCTCCTTCCGTCTACAGCTATGTGCCTCCTAAGGAAAAGCAGGTAGAAGCTCCGCTAAGACCTGCCACTCCTGCAAAAGGCATTAGCAAGCCGGGAACACCTGTCCGACCCATGGGTAAACCGGCGACTCCTGGTGTTCAGCGACCTGCCGGCTCTCCAGCCGGTCAGGCTCCTGCTTCCAGACCTGGAAGCTCGAGCTCCGGCTCCCCTGTTGCCGGCAGTTCTTCATCGACGACAGCGGGCTCCGCTGCCAGAGCCGCCACCGACCCCACCGCCAAGCCCGGGGTCAAAACCATCAAGAAGGTGATTAAGAAGGTCAAGAAAGTCAAACGTCCGGAATCGGATTTAGATGGCAATCTACCTACAAAACTGGAGAAAGGCAGTCCCGGTGGCGGAGACAAGCTCTCCAAAATCAGCTGGGAGGATGAAGTAGAAGCACTGAAAACAGGCAATTTCGAGCCCACCAGTATTCCTGTGGGCGATACGCTGAAACCTGACCCGAGCCTATCCGGACCGTGGCCCAGCGGCACTCCCATGCAACCCGGGCAGATGCCTCCCTATTCATATGGTCCGCCTTACCAGGTTCCTCCCGGCTACCCCCCTCATCCGGGTCCCTACCCGCCGGGCTATCCGATGCCGCCCCATGGCTATGACCCTGCCCAGGCTCAAAACATGTCCTGGCCGCCCGGTCAGATGCCGCCGTCCGGCATGATGCCCGGACAGTATCCTCAGATGCCTCCGTATATGCCTCCCCAGGGGATGGTTCCTCCTCCGGGATATCCTCAAATGCCGGGACCATATCAACAGATTCCACCTCAGCAGATGATGCCGCCTGGGCAAACTGCACCAGGTGCGCCGACACCGGCATCTCCGGTGGAGCCGCCGGCCAGCCCCGGCCCTGCTTTGAACGCCGCTTCGCCTGAGAACGCGGCAGTTTCTCCTGACAGCAAAGGCCTCTCCGAGACCGAGACCGAACCAGAAGCCAGGCTGGAAACCGCACCAGAGCCGGCAAAAAGCTCGGCACCGGAAAAAATGTCTCTCAGCGATCTCAAAAAAGAGCTGGAGAAGGTCAAGAAGGAGAGCGGTGAATTTGATTCTCCTGTTCAGGGAAATGTGATGGAGGACTATTCCTCTTCCCTGGATACCAAAAGTGTCTCCGAAGTCGATAAAGCCAAAGACGGGGTTGTGCCTTCGATACCGAATCCTCTCGATGCCGACGATGGACTGCTCGGTTCGGGTTTTGCAAGTGAGAGCGACTCGAGCAGCGACGGTGGCGAGAAGAAGGTGCCGAGCACCGGTCTTGGCTCGCTTTTGAGCAGCATGACTGAAGAAGCCGATAGATTACTTTCCGGAGAGAAAGGGTCGATAGAGAAAGGGGTCGAAGAGAAGTCCGTCAATCCGCTCGATCTTTTTAGCGGTGGAGACGACGAGAATTCCGAATTTCAGACCCTGGATATCAGCAAAGGCCAGAAGGTCAATTTCGGCGCCGGCCAAGCTAAGAGCAAAGTGAGCGAGGACGATGCTCCCCAGGCTCTTGGCGATTTTCTAAAAAGTCAGACCGGTGCAGCAAGTAACAGTGGACTGAAAGGTCGCATGCCTGAGGCAACCAATCCGATTGCATCTGCGGTGGATGATATGTTTCCCGATGACACCATGGGTGGAGGCATAGGCGCTTCGTCTTCGTCCTCGTCCTCGTCCTCGTCCTCATCGCAGCCGAAGATGCCGGCTGCCACCAACGAGATCTCCGATGCTGTCGACAAGTGGCTCGATTCGGTGGCCGGTGGCGGAGAAGGCAATTTGCTCGGTGGTGGAATCGATGACGAGCCTGAAGAGGAGAAACCCCAGGGCATCAGTGCTGCTGCCGCCAAACTGTCGGCTGCTCTTTCTATGAACGATGATGAAGATGATGCTCCAGGCGGGGCTTATTCAGGGGGAGGAAAGATGGGAATGCAGAAGACGGAATTGAGCAAATCATCCGTCAAGGCTTCAGCATCGACATCCACATCCGATGCTTTGAGTCGACTGCTCGAGGCAGCAAGCAATGCCCCGGAGAGCTCCACCAGAAGTGGTGCCTATCAACTGTCATCGAGTATGGTGAACGAGATGATGCAGGATGCCTCCGGCGATTCGATGAGGTTGGGCGGTGAGGATGCCAATCCCCGGGAGAGTCTTCAAAGTGCCAGAGGTTTCAGCGATGCGAGTGCAATCGCTTCTTCCGGACGAATGCCCAGTATGAATCCCCAGGGAGATAAATACGGTCAGGATGCGGTAAACGCCAGAATCGCAGCATTGAACGAGAAGTTGGACCTCAATTCCAGCAGGCTGGATAATGTCGAATTGCCTGGCGGCATGGACCCAACTCCCTCTGTGTTTTCGGGCGGACAGCGTCGAGATGCCGTAAATAGAATTCTAGAAGAAGCTGGAGCGCAAGGCTTCTCTGGTCATGACGAAGCGGATATGCCGCAGGAATCTTATGGTATGACCAGCTCGACTGCTCCTTCCAATATGTCGACAATGTCTGATTCCCCTTATTCACTTGAGAGTCTCGAGAGTATCAGCACCAATCGTCTGGCCCACATGGCAGAAGCGGAAGCTAAGGGATCAAAACGGACTTCTGATCGCCTGCGGTCTAAACAGAGCGGACTTGGTTTTGATGTCAAGACCCCGCTTTTGGTGGTGGCTGTTCTGGGACTGATCGGATTTCTAGGTGTGAACCAGGGTTGGTTCGGTGGAATTGGTTCGATGCTCTCCAAGATGACATCCGGTGTCGGTGGTGGTGGCAAGGATGAGGACAGCGCCAGGGACGAGGAAGTTCTTGCAGAGTCCAGCGAACTGGTAGGCAGGGGGCAGCTTTCCAAAGCCCGGGACATGCTGGAGAAGTATAACTCCGAAGTCGGCTTGACGCCTAAGTTAGAGAACAAGCTGGACGAAATTTACATCGCCATCGCTAAATATCAGGCTAAGAATGATAATACGGCGGCAGCTATTAAGGAGTTGAAGAAAGTTCCGAAGGATTCCAGTCACTTCGATGAGGCGAAGGAATTAATAGATCAATATAGCAGCAAGAAGAGCAGCAACAGTCGGCGATCAAAGCGTCGTTCCAAACGGAGGTAGTATTCAAGATACTGTTTTGAACTATGAAGCTCTGTCTGGAATGCAACATTCATTTTTCTGAAGATAAGGATAAGTGTCCCACTGATGGTGGCAAGCTGATTTCGGTCGGCAATGATCCTTTGATCGGCAAGTTGATCGGGGATAAATACAGAGTGCTCTGTCACGCCGGTAAAGGATCTATGGCTGTTGTCTACAAAGTGATTCAAGAGTCTACCGGACGGGAGATGGCTCTTAAGATGTTGCACCAGTTCCTCGGTTCAAAAGAGGAGTCCGTAAAAAGATTCCATCGGGAAGCTAAAGCAGTAAGCAGCCTGCACCATACTAATATCATCAGCCTTTTCGATTTTGGCGTGATGCCGGATGGACAGCCTTACATCGTCACGGAGTTCCTTGATGGTATCACCCTTGCCGAGCTGATTCGCAAGCGAGGTCATCTGACCGTCAAAGAGGCCTTGCCTCTTATGAAGCAGGTCTGTGAAGGTGTCTCCGAAGCACATAAAAACAGGGTTATCCACCGAGATTTGAAACCTGATAATATTGTTTTGCAAGATGTAGATGTGAATAAACCGCCGAACTCGAAGGATCTGATCGGTCATAATTCGGTGAGGGTGGTGGACTTCGGTGTCGCAAAAATGTGGGGCGAGGCCGGCGGCCAGTCAGCCTCTCTCACCCTGGAAGGGAAAGTCTGCGGCAGTCCTGCTTATATGAGCCCGGAACAGTGCAAAGGCGCCGATGTCGATCTGCGATCGGATATCTACAGTCTGGGAGTCGTATTTTCCGAGGTTTTGACTGGCCAACGTCCTTTTGCCGCCGACGATTTGATGGCTCTTATGCTTATGCATGTCAACAAAGAGGCACCGTCCATAGGGGCCATGTCTCCCAACATGACCTTTCCACCAGGGCTCAGTAATGTAATCTCAAAGGCTCTTCAAAAGAGCGCTGATGACAGGCACAACGATGCCGAGGAGTTCTGGAAAGAGATAGAGGCTGTCTGTGTCGGTCGCAACGTCAAGAAAGCCACCGAAGAAGAAGAGAAACCGGTTGAAGACTGGATCCCTTTCAGCGATTCTGCCGGCATCGCCATGCCCGGTCAAACCAAGAAAAGCGTAGATGGATTCGGCAATAAGGCGACTTCACCGAATTCTCCGGAAGAGGCGATGAGCCGGCTTGATCCCAGCTATGATTGGGCCAGGAGCACTACCGAATTTGCCGCAGTTAAGAAAAAGAAGAAGCTGCCCATTAACATGAGCCATTTCAAGGCAGCGGTTTATTTGACCGTCGTTATACTCTCCGTCACATTCATGGTACAGACATACGCAAGTTGGAATGATACCCGCATCGCCAACCAGTTGCTTCAACAGAACAATTTTGAAGGCTGTGTTCAAATTCTTGAAAATGTCAAAAAGACCAACGGATTGTCCCAGGAATATCAGAAAAAACTCGACCATTCCTATCTGGCGCTGGCCAAAAAATCGGCGCGCACAAAAGACTTTCAGGCAGGTATTGAATATCTGGATAAAGTGAGCGATGACCCGGTCTTGAGAAAAGAGGTCGACAACCTCAAGAAGCGATATCGAGCACGCATCAAGTAGGACGACCTAGCAGCCTTCTAGTCAGGGAAGCTTGAACAGTCTTCTGGTGTTCTCCAGACAAGTTGCCGCCATGGTATCAAGATCCGTATCGAGAAGTTCTGTTAGTTTCGCCACAGTCCACCAGACGAAAGAAGGTTCGTTCTGCTTGCCCCGGACCGCCTGGGGGGCAAGGAAAGGACAGTCGGTCTCGGCAAGAATGCGGTCCATTTTGACGACGCTCACACTGGCCTGGATCTCGAGGGCGTTTTTGAAGGTGACGATGCCCGAATAAGAGACATAGAAATCAAGCTCTTCTATGGTCGGAATCATCTCGGGACCGCCTGTGAAACAATGGAAGACCCCGGTCAGGCTATCGTCCTTCTCTTCCTGCAAAATGCTGAAAGCTTCCTGCCAGGCGTCCCGGCAATGCACTATGACCGGTTTTCTAAGAGCTTTTGCCAGTCTTACCTGTTGACGAAAGACCTTCATCTGGATCTCTTTTTCCGAATTCTCATAGTAAAAATCAAGACCACACTCCCCGACAGCCACCATCTTAGGATGTTTGCCCGCTTCGAGAATTCTATCTGCGTACTCGTCTTTCCAGTCTTTGGCGTCGTGGGGATGCTGACCCAGAGCGAAAAAAATGTTGTCGTAGCTTTCAGCCAGACCCCTCAACTCGTCGAAATCAGCCACGGTCACCGCCGGGTTTATCAGTACCCGGACATTGCTGTCGAAAGCCCTCTCTATGACTTCTTCCCGGCTCTCTTTGAAATATTCCCGCATCACATGGGCATGACTGTCTATGACACCGACTTTTGAGGAGGGCAGGGTTAAATTCATAAAAATGTCCTTTTATGCGGCGATTGCGAATTTACTTTTTTGAAATATGCAGTACATTAAGCATATGGGGATATTAATGACAACTCATATTTCTTTTTAGAACCGCCATCTTACCTTCTCAATCCGCGACCAGCAATCATGTTTAAATCATTCAGCAACAAAGGCAACTTACTAAAACGTCTTACTTTCGTCTCGACTCTTCTGATAGTTTTGTTCGCTATGATTGGCGTTCAAGATGCCAGTGCCCAGAGAGCCAAGAAGAGCGCTCCATTACGCGGTAGCGCCTCCCTCGATGACAAAATCAACGAAGGCGGTCCGAGTCTTTCGAGGCAGGATATAAATAATGCGGGCGATCCTTTTGGAGATAACGACTCTTTCGACGCCCCGGCAGATTCTTTTAAGTCCCAGACAGCCATGCCCGAGACTCCCGCTCCTTTCAACCTCCAGGCGGATGATTCCGGCGGCGGCTTCGGCCAGCCCATGCAGGCCCAGCCGGCCCAGCCTGCGATGATGCCGCAGCAACCGGTCAACATGGCTCCTCCGCCTCAGCAAATGCAGGCCCAGGATCCTGAGTCCGTGGGGCAGATGAAGCTTGCCTGGGACGAGTGGCACAAAAGGGTGGCGGAATCTATATATCTAAAATACGCCAATCTTGCCAAGGTCGCCTTCAAGCGCTCGCAGCCTCTGACTGCCCGGGTATCTTACACCGTCACCAGAAATGGACAGATAACCAATGTTCAGCTTGTCCAGCGCTCGCCCAATCTTATTTTCAACACCATGATCTTCGGTGTGCTCAAGTCTATGAACGGTAATCCTATACTGGCGTTTCCCCAGGGGTCTCGCCGGATGACCGTGGATAAGACCGGGACTTTTCTCTGGAACTGCAATAATATGCAGGGCTTCCGCTATACGACTAACGACAACGAGACCCTGCGCCAGCAGCGTTGAATTCTGATCGGTTGATCTCTAGCGCTTTATCTGAGCTATGATCTTAGGATCATGGAAGGCAAAGGCGAATTGAAACAGTTGATAAGCGCCCTCGAGGCGGTGGTGGGAGAGCGTTATGTTCTCTACCAGCCCGAAGACCTGGCTGTTTACGAGTGCGATGCCGAAACCCTGGATATGGCTCGACCCGATCTGGTCGTTCTACCCGGTTCGACCGAAGCGGTGGCCGGTGTGATGAGAATCGCAAGCGATTATGGCATTGCTGTAAGCCCGCGAGGTGCTGGAACCGGGCTTTCCGGGGGCAGCACCACCATCCAGGGTGGTATCAGTTTGAGTCTCACCAGAATGAACCGGGTGATTTCGGTCGATCCCGATGAGCGCACAGCACTGGTGGAATGTGGTGCCACCAATGTCTCTGTTTCCCAGGCGGCTTCGCCTTTCGGTCTTTACTTTGCCCCGGATCCCTCCAGTCAAATTGCTTCCACCATAGGCGGCAATATCGCCGAGAACGCCGGCGGTCCTCATTGTTTGAAGTACGGGATGACTACCAGTCATGTTTTAGGAGTGAGAGCGGTGCTTTATGATGGCACCATTATTGATGTCGGTGGCCAGACACGTTATTGCGCCGATCTGGATCTTCTTGGCTTGATAGTGGGCTCGGAGGGCACTCTGGCTGTGGTGACTGAAGCGGTGCTCAAGCTGACGGTGGCTCCTAAAGCGGTTGAGACTATGCTCGCCTATTTTCCTACCATAGAAGGATGCGGTCAGGCGGTATCGGATATAGTGGCAGCAGGCGTCATCCCTGCCGCTATGGAAATGATCGACAAGTTGACTTTGAACGCTGTCGAAGACTATCTACACCTGGGGTTGAATCGAGAGGCCGAGGCGCTTTTGATCATAGAGTTGGACGGAGCAAGAGCCGGAATCGATATTCAAAAGCAACTTGTGGAAAGCTGTCTTTCTAGAAATCAGGTAGATGACGTGAGCTGGGCAAAGAACGAGAGCGAGCGCCAGGACATATGGCGAGCCAGGAAGCGTTCTTTTGGTGCTCTTGGAAGAATCGCTCCCCATGGCTATGTTCTGGACGGTGTAATCCCGCGTTCTAAACTCGCCCGTGCCATCGCTGCCATCGGCGAGATCTCCAGGCGTTATGACCTTCTGATCGCCAATGTTTATCATGCCGGTGACGGCAATATGCACCCCTGTCTGCTCTATCATCGGGACAGAGAAGACGAGGTTAAAAGGGTGGTGGAAGCGGCAAGCGAGATCCTCAAGCTCTGTGTGGATCTGGGCGGCACCCTGTCCGGTGAACATGGCATCGGTGTGGAGAAAGTTCTGGAGATGCCGCTTGTCTTCAATGCTAAGGACCTGGAGATTCAAGAGAGGATTAAGGAAGTGTTTGATCCTTCATTTAAACTGAACCCCAGCAAGGTTCTGCCTACCGCCAAGATTTGCGGCGAGTCCGGTAGTCGTCCTTTGATCCGGCACAAAATCCTGACCGACCGCTGTTGATATTTAAGCTCCACCAATAGATTATCAGTGATTAGCCTGGTACTTTCTGATCATCTCTTGAATGCGGGGATCTTTGAGCTTCTCCCGGATCATATTCTTGTCGATGCCTTTGGGCAATTGACCGGAAAGACCGCCCGCACCTTGTTCCTGCATAGCTCTTTTTATAAGGTCCTCGGTCTGGGCACCGCCCATGCCGCCCCACATCCTGAGCTTATCCGGAATACTCTGACCCGGTGCAAGCAACTCTCCGCCTCCACCGGCACCATTTGATTGACTCACCGCAGCGGTAGCGGCTCTGGTTTTTATCTCTTCTCTTGTTTTTAGCTGGCCGGCCAGGGCCGAAACCAGAGGCACCATTCTCTTTTTGATCGCCTCTTCACTCTCGCCTTTCTTTGCCATGGTTTCTATATATTCGAAAGCCATCATATAGTTCTGGATTCCGATTCCGCTCGCCTTGGCTGCCTGAATCTGGTTGTACAGCTGCTGTCTTTCTACCGCCATCGGACCTTCGGCTACCTGATGATCGTCCACCGGAGCCTGAGCTTGAGTCTGGCTCTCACCGGGTTCAGGAGGTATTTCGCCTGCCGGGGGCTGACCATCGACGACTGGTTCCGGCGGCAACTCCTGGGCGAAGACAATTGAGCCCGGTGTTATAGCTGATAAAAGAAATCCTGCCAGGAGTCCGACCAAAAAAAATGTTCTCAAGCGATAAATCGATTTCACAGTTCTTTCCTACAGCACAGTCTTTGGTTCTATTCTTTGCCTCTATCATCGATAGACCGACTCTCCTATTGTATAAGGATTCGATATCTTTGGGGTTCCGAAGTGGAGCGTCGAGACGGCAGGGAGGTGATGATCGCCAGAATGCAACGATAACAATGGCTTCGGGCAATTCTAGTTATCGGCACCCGGCTTTTCGGCAAGGTCAATCCTCTCTATCCGCTGCCCTCTTGGGGCTTGAAATTAACCCGGGCAGATTAATTAAGGGTGAATTTGCTGATAAATAAGGGTATGATTGCAGTGTGAGACTTACCAAATACAATCCGCTTTCAATAATCTTGTAAAACCCCACTCCAGGAGGTCATCTTCATTTGCAAGGCAAGCTTGATTTAGGCAATGTCAAAGGACTTAAAAAGTCAGAACTGAAACAGCTCAACAAGATTCTTTCCAAAAGAATTCCCAAAGACAAGATCCTTACCCTGGATTTAGCCGATTCGGTAGCGGAAATATCACACAACACTGGTTATCCAGTATCAGTAGTAGTAAACAGGCGAGGCCAGATTGTCAATGTCACCGTAGGCAATCCTGGTAAAGTCAACATGCCCGAGCTACGCGGCTTGAGGGTGGGACCCGGTCGTCTATGCGGGCACCGCATCATAAGCACCCAGTTGAGTGCGAAGACCACACCGAGGCTGGGTGAAGGTCAGGAAGAGATAGCGGGCAAGGATAAGCCTTCCGAAGTTTTCACCAAAGAGAGTTTGCAGTGTCTGGCCAGAAACAGACTTGATTTGCTGGCTCAGATCAAAGTCGATCCTGATGGCAGGTTCAGTCGAGCCCGGGGCGAACATGCCAAGCTGGCCGATGTTGTTCATATCGCTCATCTTTTGCCGGGTAGAGATTCCGATGGGCGTTTATGGAAGATGTTGCCGCCGGTTACTCCGCGTGGAGCCCAGGAGGATGATTTCGAGCAACTTATCGGATCGCTCGAGCAGGAGTTCAGCACCAGAGCCCCAGGTCTCAAAGTAGCTGAGGGAGAAGAGCGAGCAGTGCTTGTGGCGCTCATTTCCGAAGGTTCGGACGCCTGGCAGATTGAAGACGATCTTGATGAGCTTGCTCAGCTCGTCCGAACCGCTGGCGCCACCATCTGCACCAGGGTGACCCAGTCGAGACAGAAGCCGCACCCCGGTCATTTCCTCGGTTCCGGTAAGGTTCAGGAAGTGGCGCTATTAGTCCAGGAGATGGGAGCCAATCTGGTTGTAGTCGATTCTGAGTTGACTCCGAATCAACAAAAGCGGATGGAGGAGATGATCGGTGTCAAGGTCCTCGATCGAACCGAACTGATTCTCGATATTTTCGCCCAGCGTGCCCGCACAAAAGAAGGTAAGCTGCAGGTGGAGCTTGCCCAGCTCAAGTATCTCTACCCGCGGCTGGTGGGCAAAGGCGAAGTTCTCAGCCGTCTTGGCGGTGGCATCGGCACCCGGGGACCGGGTGAAACCAAGCTCGAAATAGATCGAAGAAGAATTCGGTCGCGTATCAATCAGCTGGAAAAAGAGACCGAACGCATTCGCAACTATCGAGATACCCAGAGAAGGCAGCGTAACACCCAGAATGTGCCGACGGTGGCTCTTACCGGTTATACGAACTCTGGCAAATCGACACTATTGAACGCTCTCACCAAATCCGACGTTTTTGTCGAAAACAAGCTATTCGCCACTCTTGATCCGACCACCAGAAGAACCACCCTGCCTGATCACAGCCCGGTTCTGATATCCGATACGGTGGGCTTCATCAAGAAATTGCCGACTTCACTGATAGCCTCTTTCAGAGCCACTCTCGAAGAGGTAGCCGTCGCCGATGTTCTGGTGCATGTGGTCGACGCCAGCCATCCTAATGTACTGGAGCACATCGTTTCGGTCTTCGATGTCTTGAGCGAGCTGGGGGCTGTAGATAAGCCTATCATCACTGTTTTGAACAAGGCCGATCAGGTCAGAAGAGAGGATCTGGAATGGCTTATGCCCCAGGTACCGAATCCGGTGATTACTTCGGCCACCAGCAGAATCGGTCTTGGAAGCCTTCTTTCCAAGATTCAAACCGTGATACAGGATGTAAGACCGGACAGGCAGCGTTCCAGTGCTTGAAGAATCAGTAGACTAGCTCTTCTTCCTCGCCTTTGCGATAGTAGATCTTGTTGATTCTCGACAACATTGCTCCCAGTGCTTCCATGGACTGGGGCCTGTCTTCGGGGTTCTTGTTCAAGCACTCGAGGGTGAGTCTCTCCAACTCCGCCGGGATCTTCTCATCAAACACCGATAGCTCGCTTATCGGTGCGGGCGGGTCTGAAATCTGAGCCTTCATGGTCTCATAGAGGCTGTCACAACAAAACGGTGGCGCGCTGGTCAAGACCTCGTAGATG
Organism: bacterium; assembly: GCA_016124935.1. Taxonomy (GTDB): domain Bacteria; phylum Cyanobacteriota; class Vampirovibrionia; order Obscuribacterales; family Obscuribacteraceae; genus RI-106. Next base: position 150,317 of record WGMS01000001.1, on the reverse strand, counting down.
ACACAACCCAGTCCGTAGATATCGGAGCGATTGTCGATAGTCCGACCCAGACATTGTTCAGGGCTCATGTAGAGCGGGCTGCCGAAGACCTCTCCGGTTTTGGTCAGTTCTCGCTCTTTCTTCAATTTACTTTCGTCTTTTTCTTCTTTTGAATCCATCAATAATTTGGCTATGCCGAAATCGACAATTTTGACGAAGTGGGTGACATTGCCTTCTCTTGCCAGAATGATGTTGCCCGGCTTCAAATCCCGGTGAATCACACCCTGGTTGTGGGCGTGGGCAAGAGCGTTGCAGATTTGAATGAAAATCGACATCCAGATAGAAAGAGGAATTCTATCCTGGCAGCCGATAAGATCCGATAGTTTGATCCCTTCGATATAGTACATGATCAGATAAGGGCGACCATCGGGGAGAAGATCCCAGTCGAATACCGTGGCTAGATTGGGATGAGTCAAGCGGCTTGCGGCCTGGGCTTCACGCTGGAAGCGTCGTTTGTTGGTGACGTCGGAAGCTAGATAAGGATGGAGAATTTTGATGGCGAAAAAACGATCCAGAATAAGATGCCTGACTTTGTATACTACTCCCATGCCACCACGACCGATGACTTCCAGGATCTCGTACTTTTGATCCACTATGTATCCGATCATCGGATCCGGGCTTTCTTCCTCGATTTTATCCTCGCTGAAGAATTCTCCGGCGCATACTTTTCGGTGCAGCTCGGTGAGTTGATCACTGGTGGTGTTTCCGGTCAGGGTGTCGCGTGGTATCACTTTGAGTCTGGACAAGATCAGCTCGACATCAAGATCTAGAGCATGCATGATTTTATGGGCAGTGCAGCGTTTCATTCTCAAAAGCGCCAGCATCATGTCCTCGGGCTCTACGCGATGGGGGTCCTCCCCTCTTGCGGTCTCTTCTCCGGCTAGATTAATGAGCGCCTTGGCCCTGGGGGTGAATACGTAGTCGTGGTTGTTCAGCCTCTTTTCTCTACCTAGAAGTCTTATAGCTTCCTCTTCCGCCTTCTTATAGGTTATTCCCATGGACCTCAGAATTCTGGAAGGAGAGCAGTTCTGGTCGGCAAGAATCCCCAGAAATAGATGCTCGGTGCCGGTTATGGAATGTCCGAGATCATTTGTTAGCTGGTGGGCAAGTTGAATGATCTTGAGGGAGGCATCGGTGTGGTTGGCCAGGTTGATGAACATATTCCAGACTCTAAGACTCTAACTCTATTTTGATAAGGGTGACATCATCATTTTTCAAGCGCGGACCTTTTTCCGGATCTCTTTTTTCTCTCTCTTCATTAACCAGCTTCTCGAACTCTTCTTGATTGCCTATCGCGAGAACACGATTGAATCCGTCGCCTTTGCTCTCGATTTCGTTCAAGAACCATGCTGCTAGAGCGTCGGTCATGAGCAGAAAGTTGTCACCTTGAAGCCAGTGATAATCTATATTTTGAAAATCATCATCACACTCTTGTTTTTGATCCAGGCTCGATAACAGGGCTGGTGTGCTGCCGAATTCAGAGCTTCTTGTGAGTGGGAAAGCTTTCAAAAGATTGCCTTCCCGAATCTGGAAGATATTGCAGTCTCCATAGGCTTGAATCTCGAGACGATTGCTTTTTCCAGAAAAGAAGCTGGCTCCTAAATAAGCAGCCCAGGCTCCCTGCTCCGCTTTTTCCCTGGCGTACCAGGGTAATTCCAGAGCGTCCACTTTTGCGAGCCAGCTCTCTTTCAGCTGGGAGATAGGAATGCTTTCGGTGTAGCCTTCACAGAGTAGAGAGGCCCAGATGCCTGAGAAAGAGCTTTCGGTGGCGCCATCGGCAATGGCGAAACGAACTTCCTCGTCGTTTATCTCTTTTATAGAATAGCCGTCTTCGTATTCTTCCGCGCTGTTGCCGGCTTTTTGCATTTTATAAGCGTCGTATTTCAAGAAGGTCATTTTCGTTAGTGCGTTCGCTATCGCATGTTGCTTGGTCTGGTGCCGATATCGAGAAAACGAATCACTGATACCAGATCGGCATTGAAAACGAAGCCCCGGGTATTGTATGAAACCGGGATGCCTTCTTTCTCAACCATGGTTCTCATATATTCCGGCAGCGTACTGGACATCGAGAACAGCAGCTTAGCCTGTTGGTCCGGTAAATAGTCCGGATTATCCGGATACTCAATCGGTCTGTGGTTAGAAGAAGAAATATGCAGATTGAAGAGCAGAACTTCCCCATCGGAACTCGACAGGGTCATAAGGTCATAAGCGGACTGGAAGGGGTCTCCATCGGTCGATTCACCATCCGAGATATTGATTACAATTGGAGGAAAGCAGTCGGGATGGTCCGCCAGCCAGTTGACCACGTTGGAGGTGGCTTTTTGAATTGCGGCGTTCATAGGAGTGCCGCCGTAGGACGTTGGCTCGAACCATATGGGGAATTTGAAAGTCTGCTCCACCATCTCGCCGCGGCTGTCTTCTACGGTGCGTTTACGTTCTTCCAGGCGGGCCGGGTTGTTTCCGATCTCACTTATCTTGACCAGCTCTTTGCCTTTTAAAGAGCCGGTGAATGCCGGACCTACGCCCTTGCCACCATAACCAATTACCGAGACATGGTAATAGTCACGAATCCCTTCGGATTTTGTGCATTTGATTACCAGATTTTGCAAAAGTCTGTTGATGGCGTCGGCGACTCCCATAGCTTTGGTTTTCAGTCCCGAAACGGAGCCGAAGGGGTCCTGCATCGAGCCGGACTGGTCAATAAGAAAAACAAAACAAGATGGATGGGTTCTACTAATTTCTGCGATATATGGCATATTTGAATTAATGGTCGGAATTACATGCTTTATTTTTTCAGATCATCAATAATACTGAAAGTACTTGATTAGCTCCGGAGCGAACTTATGTCTTCAAAAAAATCCCTGGAACAAGGTCTGCAGCACCTCGACGACGGCGAATATGCGGCGGCTCGGGTGGCTTTCAGGGCTGCCAGGGACAATTCTTCGAAGGGTAGTAAAGATTATGCCGGAGCCCTTCTGTGGCTTGGTAATTCGGAGATTAAGCTGGATTTGAGTGACAGCGCCAGACAAAATCTGGAAGAAGCCGAGAAAGAGTACGAAAAACTCAATAAGTCGGATAATTCTATCGAGGAATTAGCCCAGGTAAGGACACGGCTGGGCGAGGCGCTCACCAGCCTCGATCAGTTCAGCGCCGCCGAAGAGAAACTGGAGCACGCCCTCGAGACAGCAAGGCAAGCTTGCGGTCCTTATTCCGTTCAGGTGGCCGACACCATCGCCATGCAGGGACTGAATGATGTGAGGTCCAATAAGCTCGATCAGGGCGAAGCGAAGCTATCAAAGAGTTTTGGCATGCGCAGGAGCTTGCTGGGTGGTAAACATTCCGAACTGGCTCAGTCCATGAATCAGTTGAGTTTTTGCTATAGCCAGCTGGGCAAATTCGCTCCTGCAGAGGTTCTTGCCAGGCAAGCGCTGGAGATGCAGGAAGCCATAGTCGGCAGTGGACATCCGGAATACGGCCTTACTCTGCTCAACCTCTCCACAGTCTATATCAAACAGGGTCGCCTCTCAAGAGCGGAGCCTTGCGCAGAAGAGTGTGTGGGCGTCCTCAAATCTTCACTTCCGCCTGTCCATGCCTGGAATATCTATGCCTTAGATCGGCTTGGTACGGTGAAGCTTTCTACCGGTAAGAACACTGAGGCGAGGGATATCTATAGCGATGCACTGGAGTTGGCCCAGCGGCGCTGGGGCAAAGAGAGTCCCTATACTGTGGGCAGTTTGATCGGTCTTGGTCTGGCTAATCTCAACTGTCAGGATTTCCGCACATCAGAGAAATATCTTTCGATTGCCCTGGATCTTATGAAAGGTTCTGGGTCTCTGGATACGAAATTGGAGTATTCTTTGTTGCAGCAGCTAGCTTGTTCTTATGTTTTCCAGCTCAAGATCTCGGATGCGGTGCGGCTTGTTCCGGATTCTCTAAGAGCTCGACATACGGCGAACTTCAATGAAACCATAGATATGGTCAATACCGCCCTGGACTTTGTCGGTGGTCAGATCGAAAACATGAAAAATTAGAAGTTCAGCATTCTCATGCTGCGATTGAGGCTCTGGTTGATACTACGCCTGATGCCGCGATTGACTCCGCTGGAGACACTGCGATTGACTGTATGAGCGGATCTTCTTACTGTCGTTGCCCCTGGGACGCGATTGATAGTGCTAGGTCTCACTTGCTGAACCGGCATACCCGTCATGGTGCCATTTGTGGTGGTGGCACCAGGTTGCATGTTTGTGCCGTTCGGCATGACATTCATGAGCATGTTGATTACAGTGCCGGCCAGATTGCCGCCACCGCCGGCGCCCATCATACCCATGGCTCCCATAGCGCCCATTCCGCTTCCATCCATACCCATGCCCTGTTGCATAGGCATTCCACCCATAGGAGCACCCATAGGCATTCCACCCATAGGCATTCCACCCATAGGAGCACCCACAGGCATTCCACCCATGGGGGCAGCGCCCATGCCCTGTTGCATCGGCATCCCACCCATAGGAACACCCATACCCATATTTGGTATCTGGTTCGAGATCGCGCCTGTATTGGTCTGTTGTTCTTGTTGCAGCACCTCTCCTAGAAGGGGTGCCTTCTGCTGCCCTGATCCTGAATCATTCGTCGGCTCGGTCCATCCTGACTGACCGGTTATGGTGGGAGCACCAGCGGAGCTGCTATTGCCAGGCTGCGTCCAACCCGACTGTCCGATGGCAGCGGAGCTGTTATTGCCAGGCTGGGTCCAACCCGATTGTCCCGTGGCAGCGGAGCTGTTATTGCCAGGCTGGGTCCAACCCGATTGACCGGCATCAGCAGCGGAGCTGTTATTGCCAGGCTGGGTCCAACCCGATTGTCCCGTGGCAGCGGAGCTGTTATTGCCAGGCTGGGTCCAACCCGATTGACCGGCATCAGCAGCGGAGCTGCCATTGCCAGGCTGAGTCCAACCCGATTGACCGGCATCAGCAGCGGAGCTGTTACTAGAAGGCTGAGTCCAGCCGGATTGACCGGCATCAGCAGCGGAGCTGTCGTTAGAAGGCTGCGTCCAACCCGATTGATCGGCATCAGCAGCGGAGCTGTCGTTAGAAGGCTGCATCCAGCCCGATTGACCGGTGGAATCTGAACCGGAGCTGTTATCTATAGAAGGCTGTATCCAACCCGATTGACCGGTGGAATCATCCTGTCTGACCTGGCTGGGGTCGCCCTGGGCTAGAGCCGGTGGTTGAGTGAACCCGACAGATAAGGTCAGGCTCACAAGCGCTAAAGTCGAGATAAATCGGATGGTTTTCTTCATGACACAGAACTCGTGCACGATCTAGATCTAGTAAGGCGTATAAGCATCATCTTCGATGTGCTTTCTCCCTATCTTGACATTTATTTCTATTATGTCAACTTTTTACAGGATCTGCTTGCTCTTTCCTGACCTGACCTGGCTAGATGCTTATCTGCTGTAGCTCAAGCTGCTGGTGCGGATAGGATTTTTGAGGCTGGCGATTTTCTCTCTCAGATGCGAGACCGCTGCGGAGAGTTGCTCTTCTTTACGGCTGACGGTGATGTCCGGTGCAACACCGACCTTGTTGATGTCGGAGCCGCTCGGGGTGAGATAGCGGGACACGGTGATGTGAACAGCTGCACCGCCGGGAAGTCTGTTTATCTCCTGGACGAGACCTTTTCCGTAGGTCTTGGTGCCTACGAGCTTGGCGCGGTTGTTGTCTCTCAGCGCGCTGGCGAGGATTTCACTGGCGCTGGCGCTCTCCTGGTCGACGAGGACGACTATGGGTTGGTGAGTGATCGGAACACCAGAGGCGATATCAGTGTGTTGACCGGTTCTCGATATGGTACTGACTATGGCACCACGTTCGAGGAGCATGTCGGCTATTTCGAGAGCGTTGGAGAGGAGTCCGCCTGGGTTGTCTCTCAGGTCTATGACTAAACCGTCGGCTCTTTGAAGCTTCTTGAGTGCAATGCGAAACTCACGAGCCGCATCACTTGAGATAAAGGTGGAGAGCTGAATTTTGCCGATGTTGTTGGGCAGCATGGTAGCTTTAACGGCTCTGATGATGATTTCGCGTCTGGTTATGTTGACGTCCTTTTCTGCGCCGGTCTTCTCTCTGAGTTTGAGAGCAACCGGGGTGCCTGCTTGACCACGGATTCTCTCCGCCGCTTGTTCGGGGGTGATACCGATGGCGGTTTTACCATCGATCCCGATGATCTCGTCTCCGGCTCTGACGCCGGCTTCTTCGGCAGGACCTTCTTCGATGGTCTTGGTGATCATCAAGCGGGCGTTTTTCTGCATAAGGTTGATCCCGATACCGACTATCTTCGCGTCGATGGCGTCGCTCTCATCTTTGTACGCTTTGGGATCTAGAAATCTGGTGTAGGGGTCGTTGAGGGTTTTGAGCATCACTTTGATGTATTTGTGAGCATCTTCCACTGTCTGGATCTTGCTGTCGAACTTGTGCTCGAGCTTTTTCCAGTCGACGCCGTTGAAGCCGTCTTCGTAATAGGAGTCATTCACCAGTTGCCATGCCTTGTGATAGATTTCCCGCGGGTGGTTTTTATGACCCTGGGCAGGCTGGTACAGTGACACTGTCACCAGTGAAACAAGCATGAAAAGACCTAACATGCGTTTGAGCTGTTTCATTACGCACACTCTTGATTATACGAAGTACAGACTAGAACTCGCCGGGAGCGATGTGGTTGGTGATCGTTCAGTCGATCGAGTTCGTACAATTCTTATGCCCGGTTAATATCACTTTCAACGCGGATCCGGGAAATTTATTCCTCTTGAAAACCCTATTTAATGAAAGTTACTGAATACGCTTCAATTCTTGCCTGGCAACCGCCATCTCGGTAGAGCGTTTATCAGCCGACAGCATGACATCTTCATATTGCTTTCTGGCTTTGGCAGGGGACTTAGTGAGGGTGTAAAAATTGCCTGCTAGAAAATGAGCCTGGGCCCATGCCTTGTCTGTGGGCTTGCCGGCTTCTTTCATAAGACCGGAACAACAGAGGCTCTTCTTCAGCACCAGGAAACATTTGAGGTGCCATGCCTCTTTGGCAGGAATTTTGGCGCCGACCTTCTTCAGATATAGATGAGCTTCTTCGAATCTTTTCGTTCTTATATAAGAAGAATAGGAAAGGGCAATTGCCAGGGGCGAATCTTGCGAAACATAGCCTTCTCTTTTGAACCAGGTTTCGAGGGTGCCGGGAACCCGATCATATTTGCCCAGGCAGTAGTTCGCCGCCGCCATCCTCAGATAGAGGTCGGTGGAGTGGGAACCATGCAGAAGGGCTCGATTGAAGTCTTTGAGAGAATTTTGATACTGACCGTCGAGGAGGTAGGCATAACCTCTCTCCTCGTACATAATCACATCTTCCGGATTGAGGGCTAGAACGGCGGTATAGTCTGCGGCGGCTTTTGCGTACTCTCCCAGGGCAAGATAGCTCTGGGCTCTTTCCAGTTGTCCGAATATGGAATCTGATTTTTCAGTGTAGATTGAAACTCTGAAAAACAGAGTGCTCAGGTCATATTTGGGATCCGGCTTGATCTTAGATTGAAAGTTGGAACTGGAGAGATCCAGGCACTTGGTCAGGTCTTCTACGGCTCCTTTGTGGTCTTCCATCATCTGTCTTGTGCGGCCACGCCAGTAGTAGAGATGATTCAATCTTGGATGATTGGAGCCATATTTTATGGCGGTGTTCAAATTTTCTATAGCCAGCTCATGATTGCCGTTCAGAATGTCTCCCATGGCATGGAGATAATTGGCTTCCACATCGGTGGGGTCCAGTTTCTTTGCTTTGTCTAGATCGATGGAGGAGCGCTCGAACTCTTTTAACTGACGATAGACAAGTCCCCTGGATTTGTAGGCGTTTACGTTATTGGGATCGACTTTCAGGACTTTGTTGAATTCTTCCACTGCTCGGTCCGGTTTGTTGGCGTTGAGCAGAAGCCAGCCTCGAATGAGAAGCGCGTCGGCGGATTTTGGGTTCAGCTCCAGGGCCTGGTTGCAGTAGTTGAAGGCAGCCTGGATGTTTCCTTTCTTGAAAAAATCAGTAGACGATTTCAGCGCTGCTTTAAAGGAAGCGCTCTCTTCTGCCAGCGCTTCTTCGCCAGGAAAAATTTGGGATACCTGAAGTATCAAAAGCGAAAGGAGAATAAGTATTGTTTTTGCGATAGGACCGGGTTTCGAGGTGGATTTCTGATTCGGATTCGGATTCGTCAAGATTTTGTCGCTTCTTGCAATTTGCCTGCGGCAAAGCCATATTTCGACCATTTGGATTCCACCATGGATCTTATTTCCTCTGACATCACAATGGGCTCGGGCCATGGCCGGTGGAAGCCTTCCGCTTCCCATTTTCTGGTGGCGTCGATGCCGACTTTGGAACCATAACCCAGGATGGGGCAGGCATGGTCGAGGATGTCCAGGGGACCTTCCACAAACATCATATCTCGTTTGGGGTCGGTGTTGCCGAAAACGTTCAATGCCACCTCGGAGAGGTTCTGGACGTCGACCTCTTTATCTACCACGATGGCGAACTTGGTGAACATGAGCTGACCCAGACCCCAGATGGCGCTCATTACCTTGCGGGCATGACCGGGGAAACGCTTGTCTATAGAGACGATCACACAGTTGTGGAAAACGCCCTCCCAGGGCAGATTCATATCGACAATCTCGGGCACCAGCATCTGCACCATGGGTAAGAAGGCTCTTTCGGTGGCTTTGCCCAGATAGCAGTCTTCCTGGGGCGGTTTGCCTACTATGGTGGTTTGATAAATAGGATTCTGGCGATGGGTGACCGCGGTTACATGGAATGTGGGGAAGATACCTGCCAGGCTATAGAATCCGGTGTGGTCTCCGAAGGGACCTTCGGTTCTCAGGTCATCTTGTTCTACATAACCTTCGATAACAATCTCTGCGTTCGCCGGTACTTCCAGGTCGACGGTCTTGCATTTGGTTAGCTTCACCGGGCTTTGACGAAGGAAGCCGGCAAAGATCAATTCGTCGATATCCGGGGGCAGAGGGGCGGTGGCCGAATAGGTGACCGCCGGCTCGGCACCAAGAACCACGGCTACTTCGAGGCGAGTGCCTGGTTTTTGATAGCCTTCCTTTTCAAAGAAGGTGCCGAAGTTCGGTGGCTCTTCAGGCTGATTGCCGTCTTTGGTCTGGCGACGTTTGTCTTCGAAGTGCCTGGCTCCGTCATGGTGCTTGTGCCAGTGCATGCCGGTGGTGACGTTATCGAATTTTTGCAGGCGATAGACGCCCAGGTTGCGATGTCCGGATTTCGGATCCCGGGTTATAACAACGCCCAGGGTGACGAAGGGACCACCGTCGTCCGGCCAGCATTTGATAATCGGCAGTTTGTCCAGCATCGGCTGGTTGGGATCGGTTATGACCACTTCCTGGCAGGGAGCGTTGCCCCGCACTAATTTTGGCGGAAAACGACCGACTTCTAGAATCGTCGGCAGCATCGAGAGCTTATCTACCAAAGACTCCGGTACTTTCGGTTTGATCAGTTTGCGGATGCGAGCGGCGATTTCATCGAGATCATCCACTTCCAGGGCGCGGCAGATCCGTTTCTGGGAGCCGAAGGCATTGATTAAAACGGGAATATCGTAGCCTTCCACGTTGTTGAAGAGCAGAGCTTTGTTTGAAGCGCCCTTTGATTTGCTGACTCTATCAGTGATCTCGGCGATTTCCAGGTCTGTGGAGACCGGTGTGTCTATTTCATAGAGTTCGTTGTCGTTTCTGAGAGCCTCGATGAACTCTCTCAAATCTGTGTAGGCCATGCTTCTACCCGGTATTAGATCTGCTCTGGACGCCTGTCATTTTAGCGCCTGGAAAGAGTCCAGATCCGTCCCTGGTCGAATCAGTCCACTAAGTTTACAGAACGATGAATATCAGGCAGGCTCTTCGACGTAGGGGCTCAATCTGAGCTCCAGATTAAGCAGCCAGATGAGCAGGTCACAGCGTCTCTCCTTGACCTGATTATCGGCATGGTCTTCAGACATAAGCCAATCGAAAGCGTTTTTCAGATCTATCTCTCGATCGCTCTCTTCAGGCTTTCTTGCATAGGCTTTATCCTGCCAATCTGTGTCATTGGGCAGAGACATCTGGTTTGATGTGCTTGTGACAAAGTCCGTCAAGCTGGGCTCCTTTCATTGATACTTTCCCGACGAGCGTTCGTGGCTCTTGAAGGAATCAACTGTTTTTTTTTCTCTTTCAAGAGATTATGTTGACGAGGAAACACTTTAGCTCTTGTGAACTGAGTTTGTATATGTCCGTTTGCTCATGGATTGATGAAGTTTTTCTCTAAAAACCTCAAGGTCTGACGCCATGCTTGTCCCCGGTGAGAGAGTAGATTTTTTTCTTTTGCGGAAATTTGAGCGGCTGTTACATCTTTTTCTAAAGGCAGAAAAACCGGATCGAAGCCGAATCCTTGAGTGCCTTGCTCAGTAAGGCTTATGCGCCCTGTCCAGTATTGCTCGGTTTGAAAAATCGGCTCTTTACTACCGGGCTGGCAGAGAACGATGGCGCATACGAACCGGGCGCAGCGGTTTTCCTTGCCTTCAAGCTCTTTTAGAAGTTTGGCTCTACCCAGGGCATCGGAACCTTCGCAATAGCGAGCCGAATAAAGACCGGGTCTGCCTTCCAGGGCGTCTACTTCGAGACCGGAATCGTCGGCGGCCGACAGTCTGCCCGAGGCTTCCGCGGCCGCCAATGCTTTGATAAAGGCGTTCTCTATATATGTATTGCCGGTCTCCTTCGGGTCGAAATCGGCAGGAGCCAGAACCAGCTCCAGCCAGGGACAGTCCCTGGACAGCTCTTCGAACTCTTTGAGCTTACCTGGATTTTTGGTTCCCAGAGTTAGTGCCAGGTTCATTTACCGTCTGCCTGGGCGCGTTTATTGCGTATCGGGGTGACATTGTTTTTCTGGGTTTTCTGCTTGACCGGCGCTTTCTTATGATGGTCTTTCCTGATCACCCTGATGACATCGGATATCTGAGAGATCGCCCGCGACACTTGAGTGAGCTGCTCGATATGATTCACTTCCACAATCAACATGATCATGGCCGACTTCTGGTCTTTCTTTGTCTCCACTCTGAGGTCTTTGAGGTTGACTTTGTTATCCGATACTTTTTTCAAGATATCGCCGGCGATACCGACTCTATCAAGGCATTCTACCTTGAGGCAGGCAGGATAAGTAGTCGACCTTTCTGAGGACCAGTCTACCGACATTCTCCTGTCTTCATCGACTTTCAGGAGGTTGGCGCAATCGACTCTATGAACGGCTATGCCACTGCCCCTGGTTACCACCCCGGCAATCTCTTCTCCCGGAACAGGCTGACAGCATTTCGCCAGGTGATGCAATAGTCCTCCCAGTCCACCGACATCTTTCGGTTTGACTTCTTGAGGGGTAGGAAGGACATAGCCTTTTAGTTCGACTTCCTTCTGCTTTTCGTATTCCCTCAATTTGTGGGTTATCTGAGCGACGGTTATGTCGCCGTAACCGATGGCGGCAAGTATGTCTTCTGGTTTTCGCAGGTTGAGTTTCTTGCCGACGTCGTTTACCCTTTCGTCGTTTTTCAAAAATTCATCTAAGACGTTCTTGCCAAGCTCGGCTTCCAGCATCTGGCGTCCTTGTTGGATATGCTCGTCCCTGTGGTGCTTTTTGAACCACTGGCGGATCTTGCTTTTGGCGCCATGGGTTTTGGCGAAATTGAGCCAGTCCATTTTGGGTTGTTGAACTTTTGTGGTGATGATCTCGACGATATCGCCGTTTTTGAGCACCGTATTAAGTGGCATGATGCGATCGTTGATTTTAGCGCCGGCACAGCGATGACCTACCGCTGTGTGGATTCTGTAGGCGAAGTCGATAGGTGTCGAGCCCGTCGGCAGGTCCATGACGTCGCCCCGGGGGCTGAACACGAAAGTCTGGTCGGAGAAGAGATCGATTTTGACCTCTTCCATATATTCCTGGGCATCGGCCAGATCTTGACGCCAGTCCACCAGTTGTCTAAGCCAGGCTAGTTTCCTGTCGTTGCCGTCTTCGGACTTTTCCGATGTGCCGGATTCTTTATAGCGCCAGTGGGCTGCTATCCCGTATTCGGCGACGTGATCCATGCGACGGGTACGAATCTGGATTTCCACCGGTCTGCCGTTGGGACCGATTACGGCGGTATGCAGAGACTGGTAGCCGTTGAATTTCGGCATGGCGATGTAGTCTTTGAAACGTCCGGGTATGGGTGTGAAAAGGGCGTGAACTATTCCCATGACCTCGTAGCATTTGTGGGTGTCGGGGTCTTTGCCTATTTCGCAGAAATTCTTATCGCTTGCCGAGTCTACGATGATTCTTATCCCGAGCACATCATAAAGCTCTTCGAATGTCTTGGCCTGTTTCTTCATCTTCAGCCAGATTCCGAAAAGATGCTTCGGTCTGCCGTATATGTTGGCGTTTATGCCCCGATGCTTTATCTCCTCTTCCAATTTGGAGATTACATGCTGAATCAGGTCTTCTCGCTCTTCTCGTGAATTAATCACCAGTTTCTGCAGCTTTTGGAACTCATCAGGGTGAACATATTTGAGGGCGAGGTCTTCAAGCTCCCACTTCATCTCTCCAAGACCGAAGCGGTTTGCCAGTGGTGCATAGATTTCGAGGGTCTCTTTGGAGATCTCCACCTGTTTATGAGGCAGCATATGCTGGAGAGTGCGCATGTTGTGCAGGCGGTCAGCCATTTTTACAAGGACAACCCGAAAGTCTTCGGCTATAGCGACAATGAGCTTGCGGAAGTTCTCGGCCTGGCGCTCTTCTTTAGAGCTGAAGCTGAACTTGCCAAGCTTGGTGACACCCTCGACTATTTTTACGATGTCCGGTCCGAACTCTTTCTCCATCTCTTTGGAGGTAACATCGCAGTCTTCGAGGACATCGTGGAGAAGTGCTGCACAGAGTGTCGGAACATCGGATTCCAGGTTGGCCAGTATCTCGGCTACCTCGACCGGATGAATAATATAAGGATCCTCTGACTTCCTCAGTTGCCCATCATGGGCTTTGTGGGCGAAATCATAAGCCTTTTGAACAACCGCTACATCTTTTGGATCTCGACCCTGGGCTTTGAGCAAGTCTATAAGCGGTTTTTCAAAGGTCTGTTGCATAGAGGCGGCTTTCTCGATTTTATGCTGCGGTACTTAATCAAGAATTTTTCTTAAACGTCTCGATTTTAATGAAGATTATACATTTGCGGGGAACTTGAGCCTAGCAAGTATGGAGAACTGTTTCATCACTTTGCCCCTTAGAAGACCGTTTTATAAACTAGCTTTCATTTGACCCTTTGCCGTGGGGATTTTACGGTTGTCTCGAACGTCGCTTTAATGAGATGGTAGGCAGGCAAGAGACGTAAGGAATTCGCGGTATCTCACAGGTTGTGGTTGGGCTGTTCAGGTATTAAGGATGATTGAAAAGGCTTTAGGAGAACTCGATTTTGCAAGCCATTGCGATGACACCAGCAAAAAGTCGGGTGGGATACTGGATAGCGTAAACTTTGTCAGGCTCTCTGCCTTCGAAGAGTGCCGTAAGTCGACTGTGCTGTCGGGAGAAGTCTCCTGTTGCAATCAGGTTTTTCGCCGTTTTCGCCTCAGGGCTGACAGGGAAGTCGTGCTCGATTTCTGGCACCGGGGCTTCAGTGTGGATGACGGCATCGCCAATGAGTTCTTTCGTCTGGTTTCAAGCCCCCAGTCGGTTTCTCCGGAAAGGCTGGCTCCTATAGCCGATGTTCTCGGACCGATTGCCGTGACGGCTAGATGCCAGACCGAGCCTGACATCGCCTCTATGATTCCTATCAAGATAGAGAGCGCCGAAGTTAGAACGATCAATTCCAAGAACGTCTTATTCGTATTCTGGTCCGACATCAACCAGGAGCGAATGCATATCAGTCTTTTCGTAGACTCTCGCTGTGACGGTCTTAAGGTGGACGAGATCCACTTCTCTATTCCGGCAGACTCAATGGATTCAGTTGCCCAGGTGGTGGCCGAGACCCTGGAATCTATTCAATGGAATATTCTCTCGCCACCGCCGATTCCTGGTTTTGTGCCTTCGATGTTCTCCGGGGTTCCAGCAGTTCCGACAATTCCGACGATTCCGACGAGTTGATAATCTCCTCTCTACCCATCGCTCTGACAACGCTCCTGATAGCGATAGCATTCGCCTTCTATACCGCTTCGGCTGAAGCCCAGAGTTATAACGCTCGCTGGGCTTCTATGATCAATCAGGGCGGTATCTGTATGCAGAAGAAAGAGTACAAAAAGGCAGAGGCATTTTTCGAGCGCTCCTTACTTGAATCCAAAAGTTTCGGCAATCGCTCCAAAGAGATGGCCTCTAGTATCAATGCTCTAGCTGGAGTTCATATGGAGCAGCAACAATGGAAGGAGGCTGAATCTTATCTTGTTCTTGCTCTGTCTATGCGTGAAGACCTTCTCTCTGAGCGCGATCCGCGCATTGCCAATACATGTTTTAATCTGGGCGTTTGCTGCTTTAACCAGGACAAGCTCTCCGAAGCAGGGCATTATTTTGAAAGGGCCCTCGATACTCGCTATTCATATAAATCCGGTAAACCCGAAGACCCTCATATAGCGGACGAATTAGCCTGGTTGTCCAAAGTCTACGCTCGGCAGGGAAGGCAGACCGACGCGATAGATGTGCTGGAACAAGCCCTTTCTATCAAGAGAAAGAAGCTGGGTGCAGCCCATGCTGAGACAAAAAGTCTTGAAAACGAGCTGGACAACCTGAAAAAAAATGCCGTGAAGCGTGATTGAAGCCTCTACCAGGGCACTTTGTTGATATCTTTGGGTAAGGGACTGCCGGACTGACCCCAGTAGTTGTCCGGAGTAGTATAGGGTTTGATCGGCATGCTGACCGGAGGGCTGTTCGAAGAATAATAGTTTCCCGAAGCGCTGGAATCGGTGGTGGATGGCGCGTAATAGTTGCCAGAAGCTTTGCTGGGACTGCTTTGATGGAAATAGGTCCCACCCATTTCGTTGAACGGACCATAGCCGGCAGACCAGGCCGGACCGGCAGAATCGAAGCCCCAGCCGCCATAGCCGCCGTATCCTCCCCAGTTCCTCCAGCCGCTATGACCACCCCAACCATGCCAGCCTGAATAGCCGCCCCAGCCTCCGTAACCACCAAAGCCGCCTCTGTAACCGCTTAAATATGGATTGAAGCTTGAAAAGCCTGAGAAGCCTGAATTAAAACCAGCATAGCCCCTGAGGGCTCTGTTGAAAATACCGGCATTGCTAGTGGTGGCATCCGGGGCGCCTAGCAAGGGCGAAGGGGCGCCGATGATAACCGAGGGAGTTGTCGAGGGGGAGCTTTGAGCCTGACCGGCGTTGAGAATAGTGGTGTAGGACCCGAGCCCTTCCAGTCTTTTTTGGGAATCGGCGAAGGGATTTTTCGAAAAGTCCGTAGCCAATGCTTCTGTATGGAGCTGGAGAATCATTAGCATGCCCAGGCAGAGTCCGGAAATCAAGCCTTTTCTATGCTTCCCGGTTATGGAACTGGACTTCGCTGCCATCGGACTTCCTCTTTTTCTTTCTTGGGACCTAGCTATTTTATAAGGTTTATCGGCAATATTTTGACAGAGTTTTCTCCGGATGGTTCATTGACAGCACGGTAAGAATAAATTTCTGTTTCGGGAACAGTTAGGCACTGACCGCGTCTTCAAGAAAAGTTGCCATTCTAGAAAGGCTCTTCTAAGTAAGTTTATCGTTTTTTGAAATTGACGGTTGTTCCTCGAATGAAGTCCGTTGACTGGTTCTTCTGGGGTATGCACAACCTGATTGCTGTTCGGCTCGATTTTTTAAAGTACGAAGATCCAAAGATACAAAGATCCGCAGGTGCATTGAAATATGGAAACACCAGAAAAGAGAAGCAGCAGAAAGCTTGCGATGGTTGCCTTAAGTATGGCTGCATTAATCTCCTTGACCGCAGCGCAAGAGAGTGTTGCAATCTCGACGGACTATAAGAAGGTTGCCGCGGTTACCCGCGACGCTCAGCTTTCCGGTGGTCAGATTGTTCAGGAAAAAGTGAAGATAGGTGATCGTGAGTTTCATGTGACAAGGGCCATGATCAAATCCAGTCCGGAGCATGTCTGGTCCTATCTGACCGATTATGACAAGGCACCCAGTGTCTTCTCCAACCTCAAAAAAATTCGTCTACTAGACCAGAAGGATAACCGTAAGAAAGTAGAATTCGAGGTCGTCTCCCTTGGTGGACTGGTGAAGTATGATTATGTTCTCCATGTGGTAGAGAGCGAGCCGCACCAGATGGAGTGGAGTCGCGCCAGCGGAGCCTTCAAAGCAAATGATGGTTTCTGGTTCCTGGAGCCCGTTGACGGTGGCAAGTACACCCGGGTCACCTATGCTAAACACATCGACGGCGGGCTTTTTGTCCCGAGAATGATCGTAGATAAACAGCTCAAGAGCACCATGCCTAACGTGATCGCCAATTTAAGAAGCGCTGTTGCTTCCGATATGAAGCGAATTGCCCAGAAGTAACACCGAAAAGTCGAGTCGAATCACGGCACTTCTTTGCTAAACTGTAGATCGGCGGGTTCATGCCGGAGGACAGTGGATGCATTTTTTCAACTGGCGGAAGTTCCTGGGGGGCATGACCGCACTGGGCATGCTTTCTTTCGCTTCAAGCGGTTGTGCTCAGGAGAAAGTCAAAACTGACGGTGAAGGGGAGGCTGAAGCGATTCAACTCAAGTACGATAGACAGAACGATCAACTTGTTGCCGATCTTCGCAGCAAAGGAATAGCCAATGAGACTGTTTTGAAAGCGCTCAGAGAAACACCGCGGCATTTATTCGTGCCTGAGTCCATAAGAGACTCGAGCTATGAAGACAACGCGCTTCCCATCGGTTTGAAGCAGACGATTTCGCAACCTTATGTGGTTGCTTACATGACCGAGGTCTTACAATTGGCGCCCGAAGACAGAGTTCTCGAAGTTGGCACCGGCTCGGGATATCAGGCTGCGATACTGTCGAAACTGGTCAAGAAGGTCTATTCTATAGAGATTCTGGAGGCACTGGCTAATAGGGCGAGGCTGGCTCTCGATGCTCTTTCTGTTGATAATGTCGTGATTCGGGTGGGCGATGGCTATAAAGGATGGCCTGACCAGGCCCCGTTCGACGCTATTATCGTCACCGCCGCACCGAATGAGATACCGCAAGCTTTAGTTAATCAGCTCAAAGAAGGCGGCAAGATGATATTGCCTGTAGGCAAGGGAGACCTGCAGTGGCTGGTTCTTATCACCAGAGAAAATGGCGTGACAAAAGAGAAACAGCTTATTCCCGTTCGCTTCGTACCAATGGTGCATGGTTCGGAGAATTAGTCAGGACTTAAGCATTTAAGCACTTAAGTTAATTCAGCGATAAGATTTCTTCTTCCTGCCGATTTGTCCTTTAGGCGGACTTACTTTGCCTGTCCAAGAATGGTGCTTTATTTTCCAGGCACCTGCTTCTCGCAGCATCTCAACTCGAACCTTGGCCTTGGTTACTTGATCCCAGTCCTTGGCGTAGCCGTTGGCATCTATGAAAGCCATGTCACCAACAACCTCTTCCTTATTGACGGTAAACTTGCCGATGTAACTCTTCTTGAGCTTCTGTAGCTGTTTCTCGGCAGCTTCACCCTGCAGGCTGAGCATGTTGTTTCGGGTTCGCTCGATAAAATAAGGCGCCAGCTCGTAGAGACTTCTGGCGTAGTAGACCCTGGCGAGATATTGTTTATAGATATCGCTAGGCTTGTAGCCTCCTGCCTGGGCCGGCGTCGCTGTGAATGCCACCATTGCTAGAAGCGAGATTAAGAGGAAGATTTTTTTGTTCATAATCTTATTATGACTTATCTGGCTCCGATTTTGTTTCCGGCTGAGGCATAAACAGGCGTGAGCCAATGGCTGTAGGCATCCATCTTGCCGTGGGTTATTGCTTCATAGGCGTCGAGAATTCGCTTGGTGGTAGCGCCCATTTTACCATCGGCTATTTTACGCTTGTCGACTTCCACCACGGGTACGACCTGGGCGCCGGTGCCACAGAAGAAGAGTTCGTCGGCTGTGTAGATTTCGCTTCTGTCTATCTTTCTCTCTTTGACTTTGATACCGAACTCTTTATCGGCAAACTCGGCGATGGTATTCCTGGTGATACCGACCAGAATGTTTTCGTAGCTAGGAGGTGTTATCAGCTCTCCGTTCTTGACCATATAGATATTCATGGCGGAGCCTTCTGCGACATGTCCGTTCTGGTCGAGGACGATACAGTCGTCGAAGCCCATGTTATACGCATCGGTCTTGGCCAGGGCGGTATTGGCGTAGGCTCCCGAGATTTTGGCCCGTGGCGGAATGGCGTTGTCATCGACCCGCCGCCAGCTGGAGACCATCACTTTCAGTCCGTCTTCGGCTTTGAAATAGGCGCCGAAAGGTACCGTATAGATGAAGAATTCGGATGGATTGTTCTGAAGACCGGGACCGACCATTATGCTCGCTTTGTAGGCGAAGGGTCTTATATAGGTGTCGGTTTTAGGATTGTTTTTCTTGAGCAATTCGATGGTGAGATCACACAGCTCTTCTGCCGAATGCTTGCACTCGATGTGCAAGATTTTTATGTTGTCCAGCATCCGCAGATAGTGCTCTTTCATGCGAAACACGAAAAGTTCATTCTTTTCTTCGTTCCAGTAGGCTCGAATCCCTTCGAAGACTCCGGTGCCGTACTGAAGAGCATGGGTTCTGATGCTTATCTTCGCATCCTCTTCGGGGACTATCTCTCCCTGGAAAAATGCATAGGACTTATTCTCGGACACGATTCGCTCCCTTTGTATTAGTGGTTCTAAATCTGGTTTTTGCAGTGAGTTACTCTCTCTTCCACAGCTTTTCTTTTTCCTCCTTCCGGTTCTAGATCTACATATTTCTGGAAGGATTCCGCCGCCGATTTCCACTCTTTGTCCTGCTCGCAGGAAACGCCCAGGTAATAGTGCCCCCAGGGGTATTTGGGATCGACTTCGGTTGCTTTTCTGAACTCGGCCTTGGCTTCGGATAACTTTCCTTTCCTCTTCAAGGCTTGTCCAAGTGCGGTGTGGCAGGCTCCGGATTCCGGATATTTGCTTACCTTAGAGGAGAATAGCTTGATCGCTTTATCAGTATTGCCAATCTGGAGTTCGTGGTAGCCTTTTTCCAACTTCTTTTCGTAGTCCGGCTCAGACTTGGCTGCGCAGGGCATTGCCTGAAACGCGCATATCGCAAGGACAGCGGCAACGACGCTGCACGCCGTTGCCGCTCTGAGTCCGTTTTGCCCTGGAGAGTCGAAAGTCCCGGTGGTCCTTGGTCTGGCAGTGATGTTCATGGCTTCTCCTTCATAAGTACCAACTTGGACTATTGCGACTCTCGTAATCTGCACCGACCTTATTGAGTCGATTCTTCGGTCGATTCGGCTCCTTTGGTATCAGAGCTGAGAACGGTACCGGTAACGGTGGCAGTTACTTTCTTGACCACATCGCCCACTCTCACTCCCGTACCATCGGAAATTTTACCGGTGGAAGAGGTGGCATCGACTTCGGTAAGGGCGATGGTGGCAACGGTCTTGAACATCTCTTTGATTACTTTACCGCTGTCCGGGTCACGGATTGTTTTGTAGGCTCTCTCAACATGCAGTTTGTTGCCTACGGCAAGTCCGTTCTGTTTGCCGAGGTTGACTATGACTGTGTCACCGGAGACATCGGCAACTTTGCCCTGGACATCGGCCTGGGCGATGGATTTGTTATCGGGAATGCGGTTTGCCATGCCGATAAGCTGAGAACCTACAGCATCGACCGCTTGCATGGTAGCTTCCCCGGCTATCGAAGAAGCAAATCCGGAAGAGTCGAATCCGACATCGGCACCTGCTCCCCATAGAGAAGCTCCGCTTCTGGTGGATACACCGTCGCCATGGGTGGCAGCGAGTATCTCTCCGGTGGCGGTGTCGACGATTCTAGCGTCGATGGCCACTTTCGCTTTACCCTTTTTGACTCTCATGCCGCCGCCGAAGCCACCGAACCCACCTACGTAGGGGATGTATCTGGTGGCGGCGCCGATTCCGGCACCGACATTCATGCTCGAATTTTCGAAGCCGAAGTGAGTAACGGTTCCAACGACGATGGCGTCCACGCTCAAGAGTTTACCGATTTTGATGGCGGTGGAGTTGTCGGCTCTATCTGATACCGAGAAGTTTTGCTCTTTCAAAATCTGGTCGAGGATCTGTCTTTCAACCACCGAAAAGGTTCCGTCATTGACCAGTTTGGTGACTAGAAGAGTGGTGATACCTTTACCTACGTCGACTGTGCCGACATAGCTCTGAACCGCCCCGTATTCAAAAGGCAGTACGGCTACGCGCCGCTTGGCATCTGCTTTTGCCGGGGGCGCATAGACCAGAGTGGTGATCACAAAGGCAAGAGTCATAATGACCGAGCCGATTTTTCGAAAGTTCATATACCTATCCCCTGCTAATGATGGTGATCGCCCGACATCGAGGTCGCGTTGCGAAATTTATGATGATAGAAGAGTCTACTCAGGTCACTTTAGATCATAAATGGCAACTTTGCCTGATGTGAATTAAATGATACAGAAAAGACAGGCTCACAACCGTAATTTAGGAGAGACCATGTTTGTTTGATTTTTTATTTTGGTTCGACTTATTTGTTCAGTTGTTTCTTGACCTTGGCGTGAGCGTCTTCCAGCGCTTTCTTCTCCATCTTCAAGACTTTGTCCATAGCTTGCAACTCGGCCTGTTTGGAAGAGGCC
Source organism: bacterium (assembly GCA_016124935.1). Classification (GTDB taxonomy): domain Bacteria; phylum Cyanobacteriota; class Vampirovibrionia; order Obscuribacterales; family Obscuribacteraceae; genus RI-106. The sequence goes on along the minus strand of WGMS01000001.1, from coordinate 129,458 downwards.
GAGGTGCTCGTTCCTTTGGTACTCTTATTTTTAACTAATCTCTTCTGGGGCGCGCCTTTCAAGTGGGCACTGTAAGAGGCGATCAGACCTCTGGCTTTTTTAGAATATCTGGATTTGGCAGGAATCTGCTTGAGCATCGCCACCGCTGCCGAATACTTGCCTTTGGCGGCATTGGCTTCGGCGTTCTTGAGATTATCGAGAGCCGCCTTTTCAGCGGCAAATTCATCCATCAGACCACGCACGTTCTGGAAGTGGGGAGAGTCCGGGCTGACCAGTCTGAGCGAGTTGATGGCGGCGTCATACTCTTCCGAGTCCGCCATTATTTGGGCGCTGACAATTTTTTCCCGGGTGTCAATCTCTACCTGTACAGCTCTTTCGATGGGACCCATCGCTCTTTCTGCCGCTCCCTGAATCGCTTCTCTGGCAGCGCTGTCGACCAGGGCTTTGTTCAAGGGCGCACCGGGAGTGAGGGAGAAGTCCTGCTTATATTGCTGCACCGCCACCGAAGAGAGAACCTGACCACCGGCGGTTTTTACAAGAACGGTGCCGTTATAGCGAATCTGTCCGCTCATCTGATCCATGAACTCTTTGATGTTGCATACCACATACCAGTCCGGATTGACCGTACTGAGGGCGACATTGTTGTTCATCTCGAGCTGCCCGGATATACGGTCGACTATCGATTGCTCGATGCCGCTGCCACCGCCGCAGACCACAGCGATTCTCACCGGCGGCACCGCAGCCGATGCCGGGAGAAGACAGAATATTCCGATTAAAGCTGACAGACAGAGAGCAAGAGACTTCTTATAGACCTGTCGGATGATCTTTGTTGATGCTGCTGACACTGTTTTCTCCTTGTTCTGTTGTTCTTACTGGCCGCGATCCATGGCCTGATTGGCCAGTTTATCAGCTTCTTTGTTCAGCGCCCGTTCGACATGGACGATGTGAAACTGACTGAATTTACGAGACAATCCCTTGGCTGTTTCATATAAAGGTTTGAGGTTCTGGTTTTTGACCCGGTACTGACCGAGCATCTGTTTGACGATAAGCTCCGAGTCCATTCTCACTTCGACGTCGTCGACTCCCAGTTCCAGAGCTTTTTCCAGACCGATTATCAAGCCGGTATACTCGGCGAAATTATTGGTGTTGACTCCGAGAAATTTGTTGACTTCACCGATGGTTGCACCGTCTCCGCCTTTGTCCTTGACCAGGGCGCCAGCCCCCGAAGGTCCGGGATTCCCCCGGGAGCCGCCGTCGGCATATACTATTGCACTTTTGCTGCTCGTCACTATGATTTACCTCTTCCTTCTTGAATTACACTTTCAGGTATTCCGCCACTTTTTCCCGACCGAAGCTGAGAGCCTCTTTCAGCTTCTCTGGCTGTTTACCGCCGGCCTGGGCAAGTTCGGGACGACCGCCGCCGCCGCCGCCACAAATGGTGGCAATTTCCTTGACCAACTTTCCGGCATTCAAGCCGTTACCGGTTTTTGAAATCAGAGGCTTGGAGATGGCGCATACCAGAGAGACCTTGTCGGCAGCCAGGGGGGTTCCTAAGAGGACGACATAGTCGTCTCCTTTTTCGGTGATATTAGATGCCAGGGATTTGAGCGAATCGGCGCTTACTCCCTCCAGCTCCGAGACAATCAGCCTGGTGCTTCCTAAATTCTCGGAGGCGGCGAGAAGATCGCCCAGCTTTGCCATGGCGAGTTTATTCTCCAGCTCTTCGAGCTGCTTGTCCTTCGCCTTCATTTGCTCTTGCAGGCGCTCTATCTGAGAGGACAGATCCTTCGGGGTTACCTTAAGGCGATCACTAGCCTGCCCGAGATAGTCTATCTGTTTCTGGATATAGTCCCAGGCTCTCTCGCCGGAGTAGGCTTCGACCCGTCTGACCCCAGAGGCGATACTGCCTTCGGAGACGATTTTTATAAGGCCGATGTCTCCGGTGTTACCGGCATGGGTGCCGCCGCAGAACTCAAGACTGAAGTCGCCCATGCTGACCACTCTGACCCGGTCACCGTATTTCTCGCCGAACATGGCTATCGCTCCGGTCTGTTTGGCTTCATCCAGGCTCATTACCCGGGTGTCCACCGGCGCGTTCTCTCTGACCCACAGATTCATCATCGACTCGATATCAGAGAGTTCTTCTTTTGAAGGCTGGCGCTCGAAGCTGAAGTCGAAGCGCATGGCGTTGGGACCGACCTGGGAGCCTGCCTGGGCTACATGTCTACCCAGGCGTTCTCTCACCGCTGAATGAAATATGTGGGCGGTGCTGTGGTGCAGAACGGTGGAGGCCCGGCGCAGAGCGTCGACCGCAGTAGAGACTCTGGAACCAAGGGCGATACTGCCGGATATGCCTTTGACTTTGTGGATGATCAAACCTTCGTGCTTCTGGGTATCAAGCACTTTCAAGCTACCGGCATCCGATTCGAGTACACCTTGATCCCCGAGTTGTCCTCCGGATTCGGCATAAAATGGCGTTCTGTCCAATACCACATCGGCGTCCTCGCCTTCTTGCACGAACTCGGCCGGTTTACCTTCTTTTAGAATTGCCACCACTTCGGCTTCGCCAGTGGTGCCGTCATAGCCGGTAAATTCTGTTTCGCCGCTTTCGCGAAGAACGTCCCCGAGTGCTTCTTCTCCGGTCATGACCACGCTGAATTTATTGACCGAAGAGACTTCTTCGTGCTCTTTTCTTGCCGCTTCGAAGCCTTTCATGTCGATGCCGAGTTTGTGCTCTTCGGCTATCTCTTTGGTCAGCTCAACAGGAAAACCGTATGTAGCATAGAGATTGAAAGCCTCTTTGCCGGGAATCTCCCCGCCTTTGCTCTCGGTAAGAAGCTGTTCGAGTATGTGCATGCCTCTATCGATGGTTTTTGAGAATCTCTCCTCTTCTTCTTTGATAGAGCGGGTGACGATCTCTTCGTTATCTTTGAGCTCCGGATAAGCATCGCCATAGATTTCCAGAATCTTCGGAACAAGGCGGAAGAGAAATGGTTTGTCTATGCCCAGCAATCTGCCGAATCTAGCAGCCCGACGGATGATGAAGCGAAGCACATAGCCCCTGCCCACATTGCTGGTTCTGACACCGTCGGCGATTAAGAAGGTGACACAGCGGGCGTGATCACAAATGATTTTGAGATAGCTGTCGTTCTTCTCATCCTGGGTTACAGGCAGTCCTTTGATGATGCCGCCGTGATATCTGACCGAAGCAATTTTGCAGACCTCATCTAAAACTGGTTGAAGCAAGTCGGTCTCGAAGGTGTTGTGTCTACCCTGGAGAATCATCGCGGTGCGATCGAGTCCCATGCCGGTATCGACGTTCTTTTTCTCGAGCGGTTTGAAATTGCCCTCTTCGTCTTTGAAGAGTTCCATAAAGACGAGGTTCCAGAACTCGACAAAACGATCATCGTCATCGAGATCGATAACATTGGGGTCGGCGTCCTTTTTCTTGCTGAATTCCGGACCGCGGTCATAGTAGATTTCGGAACATGGACCGCAAGGTCCTGTGGGACCGGGAGGTCCCCAGAAATTGTCTTTCTTCGACATGCGAAAGATGTGTTCTTTTGGAACTCCGACCACTTCGTGCCAGAGCTTGAAAGCCTCTTCGTCAGCCGGCACATCGGCATCTCCTTCGAAGATGGTGACGATTAATCTCTCTTTGTCGAGACCCAGATCCTCGGTGACGAATTCCCAGGACCAGGGGATGATCTCTTTCTTGAAGTAGTCGCCGAAGCTGAAGTTGCCCAGCATTTCAAAGAAGCTGTGGTGTCTTGTGGTTCTACCGATATTTTCGATGTCGGAGTCTTTGCCGCCGGCTCGGGCGCACTTCTGCACCGTGACCGCCCGGGGAGGGCTGGTCGGTTTGGCGTTGCCAAGGAAGATCGGAACGAACTGGACCATGCCCGCCGAAGTCAGAAGCAGGGTGGGGTTGTCCGGGATAAGGCTCGAGCTGGGCAGGTGAAGATGCCCTTTCTTATCCTTGAAAAAGCTTACGAATTTGCTCCGAATTTCGGCTCCTGACAAAGTCATGGAGTCCTCCTTGTTTGATGTTAACAGAGGGGATTTCTGAAGAATTCAGTATAACCCAAAAGAGGGCGCCCTATTTGCCCTTTTTGAGCGATGTGAACCGTTGCATAGTGCCCTACTCCGTCTGGCATTTGAGACCTGATTCTGGTAGGCTTCGAAGTTTCAAAACGGGAGACCTGGACTTGAAAGTTCAAAAAGTACTCGTTCTACACAAGAAGACCACTTACCAGATCCAGGCGGAAGAGTACCGCGAGTCGAGATTCCTCAAGCTACTTCAAGAGAAGAGCAAGGTTGTCGAGCGTGTCGAGCTGGCCCATAACGAGCATATCGCCACGATGGAGGTGGTGGAAGCCGAGCTTTCGAAGCGAAACATAGCCTATCGCATCATCGCCCGCTCCGAGCTGGATCACTATATTCAGAATATCGACTTGATGATTTCGGTGGGCGGCGACGGCACCTTTCTGGATGCCTCCCATTCTCTCGATAAGGTTCCTTTATTGGGCGTCAACTCTTCTCAGTCATCAAGCTTCGGCCACTTCTGTCTTGCCAACCAGGACAATTTCGCGTCGTTGCTGGATCAAATTATGGACGACACCCTTTCGTATGTGAATATTCTCAGGCTGCGCCTGGTATTGAACGGGGAAGTTTTGCCTCAGCGGTCTTTGAACGAGATTCTGGTGGCTCACACCAGCCCTGCCGCCACCAGTCGTTATTTCATGCAGCTGGATGAGATTCAAGAAGAACATCGATCTTCCGGTGTCCTTGTGGGATCGCCTGCCGGTTCTACCGGTACGCTTCGATCTGCCGGAGCCAGGGTTCTGCCCATTGAATTCGATCAGTATCAGTTTATGGTGCGTGAGCCCAATATGCGGCCCAGTGATAATTGGCAGCTCCTTCATGGTCTTGTCCCTAAATCCAAGCCCCTGGTCATAACTTCTCAGATGCGTACCGGGGCGATTTTCGTCGATGGTCCGCACATAGTCTATCCTTTCGCCCTGGGAGATCGTCTGACGGTCCATGCCGAGGGTAATGACCTGTTCGCTTTTGTCGACCGCAAGGTAAACGATATATTCTCCTGAATTTCTCAGGGCCGGGTATAAGATATCAGTACGGGTATCTTTCTGGCGGAATAAGAATCAGTGTCTGAGAAAGAAGTCGACAAAACGAAAAGCGATCTTTCCTTATTCGGAGAAGCCGATCCCCTGGTCGGTAAGATCGTCGAGGGAAAATGGCAGATTATAGACTTCCTCGGCGAAGGCAGTATCAGCACCGTCTATCTGGCCAAGGCTAGGGATACTGGAAAGCAGTGCATTCTCAAGCATATCCACAAACATCTCACCGAGGGAATTCGGAATTTAAAAAAGTTTCGCCAGCGTCTCAATAATCTTGCCGATTCTCTGAAAGGTAAGAACGTACTCCAGTATCAGGAGATTCATGTAGCGGACGATAAGCAAGTCTGGCTTGTTCTCGATAATATCGATTTCGAGAGCCTCGAGGATCTTTTATCTAAGAGCGGACATATCGCCATCGAGCGAGCCGCCAGTCTTTTTAAACAAGTCTGCAACGGGCTATCCGAAGGCGAAGCAGCCGGTTTCCAGCACCGGGACCTGAAGCCTAGCAACATCATCATCATCAATGACGAGAAGTTCACCGATGACGTCAAATTGACCGATTTCGGAATAGCGCAGATTCTCACCGAAGAGACCGAGAGCAACTCCAGCTCTCAGTACATCACCCATACCGGCAAAGTATTCGGATCGCCGCTTTATCTGAGTCCGGAACAGTGCACCGGTAAACGGCTCGACCAGAGATCCGATATCTACTCTCTGGGTTGTGTGATGTACGAAACCCTCATTGGAAAGCCGCCCTTTGTAGGCAAAAACGTCCTCGAAACAGCCTACAAGCACATGAACGAAGCGCCAAGGGAGATAGAGCTGGAGGATGCCGATCCCAGGCTGGTATCGCGATTTCAGACCGTGATCTTCAAGTGTTTGAACAAATCTCCCGATGAAAGGTATCAGAGCATCACCCAGCTGAAAAGCGATCTCGAACTGCTCTTGCTCGCCAATGACGAGGAGTGGAGCACCACCGCCAATGCCTTTCAAGTAACCGCTCCTATCTCGAGGCGTCGATTCGGGCTCTATCCGCTCTCTTCCGAATTCATCCTCTTCGGGGCTCTCACGCTTATACTGACCGCGGTGCCTATCTTCTGGGTGACAACCAGTTTCGGTCACAGAGATAAGAAGTTTCCGCCCTTGAATGAGAAGATGTTATGGGTGGTGCAAAACAAAGCGGTGGATTCTGAGGTCGAAGGCTTTGAACCAAGAAAACAAGCGGCTTTAGACGCGCTGGATTTTGTTCGGGATGAGCAGGGGGAGAAATCCGAAGAATATGCCAATGCGCTCTCCAGCCTGGTTGAACTTTTTGCCAATTCAGGCCACTGGAAAGAGGCCGAGGAGAAGACCAGAGAATTGCTTGAGGTCACTAAAACAGTGAAGGGTCAGTGGCCCCAGGCGGAATCTTATCGGATTCTCGGCTATGTTTGCTTTATGCAGGGCAAACTGGACGAATCCGAAAAGAATTGCCTGAAAGCCGTGTCGATGTCCGACGCCGAGACGTTGCCGACCGGCTCTAAGCTTCAACCATTGAGAGTTCTTGGCGATATATATTCCCAAAGAGATGATCTTGAGAGCGCTCTCAAAATCTATGAAAAGCTCTACGGTATCACTGAAGGTATCAAAGAAAATCACCCTCCTATCTATCAGGATGCCTGCAGTAAGTTGGCAGATATCTATAGTCGAATGGGCAACTATCCCGAAGCGGAAAAGTACTATCGCCTTGGTTTGGATTGGTGGCGCAGCCATAACAAGGACGAATCTATTTACGCCGCCAAGTCACTTTACGGACTCGGTTCCGTGCTCGCTCTCCAGAGAAAGAACGACCAAGCGGAAGAGGCCTTTAAAGAGGGTCTTCCCATATGTCGTGCCACAGCCGGAGCGAGAAGCTCTTTGATGGGAGCTATGCAAAAAAAATATCTGGAAGTGCTCTGGCACAATAAGCCCTGGGAGGCGCTTCGCATGCAGCTCTCCGAAGGAGCGAAGTAAACGGCTTTATGTGGCGCTTTCTCTCTTAAGTTGCTGTAGATAGAACACCGGTATTCCCAAAAGAACTATCACCGTTCCCCAGAATGATTCGTGGGGGAACTTCTGATAGGCGCTCACCGCGAGAAGGAAGGAGACCAGTGCTACTAGTAATGGTATCAATGGATAAAGCGGTAACTTGAAGGTCTCTTCGCCGTGATCGGCTATGTGTTGTCTTCGGCGCAGCACTATTACGCAAAGAGCGGTCAATCCGAAGAAAACCCAGACCGCCAGCCCGGTAAAGAAAAGAAGATTTTCGAACTTTCCGATCAAATAAATGAGCGCGCATGCCCAGACGCCGTTGAAGAGAGTCGCTCTCACCGGTGTGCCGGTTCTCGGATCTACTCTGGAGAGAAATTTGAAGAAGACATTGTCGTCGGCCATGGCATGGGCGATGCGGCTGCCGGTCAGAATCAGGGCGTTAATAGCGCCGAATCCGAATAGTACTACCAGCGCTTCTAGAAATTTGGCACCACCTTCTCCAAAGAGAGCCTTAAATAGGTCGGTGGCTATAAGCTTGGATGATGCCACATCGGCAAGTGGCAGGTGATAGAGATAGAGAAAGTTCATGCTCACGTAGATAACCGTCACAGTAAGACACGTGATGATCAGGGCGAAGGGGACTGCTTTGTGGGCGTCTCTGGTTTCGCCTGCCAGGAAGACATTGTCGCGCCAGCCTCCGTAGGTCCAGAGGATGGGTACTAAAGCGGTCATCAAAGCAAATAAAAGTGCCTTGCCCCCGCTATCATCGCTAAACTGCGTAAAGGTGGCGACGCTGAAGTCGGAAGCCGGGGCGCGCCATAGGGATAGACCGGCTATGAATATCAGGGAGAGGGCCAGCAATTTTGCCAGGGTAAAGATATTCTGCAGTCGGCTTCCGGTTTTCAGACCGAATAAATTGGTAATGGTCAAAACTACCACTATCGCCACGGCAAGTGGTTTAACTGGCGAATCGCCCAGGTTGAACAGGGAGCAGCAATATTCTCCGAACATGAGGGCGATGGCCGCCACCGAGCCGGTTCTGGTGATCAATAGTTCCGACCAGGCGAATATGAACGCCAGCGCTTTGCCGTAACATTCTCTCAGATAGACATAGTCTCCTCCGGATGAAGGATAGATAGATGAGAGTTCGGCATAGCAAAGAGCGCCGATAAAAGAGAAGATCCCGCCAAGCAGCCAGACTATAAGTATCCACAATGGAGAGCCGAGGTAGCCGGCGACCTCGGACGGGACCCGAAAAATCCCGACACCGATTACGATACCGATGCTGATCGCTACCGAATCCCAGCGACCCAGTATTTTGCGCGTCGACAAAACTATTTGACTTAGCCGCCGGCCAGGCTGCTGATCGCTTTCTTGGCCAGTTTATGATCGGGCATTACTTTCAATACCGCCTCGTACTGAACCTTGGCTTCGTCTTTGCGTCCGGTGCTCTGCAGGAACTTGCCGTATTCGACTAAAGCCATCGGATCGAGAGGTTTTGATTCGACCGCTTTTTTATACTCTCTCTCGGCTCCTTTGGTATCGCCTGATTTCGCCATGGACGCAGCCATCAGATAACGGGCCCGGGAATATGTCGGATAGCCTTTCAGGGCTTTCTTCTGTTCTTCTATGGCTTCTTTGTACTTACCCTGTTTCTGATACATCCAGCCAAGACCGGAATGGGCAAGAGGATGCTTCGGAGACATCTTCAAAACTTCTTGATAGCCGGCTATCGCTTTGTCGACTTCGTTGGCGTCGGCATAGACATTAGCCAGGGTCAGTCTGGTGACCGGACTCTTCGGAGAAAGTTCCACCGCTTTTTCTGCAGCGGCACAGGCATTTTTGAAATCGCCTTTGGAGCCCCACATTATAGCCAGGTTGTTGTGGGGCAGGGCACTGTCTTTCTGGAGCTCCGCCGCTTTCTGATAGGCTTTGATCGCACCGTCGATATTGTCCAGTCTTGAATACGCCAGACCGAGATCCATGTGACCTTTAAAAGTATCGGGCTTGAGTTCCACCGCTTTCTCGAATTCGGCGGCGGCTTCCTTCATACGCTTGGTGTTGGCGTAGATCTGACCGAGAATGATGTGCGGGAAATAGAATTTCGGATCCAGTTTTATGGACTGTTTGCATTCTAGAATAGCGGTCTCATAGTCTTCCTGGGCGGCAAGGGTGCTGGCCAGTCTCACATGAGCCTTTGCGTCATTGGGCTCTAAACGAATCACTTCGCGAAACTCTGCGGCTGCCTCTTTAAGTTTTCTTTTCATGAAGAGTTCATTGGCTTTCTGCATGTGTTGCTCCGCTTCGGTGCCGCCGGCAACTGCCGGCTGGAGGGAGGTTACCCCCAGCATCGCCGCCAGTGAAAGGCCGGTGACGACGTATTTGCCATGACTCATCTTTGAATATTTCATTGTAACGCTCCGATTTTTTGAAGGTAAATAAGGGGGTTAGTAGGACGCACCTGCGGTGGTGGCGCCCTGAACAATAGCGACACCGGCGGAGGTGCCCAATCTGGTTGCTCCTGCTTTGACCAGGGCGAATGCCTTTTCGGCATCTCTTATGCCTGCGCTCGCTTTGATCTCGAGTTTGTGTTTTCCTATGGTCTTCTTCATCAAGGTGATATCTTCCACTGTCGCGCCCTTACCGTCCTTGACGAAACCGGTGGAGGTCTTGACCATGAAAGCACCGGCTTTGATACAGGCTTCGGTGGCTGCGATCTTCTCTTCATCGGTGAGAAGATCGCACTCTATTATCACCTTTACCGGCACTTCTCCGTTGCCAGCAACTTTCACCACTTCTTTGATCTCTTCGGTTACATAGTCCATGTCTCCTGCTTTCAAGGCGCCTACATTAATGACCATGTCAATTTCGTGGGCTCCGTCTTTGATGGCACGACGGGTCTCTTCCACTTTTGTTTCCATCAGATTTTGCCCCAGAGGGAATCCTACTACGGTAGCCACTCTTACTTTCGAAGAGCGCAACTCTTTTACGGATTGGCTGACATAAAAAGGATTGACACAAACAGCGAAGAAAGAATTCTCTTTCGCTTCCTTGCAGAGATGCGAGATCTGCTCAGGAGTAGCGTTTGGACTGAGAAGGGTATGATCGATATATTTAGCGAGGTCATTTGCCACGATGAATCTCCCAGGCGATTGGGGCGTTTTCTTCAGGACGCGATCAGCGCGTCGCCGCCATTATATACGGTCTGAGCCCTGATCCCGGTCTTGTGATCGAAGTATAAGAGTAGGGCTTGCTTGTCAAGCGATTCCCGGGTAGAGCCGGCAGCCTCAGAGTGAGCGAGAATAAGGGGTGCTGGCGGATCCTGTGGCTTGCTCCCAGTAAGAGATACTTTTGTGATATTCCTGGAGACTTTTGACATCAAGTGATCCGCCTTGCAATGAGCCTATCGCCGAAACAATCGCTCTTGCACCGGCAAGCGTTGTAACCACTGGAGTCTTGTAATTGAGCGCCGCTCGACGAATAGTCTGGTCGTCACTACGGGCGGTTCTACCGGATGGAATGTTGATGATCAGTTTGATCACGCCGTTTTTAATCTGGTCGATTAGATTGGGTCTACCCTCTGATACCTTGTTGGTCAGTTTGATAGGTATTCCCGCCGAAGATATGATCGCGGCTGTTCCTCTGGTGCCTATGAGGGTAAATCCAAGCTGATAGAGATTTTGAGCGATCGGAACAATCTCTTGCTTGCTCGAGTCGGTAACCGAGATAAACACAGAACCTGAGTCTGGCAGGGTTTGTCCGGCTGCGATCTGGGCTTTGGCATAGGCGAAATCGAAACGACTGGCGATGCCCATGACCTCGCCGGTGGAGCGCATCTCAGGACCCAGTGATATAGAGGCTCCCGGGAAGCGATCAAAGGGAATGACCACCGACTTCACTGCCACATGGGGCGGAATGTGCCTGGGGGATAGCCCCAGTTCCGAAAGAGTCTTGCCGACCATAACCCCGGCGGCCATGCGGGCCCAGGGAACTCCAGTAGCTTTCGATACGAAGGGAATGGTGCGACTGGCCCGGGGATTGACTTCGAGAATATAAAGCTCGTTCTCTTTGACTGCGAATTGAATATTCATCAAGCCTTTGACTTCGAGCTCTTTAGCAAGTTTGAGGGTGGCGGAGCGAATCTCTTCGATGATATTGAGAGGAATGGTCTGGGTAGGCAAAACACAGGTACTGTCTCCGGAATGAATGCCCGCCTGTTCGACGTGCTCCATGATTCCGGCGATAATAGTGGCTCTGCCGTCCGATATGGCATCAACATCGATTTCAACCGCATTTTCCAGAAACTGGTCTATGAGGATCTCCAGCTTGCCCGAGTGGAAGCCGGAATCGAGCCAGTGTTCGAGATCGTCCTGGTTGTAGATGATCTGCATTGCTTGACCGCCTAGCACGTAGCTTGGACGGACCAGAACCGGATAGCCTACATTGGAGGCCGCTTTGACGACATCCTCGCGACTGGTGGCCAGTGCCCCTGAAGGCTGTTTCAGACCCAGTTTATTGATCATCTTACCGAAACGGGCCCGGTCTTCTGCCTTGTCTATCGAATCTGTAGATGTGCCAAGGATTTTCAGACCATGCGCCTCAAGCCCCTTTGCGATTTTCAAAGGGGTCTGGCCGCCGAGCTGGACGATTATGCCATCGGGCTTCTCCTGTCTGGCGATGTTGACCACATCTTCCAGGGTGAGAGGCTCGAAATAGAGCCTGTCGGAGACGTCATAGTCGGTGGAGACCGTCTCGGGATTGGAGTTGACCATTATCGACTCGTACCCGAATTGTTTGAGGGCGAGACTGGCATGGACACAGCAATAATCGAATTCGATGCCCTGACCGATGCGGTTCGGTCCACCGCCCAGGATCATAACCCGGGGTTTCTCAATGGGCGGAGTTTCGTTCTCCTCTTCGTAGGTCGAGTACATGTATGGTGTGAAAGCCTGGAATTCTGCCGAACAGGTGTCGACAATTTTATAGGATGGAGCCAGCTCGAACTCCAACCTCCGCTTTTCAAGATCTTCGATGGAGGCGTTGAGAGCATCGGCCAGTTGCTGGTCGCTGAAACCGTTGCGTTTCATCTCGAGAAAAGTCTCTTTATCCAATTTATCGAGGCTTTTTACCTTTTCGCGAAACTCCCGGTCCATCTCATAGATCTCGTAGAGTTCGTTCAGGAACCAGGGGTCGATGGCGGTCAGGTCATGGACCTCTTCTACCGAGATGCCGTTGGTGTACGCTCCGAATATATCGGTGATTCTATGAGGGCTCGGCTTGGCCAGGCGGCTGCGCCATTGCCAGAAATCAGCCTGTTCTCTCTTCTTAACGGACGAAAAACCGGAAAGACCCAACTCCAGACCTCTGAGCGCCTTTTGTACCGACTCTTTAAAGGTCCTGCCGATGGCCATCACTTCGCCCACGGAACGCATCTGGGTGGTGAGGGTGGTATCTGCTCCCTTGAACTTCTCGAAATTGAAGCGTGGAATTTTAGTGACCACATAGTCTAATACAGGCTCGAAGGATGCCGGGGTGTTACGGGTTATGTCGTTGGAGATTTCATCGAGGGTGAGCCCCACCGCCAGCTTGGCGGCGATCTTGGCGATTGGGTAGCCGGTAGCTTTACTGGCCAGGGCCGAAGAGCGGGAGACTCTCGGGTTCATCTCGATAACCACCACTTCTCCGGTCTGGGGATTGATACCGAACTGGATGTTGGAGCCGCCGGTGTCCACACCTACGGCTCGGATGGTTTTGATGGCCGCATCGCGCAGCTCTTGATACTCTTTGTCTGTTAGTGTCTGCACCGGTGCCACGGTTATCGAGTCGCCGGTGTGAACCCCCATGGGGTCGAAGTTCTCGATGGCGCAGACGATGACCACGTTGTCCACACAGTCGCGCATCACTTCGAGCTCTATCTCTTTCCAGCCCAGAACGCTCTGTTCCAATAGCACTTCTCTGACAGGGCTAGCATTGAGAGCGTTGAGAGCCAGTTCGCCCAGTTCTTCTATGTTGTAGGCTATCCCTCCGCCGATGCCGCCCAGGGTGAAGGCAGGACGAGCAATGATAGGAAAGCCGATCTCCCGGGCGATATCTTTGGCTTCCTGGATGTTGCGGGCGATTCCCGATTCGGGGACATTGAGCCCTATCTCAATCATCTTCTCCTTGAACAGGTCCCGATCCTCGGCAAGCTTTATGGCGTCCAGCTTGGCGCCAATCAGCTCTATGCCGTGTCTTTCAAGAAATCCGGACTCGGCTAAGGCCACGGCCACATTCAAGGCCGTCTGTCCTCCCATGGTGGGCAGAACAGCATCAGGCTTCTCTTTGAGGATGATCTTCTCGGCTATTTCCGGGGTGACCGGTTCCACATAGGTTCGATTGGCTACTTCCGGGTCGGTCATGATCGTGGCCGGGTTGGAGTTAATCAGGACGATTTCGTAGCCTTCGTCCATCAGAGCCTTACAGGCCTGGGTTCCCGAATAGTCGAATTCGCAGGCCTGACCTATTGTGATAGGACCTGCGCCAAGAACAAGAATCTTCTTTAAATCTGTACGCTTGGGCATGGATGATAAAACCGGTTCGCTAGATAGGGGCTAGTTTACACGGATGGATACAGGCTTCGACCATGGTCAGTAACATTATTCACGAATATTGTCCTCTTGTTAAATCTTCAGCCGGTAGAGCAGATTTTAAGTTTCAGGGTTTTAAAGGGACGGATAACTTGGTAAGTGATGTAAAGAACGTTCCCGCGGACTTTCTATTCGTCTTTTCAACGTCCCGATTCCCGAATCTCGACCGAGTAACAGACTATGGCAACCAAATCGAAACTCAAAAAAATGGCCCCCTCTCTATTGAGCAAGAGCCTGTCGTCCGTGTTTATGGGCGCGATTTTTTCGCTGCTTTTATTCACTCAACCCGGACTGGCCGAGGTCGAAAGACAGACCGACGCCCAGCTCGAAGGACTGCCGCATTCCCATTTGAATGTCTGGCTGGACCGCAGCGTCGAACACCGGGGAGTGATAATCGCCATGCACGGGCTTATAATGCACGGCGGTGTTTTCGACACCGTAGCCTCTAACCTGGCTGAGAAAGGCTTTATCGTCCTTGCCGCAGACATGCGCGGATACGGACGCTGGAAGCCGGATCTGGTCGAAAGGGTGCTTGCTGCACGAAATGATTCCTCTTCGGATTTGAGCGTCAAAATATCCGAGGAGGGGGAAGGCATCAAGGACCTGCGCCAGGAGCCTCTGGTGCTGGAGGAGAGCGACTCCTTTCTGAAGAGCCGCTCCCGGGTTCGCTATAGTGAAAGTTTCAAAGATCTTCTGGCGCTAACCCGGGCTGTGGACCAGAATTATCCGCATTTGCCCGTTTTCTTGATGGGAGAGAGCATGGGGGCCGGCATGGCCATTCATGTAGCCGGAGAAGCCCCGGAATGTGTGGACGGGATGATCCTCTCCAGTCCCGCCATAAAAAAGAAAATTAACCTTGCACCGCGCATTCTGCTCGATGCGGCAAGATTTTGCCGACATCCTCGCCAAGCGGTGGACTTGAAGCCCTACATCCTCAAGTTTTCTTCTGAAGATCCCCTGATAGCCCGAGCCTGCGCCGGTGACCCCCTGGTTCGTAAAAGTCTTAGACCCGGGGACTTACTGCGCACCTCCCGGGAGATAGGACGCAACATCTCCTATGCCGAAATGGTTCCGCCTGAAGTTCCTGTGTTGATAATCCAGGGGGATAGAGACCGGATGGTCAAGTCCAACGGGGTGGTGACACTCTTGCAAAGGCTCAAGTCTAAAGACCAGACGGTGAAATGGTTCCCGAACAAAGGTCATCTTCTGCTTGAGACCCCGTATGTCACCGACGAGACCATGGATGTGGTCACAGGTTGGCTCAATCAGCATGTACAGGAGTTTGAGAAAGAGCCGGGCTCGCTCAGTTCTCTATCAACTCGAAATCCTCACTGAGGTAGACATCTTTCAGCTCCAGGTAATTGCGCCAGTTAGCTTCGAATTTTTTGCGGTCTCTTTGATGCAGCTTGCGCACAACCCTTGCTGGAATACCCATGACCAGGCTCTCCGGTGGAAGCACTGTGCCTGGAGCCACCACTGCCCCGGCTGCCACCAGGGAGCCCCGACCGACAGTGGCGTTGTCCAGAACCACCGCACCGATGCCTATCAGGCAGTCATCCTCCACTGTGCAACCGTGGAGTGTCACACCATGACCGACCGTAACCCGATCGCCGATCAGTACCGGGTACTCTCTTGTAACATGCAGAATGCAGGTGTCCTGGATATTCGATTGCTGTCCGACTTCTATCGAATTGATATCGGCTCTGATCACGGTCTTGAACCAGATGCTCGCCTCTTCTTTGATGATCGCATCGCCTATAATGACAGCATCCGGAGCTATATAGGCGGAATCTGCTATTTGAGGGCGGAGGTCCTTGTATCTGTATTTCATCTCTACCTTTAATCTTGAATCTTGATTATGGAAGTTGCGGACAAACTATACAACAGTTAACAGAAGAGACTTTCCTTTGATCCGAAACCAGGGCTTGATCGCTGGCTGCTTTTCTTTTGTCGAGAGCGCTCGATCCCGCCAATGACGGGAATTTCTGTCGTCAAGGTGTTAAAATAAGCAACCAGGATTTAGGAGATTTGTTATGCCCGTTTATGAACAACCGATGCGCAAACTTCTTGGAACTCTGTCTCCTACGATTACCTGGCTGAAAGAACAAGGTTCCGTCGATGTCGGTGCGGTGCCCGATGACCACATCGATGCCATTAAGCAGCTCGAGCGCATAGGCATAGTTCACAAACGAAATAACCGCTGTTATGAACTTCAGAAAATCAGACTCAAAAAGTTAATGGGCAATCTCGGCATGGATTCCCTCAATAACGAAGCCTCTTCTCATAGTCCTTCTCTTTTTCCGGATGCGCCCTCATCACCGGATCTGAATTGATTTAGCTTAGATAAGCTGGAAAAGCCGTCAGCAAGGTGAGATTTGGACACTTTGGATAGATTGGATATGCGCTCTTTGCGCTCTCTCGAGTGGGAGCGTATCAAAGCCTACACTGCGGCCGAAGCACTGTCTCCGGTGGCAAGAGAGTATTGTCTCGACTTGCCTCTGGAAACGGATTCCGAGGTTGTCGACAATCTTCTTTGCCAGACGGAAGAAGCACGCTTTCTTGTCGAGAATGGTGCCGACCCGGTCAACGACCGGATACCTGACTTGCGACGTATTCTGGCCACGCTTTCTGCCGGTGCTAGACTTACGGTCGAAGAGTTGAATCAGATCAAAGATGTGCTTGCCGTTAGTAGAAAGGTCAGTGCATCTTTGCGTCTTCTTTCAAAAGATGATTTTCCGAAGATCGCATCATTCGGGGAGAGAATTACGGTTCTGGATGATCTTAGAAGAGAGCTGGATTCCAGTCTGGATGAAAAGGGCGGTATCAAAGACAGTGCCAGTACGGAGCTGGCTGCGATCAGAAAGAGCATCCGCAAATTACATGCCGACATCAAAGATGAGCTAGGGAGGCTTATTCATTCTTCGCAGGTTGCTAAAGCGCTTCAAGAGACGATAATCACCCAGAGAAACGGGCGCTATGTCTTGCCCGTATCAGCTAGCAAGCGCAACTCTGTAAATGGTATCGTTCATGATACCTCTCAGTCGGGCTTGACCGTTTACATCGAGCCGATCTCGATAGTCGAGCCCTCCAATAGAATTCGCATCCTCGAGACCGAGGAAGTAAGGGAAATAGAGAGGATCATCGATGCTCTCTGTCTGATCTGCCGAGAAAAAGCCCCTGTAATTTCAAGCAATTTTGAAATCCTCACTGAACTGGATGTAATTCAGGCAAAGGCTAGAGTCGGTATCAAATACGGCGGCATCAAACCGGAGATAAGCAGGGATGATAGAATCGAGCTGATAGAGTCCAGGCATCCCCTTCTGGTATTGCAGGGCGGCGCTGTCGTGGCCAATTCTCTTTCGCTCGGCGGTGCAGAGAAGAAAAGAACCCTGGTCATAACCGGACCTAATACCGGCGGAAAGACCGTGCTCTTGAAGCAAGTCGGTCTGGTTGCTCTTATGTTGAAAGCCGGTATGCTGATACCTGGCTTGGACAGGACCAAATTACCGATCTTCGAGTGCATCTGGTCCGATATCGGTGATGAACAGTCACTCGAACAGAGTCTTTCGACCTTCTCTTCTCATCTTCAGAACATTGTCACCATTGCAGAATCAGCCAGACCAGGTGTTCTTATCCTGCTCGATGAAATCGGGGTCGGTACGGATCCCTCGGAAGGGGCGGCCATCGCCCGAGCCGTTCTGGAGCACCTCAATGCCTCCGGCGCTCTGACAGTCACAACGACGCACTATACTGATCTCAAGCTTCTGGCTTACTCTGAAGAGGGCTTTGTAAATGGCAGCCTCGAGTTCAATGAAGCCACCTTCGCCCCCACTTACAAGTTGAGGTTAGGGGTGCCGGGCAGTTCGAAAGGGATTGTAATCGCTCGCCGCCTGGGTCTCAGTCCGGCGGTGGTGGAGCGTGCGACCAATTTGATTGAGCTTCAGGGAGAAGATCTTGCCCGGGTGATGACCGAACTGGAAGCCAGACTTTCTGAAATTCTAGAGAAAGAGAAGGCTCTCCAGAATGAGTTCGACAGGCAGCATTATCTGGCAGAGAGCCTGGAGGCGGCAAAATCCGATTTCGACAGAAAGAAGAGCCGTCTGGTAGAGGAGTATAGAGCGAATCTGAGCCGAGGTCTCGAAGATGCCGAGGAGAAAATCCGCTCTCTGACCAGGGAGTTGCAGAGTCAACCGAGCTTGAAGAAGACCCAGGCCATGAAAGACAAACTGGCGGAGCTCAAACGTGAACTAGATTGGCTGGAGGAGACTCCGCCCGGGAAAGGCAAAGAAAAATTCGACCCGGCCAGTCTCAGCCGCGGTGACAGGGTGAGGGTGCTCTCTCTCAATCAACCCGGCACGGTGGAAGAGGTGATTTCTTCAAATGGCGATCAATACATCGTCAGCGTCCTGGTCGGAACCATGAAAGTGAAAGTACCGGTTCGTGATCTGGCGCCGCTTGCCGATGCGGTTTCATCCTCCGGCAGTCGAGGTCATCTCAAAAAACGTCTTGACAGAGGAAAGAGAGCGGGTTCTCCTTCCCCGGTGGTGCCGGCGCGGGAACTGGAGGAATTTATCCGCACCTCCACCAATACTCTCGATCTAAGAGGCAAGCGGGTGGAGGAGGCACTCACCCTGGTGGAGCAATTTCTCGATGGGGCCTTGATCAGTGGCATGAGCCCTCTTATGGTCATTCATGGTCACGGCACCGGAGCGATAAAGAGAGCGGTGCGGGAGTACATGAAGAGCTCTCGCTATGTCAGATCATATCGGTCCGGAGAGATGCATGAAGGGGGGGATGGGGTCACGGTCATTGATGTCAAGTGATTAAATCTGCAAACTCCGGCTCTATCGCTTATCCAGGTTTTTGCCTTTCGACGCTGTCCAGAAATCGCCGGAACCGTATAAATATCCACCATGCAGTCCTATGCATCCCTGGTGTTGACCCGCTAAAAGATTAATTCTGATGGGATTCCCGGCTTTCTACGTGGTTTTCCCACTTACATATAAGGGAATGATCTTTAAGCTAGTGCTACGGACTGACATGCAGCAACACTTCGACAAGAGGTCCTCTCCCAAATGGCTCTGGAAACCGCCGATGCCGGTGCATCTGACAGCAAAGAACCCAAATCCTTCGCCGATCGAATGAAATCCCTGCCCGATGGGGATAAGGGTGCAGCAGATCAAAGCGAACCCAAAGATACGAGCGCTGATGCCGGTAATAGAATCACCGGCGATACCGATGGCGCAAAGGCAAGTGAAGCCCTGCTGCGCGATTCTGAGCCCAGACCCGAAGCCAGGCAGGGTGAAGTCGCCGATGCTTCCGGCGACCTGAATTTCAAGCTGGCACCTCCTCCTTCAGGAGCCAGAGATGGGCTCGCTGTGGCTGACGCAGAGGTAGAGTCCGAGAGTAAAGATCCGGCTGCCGACCCAAAACCTGCCCTCGAAGGCGAAGTGACCAGGACCGAAGAGGCGCAAGACGATGGCGACCGGGGCAAGGACAGAGTCGTTCCACTCAATCCTTCTGATCAGTCCGGGGACGGCACCGACAAAGGTCCTGAGGTAAAAGAGGCGACCGAGGTCAAAGACAAGACCACACTCACCGAAGTAATAGACGATGCCATGAATGTCCAGGAGAAGGTCAAGAAACTTGGCTTTCACATGGATAAATTCGGAGAGCGCCTCAGAGAAGTCAATGCAGGCGATCCTGATCCCGAAGAGCGCGGTCGGCGTATGACTGAAGCGCTCAAGCAGTTCGAAGAAGCGGCAGTTATCGTCAAACCCGAAGATGTTCTGAAATATAGGAACGACCGACGTATAGTCAAAGAGGCTATCGAGCAGGAAGAGAAGAAAGCAGAGAGCGAAAGGGATCTGGAGAAGCTGAAGGCACTCAAAATTGTCGAGCGCAATCTTTATGTCCTCGAGAGAGCTCCCGGCCTGACTCACGGCAATGCTGCTCTTGCCCTCTACGGAGCAGGAGAAGTCCAACCTATAGAAGGTCCTCCCTTCAACGGTCGGTCGAGAGCCCAGGCGATGCTCGAGTTCGCCTATATAAATGATCCGGTCCTCCGCTATGGCAAGGACTCCAACTTTTTCAACCGGGCCCGGGAGATCGAGCGCCGTCACGATGTGCCCATTCAAGAACAGGGGCTCGAGATCAGTTTGAGACTGCAAGAGATCGAGCTAAGAGGGCTCGGCTCCAAAATCAACATGGTTCCTGCCGCTCCCGAGTTGCTCGGAGGCAGACCGCCAATAGAGAATAACGCCGGTGACGGTGATGATAAACTGACCGATCCTGCCGCCGCTGCCGAAGGCACCAGAAATGGTGCGGTAACCGGTGGAGAGCCGCGGAGTATTGTACCCGACCCCGCCAGTGATTCCGGCATCAATCCCGGTGGAGAGCCGCGGAATTTTGTACCCGACCGAGCTGAAGATACCGCCAGGAATCCCGGTGGAGAGCAAGCGGGTGATAATAAAGATCGGCTTCCTGCTGCATTGCAGCCTGGAGCAGCAGTCGAGCGTGGTCAGGACGAGAAGAGGGTTGAGGTCGCCGACGCCGCCCTGACGCGAATCTCCGGTGCCGATCCCAAGCTCGAAGTGCCAGAGCTGAGCGATTCTCCCATGAGAAAGTCCGCTCTGCTCAAGCCCGAGTACCGAGAGCTATCGCCGAATGAGAGAGCGGAAGTGGCGCTCAAGATCTATGAAATCTACAAAGAGCGTGGCGCTAATCCTCGTCAGGCCCTGACCGCCGATGTGATTTCCGAATTTGAAAAAGCTATTCAGGATGCCGATGCCGGAGTCACTCCCAGAGCCAAGGAGCTGGAGACGCAGGTCAAACAGGCAACGGATAATATCGCCAATCTTGGCGGAACAGCCCTGAAGGATATCATCTGGAATCCCGATGGAGCGGACGAAGCGGCTAAGAAGGCGGTTCCCGATGCTCTCAAAGGTCGAGAAGAGATCTCCTGGAAAGACGCGCGTTCTCAGCTCAACACCAAATTCGAAGGCTTCCTCAATGGCGAGGATATGCCTCTCTCCGATGATCAGAAACGTACCACTGTCGAATATATCAAAGAGCTGAACCAGGCCGTCTCTCCCGACGAATATAACCAGATCTTCGAAAGGATGCAGCAAGATGAGTCTATCAAGGACCTTGTTGCCAATCCCGGCTTCAAGGCTCTTATGAATGAGCACGGAACCCTCGCCACGCCTCTTATGCGTCTTGCCGCTCAAAGAGATGGAGTGGTCGAAGAATATCGCAATGAAGTCAATCAGCGCGCCGTGACACGCATGCTCTATGCTAATGTCCTCAAAGAAGTGGCTGACGATGATAGCGGTGCTGCCGACCGGACTCAACTGGTCGAGTCCTCCAAAAAATATTTCAGCGAAGGTTTTGCCAGCAATCTCGATCCTGAAAAGTCCAATAATTTCATAGCCTGGGCATCCGATTTCTCGGGTGGTCAGAAGAGTAACGTCCAGGTCAAGCCGGCAGAGTTGTTCCAGGCAGCGCTCGATAAACAGAAGCAGTTGGCTTCCGGGGAAGCCAATATGGCTATGCCGATGTCGGTTCTGGCTGATGCTTCGACCAGGCTCTTCGAACTGGAGACCTATAACCTGGCCAAAGATCGAGCTAACATAACCCAGGAAGAGAAGCGCCAGGCATTCGAAAATCTGAAACCTTTATTCGATCGTATGGTGGCCGACGCCGACGCATCGCCAAAATCCACCGAGATGGACAAGTTCGACACACGTTATCGCTACGGTGAAGTTTTGCTGGGCGGTGTCGGTGACGAAGCCGGTAAGGCGGAGAGTGGTCGTCTGTTTAAAGAAGCGTTCACCCACGCCACCGATGCTGAAAAAGGTCAGGCTGCCCTCGAGTTTGCTATCAGGGCCGGGGTATCGCCCGCTGAGATGCTCAAGCTTTCTATAGATGGAAACTCGAATCTCCAAGAAGGGGATTCTTTCCGGGGAGTACCGCTGCCGGTGGCAGCAAGAAACGCCAAGCTTCTATACGACATGCAAGTGATGCAACTTGCTGCGGACAAAGAGAACCCGACTGATGCCGAGCGAGCTAAGGCACTGGAGATGATGCGTCCTGATCTGGAGCGCATGGTAACCGTTGCCGATACCATGGTCAGTCCCCAGGGTGACGAAAAGTTCGCGACTAGATTGGCTTTAGGTAGTATTCTTCTCCAGACCAAGGACGCAGAAGCCAAAGCGGTTCTCTCCGAAGCCTATTCAAAGGGGGCTGAGGGTGCGGATTCCGGTCTCTTGCAGGCCGCTGGAGATCTGGCCGTGGCAGCCGGAGCGAAACCGTCCGATCTTATCGGTGGTTTGCTCGAACAGTCTTCTAAAGAGCCGATTGCTCCAGCTCTGCTCGATTTTGAAATGAAGCGGATGATGGAGAAACAGCTGCAAGAATCCAAGGGGCTGGTGGACGGTCAACCCGCTACTCAGCCGGAATTGCAGGCGGCCGCCTTGAAAGAGTTCGAGCCTCACATGGCCAAGCTAGCCACCATTCTCGATGCCAATGTGGTCAGCGCCAACGAGAACCTGAAGTCCTGGAACACTAAAGTCGAATCTCACTTCCCTGAAGATGCCACAGCCAGGCAGGCTGCTCTTGATCTGCACACCAAGCTCTTCCGGGGAGAGAATCGAGAAGCTAATATTCAAGCGGCGGCAGTTTTGCTGGCCGGGGGAGAGCGAGACGGAGTCAATCCTGATTTCTTGAAGGATTTCGACGAGTGGCAGAAGCATGTCGCCCCTGAAGGCAAGAAAGATTCTGCTCTCGAACTTCTTCAGCTCGAAGCCGGCAAGCCTATTGAAGAGGCCAAAATAGAGCAAGCCGTCGCTCTCAAATATAACTACTCTAACTACAGAGCCGGTTTGCATGCCATCGCCGGCGATAGCGAGAAGGCGAAAGAGATTTTCGCCGCCGGTGAAAGAGACGTCCCCGAGCAGTTCCGTCAGAAACTGGTGGAGGACAGTCCTGAAGTCGCCAAGATGCGTGAGCTCATAACCGGTGAGATCGCTCCGCCTGATCTCAAGGATATGACCCCAGAAGAACTCACCGAGCATATCAACCAGCTTTCGCTCAAGCCGATTCTTCGAGTCAAGCTGAAAGGTCACGATCAGACCTTCGAAGTGGACAGTCTCGAAGACCTTTACAAGAACAAGATCGACGGTAAGTTAATCACCCAGGCTGATATCGAGCATGTTCAGCAGGGCTGGGGACCTTTCGATAAAGCTAAAGCCGAGAAGAACATTGCCGAGTACAAACTCGCCTATGAAGAGCTTATTCGAAGAGCGGATAATCCGGTTACTCAGACCGGAGAGCCTATCACCATGGAAGATACCAGGAAAGAGATCGAGCTTCTCAATCGTGGTCTTGCCGAAGGTAAGGATGTAGTCACCGAAGGAGAGCCGCCGCTCACTGACGAAAAACGTCTCGAGTATCATCTACTGGTCACCAAAGGTCTCAAGCTGATGACCGATCCGGTTGCTATCAGGATGGAATACGCCATGCGCATGGAAGCGCTTGGACAGAGAGATTCCGCCGGTCTGGCCTATATGGAAGCCCAGGAACTTCTTAAAGATTACCCGAGCCAGCTCATCGAGAAAGAGAGAGAGAGTCTTCGATCCGAGAAGGTCCGCTTTGCAGGCAGTCCCGGTGTCGGTCTCAATTTGAACGGCTCCCATGTGGAAGCCGATCTGATCCTCGCTCGCCTTACCCAGATGGTGGAAGGCAATCAGAACTATGGTGACGCCGTATTAGATCGTGATCTCGGACTCAATGGCGAGTCGGTGTTCATAGATCCAAGAAAGGTAGGCGCACCGGATCTCGCTTCAATATACGGAATGGACGATATGAAGTCTGCGCTGGCCAAGCGAGCCGCTTTCTTCTATCTAGCGCCGGAATTCGTGCAGGCAAAAGAGGCGGGTCATCCCATGTTTGTCTACACCTCAAGAGATTATCCTCAAGACGGCAGCAAGCCCCAGGTCATGGAGAAGGGCGCTCTCGTACAATATGTCGCCCAGAAGGAAGGAATCAGCACCGCTGACGCCGCCAATTTAATTCGTCCGCATGGAAACTGGACTTTTGGGAACTCAGATGCCTTCAAGCCTGATAAGGCTATGGATTCTCTCGCCCATGCCATTATGGATCAAGAAGGCATCAGTATCGAAGAAGCCAGAGCCAGAGTCCAGGCTCATACCGCCGATGCGGTGAAATTTCTTGTAGGCGCCGAGAAAATGAATACCGATGCGATTCGGCAGTCGGTCAAAGATCCTGAATTCGCCATGATCTATCAAAACGCTCTCAATAATATCGAACCTTCTTTAGCCAACACGATTCGTCAGGAAGCAGGCGGCAATTTCTGGGCCAACGCTGCCACCACTACGGCCTTCATGGCATCCATGGCAGGCTTGAGCATGTTGATATCTAGAGGTAAGGTCAACCCCGCCGTGGGTAGGCTGACGACAGGTCAGGTCCTTCGCCGGTCTGCCGGTATATTTGTCGCTTCCACCGCGGTTGCAGCAGGCACCAGGGTCGGTGTCAGATATCTGCAAACCGGAGAAGTAGAGTCACCTTCTGACACTTTCTGGCATACCATGGGCTCTGTCGGTGTCGGACTTATTGGTCACAAGTTAATCAGCTCCAAAGTCCCCAATGAAGCGATGAGGCTGATTCCGTCGAGTTATAGCCGTAGAATAGCCTACCATACAATAAAAGCAGCTCCGGAGATTGCTCAGCCGATGGTGAGAAACACTTTCCGATTTCTCTCCAATGTGGGTAAACCGATGAGTCTCTACGAGTCGAGCAAATGGCTCGAGAATAATCTCGGACCCCAGGGACAACCCGGAACTGTCGGTCAGCTCTTCTCGTTAATGGACGAAGCCGGCCAGGGTTCTAGAACGGCTCAGTTCATTCGTGGAGTCGGTGTCGTTGATGATACCGGTAAAGCTGTCTTGAAAGAAGCCAACTTGAGCACATTCGGCAGCACCAAGTTCTTGCAGGAAGCTGCCGCCTCAGGTAATACCATCAACACCCTGGGCGACCTGCGCACTTTCCTCAGTGGCAAAGGCTTGAGAGCCGAAGTGAGCGCCCTCGATGATGCCATGCGGGCAGCGAAGCTCTCTGCCGATGACCTTGCCAAGCCGATATCCAGCAATCTCGGACAGAATATCCTGAGAGAGACAAACCTCTATGGTGCTAATCTACGTGGGGTCGCAAGAGAAATTCATACCAACCTGGTCAAAAGACAGACCACCGATATGGCTAAGCTCGTGGATGAGATGGGACCGATTCTTGAAGCCGATAAGGCTTTGTTAAATGTCGACAAGGCTGCCCAGATCTTCGATGATGCCTTGAGGGTTTCTAAGCGTTCAAGCAACCCCGCAACCGTGGGTGATCTCAAGACCTATCTAGAGACCCTTGGTCCCCAGGGGCGGGCGGCTGCTTCTCGCATACCGGAGCTTGTGGATGATCTGGCTAAGCCCATATTAGGAGATGAAGGCAAAGCTGTTATTCGCGAACTGGGACTCTATGGTCAGAATATGGGAAGAATCGCCCAGGAGGCTCAAGGAGCAGTACTGGACAGATCGGCTCGGGCTCTGGCTCGCGGAGTTGGTGGTTCCGCCGACGAAGTCAGTATTCAACAACTGCAGAAATCCCTGGCTGACAGAGGTTTGTACGGTCCTGCCATGGAGCTCGAAACCGCCGCCAGGCGCTTGAAAGTCGACACGGCGGCCAGGCTCTCCAGCGCCGAAGCCCAGGCTGTTCTTCAAAGAGCCGGTCTCAATCGCACTCCCAATATGCTGACCAGTGTCGACGACGCGGTCTCGGAATTCACAAAAACCCTCGGAGAAGGCGCTACCCTTGGCGATTTGAAAGCGGCTCTCGCTTCTAAAAATCATAAGCTCGCCACCGAATTGAGCAAGAAAATCCCTGCCGCTCAGGAAGGTCTCAAGCTAACCGACGACGCTGCCAAGCAGCTCTTAGGCGAAAGCCAGATTAATTTCTATCCGCGTATTCTCGGTAACGAAGAGCTGCAGTTCACCGCAGCAGAGCTCTCTGATAATTTCGTCAAAGCCTTTGGCGATGACGCCGCCGGCTTTACCCTCAAAGATTTCAAAGAGTATTACGGTAGAAACTTCTCCGATAAATTCGACGAGGCGTTCCCGAATCTCAAGGATGTTCCGGAAGGGGCGCTGTTGAACGATGTTCTCAAACAGCATGTAAGAGCCTTCGATGGCAGCGGTCTCTATAATGTTCTCAGCCGCATGGATGAAGAGGCCGTCAAAGCCATTCGAGGCGGCGAGACCGCCGGTGTGGTGAGCCGTACCGGCTCGCTGATAAATAGCGGCGGAAGAACTGCCTGGGGCTCTCTCAAGGACGCCTACACCGCTGTTCGCACCGATCCCAGGGCGGCGGTGGCTTCGGCGCAGGAGAAGGTGGCTTCGGTTACCCGGGCTGCTACCACTGGCGAGACCTACTCCCAGGCCATGCGCAGCTTTATGGAGAAGATGCCCACGGTGCGCGGAGCCATCGACAGTGCCAAGTCCGGCGGTCAGAGCCTTATGGTTGGTGGCAAGGATAGAGTGGTCGGTAGTTACAAATGGGCTTCCGACACCGTAGGCTTCCACACCATGGACGCGGGCACGGACGTACTGACCATGGCGAGAAGCGGCAATGCCAACGCCATCCATACGTACTTAGCGATGAAGGGCTGGTATAACATGACAGCCGGCGCTCACGAGTTGAGAATGCAGGTAAATAAGGAGACCGGCGAGAACTACACTGCGCTCGAGTCTTTGACTACCGCTCTGTCGCCGGATCTTATCGGTGACAATATGAGCCAGACTGCCTGGA
This sequence comes from bacterium, assembly GCA_016124935.1. GTDB lineage: Bacteria > Cyanobacteriota > Vampirovibrionia > Obscuribacterales > Obscuribacteraceae > RI-106. Next base: position 102,817 of record WGMS01000001.1, on the reverse strand, counting down.
AATCTTTGATGACGGCAGGGGAACTGGCCTTCATGGTGCAGATGTTGAGAACAGGCAATCTCGGTAAGCCGGTTTTGGGACCTCATGGACTGCCTGCACCGTCAGGCTATAATCCGCTCAATTATCTAAATGCGACAAGAAGAATGGCCGGTGTCGGCTTCGATACCTCTTTGACCAGAACCTGGTCCTTGATGAAGGAAGCCGGAATGGAGAGTTCCGTTAGAGGTACCATCTTCCGCTCCGTCGGAACCGGTGGCGCCATGCTGGGAGGCAACCAGTTCTTCGAGGGAGCTATAGCCGTACCTTATAACTGGTTCCAGAATCGAGAGCTCTTCAAGACCGATACCCAGATCGGTCCCTGGTCCAGAGAAAAGTACAACATGATGAAGACCGAGATCTCCAACGATGATTTCAGGGCTCCCCAGGGCTGGTCCGGTCTCTATCGTTCCGCCGCTCCCGTTCAAACCAGGGATGCAAGCGGAGCGGTCGATAAGACCACCGAGAGCGTCACCGAAATTGAGGAAGAAAAACCCGAAGGAGACCCGGTTGTTGCCGGCTCTAAACCCGAAGAGGAGGCAAGACCGCAGGTCGTGCCGGCTGACGACAAGAGAGAGTCCGATGAAGGTGGAGCGGTTTTCAGACCGGAAAGCTCTTTCTAGCGAGTTTTCGGACAATTTTTGTCCAAAAGAGGGAAGATTGTGTATATAACCGGACAATATCGAAGTTTTTTTTCCGAGGTCGGCAGAAGAGATGGCTAAAGAAGGTGTTCAGGAAAAGCCGCAAGATAGTCCAGGCAAAGGCGATAGCTCCGAGCCTGTCAAATTCGAGCTTTCTGATGGCAGCAGTAACTCTCAGCCGGATCTGGGTAAAGAGGTTTTCACTCCGCCTGCCGACCAGAAGTCTCAAGATGTAGCATTCTCCGAGACCAAAGCGCAGCCCGGGAGCAACACCGCCGACCGCCACCTCCAAGAGGTCGATATCGTCGACGCCAACGGTGGCGATCAAGATGAAGACAAACTGGATATCGCCACTATTCTCAAGACCGATTTTCTCGGCGGCGATTCGAAACGTTATGAATGGCTTCCTCAGAACGCTACGGAAAAGCAGATAGAAGATGGCATTCAGCAGCGTATCGCTGCCAGTGACCCGGCCTGGCAGGCACGCTCTGAAAAGGCCAAAGACCTTGATCTCGATAAACTCAGAAATGGAGATATCGTCACCTATGAAAAAGACGGTCAGGTACAGCTTGCCGTTGTTCGTATCGTTAACGGCAAGGTCGGCTTCCACGCCCATACCAATAAATCCGGTTCCGGTGAGCCCATCACTCGCTCCACCGACCTAAAACAGGCATTTTCCGGTCTCGATAATAATGCCACCATCAAAATCTATGGCGAGTCGGCCGCTGCCGGAAGTCGGGATAGAGCCACTGTCGCCGACAGACCCCAGGAGACAGCCCGGGTGGATGCGGTGGCGGCAAGAGCCCCGGAGGATCTAAAATCTCTTATCGCCGAGCGAAACGAGCTTTTGACCTCGGGCAAGAGACCCGATGAGCAGATAGAGGTTAAAAATGGCGACCAGGTTGTCTCTATGCCGGTTTCCGAGCGCTTGAAAGAAATAGAGACCCGTATGCTCGGCACGGACAAGGTCGAGGGCGGCTCTCCGCGCCTGGAGATTGTCGATCCGGTTGAAGCCATGATCAAAGATGGATCCGACAAGCTGAGGGTAAGCGACCTGGTTGTTAAAACTTCGGTCGATGAGCTTAATAAGCTGCAGGAAGACGGCAAAAAGCCGACCGACAAAGTGACTGTCACCAGAATTGTGGATGGCAAGCCGGTAGAGCAAGAAGTGACAGTGGAAGAGAGAGTCAAAGAGCTCAAGACCACGATCCGTGATGAACTGAGCCGCTCTATTGCAACAGCGGACAAAGTCAGTCCTGGACCGATAGATATGGCCGCTACCCGGGAGCTGGATATCAAAATGGCCGAGACCGTGGCCGAGAGAACCAGGTTGGCTCGCAAACTGGGAATCTTTGATCAGAGTCAACTTACCGTTGAAAATATAGATAAGATGACCCCGGCTAACGATCAGGAAAGACAGGATCTGGCCGCCCTGAAGGAGACGATTGTAAAAACCGATCAAATCCAGGATGTGCGCCACGGTCTTGCTTACACCAGATTGCGTTCGGCCGAGATGAAGGCCCTTGGCTATGCCAATCCGGACGTCCCCCTGGGCATGACCGGTACTCCCGAAGATGTAATCTCCGCCAATGTCGATCTTACCCATGCAAAGCAAGTAGACCGAGAGCTGCGTGCTTCCCAGGCCGGCTATGATGTCGAGATCATAGTCAGCAACAAGATTCTTCCCATGCTCGCCAGCGCCGAGACCACTGTCAAGTTCGTAAAAGCCGAGGATGAAGCAAATAGAACCGGCATGCCTATTGAGCAGACCATCGAGCATGCCATGGAGCAAGAGGATAAAGCCAAGCAGATAGAGGCGTTGCTTACCCTGGGCGATAAAGGCGCTTCGGAGAGCGATAAGCGGCTTGCCATCGAGATTCTGGTGGAGTCGAACAAAGCCAATACTGCCGGTCAGCAACTCGACATAAAGACAGAAGGAGACGCTCTCAGGCTTGCTGCGGAGAAAGCCAAAGAGCTGGATATCGCCTTCCTCAACTCAGAAGCGATGAAAGACTACTACCGCATGCGCGATATCCAGGGCAACGTGGTCAATCCCGATGACCCCAATCGCCGAGTGCCGACCTTTTCCGAACAGTTCCAGGCCATCGCCAATATCGGTGCCAAAGCTAAGCTCGACTACGCCCTTTATTTAAGAGATAACGGTCAGAACAATTACACTGCCCTGGCCGAGATGGGCGATAGATACAAAGGAAAAGATCTCAGCCAGGCGCTGGAAGCTGCCAAGGGTACGAAAGATCAGGAAGTTCTGGAAAAGATCGCCAGGGACTACGTGGGTGAAGACTCATCTAAATATCAGGGTGTGAGAGTAGATACTCTTCTAGACCAGGCGCGTAATACCGTCGATGATGCCAGTCTCCTCTTCATGCAAGTGAAAGCGGAAGCACCGCATATGATATTTCAGAGAAATGGTGATCAACTCGATTATATTAACGACGACCTGCGCAAATTCGATTACCAAGCTACCACTGGCATTACCTCCGTCGACCCAGCTGAGTGGGTAAAGGCCAAGCAGCGTTATGACAGAGTTGCCACCGGTGAATCCGATGTCGATGAGAACGGCAATAAAATTGATCCTCAAGCCGAGTTGACTAAGATGTATCAGGTTACCAGACTGGTTGAGCTCGATGTGGAGCGGCAAAACAAGAAGCTTCAGGCAAGAGTCGATGAGCTCAAAAAAGAAGAGCAGGGGCTGGATCAAAAGCAGTTCGCTACTGAAGAGGCCCGTACTCTCGAGAGGCAGCGCATCGAAAGAGAGATCAAGTATCTGGAAACCACCATTCTAGAGAGGGATTCTTCGGTCAAGCATCAGAAGAACCTGACTCGTTTTCTTGATGCCAGTTATTCTTTCGGCCAAGAGAATTTCGATCACGCCAGAAATATGCTCGATTTGATCAAGACCGAAGACCCTGAACTCTATAACAATAAAGATCTCAACATGGAGGACCTCCATGGTCGCTCGTCGAGCTGGTGGCGCCGTAACTGGCGCACGGTCGCCGCAGTGGTGACCGTGGCAGCCGCTGTCGCCATCGGTGTCTCCACCCTTGGTGCCGGTACCGGACTTTCCGCCGGTATGGTTCTCGGCGCTAAGGCCTTGCTGGCAGGCGGTGTCGGTGCGGCGACCTATATGGGTATGGAGAAATACGCCACCGGTGATCTCGATGCTAATGTCATAGATCGTTTTGCTTCCGGCAAGACCAACTGGAGAACCGGGGCCGAGGGCTTTGCCATGGGCTTCAGCAGCGCCGGCACCGTGGGCGCCACCAGAATGCTATTTGCCTCCAACAGTATGCGAGCCGCCGCCATCGCCAGCGGAGAGATCGCCGCACCGACAGGAATTCGTGCTACCTCTCTCTATTATGCCAGCCAGGCCGGTAAGTTTACAGCTGCTTCGGTGGCTCCCCTGGCTCCTTATGCCGGTATCGGTGCCTATGATATCTCCCAGGGCAACCAGACCTTGGGTGGGCTAGCTATGGAGATGGGGCAGCGTGGACTGCTCAATTCCATATATGTAGGCTCCATGGGACTGGCTCCCTCCTCCGGCATCCTCGGTAACGCTTTTGCCCCTAACGCTTTACGGATAGGTCAAGGCGGATCGCTTGCCATGAATACTTTCAAGGGAGTCGCCGGTAGAGAATACGCAGCGGCCTTTGGTGATGGTATCAAGTTGGGTATTGACAGGCTCCAGGGAGATCAGCATGCGCCCAGTTATGATTTCTGGCAGAACAACGAAGGCGCTTACCGAGATGGTGACCTGGGTAATCTAGGATATGGAGCTTTCCGCAGCCTTACCGCCCGCAGTATCAGTCACTACACAGGAAGCGGACTGGATATTCATAATTCAAGGGACTACTCAAGATTCCTGAACAATCTCTCCGACAGTGGCGCCATATTCGGTTTGAGAAATGCCACCACCGACAATATGCTTTTCCGGGGTCAGAGTCTGCCGTTTCAGATAAGACCGGTTCAGCCCACGGTGAGAAAGCTCTATATACCTGAATTCAGCGATCAACCGATGCTCCAGGTCCAGGTCAATGGACGCTCTATGATCATCCCTGCCGACCCGGGCTCTTATGATTCTGGTAAGCCGCGACCCAGTCGTCTGGAATTTCGGGTAGATGAGCTGGTACCCAAAAACGCTTTTGATGCCCGTAATTTAAGAGACCGACAATAGAAAAGCTACTTTCTCTTTTGTCTAGAAACCGTTCAATCTGGATAGAGACCGGTATCAAGTTTTGTCTACCGGTCTCTATCTAATTTATTCGTGCCTTACTTAAGTTTCCTCGAAGGCTCTGACCGGAATGAGTTTAGGGAGTTTCTTTATGTCTTTTGAAAGCCAGTCTGCAAGCCGTGTCGAAGTGGCCGAAGGGTCTCAAGCGCAGCGTGTCGGCGAGAAATTTATGCTGGAAGTTGCCGAGAGCAGATCCAGACCAGAATCTGACCCATTGAAGAGCCTGACCGACATTGAGCTAGGAGAGCGTATCAACAAGCTCTCACGCACACCAATGGTCAATGTATGGCTTAAAGCGCTTGGACCGGAGCAGGGTTTTTCGGTAGAGTCTCTCGATCTTCTCTATCAACACCGCCTCGACGGAGACCGGCTTTTGCCTCCCGGCAGCAAAGGCGGCCGTCCGATTGGCGCGGAAGATCTTCTTGCTAAAAATGATACCTATGGGCTTTTCGATCAGAAGAAGGCTGAGACGAATCTCGAACAGTACAAAAAGGCTTACGAAGAGTTGATTCGCCGAGTCGATGACCCGGCCAGTGTCAAGGACGGTCAGAGTCTTGCTCCGGATCAGCTTCTGACGGTTCTTACTAAAGTTCAGAAAAGTATTCGCGAAGGCAAAGACTACTTCAAAGAGCCGGTTGACGGAGAATATGAAACTCTAAGTCCTGATAATCGTTTGCGTTATCACGGTTTTATGGCTAATGGTCTGAGCCAGTATAGCGAGAGGATTTCGGTTCGGATGGATTATGCCATGCGCATGGAGACCCTCGGTCAGCGGGTAGACGCCGGTCTGGCTTACAGTCAGGCTCTCGAGTTGCTAAATAGCTGGCCTTATCAACTGGTGAACAGCCAAAGAGAGCTTCTGGAAAGAGACAAGCCTATATACGCCCAGGTAGATAATCTCGGTATGAAAGTGGATGGTGTCGAAGCAGATCAGTTGTTATCTGAGATAACCTCCACTCTTAACGGGGATCCCAATCATGGTTCAGGTATTCTGGATGATGGCAAAGGTTTGAACGGCAAGTCTGCTTTCATAGATCCTCTCGAAAAAGGCAAAGGCAGCATGCTGGCGCTCTATGGTCTCGATGACCTGCCTTCTGCTCTCGCCAAGCGAGCTGCCTGGTTCTATCTGGCGCCCGAGTTCGAACTCAAAATGAGCGCGGGCAAGCCGATTTATCAATATGTCTCAGAGAAATCCGGTACGCCAAGGTATGTAGAGGGCATCGACAGAGCCGGATTGCTGAAAGATTATGGTGCCGAGCTTTCTGAAAAGTTCAAAAAGCAAGGTGTCGATGTCGAAGATGAAGCGGTTAAAGCTGAAATAGAGAAGCTTGCCCGGCAGAATCTGCAGGCTAAAGGAGAATGGACTTTCGGCAATAGCGATGCTTTCAAGCCCGGAATGGCGATGGACCCTATGGTGCATGCTCTGCGAGATCACGACAATCTCAGCATCGCCGACGCGCGCAAGAAAGTGAACGAACTCACCGCTGAAGCGGTTCGATATGCTGCCGGGGCTAAAGATGTTTCCAATTCGCCTGATTTTAAAAGACTGGTCACCGACCCTGAATTCTCGGCCATTTTAAATGGCGCGCTCAGCAATCTGGAGCCTTCTCTGGCTAATTCCATGAAAAAGGAGGCAGCCGAAAACGGCTGGAGTTATCTGTCCGACGGAGCAGCAGCCCTGACCGGTGTAGCCGCTTTAGCTGTTCTCACCAGAGGTCGTGCGCTGCGTCCTGTTGCCGGTCAGAGTTTGCTTACAACTACTGCCAGAGCGACTACGCTTACGGCAGGCAGCTTTGGGGCAGCCTATGCCGGCCGCTCGGCGACAATGTACGCTTTTACCGGGGAGGTCGAACCCTGGCGAGATTCTGCCGTGCATGCCGGCGGCTCTCTTCTGGCGGGATTGATAGGAACCCGCGCCATGGCTCAACCGGCTGTTAAGAACTCTCTGAATATACTTCCTGAGAATAGTGTTTCACTCAATCCCTTTAAGTCCTACGGCTTTCAGGTCAGTCCCACCGAATTTCCTGCTTGGCTAAACCGAGAGGTCGGAACCGTCGGTAACTTGAAGAACGTCTTCGAGAACTCACCTTCCCTGGCAGGTAGATTTACCAGGTACTTCCCTGATGACGCAGCAGCCCTGGCGCAGCCTATCGATAGCGCTCTGGGTCGTGAGATAGTGGAGAAAGCCGGTCTGAGCAACTACCAGAGTGGTATCGCTCGCGAGTTGAATCGTTTCGATGCCCAAATGGCAGCTGCCGCCAAAGAGCCCGTCGGCCTGGGCAAAAGAGTGGTCGAGGGGGTAAAAAACTTTGTACCGGGAGTAGTGAATCGAGCACGAAACACCGGAGACTATCTCTACAACTCGGTCAAGCTCCACAAGCCCGGAGTCGAATCCACAAGAGCCCAGGTGATGGGCATGCACAACGGTCAGGCTCTCTATGGCACCCTGGGGATGGGGCTTGCCTACCAGTCTACCGCCGGCGCCTATGACCTGACCCAGAGAATAGACAAATCCACCGGAGAGTACTATAGCTTCCCAGGCGCTCTGGCTGATTCGTTGATCCCAGGCATGGGCGCGGATTCCAGCGGATTGACCGGAGATCTTTTAATCGGCGCGCTCAGCGTCGCAGGTACTACAATGGCGATAAGAACCGGCAGGCTGCCGCGAGATATTCTGATCGCTCCTAAGAATCCCGGCTCAGTTTTGAGTTATGGCAATGCATTCAGGAAAACTATCGGCGGTCTCAGCGACAATATCGTCACTCGCTCGGTGGGCAGGCTGAAAGCAGCCGCCTCCAGTGATACGGTCGCTGGAGCTACCTCGCGCAGCTTGACTTCTTCGGGGCTTTATATAGCCGGGCCAGCAGCGATCACCTCTGCTGCAGCGGCGGTTACCAACGGAATCGACCGCCATGAGTTCAAAACCTACATCCAGTCAGGAAAATCGAGTTTAGAGAAGTTAAGAACAGCCTATGAACCGATTTCAAATGATCCTAAAACGGGCAGATAGATTGTAGAAAAGTTGTTCTGCCGTTCTATACTGGTTATATGTCCAAGATTTCTGTAGTTATTCCTGCTTACAACGAAGAGGCGCGTCTGCCTGCCACTCTTGCTTCGGTCTTTCATTATCTCGAGAAGAAGGGTGATGATTTCGAGATTCTTGTGGTGGATGACGGCAGTGTGGATGGAACCGCCGATTTTGTCAGGCGTTTTTCAAGCGGGAATCAAAGCGAAAGAGGCTCGGTGGAGGTCCTGACCTATGGTCAGAACCAGGGCAAGGGCTATGCGGTCCGAACCGGTATGCTTGCCGCCACCGGAGACTATATTGTTTACAATGACGCCGACGGCAGCTCTCCCATCGAAGAGATCGAAAAACTGATTGCGAGCATGGATGCGGGCAGCGATATAGCTTTTGGCTCCCGGGCCAAGCCGGACGAGAGTCGCTTTGTCGATGCTCTGGCCTATCGCAAATATATGGGCAACACCTTCAACCTCATCGTCCAGGCTCTTATCCTGCCTGGTATTCATGATACTCAATGCGGCTTCAAAATGTTCTCCCGGGAAGCAGCCAGGGACGTATTCTCTGTAGCTCAGGAGAACGGTTTCGCTTTTGATGTGGAGATTCTCTATATCGCCAGGTTGCGCCACTATCGCATGGAAGAGGTGCCCATCAACTGGGCCAATGTCGACGGCTCCAAAGTGAATGTCTTAGTAGACTCTCCCAAGATGCTTCTACAAGTATTGAAGATGAGCCTGGGAGCTTTGACCGGCAAGTACAAGAAAGTCGAAGCCAAGGTTTTCGAGAAGAGAATGCCTTAGCCGGCGCTTCTAGACTTTAGTTCGGCCAGGCAAGCGATGATCTCGTCGTGGATATGACCGTTCGTGGCTAGTATATGACCGGAGTTTATATCCAGCTCTCCGCCTTCGAGATTGCTTACCCTGCCACCTGATTCGGTGACAAGGAGACTGCCGGCGCCGATATCCCAGGGAGCGAGTTTCATCTCCCAGAAGCCTTCGGTGCGTCCTGCCGCGACGAAACAGAGGTCGAGAGCGGCGCTTCCGTCTCTTCTTACTCCGTGAGATCTGCTGGTCAGGGTCTTGAATTCGAGCATATTGTCGTAGCCGGTGTTTCTTGTGTCCGGCGGGAAACCGGTAGAAAGCAGGCTTTCGGCCATGGTCCCTGCACCGGAGACTTTGAGTCTGTCACCGTTTAAAAAGGCGCCCTCACCTTTGATAGCCCAGAACATTTCATCGGCTACCGCGTTGTACACCACCCCCAGTATCATCTCCCCTTCCTGCTCCAGTCCGATGGATACGGCAAAGAATGGGTAAGCATGGGAATAATTTGTGGTGCCGTCCAGGGGATCTATTAACCAGCGACGATTGACAGATCCGTCAGTTTCGCCGCTCTCTTCCGCTAATATTTGATCTTCGGGAAAGTGTGACTTGATCAAATCGAGAATCGCTCGCTCGCATTCTTTGTCCACATTGGTGACCAGGTTGAAGGCGCTTTTATAGTCGACATACTCGATATTGCCCAGGTTCTTTTTCTGGATTGCGCCGGCGGCTCTGGCCGCCTCGAAAGCGATCTCTTTTTCTTTGTTCATCTTTCTGTCTCCGTGACCTTCTCTAGTCTTTCCTCGGGCATCAAATCCATGATAGAACCTGGCAGCAAAGAATATGCTTGATATTCGTTTACTCTTAAAGGTTCTACATTGACGCTATATCTCTAGAGACTTATATTTGGTTCTATCATGAAGATATATAGTATTTCGACGAGAACGACTGAAAAGAGAAGAGCCTTGCCGGCTCAGTCTCTTATCATTATTCTGTGAATTTACCGAGCTGGCCAGGGTAGACCAGCGCCCCGGCGTTGGTTTTTTGTTTTTATAGACAATTTAATGGAATGGAGATTGATTAGCCAATGAGCGGCAAGACATACGCTGTAAACCTTCCCAAGACGGACTTTCCTATGAAAGCCAATAGCGCTGTCAGGGAAGTCGAGTTCCAGAAGTTCTGGGACGAGACCAGGGTTTACGAAAAGAGCCTGGAAAGACGCAAAGACGCTCCCAAGTTCGTCCTCCATGACGGACCACCTTATCTCAGCTCCAGCAAGATTCACATCGGCACCGCCTTGAACAAGATCCTCAAGGATATCGTCACCAAGTACAAGTCTCAGAAAGGCTTCTACTCTCCTTATGTACCGGGCTATGACAGTCACGGTTTGCCTATTGAGAACGCGGTTCTCAAGAAGGTGAAAGGGGGACGCGCCGCTCTCACCCCGGTCCAACTACGGGAGCAGTGCCGGGATTTTGCTCTTTCGAATCTGAAAGGACAAGAGGACAACTTTCGTCGGCTCGGCGTCTGGGGAGACTGGGCCAATCCCTATATAACCCTTGATCCCAAGCTCGAAGCGACTCAATTGCGGGTCTTCGGCAAGATGGCCGAGAAAGGCTATTTATATAAAGGCTTGAAATCGGTGCAATGGTGCCCGAACTGCGAAACGGCCCTGGCGGAAGCGGAAGTAGAATACGCCGATCACCGCTCCCACTCTATCTATGTCAAGTTCGCCGTCGATAAAGATTACCGCAGCAAGCTGCCCACCTTTGTTCCGGCAGAGAAAGAGACCAGTTTCGTAATCTGGACCACCACTCCCTGGACCCTTCCAGGCAACCTCGGTGTGGCACTCCATCCAGAGTTCACTTATGAATTTCTCGACACCCGGGACCATGGTGTTCTGGTGGTGGTGGATGAGCTCAAGCAGGCATTTCTCGATGCTACTGGTCTGGCTGAAGAGAATCCTGCCGTTCTTGGCACCGCCAAAGGTGCGGATTTGGAGTTGCTCGAATGTCGTCATCCTTTTATGGACCGCAGAAGTCGAGTGATTGTGGGTGAACATGTCACCACCGAAGTCGGCACCGGTTGTGTTCACACCGCTCCCGGCCATGGTCCGGAGGATTTCGAGATCGGCAAACAGTATGATCTGGGTGTGCTTTCGCCGGTGGATGGTCGTGGCATATTTACCGAAGAAGCAGGCAAGTACTGCGGTGAGCGTTTCGATAAATCGAACGAGCCGATTGTGGAGCATTTGCGGGAAATCGGCTCATTGCTGGCCGATAAGTCCTATTTACACAGCTATCCGCACTGCTGGCGGTGCAAAAAGCCGCTTATCTTTAGGGCGACCGAACAATGGTTCGCTTCTGTTGACGGCTTCAGGAAAGATGCTCTGAAAGCCATAGATGCGGTCAAATGGATTCCGGCAAGCGGTCGCAACCGTATCTATGCCATGGTCGAGAACCGAGCCGACTGGTGCATCAGCCGCCAGCGGGCCTGGGGGGTGCCGATACCGGTGTTCTATTGCGGTAAGTGCCACCACCATAAACTCGATTCTCAAAGCGTCGAGAAAGTTGCTTGTATATTCGAGCAAGAAGGTTCCGATGCCTGGTGGAAAAAAAGCGCCGCTGAGTTAATCGGTGCTGATGCGGCCTGCGAAAAGTGCGGAAGCGAAGGTGATTTCGAGAAAGAGACCGATATCATGGATGTCTGGTTCGATTCGGGAGTCACCCATGCTTCGGTGGTGGATGCCCGACCGGAGTTGAAAGGAAGTCCTTGCGAACTTTATCTGGAAGGCTCCGATCAGCATCGCGGCTGGTTCCAGTCCTCTCTTCTGACCAGTGTCGCCGTCAGGGGCGAGGCTCCCTACAAAACCGTTCTCACCCACGGCTTCGTGGTCGACGAGAAGGGCAAGAAAATGTCCAAGTCAGTGGGCAATGTTGTAGAGCCGGAGCAAGTTATCACCCAGTATGGCGCTGATGTTCTCAGGCTCTGGGTCGCTTCGGTAAACTATACCGACGATATTCCCATAGGCAAGAACATGCTCCAGCAGCTGGCCGACATCTATAGAAAGCTGCGCAATACGGCTCGTTATCTGCTCGGCAATCTCTATGATTTCGATCCTGCCTTGAACAGCGTGCCTCTAGAAAAGCTCGGTGATCTGGATCGATTCATCCTGCATCGCCTGCAGATAGTCGTCGAGAGAATAGGCGAAGATTTCGATAGCTTCGAGTTCTTCAAGTATTATCAGCTTTTGCAAAAGTTCTGTGTGGTCGACCTGTCGTCTTTCTATTTCGATATAGTCAAAGACCGCCTGTACACCTGTGCGCCCGACGCCCAGAGCCGTCGCGCCGTTCAGACTGTTTTGCATGAGTTGCTCCTGGTGCTGGTGCGCCTTCTGGTTCCGGTGACACCACATATGGCCGAGGACATCTGGAAGCATATCCCGGAAGCGATTAGATCCCATAACAAGCTGGAGGAGAGTGTACTGCTCACCGATTTCCCGGAGCCTAGAAAAGAGTTTCTAGATCAGTCCGTGGCTGCTTATTTCCCCGACCTGATAGAGGTCCGCTACACCGTTAACAAAGCTCTGGAAGAAGCAAGATCCTCCCGTTCTATCGGCAGCTCTTTAGAGGCTCAGGTGGTGCTCGATATCGAAGACAAAGAGTTGTATGCCAAGGTGACCTCCCTGGGCGAGAGCTTACCCGGCTTCTTTATAACGTCCCAGGCGATGGTACTGAACAACGGCAACGGCAGCTTACCTTCCGATGGTGTCATATCCCAAGCGGCCGAGGATGGGGTCAAGGTAGTGGTGCTCAAAGCCGACGGACAAAAGTGTGTTCGTTGCTGGAAGTTCTCCACAGAGATAGGCTCAGACTCAGGTTATTCCGATCTGTGCATGCCTTGCACCGAAGCGGTCAAAGAGACAGAGAGCTGAGGTTGTCAGAGTCCGGTCTGGATTCTTGTGACATGGCTCTGAATGAGCTTGGTCAAATACTCTTTGTCGCCGCCTTGATTCACTTTCTGAATAGCGAGCAAGATCTCTTTTGAATCTTTAGCGTCGAGCTGATGGTCTTTCACTTTGCCGTCCGGACCGGGTATTCCCTGGAAGAGCACCAGCCCGTCTTTATTGATTGCCATATTGATGTGCTGGGCTTCGGCAAGTCTCTTGTCGTCGACCCCTCCGTCCTCGGAGAGCAGCATATCGGCACTCGGTCCTGTGCTTTTGGTGCTATTCGCCTGGGGGGCAGTGCTTTGCTCTGCTTGGTTCGAACAGGCCGAGACCAGAAGCATGGCAGCCAGAACGATGACGGATTTTGACTTTGTGACCATTATTTTGATTCTCGCGAAATTCGGAAGTCTGAGCCAGTCTAGCAAAGATGAAGTCAGGGACAATAGAAATAGGATAATTATTAAATAAATGGGACCGGAAGCGATTTTAGAGCAGGATGAAGCGGGGTTGAATCAACATCGATTCGAGGTAAAGGCACCACCGTGCTCTTAAAAGAGCGTACAGGATGGAGAGTGCTCCATGGATACCTCAGTGTATTGAGCAATCAATGATATGGCGCCCAGTTTCCATACCGGTCCCGGTTGGGATGAGAGATCCGCTGCTGGCGGTCCATTTCCTTCAGAATCGCTTCTTTGGCGTCCAGGCGTGAACTTGGACCCTGGGTATGATCGCCGTAACGTTGAAAGTCGCTCATCTCTTCAGAGTCGTCTCTGCGGCCTCCGGTGCGGCGTTTTATAGAATAGAGACTCTTCAGCGCCCGGGCGGCATTGTCTTTCAGCTTCCTGTCTTTGGCGTTCTGGCTAACATAGTTGTATTCCACCGCCGCTCGGTAATTCTGATTCAGGCTCTGGTAAGCAAGACCGGTGTAGTAGTGGGTCATGGGAGAAGAGGGCATTCTGCGTACGCACTGGAGAATATCTTTGTATTTGCCCTGGTCATAGAGCTTTTGCAGATCTCCTACGGTGGGTTTACCCGCTTTGTCCTGATCTTTACTCTCTTCTTTGTATTCAGACGGCTTTTCCTGGGCCAGCACAGGCTCAGCGCTCCAAAAAACCGCTAAAACCAGACAAGCTGGCAGAAGGGTGCATAGAACCGTTTTATTCTCTTTCTTGTTCATTAAGCTGGATTTTCCATTATTTCGAGAGACAACCTGCCTCTCCGGCTCAGCGCCGTCAACCGACGCGCCTGCCCCCTCCGGAGGAGGCGGCTGCAGTTCCATTGTACCTTGCGTAGACATTGCCGTTGCCGGCGTAGGTGCGTGCTCTGCTGTAACTTCTTACCGATTTCAATGCCCGGGAGGCATTCTGCCGGAGCTGGTCATTCTTGCTGTAGGAGATCACCCAGTTGTATTCGGCAGAAGCCCTGGAGGTTTGATTCAACCCCTGATAGGAAAGACCGGAATAATAATGAGTGAGATCCGATTGGGGCATTTTGCTTATCAGTTTCAGAGCATCTTTGTATTGACCTGAGCTGTAGAGATTGTGTACTGCTTTCATAGACGGGCTGCTCTTGCTGGAAGCTGTATCCTTTGCCTGGGCCACAGAGACCGTGACAAAGAGAATCAGTGCGGCGACAAGAGGCAGATGGCACAGGTGTTTTTGCATAATTCGATAGGGTCTGATCCAGGGCGCTTTCCAATTATTTTGTACCCGGAAAGTCTGATCTGATATTCTTCTATAACGGCAATTAAAGCCTTTTTTCAGGATTCGAGCTGATGAAGGAGCAGCTGAATATCTTTGAGGGGCATGAGGTCGCCCTGGCGCGCCGCCACAGCGCTGCCTTGACTGAGAGTCGCAATCGCTCTGTCTTTATCGCCGGCAGCTTTATAGGCCCGGCCAAGTTCTAGATATGCCCTTGTATGATTTGGCTTTATGTCCAGGGCTTTTTTCAGATAGCTCTCGGCTTCGCGATATTGCTCCAGCTCTACCAGGCAACTGCCTTTGCCATAGTTGGCCAGAAAATCGTCCGGGTCTATTTCCAGGACCTCTTCGAACATAGAAAGCCGCTCGATAGTCTCTTTGCGCCTCGCTTCCTTCTCTTTCTCCAGGGCCTCTTTTTCTTTAGCGGCTTTATTAAATGCCAGCATCGAAAGGGTGGTGGAGATTGCTTTTTCCTCTTCTGCTTTTTCTTTCCAGCCTTTTTCCATGTAAAAGACCGAGAGATTGGTGTGAGCCATAATAGAATCCGGATTAATAGCAGCCAGGTGTTTGATCACCTCGATGGCTTCATCCAGCCTGCCTGATCTTGAAAGCAGTACCCCCAGGGATTCATAAGCGTCTTCGAAATCCGGTGAGAGCGCAATCGCTTCTCGCAAAAGCTTTACCGGTTTTGTGTCTTCGAAGCTTTCGCTATCCTCTTCCCGGGCGAATAGCGAAAGGGCTTCTTCATAGAGATCCTGAGATCTCGACCTCGCCGGTGGTGCTTTGTAAAAGGGTAGTATCACCACAGAGCCTTTCTTCTTCTTCGATCCGAACTGGAATTCATAGCTTTTGCCCGGTTCACGGAAGTCTCTTTTCAGAAGGGCGATGGCGATATCTGCGTTCAGCATGGAAGAGCGGCTATAGGATTTAATCCATCCGGCTAGCTCTCCATCGACTCTTAGTTCCGTATTGTGGGCAGGAGCTTCATAAGCTGCTGCGTCACAATCAAACAAAATCCCCCCCAGAGCTTTGGTCGGCGCACCGTGGGAGCGAACTCTGGCCAGCACTTCTTGACCCTGAAAGCAGCCTTTTTCGTAACTGACACAGGATTGATCGAGATTGGTTTCGGGAAGCAGGCTATCGGTATCATAATCGGTGCCGAAGGCAAGAATGCCAGCTTCAATCCGAGCGCTTTCAATCTGTTCTTCCGGAGGGTCGAGAATCAGACCCCGGGCTTCTGCTGCCTGTTTTATCAGCTCGTAGAATTCTTCTTTATTGCCACCATCGATACGATGCAATAAAAATCCTTCCTCGCCCACCAGGCTGTATTTGAAGAGCTCAAGCTCTTTTCCGTCGAGATTGAATCGGAAAACATCTCGATCGAAGTTTCTCAATTGACCGATATCCTCGATCAGATCTCCCAGGACCAGCCGAGAGAGCGGTCCTTCTAAAAGCACGGGCGCGAAGAAAGGTCCGACTTGATTGAATTCGACTCGGTCGGCGAAACAGAAACTATCGAGGTGCTTAAGTATTCCAGAGGCTAGTTCGCTCGCGGCGATGATTCGGAAGCTTTCTGCTTCGTCGTCGCCTTCTTCTTGGACGCGATAGAGAGTGAAAACCGCCACGGTTTTCGCTTTGCGATCTAGTAACGCGTTTTGTAGACAGAAACCTGCTTTGAGTGCGACCACGTTATTGGTGGTCTGGGCTTGGAGAAAACGCTCTGCGTCTGGACCTTTGACCTTGATCAGGGCAAGGGCGGGAGAGCTAAGCAGTATGCCTCTATCTCTAACTATTGCCGTATCGGTTTTTGTAATCATGAGGATCCTGTTAATAGAAGAACCCGGTCATTGACCTTGCGGCAGTCGACCAGGTTCTTGTGAATTGAACAATCGGACTTTGTCTCTTAGACAGAGAATGAATTGCCGCACCCGCAGGAGCTTTTGGCCTGGGGATTTTTGATTACGAAGCCTTTGCCTTCCAGACCACTGTGGTAGTCAAGCACTGTTCCTTTCAAGTAGATAGCACTCTTAGGATCGATGAAAACTTTGATGCCGTGGGTCTCAATTACATGATCTTTCTCTTGCTGATTATCAAAAGAGAGACCATAGGACATTCCGGAGCAACCGCCGCCGCGAATCTCCAGTCGAAGTCCCTGCTTGCCTTCTTCCTCTGCAAGCAGTGTTTTGACCTGCTCGGCAGCCGACTCGGTAATGGTCACCACTGTGCTATCGCTCTTGGTAGTTGTATCCGCCATAGTATCAAAACCTCTGTATGCTTCTCTGGGTTGCTGTGGAAATTGAAGGCCAGAGCCTCCATTGATAATTTAGCATATGACATGTGCCAGGACACTTATATTAACCGATACTTCACCGCATTTTAAGAATTACAAGACCGTCCAGAATACCTTCGGTGGCGCCTTTTTTGATCTTTAACTCCCCCTTCATGGCATAGCTACCCCGGCTGGGAAAGGCCGGTGCCCAGCTTGTCAGGATAGTGCCCTCTTGCAATGGGCGGAGAAGGACCTTTTCGGTTTTGGGTTCGATGCCGCTTCTGGCGGCGGAATCCTTGATCGAGACCTCGTATACCCCTTCAGGAAGTCTTCTGCAACTGACTGCGGTAACCCAGTGACCTGCAAAACGTCGGTATTCGAGCTTGCCCGGCACATAACGATACCAGCCCACTTTCAGCCAGACTGCCGATTTTGACGCGAGAGCCTCGATGATATTCTCAGGGGAGGCGTTTTTTCGACCGGTGAAATATTTTGGATCGCAACTCTCCCAACCAGAATAGGTCAGAGAGTCTATGCTGTAGCCTTTGGACCGAATATAACGCTCCACTCCTTTGAGAAATCCGTTTACGGTGGTTCCCATGGAGCGTGTGGTATTCATGTATAGAGCCAGATGGGCGACCATCTTTCCCTGGGTTCTGGCGGTGGGTTTGTCGTTCGGTCCACCTTGCCAGAGATTCGGATAACCTTCTTTCGAGAGCCAGATCAGAGCATTGGAGACCGCCACCGGTCCGCAGTATGGGCTCCCGCCATAGGGAAGTGCTGCGGCGGGGTCGTTCTGCGCCAGGTCCGGGGTCGATTCTATGCGGCTTTTGGGCTGGCAGGGCAGCACCGTTAGCGTTAGAAGCAAGAGTAGGAAGCTGGCCGAAATTAATGCACTCATTGAACCACCGACGCAGCCAGCTTAGAGACGGCTCTTTTCAGTTTCTCCTCATAATTGCCCCGGACGATTTCATCGAGGCCGACCCATAGATGGTCGTGCAACTCTTCCAGATTGATGCTTGCCTTGAGATCTAGCTCACTTGCTTTTTCTGATATGACCAGATAGAGAAAGTCATGGTGATAGTGGGCGGGTTCATTTTTTTTTGGGTTGGCCGGGATGAAATGGGTGTCGATATCGAGGGGATGCTCATTGCCCTGATGAAAGGGACTCAAATGAAATGATTCGATGCCGGTCTCTTCTTTGAATTCTCTGAGGGCGGCATCCAGGGGCAACTCCCCCGGTTCAAGATGCCCACCGGGCTGAATCCAGAGGTCGAGTGATTTGTGATGAACCAGTAAAACCTTTTCACTGGCGGGATCTATACAGAGGGCGCTTCCGGTAAGATGACCGCGAAAGTTCTTTCTGGAGTCTATGCCCCCATCTTCTTCCAGCTGCTTTATCAGGATCTCGAGTCTCCGCCTCTCTTCCGGGAAGCGATCCAGATAAAGGTTCAGATTTTTCATCACAGCCGTGGTCATGGTCCTTCATTGTCCCCCTTTTCCTCTTTTTCGTTCTTGATTTTCCTCTGGTTCTCTTCATCCGCTTTCTTGAGCGCTCTTTTGACCAGGAGAATAAGCTTTCCGGAGTCCGTGATACCGTAGACGCCATCTAGATAGCTTCCTTCGGTTGATACCACCGCGAATGAGGGAGTACAAACAATGAGCGGATAGGCATAGCAATAGGCTCTAAGGAAAGCGTACTCGGTTTTGTTCACTACTTTATCCACTGATATTTTGAGCGGAAAAAAGTTTTTCTCTATTAGATCAATCATCTCCGGATTGGTCAGGGTTATGCGATTCACAAAGTCGCACTGGGGACTTGCTTTGTCATCGATCATGATAAAAAGCGGCTTTTGATCATAGTCTTTAATCACCGCTTTCAGATCGATTGATCTTATTCTGAGATAGCGTTCTGAATTGAGAGAAGGTTTTTCTTCCTTGTTTTCCTCTTTTCCCTTTTTCTTCTCTTTCTCTTTCTCTACGAAATAGTCGATATGTTCCTGCAAATCTTTCTCGTCCATATCGACGAGCCTGTGCCACTTCACCCCGCTTCCCGGTGATACCATGCGGCTTTTCTCCAGCTGTTCCAAGATCAATCTGGTGGTGAGCAATACTATTGCCAGGGTGAGAAGTATGTTCAGGTTGCCGGTGGTAGATCCTTTTCTAGTCAGAATCATAATGGAACTCCCGGGCATTGAGGACAACTGTGGCGAGAAAGAGACAGAGAGCAATGTTGGAAGCTACCTGCAAGAGTGGCGCCAGACAAATTGGCTCAGCTCTAAAAAGATCGTAGGTATTGATGTTCGGTGCCATGAATTGCGAGAACTCGTTAAAAAACTGCACATAGTTTTGCAACTTTTCCTGGGAAACGGCGCCGAGAAGCAAGGGAAGCACTTTGCCGTTCACAAAATCAGACAGTCCAAAGACTTCCCAGATCATCACCCTGAATTTGTCAACAGCTTCGAAGCTGATGACCGAAATAGATGCGGAGAAAAGATGATTGGCTGCGGCGACCTGCATGGCGAGGACACCGGTCAGTACAGCCATTTCACTGGGCAGCATATAGACAAAAGTCATTACGGCGCTTACTCCCATGCCGATCATCAGTCTATCCAGAAAGCTGCATAGTATCATCAGCGGGGTCATCTCAAGAGAACCGAGATGTCCGATCAACACGTTGAAAAGCTGTTGAAGCATCGAGGCCCCGCATAGAACGGTGGACATAGCTAGCCACTTGGCGGTGATATATTGCCAGCGCGGTATCGGTCGAGTGACCAGTAAAGGCATGCAGTCCATGCGCCGGCTCATGTTGAGGGTGAGCGGAAATGGGCAGGAAAGTGTCGTCACCATCATTCCCATAAGAAGAATAAGCAAGTAGGGATCATGGGCGGTGTCGTTATGTAAATCACTGCTACCCGGTGAAATCTGGGAGAGAGGGATTCCGAATACCAGCAGGATGATGAAAGTCATCGTGAATTTGTGTTTGAGGATTTTAGCCAGCGTGTTGGCATAGATGGTTGTGTTCATCTTCTGCTCCACCCCGCCTTTTCGTCTTCACTGTCGAACATTCCCTCCAGGGATGTGGATTCGGGACTGGCCGAGACCAGGGTCAAATCTGCTCCCACCAGTGTCTTGATTACCAGGGCGGCGTTCTCTTTATTCTTGACTTTTAGCCTTGCCGTATGCAGATTGACTTCGATTAAATCAACACCTGTATCGAGGCAGGTCTTTTCCAGTTTGTCTCTTATTTCGGTATCGTCGGCGACACTATCATCGGATTTAGGCAGCCATTTTATTTTGAGCACATAAGGGAGATCGGGGACATTATCGAGAGAGCGCGTCTCTTTGATTTTGCCGTTGTTTATAAAGGCGACCCGGTCGCAGACCCGTTCCATTTCATCAAGATGGTGCGAATTCAGCACCACCGTGACATTCTCTTGCTTGAGTTGCAACAATATCTCTCTTAGAAGGGTTACACCGGGCGGGTCCATGCCGGATCCGGGTTCATCGAGAAAGAGGATTTTTGGTTTGCCCACCAGGGCCTGGGCCAGGCCGATACGCTGGAGCATACCCCGGCTGAATTTCTTGATCGGCCTATCCCAGGCGTCTTGAACCAGACCGACGCGGCGCAGTGTTGCCACCACATCATCATTGCGGGTAGAAGGGTCTTGCTTGGCCAGGGCATGGTGATATTCAAGATATTGCCTGGCCGAGAACCATGCTTCGAAAATCGGTCTTTCGGGCAGGAAGCCGATCACCTCTCGAACTGCCAGGTCGGTGGGAGGCAGGTCGCCTATGGTGATTTTGCCCGCATCAGGATGAATCAGACCGAGAAGACAACCGATGATGGTGGTTTTGCCTGCACCGTTCGGTCCAAGCAGCCCGAAACATTCTCCTTCCGCTACTTGAAAACTTACACCGGAGAGCGCCAGCGCTTCTCTTCCTTCGTAGGCTTTAATCAGATTCTCGACTACGATCAGCATGGTCCGTTTAAAGAGCTGTGGAATGCAAGTATTTCGATTGCAAAACAACCATTATTGCATAAAGCCAGGCGCTCAGAAGGCGTCGAAGATAACCTGACCGAGGTTGGCCAGCTCTTTGAAAGCTTCTCTTGCGACATCGACATCGAGCTTGTTGAAAGAATCGGATTGATTCAGATAGACACCGAACTTTGCCCGAACCACAAGTTCTGAAAATCCGGTGATTTTATTCAGGTTGTCAATCGACTCGATAACTCCCGGATAACGGATGAATCTCTCTGCCAGCTGGGCATCGTTATAGGTACTGATGTATTTGTTCTCGAACTGCTTGTTGCCGACCGGCTCCCCCCGGGATTCGAAGAGAAACAATCGGGTGATCGCTCCGATAAAGCCCCTGGCCATGCGGGGTCGAAAAGAGATCTGAAATGGTTCGATCACCCCTTCTTTCTTCCGGTCGTATTCCGTCCCGGTCTCGATGTAATAGTTAACCCCGAAAGGGAAATGGGGGCGAAAAGCTTCCAGGGTCGCAGGAAATCCAAGCAGAGAGCCTTTTATACAAACCGCGACCCGGGCTGAGTCGTCCACGACTTTGCCGTCCAGGGCCTGGGCAATGCTTCTTGATTTGCTGTCTTCCTGCATCAGTTCTATAAAGCTAATCTTTTGGCTTGGACTGCAGATCGGTGAGCTCTCTGGGAGGCTGAATGAACATGTTCATGTCCTTGCTCTTGTCCTCGGTCTCTTTCTTGAGTTTGAAGAATGAACGAATAAGAGCGGTTTTGCCCCTGCCATCAACCTTATCCTGGGTAGAGGTTTTATCGACGCTGCCGCTATCGGAAATGGTTCGCTTGCGGTCTTCGTTAATGGTGGGCTCCTCTTCCTCTTTTTTGAAATCCTTATTTATCGAAGCTATCTGTTTTCTTGCTTCTCTAACAAAATCGCCGGCAGGCTCCAGTGAGATCGCCTTGTTAAGCATAACCAGTGCTTGAGCCGGATGCTCATTCTTGTTGAGAAGCACTCCCATACGATAATAGGAATCAGCCATTCTTGGATTAACTGAGAGAGCCTTGCTGTAGACCTCGAGAGCTTTCAGATATTTGTCGTCTTTTTCGTAGACATGACCCATGTTGTAATACGCGGATTCGAATTTGGGATTGAGCTCCACCACTCGCTTCCACTTCTCTAAAGCTTCGTCCGACCTTTTCATGGCGAATAGAACCGAGCCCAGTCCATTGAGGCTCGTGGTTCGGTCCGGCTTTATCTCCAGGGCTTTCTCGAAGGATTCCATCGCCTTGGTCCAGTTTTTCTGGGCGGTGTAGAGCAGACCGAGGTTGCTGTAGGCCTGCTCCAGTTTTGGATTGGCTTGAATGGCTTCTTTATATTCGGCGATGGCGCGATTGAACTGTCCCTGTTTGTGCAGCTCGACGCCTTTGTTATAGTGTTCTACCGCCTCGCGGCGAGCGCTCTTCCTGGGCTTCTGTTCCGCAGTCGATTCGGATTTGACAGCGCTGGTTTTCTCTTTCTCTTTCTCATTATCTTTTTCGGTTTCAGCTTCAGCCTCTGATTCTGAGGCTGAAGCTGCTTCTGTTTCCGCTTCGCTCTCCTGGGCAAAGGCTCCAGTAAGGGGAAGACAAGCCAGGATTACGATATAGAGAATTAAGGGAAGATATTTGAGCTGCTTAATCATATAACTAGAACTTACCGGATTCAGGTGCCTATTATAAGCATCCTCTCTCCGGTACATGCTAAATCTATTTCAGAACTTCACCATCTGCTTTATCCAGGCTGTGAACAAGCCCGATAAGGCCTAACTCATAGCTCTTTGATCTGAAACCAACCACGACACCACGAGCAATGTCAGAGAGATAGGTCTTTCTCCGGAATTCCTCCCTGGAGTGGACATTGGTGAGATGGACCTCGACAAATGGCAGGGCGGTTGCCAGCAAGGCGTCCCTTAAGGCGATAGAAGTATGACCGTAGGCTGCCGGATTAATTACCAGCCCCTTGATCCCCGAGCCGAGGCAGTCATGGATGCGTTCTATGATCGCGCTTTCGCTATTCGACTGGAAAACGGACAGCTCAACACCCAGCTTTAAAGCCAGCTCCTTCAGCGCAGTGTTTATCTCTTCCAGGGTCTCGCTTCCATACATGCTCGTTTCCCTGGTTCCAAGGAGGTTGAGATTCGGTCCGTGGATAACGAGGATCTTCAAATCTGGTTTTCTGCCTCTTCCAACTCCAGGGCCTCGAGGGCACATTGAGCTTCAAGAAGGAAGGGATCGTTTCTGGCCAGCAGTCTTTCGGCCTTGACCAGTCCGACGAACTGGGCAAGGATATCCCTGAGGGGCACTTGCTGACCGTTGTCGTCCACTGTATAGGCGATGAGAAACATGGTGGCGGCAAGCAGCATCCGAGCTTCCACCGGTCGAAGCTCCTCGCTTTCCAGAATGCGCTCCATCAACTTGGAATCAGCTTTGTTTTCGAAAGTGAGTTCTTTACAGAATTGCAGCACCGGCTCGAACACCGATCGGCTGCGCTCTTCTGGCAGGGAAGATGCAGCTCTGATGAGATTGAGCTTATTGCCGGCATCTCCCAGGGATTCGGCACTGTCCACCAGATTTCTGACCTGGTTGGCTTTGGTGTTGAATTGACGACGCAGTTCCGTAGGAGCAACCGAGGATACGGGCTCTTTAGCCGCATCCAGCCTCTTGTCGTAAAAGTCTTGAACCTGCTGCCTTTTCAGTTCCACGCCAAAAGGCATAAGCTCCATAAAGATGGATTCCAAGCCCTCGAGCTGGGACTGCAAATACATCAATTCATCCTGGGTGACCAATGGAAAATATCTCCTTATCTCCTGGCATCCGGAGCTTACATGACATCTTGTCCGCCGGTCCAGCTGTGACCTCTAGATTTTATACCGTCTTACCAAAGTCTTCACTAGTTTGAAGCCGATTAAATTCCGCTATCAGCCTGTTTACTACTGCCTCCGGGGTTTGAAAACTTGTATCGATGGTTATATCAGCCATTCGGTATACAGGATCTCTTTCTCGTAACAATTGGCTAATTCTCTCCAATCTCTCCTTATTCGCCTTATTGAAATCCTTCTTGTTGTCAACAGGGCGTGTCGGGCCAGCCAAAAGCGGTCTTGTGCTGTCCTCTTGCAACCTCTCCGCCAGGGTGTCGGCATCGGCAGCTAGATAGACAACGGTTCCCAGTGCTTTGAGAATTTGTATACTCCCTTCCTCCAAAGGTAGACCGCCTCCGGTAGAGACTATCATCGTGGTGTGCCCTTCGAGCATCTCGACAGTCTTTTGGAAGAGAGCGGTTTTAATCGGATCATCCTCCTCATTCTCATCCTCTTCTTCTTTAGCCGGCAGATTTACTGCGCCCTTTATTTTGTGATCTTGGAGTATTTCAACAATCAGTCTCTCCAAGCTTCTGAAATAAGGCTCTCCATGCCTGGAGAATATAGATGAGATCGACATTTTGCAGGAGTCTTCGATTAATTTATCCGTCTCCAGAAAGAGCGAGTCCTTGATACTGCCGGCAATGGCTCTACCGCATTCGCTTTTCCCGGAGCCCGGCATGCCGATTAGAATAAGTGTATTCATCTCAAAGAGACTTGCTCTTCCTCTGGGCAATCTCGATTTTGTTATGGGCATCTACCATAGACGGATTGAGCAATAATGCTCTTTTGAAGTGGGGAATACAGGCACTGTACTGTCTCATGTTCATGAGCGCCAGTCCTAGTCCGTAATGGGCTGATGCCATATTCGGTGCGTAGTTAATCGCCGTTCTAAACTCCTCTGCCGCGTTATGATAATCTCCGGTCAGGGAACACATCGTGGCCAGATTATTGTGCGCGTAAGCCGATTGAGGTTCGACAGCCACCGCTTTTTGAAATGCTTCTCTGGCTTCCGCGTATTTGCCTTTCGAGGCGTAGATATTGCCCAGGCTGAAGGCCGCAGAGCTTGCTTCCGGATTGAGAGCTATCGACTTGAGATAGGCTTCCTTCGCTTCTTCGACTCGTCCGGTCTGAGAATAGACATCGCCCAGTGCATTAAGGGCGGTGGCGCTATTGGGATTGAGTTTGCTCGCCTCTTTGAGCTCCTTTTCAGACAGCCAGAAGTTGCGCGCGGCAAAGGCGGTGAGACCGAGTTCGTAATGACCTACGGCAAGCCCAGGGGCAAGATGAATCAGTCTGTTATACTCTCTGATCGCCTCTTGCAGCCGACCGGCTTCTTTATAGGCGTTGGCTCGGGCGAGAATACTGGCGGTGGTGGCATTCAAACGTGACTCTCCGCCGCTACCCTCTTTCTCTCCTCTGGCGGCAACGCCTCCCTGGCTTGCCTTTCTGGCAGGAAAAGTCCTGGCTAGCTTGACCTCTCTATCAAGCTCATTCAGGTGTAAAATCACCTTTTCCGATTTACCCAGACGTTCATATACCCTGGCCAGGCTGCCGTGGGCAGCGGTGAGCTGAATGTCTAAAGCGGAGATTTCGGTGATATATTCGGCTGCGGCGGTGATGTTGTTCTGTTTTCGGGCGGCATTAGCTTTGGCTCTCAATTTGGAGATCTTCGCTTTCGATAATTTCACCGCTTCTTCAAAATGAGTAACCGCCGAATGATTCTCTCCCAACTCAAGGAAAGTCAACCCGAGTCTGTTGTGCAGAGAAGGATTATCCGGGGTATCAGAGACTCTGCGCAAGAGCGTCTGGGCGGTTTTGTCCAGAAGTTCCACGTCTGTCGAATCGAAGGCGGCTTCTTGAATTGGTCCGCTTCCCTCTTTAGAGGAATCGACCTTTCCTGGAATGGTGCCTTTTATCTTTTTGAATACTGCTTTACCGAGATCTGTGACATTGGAGAAATCCGGTCCTGGAACGCCCAGGAACTTAAGCGGAAGAACCGGCAGGGTGACAAGCCCGATCGCTGCGACCAGAATCAACCAGGGACGCTTTCCTGAGCGTTTTCGTCTGACTAGAGATTCCGATATTTGAGTATTGGTTACCAACGCTATTCGCCCCTGCCGCGGGTTGCTCACAATTAATAGGATAAGGATTCAGTATGTAAAGAGTATATATGAATCAAATGAGCGTCAATGCGGTTTTTCCCAGCCCGGCTTCAAAAGCCCCGGAATGGCTGGATCAAGACCTCTGACCTTAAGCGCTGTTAATAATCTTCGGGATTATTTCGCTTTGAAATAGAGGATTATCGTACCCAGGGTTCCTATCACGATGTTCGGCAGCCAGGCAGCGAGCATAGGATGAATGCGCCCGGCTTCTCCCATCGCTCCTGATGTAGATTGGAGAACATAATAGAGAAAGACGATAACGGCAGAATATATAAGACCGATATTGCTTCTCGATCGCCTTCCCAGCAGACCGAGGGGAGCTCCTGCCAGAGCAACTATGAGACAAGCCAGGGGTTGGGAGAATTTCTGATAGTAGCGCACCAGAATATCGTTGGAGAGCGCGTTTGCTTGTTTGAGACTGTCTATGTAACTGCCCAGCTCCCACATATTCATTTCGGTGGGTTGGATATGACCGGCTTCCATCAATTTCTGCGCGTTTTGAATACCCGGAATTCTCAGTTTTTCGAATTGCAGAATCCGAGTAACATCGCTGGTGCCGCTTACTGCATAGGTGCGTCCGTTGTTGAGAATCCACTCGCCGTGCTTGAAGGTTCCGTCGGAAGCGGCGATGATCTGCACCAGGGCGCTACGAGTAAAGTCCAGGATGATGACGTTCTGCAGCCTGCTGTCCTGGAATTTGTCTACATAGTAGACCCGCTCGAGTTGCAGGTTCTTGTTGCGTTGCATATAAGTGAAGTTAGCCGTGCCTGAAGGCATCTCCGCTTTGTAGAGCGCCAGGAACTCGAGCTTCTTGGAGGTGCGATTGGCGAGCGGCACCACCAGCTCGTTCAGACCGAAAGAGACGAAGCTCGTGAAAAGACCGAAGAGAAGCGGTGCCACCATGATTCGATAGAAGCTCACACCATTGGTTCTGAGCGCGATTATTTCGGAGTCGCCGGAGAGGCGGTTGAAGACTAAGAGAGTACCGAGCAGAACACCGATAGGGATTGTGAGAACGATAATCGCCGGCAGGTGCAGACCGATGATGGTGAAAGCCAGATCCAGCGGTACACCCGAGCGCATGATCAGATTGAAGATCGTCTTCAACTGGTCGGCGCCGAACCAGACCCCCGTTACGATGCCGATACCGAACAGGAGCGGCTGCCAGAACTCGTTGGCAATGTATCTATCCAGAAGCTTAACTTGTAAGCTCATCATAGAGTAAAGTCCTCACCTAGGTAGTGTTTCTTGGCGACCGGGCTCTGGGCGACCTCTTCGGAAGAGCCTGCCACCAGGATCTTGCCCCGGTCTATGAGGTAGGCACGGTCGGTAATGTGGAGGGTGGCTCGGGGATTATGGTCGGTGAGCAGTACTCCCAGGTTCCATTCGTCTCTGATTCTTCGAATCAGACCCTGGATATCGGCGATTGAGATAGGGTCGATCCCGGTGAAGGGTTCATCCAACAGGATGAATTCCGGCTCTGCAGCCAGGGTCCTGGCTATTTCCAGTCTTCTTCTTTCACCACCGGAGAGCTGAACGGCTTCAGCGGTTTCGAGATGATCGAGGCTGAACTGGCCGAGCAGAGTCATGATCCTTTCTCTTTGCTCGCGTTTGGGGATGTTTCTGAGCTCCAGAATCATCTGCAGATTCTGATAGACGGACAACTTTCTGAAAGTGGAGTTCTCCTGGGGCAGATAGCCCACACCGAGTCTGCTGCGATGGTGGATGGAGAGCTTTGTCATATCCTTGTTTTCGAGGCGGATGGTACCTTTTTCCGGCTTCACCAGACCCAGTACCATGTCGAACGAGGTGGTTTTACCGGCACCGTTACGACCCAGCAAACCGACCACTTCGCCTCTCTGAACGTGGAAGCTGACACCGTCAACCACCCTTCTTCCGCCGTAGCTCTTTTGCAGACCTTCTATGTAGAGGGTCTTGGTATCGGCTTTCGTGCCAGGGTTATGGTCGGTGTGGTTTAGTGTCTGGGTCATATCATCTACCTGAGCTGGTTATTGGTGCCGGCTAGACGGGCAAAGTCCGGCGCCGGAGGAGCCTGGGGCGCGACCCTGGGCTTCTGGTTGTTCTGTTTTGTAGGATCGTCCTGAACAATAATCGCTTTGGTATTGCCTTCCGCAAGAACCTTTCTGTCAGCCAGGGTGAGAGTGATGCGGTCGCCTATCCACTTTCTGCCGGGCTGGGTTATCTGTGAGCGACCGGTGAAAACTACTCGTTCAGCCTTGCCGTATTTGTTTTTGATCAGGGCTATTCTGGGACCGCGTCCTTTTGTGTCCTGGTAATAGACTTTGACATTGCCCACCGCATCCATGCGGTTGGTATCCTTGTTGTAATCTTGAGAGTCCGAAAAGATAAAGACCGGGGCGTCTACGTTATCGGTATCGCCGAAGCTGACGAATTTGATCTTGTTTCCATTGCTGTTTTCAGGAGCGCTGGCGGTTTTCTTGCTCTCGCTGCCAGGAAGCTCCGGGCTGTCCGATGCATCGGATTTTTCTTCGATTACTTTGGAGCGCACGTTTCCGGTAGCCTGCAGCCTCTGGGTGGTGAGGAAGTAAGTGATTTGATCTGCCTGGGTGACATTCTGTCCCTGGCGCGCTTCGGCGTGGCCGGTGAAGATTGCCGCTTCGGCTTTTCTGTCGGTGCCGTAGACGATCTTCATGTGGTTGGAGCGCACATTGATATCACCGGTCTTCACCCGGACATTGCCGTGGGCTTCGAATTTGCCGGTATCTCTTTCGTATTCCTGTTTGTTGGAGTCGGTAATGATCTTTTCGTTTTTCTTGGCTGGAGCGGCAGGCTTGAGGACGTTGCCTTCTGCCGTCTCCTTATCCTTTGTCTTAGCCGAATCAGTCTCCGGAGGCGGACCACTGTCGTCGGTGAACACTTCGGAGTGGGCGTTGCCTTCGGCAATGATTGTGGAAGTTTTTACGTTGAAAGTAAGCTTGTTGGCGTTTATTTTGTTCTTGCCCTGGACCAACCGGGGATGACCGGTGAAGATAGCCTGGGAAGCAGCCCCGTTTTCGTCTCTGTATAAAGTCGCTTTGGGACCCTCTATTACGGTGTCGCCATAGTCCACTCTTACTTTTCCGGTGGCGACGACATGATCCTGGGCGAATTCTTGCTCTTCGGCCCGGATGTCTATCTGGCCATTGGCTGGAGCTTGGGCTATGCCAGGACCGGTTCCGGCAATAAGGCTGAGGATGCTAGCCAGGATAGAAAGTTTGTATATATAGGATTTGCTTTCCCTTCTTTTCATACTTCTCTACGAGCTTCCTCTGAGATCACATACTCAACTGAGCATGGGTGTTTCCGCGGATAATTAGGTGGTCCACAAACCGAGTGGGGGACATAGTACCCTCGGCCTTGTCTCCGGTCACCTTGGCTACCCCTGGCCAATCGATGTTAACACCCCCGGTGGCTATAAACTGATTTTTTTTCGTTAATTCCAGATCCTTGGTCTCCAGCCGCGACTGTTTTTCCATCCCCATGCCGACCACTTTTTCCGACTCAGTGGATGTCAACTGGATTTTGCGGGTTCCTTCGTTGGCTTTGCCAATCGGAGCGATTATTTTCAAACTAACTTTACCTTCGTGGTAATAGTTGACCTCCACCCCCTTGAGATCTACATCCCGGGTTTTCGGCTCCAGTACTCCCCGTACTGCCTTGAGCTGCCATTTGAGCTGGTTTTCATCATCAACTTCTTTTAATTCGTAGTTGTCGACGGCAATTTCTTCGGACATAGTCTTTTCGTCTCGGCTCTTCTCGAAACTTTCCATCTCCGACTCCGCTTTGTTATAGGCGTAGTAAATGAAGCCGGATATGCCCACGAGGATACCCAGGGCTAGAATCAGCTTGAGATAAGGCTTCGCTTTATCGAGAAATAGTGCAATTGAGTCCATGTTTGTTTTATTGAGTTTCCCTGATTATCTCAGTTGCTTGATTACCTATTGACCTATCGATCGTAGTGCCACGGCTTTTGAGACATTGGTCAGACATTCCCGCAGATTTCCCTGTTTGAGATAACCCTCTCCCAGGAAAAAATAGGCGGCCGGATTAGTAGGATGTTCCCGGCTCACATCAGCCCAGACAGCCATGGCCGCATCTAAATTGCCGGTGTACTCAGCCTTCAAATGGGCGCGATAGAGCCTGGCCCAGACATCTTGAGGCTCCTTGGCCAGGAGGTCGTCAAGATTAGATAAAGCCGATTGATAATATTTTTTAATCTGTGGTATTGCCGACGGTGCAGCCTTTTTCATCACCTGCTCCATGGCGGTCAGTTGATTGAGCGGTGAGCTCGAAGCTTTTTTTGACGATTCGGGTTCAGTGGCAGGTTCGGGCTCCCGACCGCCCTCCATGGCCGAGGCCACCCACTGGCCATGCCAGTCCCGGGTTGCACCGTTGTCGGCATGATCAGCCCGGACAGGAACTTTCATGCCTTTTTCTTTCTTGGATTGTTTCTTTGCTGTGCTCACCGGTGCAGGCGGTGCCATCACTCGTCTGGAGTACTCGGCAAGCAGATAAGCTTTCATGTAATATCCCCAGGCCAGGTGGTACCTGATACGGTTATCTTCCGGATAGGAGAGCAATATCTTTTCGTACTCTTCAATCATGCCGTTGAAATATTCAGGACCGCCCTGCTTCTGGGCAAGTCGTCTGGCGATACGGATCTCTTTGAAGGCATCTTCAAGAAGGCTCGAGCGAGTCAGGGCAACGGCAAGAACAAAGTGGGCTTCGGGATTGTCCGGATATTTTTTTACTTGTTCCCTTGCTAATGCCGCGTCGTAGGTGATGTTTATGTCTTCGGTTTCGGTGGTTATTTCAAGCGGTTTCGAGCCCTCGTCGGCCCTTGCCGCCGTGATGGAAAAAGTACCCAGGCATAACATGAAGGACAGGGCGATTTGGGAGGCTAATCGGGCAGTTGCGCGCATTGAAACAGGTCGAAACGAGATCTTGTGAAAAGCCGAGAGGCTGAGAATGGAGATTCTAGCAAAGGGCTCTCAGCTTTAGAGACCATGTTTAGACCATCTTATTGGAAATTTCTATCAGTTTCAGGCTGCCTTTTTCTTGCCTTCCAGAATGAGCTCCATCGCTTCGGTCAGGGTGTCGACCACGGCGGTGGGCCTGGTAGAATCGAGCTTTTCCCTGGTATGGATTCCGGTGGTGACTCCTATGGAATCGACTCCGGCATTATTTGCCATTTCGAGATCGAAGCTGCTATCTCCTATCACCACTGCGTCTTCCGGTTGGCAGCGCAGCTTTTCCAGGGTGTTGAGCACCGGCTCGGGATGGGGTTTATGATTGCTGACGCAATCGGCCCCGAGCACAAGGTTGAAATAGCCTTCCAGGCGATAGTGTTCGAGCACTGGGTCGATGATGAGTTTGCGCTTGGACGAGGCTATGGTGACCATTATTCCTCTGGAGCGCAGCTGCTCGAGCACCAGTCCCAGGGCAGGGAAGGGGGGACAGAGCTGTACTGCCTGGGAGTTGTAGAACTCCCGGTATTTGTCGGCGACCTCGATATGGAAATCCGGTCTTTCTCCGGGCAGGATTATTTTTGCCTGATCATTTAATGGAACGCCGATAAGCTGCTTCCATTCTTCAACTATCTGATCGGAAAATCCGTAGAATTTTTGAACCTGGTACATGATCTCGACAATGCCCGGTGCTGAGTCCACCAGGGTTCCGTCGAAATCGAAAATTGCTAGTTTATACAAGTCAGACCCTCGCTAGTTGAGTCGTGTCTATTAGATGGAAGAATTGCTCGAAGAGATAATTCGAGTCATGCGGACCAGGACTCGCCTCCGGATGGTACTGAACCGCGAAGATGGGGAGATGTTTGTGTTTGAAACCTTCGATGCTTTTGTCGTTGAGATTGATGTGGGTGACATCGAGGCTGCCGGGAAAGCCGTTTTCGTCCACGGCGAAGCCGTGGTTCTGGGATGTAACTTCGACTTTGCCGGTGATTAGATTTTTGACCGGTTGATTACCGCCTCTGTGTCCGAACTTCAATTTATATGTTCGGGCTCCCAGGGCGATGGAGAGAAGCTGATGACCGAGACAGATCCCGAAGATGGGGATGTTCGAATCTATGAGAGGCTTGAGTTCGGCAATTATCTCCGCACAGGCGGCCGGGTCGCCCGGACCGTTCGAGAGAAAAATGCCATCGGGTTTGCTTGCAAGAACCTCTGTGCTGGGTGTGCGGGCCGGGTAGACATTCAACTTCAATCCACTGGCGGAAAGCATATTAAGGATGTTTTTTTTGATTCCGAAGTCGAGGACGGCCACCGTGTACTTGCCTTCACCGATGGTGTATGGCTCCGGGCAGGTAACCTCGCCGGTAAGGTTCTGTCCTTCCATTTTCGGACCGTTCAAAGCCTTCTGCACAGCCGCTTCCAGGCTCTCGGTCAGATTCTCTGCGATATCCGTGGTGATGGCACAACGCATGGCACCCTTGCTGCGGATGTGCTTTGTTATCGCCCTTGTATCTACATCGGATATGCCGAGAACACCATGATCTTTCAAGAACTGGTCCAGGCTCTGCTGGGCTCTCCAGGAGCTGTACCGACGACTGAGATGCCGGACCACCATGCCCCGGGCATAGATCTGGCGTGACTCCATGTCATTATCATTGGTACCATAGTTGCCTATCTCAGGCGATGTGAAAGTGACTATCTGCCCAGCATAACTGGGGTCGGTCATGATCTCCTGGTAGCCGTACATGGATGTGTTGAAGACGAGCTCTCCCAGTACCGTATTTACCGATTGATCCGCACCGAAGCTCAGACCTCTAAAGGTTCTTCCATCTTCGAGGGCGAGAATACAGGGTTTTCCTGCGCTTAGATTGTCCGAGGTTTCTGTTTTCTTGATTTCCATAGGTTTTAAGGAGCTCACGTATATATATTCTACCGAAAATTTAAATGTGTGTAATTATTTTAAGGACGAAATTCTTTCAGAATTCAGCTTATCAAACAACTTTCGACTTACAGGCAATATTTAGCTCTGTGACGAAACTGATTAAGCAATGGATTAAGCATTGGAAAGGATTAAGTTGGCGAAGGCGATGGCGTCGGTTTCTTTTAATCCTCAATCTGGTAGCCGCAGAGCAGGCTGCCAAGGGAATTGGTCGCCGGTCGGAATTGAAAGAGAATGTTTATTTGTTTATAGAATGCGATGGGAAACTGAACGTCACACTTGTAGAATGTGGGGGTTTGTCGAGACCTTCTTTCGTTTCGGCAAATCTACTTACTACTTTTCGACTTAGAACCGACAGGTGACTTCTGGTTTATGAACAGTCTAGATGCCTACACGCAAGGAATACAACTAATCAGCCCTGAGATCCTGGTGATAGTGGCAATATTGTTGACCTCAGTCTGGGACCTTTTCTTTCCCAAGCTGAAAGGCTATACCCCCTGGTTCGGAATCCTTTCCCTGGGTGGCGCTTTTGCAATCCTCTGCCAACAGTTCGGAGAGCCCCAGCGGGCTTTCAACGGTCTTTTCACAGTGGATAATCTCACGGTCACCTTCGGTTTGATCACTTGTGTGGTCGGTATCATCGTCATTCTGATGACCATGGGCTATGAACACCACTTCCGGCAGAACCGCGGTGAGTTCTATGCGATACTTCTAACCGCTCTGGTTTCGGTGATGTTTCTGGCCGGCTCCACCGACATGATCATGCTTTTCGTGGCCCTGGAGACTCTCAGTATCTGCTGTGTTCTTCTCTCCGGTTTTCAGAAACGCGACGCTAAAAGTGGAGAAGCCTCTCTCAAGTATCTACTCTCCACCGCCGCCACCACAGCCACTTTATTGTATGCGCTGTCCTTTATATATGGTCTCACCGGCGCCACCTCTTTTGATGTGATTTCCCAGAAGCTACAGGTGATGTCGGTTGGTTCCGGCAGCATGTTCAAGATGCTTCTGATAGCGCTGGTGATGAGCGCGATCGGCTTCAAGCTCTCTGTGGTCCCTTTTCATATGTGGACTCCAGATGTTTATGAGGGTGCTCCAACTCCTGTAACCGCTTTTCTTTCTATCGGCTCGAAAGCCGGTGGTTTTGTCGTGGCTATGCGCTTTCTCCTCGATGTGCTAGGAACAGCCTATCCTGATTGGATGCTTATCCTTGCCGGCCTGGCGGTGGTCTCTATGGTGGCAGGTAATCTTATCGCTCTTGCCCAGACCTCTTTCAAACGGATGCTGGCATATTCGTCTATCGCCCATGTCGGCTACATCCTCATCGGCCTGCTCGCTTTCTCCACCGAAGGGGTTCAGTCGATGATGTTCTATATCATCGTCTACGGCTTGATGAATCTCGGTGCTTTCGCCGGCGCGATCATCTTCTCCAACGAAACCGGCAGCGATCGTATCGACGACTTTGCCGGCTTGATCAAGAAGCGTCCCTGGCTTGCGATCATGACCTCTATCTGTTTGCTCAACTTAGGTGGACTGCCTATTCCGCCAGCGGGATTCCTGGCCAAGATCTTTGTATTCAAAGCCGGTGTCGGAATCGAGCAGTTGAGCGGCAGCTCTCTATCGGGCTTGCCCAGTGCCATGCTCCAGCATCAAGCTCTTTCCGGCGGTATTCCTATCGGTTGGATTCTGGTTCTTGTCGCTCTGGTTACTTCTATCCCGGCAATCTACTATTACACCCGGGTGGTGATTATGATGATTGTGCCGGAGCCATCCGAGAAAGTTGCCAACCTGTCTGAACGTTCTCAGTATGTGGGCAGTCCCCAGGAAGGACCCTGGCTTGCTCTCACTGCTTGTACCTTTGCTGTCATGCTGGCCGGTACCTTCATGGTCAGTCCGATTATGGAAGTCTCCAGGCAGGCCGCCCTCAGTATCAGTCCTGAAAGACAGAGGGAGATCGGTCTTAAAATCGACTCGACCACCCCGACCAAAAGCATGATCGAAACCGTTCCGGACTATGGTCTCAGGCAGAGGATATCGCTGCGTTAGTCGTTATTCGTTATCCGTTATTCGATATTCTTTATTCGTCAGCTCTTTTGATTCTCTCCTTTGTCGTTTGTCCTTTGTTGTTGGTTGATGGGGTAGAATCTTGTAGGCCCGCCCTCGTAGTTCAGTGGATAGAACACCTCCGTCCTAAGGAGGGTGTCAGGGGTTCGAATCCTCTCGAGGGCTCCATTTGTCAACAGGAAGGGAAAGGATCACTCCTTTCCCTTCCTGGCTTCTCGGTTCGCTCTAGGCGTGGCGCAATTAAATCTGTCAGGTAAAGACACCGGAGAACTGCTCTAGCAACTGCTTCTCCTTTTCGTTCTCTTTCTCTAAATCTTCAGGCTCGTTCTCCTCCCCCTCCCCGCTTCCTCTTTGAAGGTCAATCTGATTTTGATTCTCATTTTGAGGGACGCCGGTTCTGGGCGGCAAAGAGAGCTGGTTGGCGTGAATTACCGGGGTACAGCGATCTTTGCCGCTCCGGTCGACCCAGCGCTCGAGGCTGAGCCTCCCGGATACGGTTATCTGATTGCCCTTGCGAAGATATTTGCCAGCCAGGTCCGAGAGGCGGTCCCAGGCTTCTATTTTGTAGAATTCGGCGCTCTTCTCTCGGGTGGTTCGGTTATAGTCGTTGACAGCCACATGCAGGCTGGTCTTTCTACGACCTGAATCGAATTGTCGGGATTCTGGATCTCTTACGATGTTTCCTACGATTGATATAGATACAAGGCTCATGGCGTTTCCTCCTGAGAAATTCGGATGGCAAACTGGTCATCAATCGGGGAGACTTTTGTATGGTAGATGCCATACATAAGTATGTCAATCCTTGACAATAGAGCCGGCGAAAATTCTTTTCTGTTCACAATGCAACTCACTCTAAGCTTTCTTGATGGGCATAAGTGTTAGTCTATTTATGAAGCTTTCAGT
Source organism: bacterium (assembly GCA_016124935.1). Lineage (GTDB taxonomy): Bacteria > Cyanobacteriota > Vampirovibrionia > Obscuribacterales > Obscuribacteraceae > RI-106. The sequence goes on along the minus strand of WGMS01000001.1, from coordinate 67,201 downwards.
CATTTTTTGTGCAGGAGAGTCGAAGCTTGTCTGACTCAAACCAGAATTCGAGCTGGTTCGATAGATATAAATGGTGCGAGCCCATCGCCCAGGGTGGAATGGGCGTGGTCTACCTGGCCGAGGACAAGGGCAATGGTAATGCCCGTTGTGTAATCAAGCAGCTGCGCTCCGATACCGAATCTCCCGATGAGATGCAGGAGGGAACCAGGCTGTTCAAGCGTGAAGTGGATATGCTGCGCAGCCTCGACCATCCCGGTATCGTTCGATTCTTCGACTATCACAGCAGCGAAGACGGCAAGTACTTTCTGGTGATGGAGCATATCCAGGGAAACAACCTGGAGACTATTATCCAGAACTACGGGCCATTTTCACAGGACGACGCCGTAAAAGTAGGTATCCAGATTTGCGAGGTCCTGGAGTATCTGCACGAGCAGAATCCACCGATCATCTATCGCGATCTTAAACCCAGCAATCTTATGCTTACTCCCGATGGGCAGATAGTTTTCATCGATTTCGGTATCGCCCGGGTGTTCATGCCGAAACAGTCCGCCACCCGGGTTGTGACCGCCGGTTATTCACCTCCGGAGCAATATTTCGGCAAACCCGAGACCAGGTCGGATCTCTATGCTTTCGGCGCCACCATGGCTCATCTTCTGACCGGGTTAAGACCCCGGCCTTTGCTTCCCAGTATTCCCAGCCAGAAGGTGGAAGGACTTCTTCCCAGTCTCGATAATCTAGTCATCCAGTGTACCAGTCATACCCCTTCTGATAGGCCCGAAAGCGCTCGATTGATAAGGCATAAGCTTTACAGGATCTACCAGGAGATTCATCCTGATTTCGAGATTCCCGAAGAGGCTCTCTCTAATCAAATCAGAAACAAGGAAGAGCAGTTCATCAGTCAGAAGATATTGCAATCCGGTCTGAAAGCGGCAAGTAATGCCTCGGAGCATTTGCCCCATGCCAAAGGTGCCGAGAGCGAAGTTTTCAGCGATGAGAACATGCCTACAGGGGTGATGAAAGTGTTCGAGGATCTGCACCAGAGGCTCTCCAGTCAGAAAGTCCCTGTCTATGAAGAAGAGGGCACCACTGACGATGGCATCGAATCGAGAAAACTCGGGCGATCGGGCAAGGAGATGCGAGCCTCACTAGATCGGCTTCAAAGGCAGCCCGGATTCTTCGAGAAATTAATGGGATGGTTCGGAAAACGCTGACTGTCTTTATTCCGGCGATTTCATATATCCGTAATAAGCTTTTCTATCCGGGTCTCCGCCGTTCATTACCCACATCTGGGTGCCAAGGTCGAAGTGCCACCATTCGTAGGGGTAGTTGACGAAGCCGCAGGCAGTCATTGCCCAGTAGAGCAGGCGCCGGTTGCGACAGGCTTCAATCTCGCTGCTTGACTTCGTCTCTAGCCTTTCGAAATGGTCTGTATGACTTATTTCACTGGCATCGTCGAAAATGCTTCCGAAGAACAGGTGTTCACTTTCTGAGCGCGCTTTCAGAAGCAGATCGCAGGCACCGCCAGTGGAATGCACCGGCCAGGTTCTGAAGTCATTTTCGTCGAAGGCTCTTGGATCCGAGCAATAATGACCGGCGTATTTTACTACTTCGTTTTCGTCCGGAGTATCCAGGGTCTCTTTCGCTCTTGCACAAAAATGTTCCCAGACTTCTTTCTGCAAAGCCACCGGTCTGTAACAATCTAATAAACATAACTCGGCTCCATAAGGCGCGAGAACTTCGTTTACGCTGCGAAGCCTGAGGGCGACGCTCTTGCGCAGCCAGATTTTAGAGAGGGCTTTTTCGAAGGCTTTGTAATAGGGGGCATTGAGACCGTCCCTGCGTCCATAGTAGTTTGCCGTGGCAAGACCATACTCCTGGGCGCTTACCAGGGGCTCGGAATAGGCCGGATGACTGAGGTCGATCTCGATACTGTGATAGTCGAGGGCGCTTCCACTGTCTTCTCTCAGCGGGATCGGTTCATTGCGCCAATCTAATTGAATTACTGCCATGCGCTGTCTCGAAGTTAGCCATTTGCGGATTTATTATAGCTGAGTGATTAAAGGGATATAGATCCCTCTTTGTTCTTATTCGGAATCTATATGAAATGGCTATGTGTCTGGCTCTTCGAGGGGATGTCCAGTCCACAATGCTTGTTAGGGTAATGTAATAAGCTAGATCTTTCTAAAGATACTTTCTCCTATTTAATTGCGGCTTGATCATAGAAAAGAAGGCGGTCGCGTTATAATTTCAATGATTCCGAAGGCAAGATATAGAGCAGATTTCCGCCAGGTATCCTCAGGAGTTGAGAGACTTTCAGATGCATGAAAGAGGCACGATTAGCAGTTTGGAAAAGCCTGAGATTCACACCGAGAAACTGGGCGTAAAGGAAGGCGTGCCGATTATAGTCATGCACGGCTGGGGGCAGAACCTGGAATCTATGCGGACTCTGGGCGAATTGCTGGGCAGCCGCAATCCTGTATGGTTGATGGATCTACCGGGTTTTGGAAAATCCTCTTTGCCGGCTGAGAATTCTGACACCGTTTCCTATGCAGAGATTTTGAAGCGTTTCATGGAAGCAAACGGGATAGAAAGAGCTCACCTGCTCGGGCATTCTTTTGGTGGTCGGGTCTCGATTCGATTCACCAGCCGTTATGCGTCTATGGTGGAGAGCGTTATCCTGGTGGATTCCGGGGGATTGAAGCGAAAACAAGATCTGCATGGCAAATTGAGGTCTATGCGAATCAAGTTCATCTCCCGGTTTTGTAAGACGGTGGACGGCATTTTTAGAACCAGCCTGTATAAAGACTGGTTTACACCTAGATTTGGATCGAGAGACTATCTCAATGCCCAGGGCATCATGCGGAAAGTGCTTGTTCGGGCGGTTAACGAGGATGTCACCGAGGACGCTTCAAAAATAGACAGACCGACTTTTATTCTCTGGGGCGAGAAGGATAACGAGACCCCTGTCGAGATGGGGGAGAGGCTGCATTCTATTATCAAGGATTCTCGCTTGACCGTTTTGCCTGGCAAGGATCACTTTCCTTTCATGGGTGATGGTGCGCACCTTTGTGCGCATCATATCTTGCGGTTTCTCAATTCTTGCAGTTCACACGATAGGTAGGAGGACGGGGGCGAAGCTGTGCTATCCTACACACTACCTGCGGTGCTGATTGTCAGTGTAGTCATCACTGTGGCTCTTCTGGTTTTTCGGAAGCGCAACCTGCGCTATCTCCAGTACTTTCAGCAAGAGGAATATGAGAACGGCAGGTTCTTGAACTGGTATCTGGAAAATAGAGCCTGGGACAAGGTTGCCAGTCCGCTGGTCTTGATACCGCTTCTGGCGGCTTTCTTCTTCAAAGACTGGCTTATGCTTCTGTTGGTAATCATCATCGAAGGGATATTACTCTTTCTGGTCTTTGCCGAAGAAGATCCTTTGAAAGCCGGTAAGTTAACCTTGAAAATGACCGATCGGGTGAAGCGCATCCATCGGCTGGCAACGATGTTTTATATTGTCGCTTATGCTGTCCTTACAGTGCTGGCCTATTATGGAGCGGGCGGTGTGGAAACGAATTTTCTTGTCGCCATCCTTGTTATTCAGATTCTGTTGCTACAGTCGACACCTTTGTGGCTGCTCGCCAGTAATGCCGCTCTTGATCCTTATGAGAAGTCTCTGCAGGAGAATTTCGCCAACCAGGCAAGAGCTGTGCTGAAAGAGATCGATCCGACCGTTATCGGTATCACCGGCAGTTATGGAAAGACAAGTACCAAGATCTTGTTGAAAGATATTATCGGTGCCGTCTATCCTACTTTCTCCACTCCAGGTAGTGTCAACACCTATATGGGGGTGACCCGCAAGATTCGCGAGGAGATGAAGCCGGAGCATAAATTCGCCGTTATCGAAATGGGTGCTTATTATGAAGGTTCGATCAAGCGGATGTGTTCTTTGACCCCTCCGCGTTGTGGAATAGTGACCACGGTGGGATTGGCTCACTTGGAGAGATTCGGCAGTCAGGAGACAATTTATCGGGCGAAATCGGAGTTGGCTCAGGCCATTCCGGAAGACGGCGTTCTGGTGGTAAATGGCGACAATGCCTATACCAGAAAGATGGCCCGGGAGTTTCCTAAGAAGACGACCCTTCTTTACGGACTGGATTCGGATAGCTCTGAACTCGATGCTCGTATGTTCGATATCAATTATGGTGAAGAGGGAACCAGCTTCAAAGTCTCTTTCAGAGGAGAAGTGCACGAAGGCTTCACCAGATTGTTAGGTCGACCGATGCTGGAGAATGTTCTGGGTGCATTCACCATGGCTTGTGCGGTCGGGGTTCCGCCGGAGGTGGCGTTGGCAGTAATTCGTAACGCCAAGCCGGAGCCCAATCGGCTGGAGTTGCAGAGAGGTCATATAGGAATCCTTGCTCATACAAACGGGACCCCACCGCAAGATGGCAACATCATTCGATTGAATGACGCTTATAATTCAAACCCGGTAGGATTCGGTGCTGCGCTGGAGGTTCTCGCTCAGATCCCCGGGGGAAGAAAGATCCTGGTCACTCCTGGCATGATCGAATTGGGAGAGATGCAATTCAAAGAGAATAAAGAGTGTGCTAGAAACGCCGCTTCGGTATGTGATTTCGTACTCGTCATAGGCGATACTAACAGCGAAGCTCTCCTGGAAGGGTTGAAGGAAGGTGGTCTGGCCGAGGATGGATATCGGCGCTTTAGCGAGATGAAAGAGGCGCTCTATTTCCTCGCTACAGAGTATTGTCGGTCCGGTGATGTGGTGCTGATCGAGAATGATCTGCCGGATCTCTATGAAGGGGTGGTCAAGTTCTGATTATGACGAATAGTGAAAGAAAGCGAATAGCGGTGCTTTTCGGTGGCAGGTCGGTGGAGCATGAAATCTCGATCATTACCGGATTGCAGCTGATCGAGGCAATGGATACGGTCTCTCTAGAACCGGTGCCGGTTTATATAACTACCGATGGGCGCTGGTATACCGGAAACGAGCTTTTGCGGCGTGATTTCTACAAAGGTCTGCCAGGTTGTCTCTCGTCATTGAAAGAGGTCGTATTGATGCCCATCCCCGGAAAGGGCGGATTGTCGGTCCTTTCTGAAAAGAAGAAGGGATTGATGCCGGAGATCTTTGGCGCCAGGGAGCCGGATTTGATCCCGGTCGATGTTTATATACCTGCATTCCATGGGTCTTATGGGGAAGATGGCTGCGTACAGGGTCTCTTTGAAATGGCTGATGTTGCCTACGTAGGCTGCAATGTGCTCTCGGCTTCGATGGGAATGAATAAATATCACTGTAAGATGTTTTTGAAGAGTCATGACATTCCGGTATTGCCGGCGGTGCTGATAGACAAAGAGGAGATGGACCCTGCTAGCGGGGGCGGCCTGAAAGCCGTGAAGGAGCGTATTCTCTCCACTCCGGGCCTGGAGTCTTTTCCTTTGTTTTTGAAGCCGGCTAGTCTGGGGTCATCGATTGGATTGGGTAAGGCTCGCAATGATGGGGAGTTGGATGCTGCCATAATCGAGGCTTTCAAATACGATTCAGCCCTGATTGTGGAGCCGTGCCTGGATGAGAAAATGGAGATCAACATCTCTGTAATGGAAGGAGATGGTCCGGCTCCCCGGGCATCGGTGGTGGAGATCCCGGTGGCGGAAGAAGGCGGAGAGCTAACTTACGAGGATAAGTACATTCGTGGAGGCGGGAAGAAATCAGGCTCTCTTTCTCAGGGAATGGCTGGTTTGACTCGAATAATAGATCCCGCCGATCTCGATCCTAAGTATAAAGAGCTTGCCAGGGAATTTGGGTTGAAGATATTCAAGTTGCTTGGCTGCTCTGGTACGGCTCGGATAGACTTGATGCTCGATTTGAAAGGCGATCAACTCTATTTCAACGAGATCAACACTTTGCCTGGTTCTATGGCGTACTATCTCTGGGCTAAGTCTGATCCGGTGGTGCTATATACCGACATGATCAGCCACATTATTGGAAGGGCCGAGTTGCGGTGTCGCACGAAGAGGGCGCTGGAGAGAAAGATCGGATTCAAGGCTTTGTTTAAGCAGTAAGCTCAGCATCGTGTTTTCGTGGTAGAGGTAGCACCAGATTAGATCCGGTGACAAATCTCGCGATGCTTTTCTTGTTGAAGTGAGTAAACTTGCGGCACCGTTCAAGAATCGCTTTCCATCCTCGCCTTTCGCCTTCTTCAGTCATCCACATAAGAGCGACATATAACTGGGAATACTTTTTGCTGATTCCTTTATACGTAGAACAGGCGAATTCGATAAGCGCCTCGATCATCGTGCATGCGTATTGAGAGATCGATTTGCTGCTGGGCGGCTCCGAGATAGGATTTGTCAGTTTGCGTATATAGCGATTCCCTGCCACTGATTCGATCAGTCCATCCAGTTCCAGTATGGTCAGGGACGGCAGAATCTTTGCCGGTCCCAATTTTAATTTGGAACACAGATCGTCGGCATGGATTGGAGACTGGCCGATTGCTTCAAATATGGCTCTGTCATGTTCTGCAAGCTCGCTCTTAAGTGAATACTGATCTAGTTGCGGCTCACTAGAGGATTCGAGCATCGAAATCGAAATGGCTGTGCTACTTGCTGCCGCTTCGGCCTCTTGGTTTACCTCCTGGGCCGGACTACAATCACGGGGAGTTTTCCTGCTTCTTTTGTAAATGGCTCTGTATATGCGTTGAATGGGAATGCGCTCACCTTCATCAGATAGGCAGGCATTCGCAACAAGAGAAAATTTTTTGATAATCTCCCATGCACTCGATTGAGTGACACCAGACAAAATGGACAATTCAACTGAGTTCAAGGCGATGCCAGATTCCAGGAAGTAGATCAAAGCCAGGTAAGGCAATGGTTTTTTGATACCCTTGAAGAAGGTGGAGGATGTAATCCAGGTTTTTGATCTGCAATCTAGGCACTTCAGACAGCGCCCTCCTTCTTTTGAGATCTCCACTCTGGTACTCCGACACTGAGAGCATTCGAAATTCTTTTTTGACCCGCAACAAAGAGTCTTTAATAGAGAATTGGAATCTGGAAATAATTCAGAGAACTCACTCCAGATTCGATTTATTTTTTCTTTTCTCTCCATCGATCTATCCTCAACATACATTAATGAGAATAACGACGGCGGACTTCAGAAAGTTCGATTATTTTCTCGAAACTGGTAAGTGTCAGTAGAGGAAAAGTTGAACCGATATCGGTTTAACTTTTCCTCTACTGGAATGGCACTGAAATCGTAAAATCAGTCAAATCGCTTGATTTTGATTGGTTGATTTTTTCCAGGCCGCCAATTCTATGTCAGAGAAATCACCCATGGTTTTCCATTCTGGTGTCATTTCAATTTCAAAGGTATTGAAAACAGAATTCTTCATTTCCCCCAGAAGAGCTGTCACTTCTTCAGAAGTAGCGCCGCCCAGGTTTATCACAAAATTGGCGTGCAATGAAGATACTGCGGCATTCCCAATTTTTAGTTCTTTTGCTCCTGATTGATCCAGAAGAAATCCAGCAGACTTGTCTGGCAAAGGATTTTTAAATGTAGATCCCAGATTTGGCCAGCCTATAGGCTGAGTCCGCCACCTGTAGTCTTCATTGGCCTGGGTCTTTGCCGAAATCTCCTCGCTACTACCAGGAGTGAGTTTGAATTTTGCAGAAACAACTACATGACGAGATGGATCCAGGTTGCAATTTCGGTATACAAAACCCAATTCAGGAGCTGGAATTGTTTTTATATCACCGGCCTGGCTGTCATAAACCAATGCACTTTCCAGTACGTTGGCGATACAGCTGCCATGTGCGCCGGCATTCATGATTACCGCTCCGCCGACGGTACCGGGAATTCCTACTGCGAATTCCAGACCGGCCAGACCCATTTGCGCAGCGTATTTCGCAAGGTGCGGAAGCCTTGTTCCAGATGCAGCTTCGAGGGTCTCAGCCGATATCGATTTGATGTCTTTGAGAAATGCCGTTCTGATGACGGTGCCTCTAACTCCACGGGATGAGATTAGTAGATTAGATCCACCCCCTACAATTGACCAGGGTTCTCCTGTTTCCTGCAAATGATCGACTAAGTTCACTAACTCATCGACGTTCTGAGGTTGGCAAAGCCTGTCTGCTTCGCCACCTATTTTTATGGTAGAGAACTTGGAAAGTGGTGCCTTAAGAGCTTCTTCCATCTCTCCTCAGCAATTCTAGAATCTGCGGACCTACGGTGGTAATGTCACCGGCACCCACTGTCATCAAAATGTCATTCTTTTTTAGATGCGGCAAAACTCTTTTCGCCAGTTCATCGGTTTTGCCCGGAATGTAGTGTGCGTCTGCATGACTCATCTCTTTCACGAAGCTTTCCGAAGTGACGCCTTGAATAGGTTTGCCCCTCGCGATATAGATTTCAGAGATGAAGACCAGATCCGCGTTAGCGAAGGCGTTCAGAAATTCTGTCCAGTGATTCTTGAGGCGACCCGGTTGATGTGGCTGGAAAAGAATAACCAGCCGCTTTGCCAAATCGCTTTCCGAGAGATATTCTCTTGCCGCTTGAAGCGTTGCTACAACCTCGGTTGGATGATGCGCGTAGTCGTCTATAACGGTAATTCCGGTTTCGGTCCCGAGAATTTGAAAGCGGCGGTTTACTCCGCAAAACGCATTCAATGAAGCACTTATAGTTTCAAACGGAATCCCAAGATATAGCCCTACTACACAGCAGGCTAATGCGTTGCTTTTATTGTGCGTTCCTGGAACACTAAGTTTGGTCTCTCCCAGCATCACATCTCCCTGGTGGACCCGAAATCCAAAGGAATTGGTCGACTCGAAGGAATAATCAGAATTGATCGTCTCCTTCTTTGTGCTGTAGGTCAAAATCTTCGGAACTTTGTCCTTCGGTAATATCTCCAGGAGTCGCTGGCAACCTGGATCATCCAGGCATACGACCAATAGATCCTTTGTCTGAGTACAGAAAGTGACCATTGACTGCAGGATCTCTTCCAGACCGCCAGGATAATTCTCCAGGTGATCAGTCTCGATATTAGTGATGACCCCAATGGATGGGGTGACACTGATATGTGTGCCATCACTCTCGTCTATCTCTGCGACGAAGTAGTCTCCTTTCCCATATCTGGAATTGGAGCCTATTTTGGTGAATACGCCACCAACCACCACTGTGGGGTCGAGACCGCCATCCACAAGTATCTGGGCCAACATTCCAGTTGTGGTCGTTTTCCCGTGTGTTCCAGAGACTCCGAGCAGTTTATGCTCCTGGGTCAACAGTGCCAGCATCTGAGATCTGTGAATAACCGGAATCTTTGCTGAAAGAGCTTCCACCATCTCCGGGTTGTCATCGGTTATAGCTGTAGAGACCACAACCGAACCAGAACCCTTTATGTTCCTGCCCTGGTGACCGATGAAGATTTTTGCTCCTTTCGACCTGAGCTCTTCAAGCAGTTCTGAGTTTGCTCGGTCGGAGCCGGATACTTCTATGCCCTTTGCCAGCAGAATTCTTGCCAGGGCGGACATACCGATTCCACCAATACCGATAAAGTGGACAGGACCTTTTATGCCGTTTGCGCTTATCGATTGGCTGTTAGTAACTATATTATTCTGCAAATTTCCGGTGGCTTCAGATAGGTTGACTTCCAATTTGTTTCCTCGGACCCACTACTAGTGGTTGAACGGCTACTTGAAAACGAGTCTCCAAGCCAACTCGTTTCAAAACAAATATAGCCGCTCGCGAGCAAACACTCAATGAAAGAAGTGTTTAGCTTTCAGCCTTTTGCTTGTTTATTCTTTTAACCAGGCGAGCTTTTTTTCTTGCACCGGCATTTTTGTGAAGCACGCCTTTATTGATAGCTTTATCAATAACTTCGTAGTAGGTTTTGACTTGCTCATCGCAGGTGTTCAGCTCGCCAGCTTTCAATGCTTCTTCGATTTTTGATTGCTCGGTCCTGACTCTGGATTTCCAGACCCGATTGCGAACGCGGTTTCTTTCCGCAACTTTCACTCTTTTCTTGGCAGATTTGATATTAGGCACGACGTCTTTCCCGCCCTTCGTGTTGGCAATGATAAAGGATTACATATAAGTCTGAGAATTCTAGCACACCGTGACGTTTTCGGGCGCCAGCTTCCCTGAAGCCCGGAAAACATCGTTTACAGTTTAGCTCCATTTAAGAATGGAGATTTTTTTTAATGCCTATATCCATGCTGTATAGACCGAGACAAAACGATTTGCTAGCTCTTGTTTTAGATAAGGATCTGAAAATTGTGGGACGCCGTCGGGGGACGATACCCGACGGCGTCAAGCTAAAACGATCTATTTGCATGAGCCTTTGCAGCTTTCCAGATGCTATTTCTTAGTTGCGGCTCCGACTGCCTGCTTTATGACATCGTAGTGGCCATTTCCGACTGCTTCACCTAGTGACTTACCGAAACTCTTGTCTCCGGTAATTTTAGCGGCGCTTTCACCCATAAGCTCGCCCATCTCTTGTCGAACCTTGTTTGCGTTGTCTTCCTGGTCAGTACCTTTAATTTTGTCCATAAGCAGCGATGCGTTGTTCAAATGGTCGCTAACTCCCGCGGCATGATCGGAATTGTCGAAGCTATCGACCTGGTCAGCTGCCTTGTCCGTAATCTTGACTTTGTCGCCTTCTTGTCCGGCTTCTGTAGTTTCTGTAGAGTCTGCGGTGTCATTGGCAGCGGTATCTGAACCCTTCTGCCCTAATTCTTTAAACCCGAAAATCTGAGAGCTGTCCAGGCGACTTTCGCCTGAATCGCGGTTCCCAATTGTATCGCCAACATTACCGTCTCCTTTTGGAGCGCTGGCACCGTTTTCAAATCCGTTAGGCATCGTCCTTTTGATTACTCCCTTAGTTTTAGCTTCTGGCTTTGAGAATGAAACAGAAGATATTGTTAGATAAAGTTAATATCCTGTCGTCTGTTTCGATTTGCGGGTCGTACCTGCCGGAAAGCTGGAAAACTTCCAGCACTGCACTTTTCCCGTTTCTGATACTAAACTACTCTTCCCCCAGGGGATCGTCAATGCGGATTCTACGTAGTCCAGTCTTAATCAGCACTTATTTAAGGATCTTATATATGACTACTAGATGCTACCTAGTTGCCGGATTTGCTGTCCTGGCTGACTTTCCAGTCAAACTGATAGCGAATTTGAACGTAGGGTGGAGAGCCTTTGGGCAGGGGGTCCAGTTTCGCTGTTTTCAGGGCGTTCATAGCCGATTGGTCTACCGAATCGACTCCACTGCCGTCCACTATCTCCGGATTGACTATCTGACCATTACGCATTATCGAGAAAACCGCTACTACCGATCGTGCCTTGAAACCTTTCGGCGGCGCCCATTTGTCCTGTATTGCCTTCTTCATCCTCTTCATGTAAGGACCAAATTCAACTTCCCCTACGGCAGCATCTTCGTCCACTCCACCGTCACTTTCCCAATTGGCCGTTTCAATGGGAATGTTCTGCTCTCGCGGTTTGGAAAGTTTTTCGGCTACCAGCTTTTCGGCGGCCAGACGCTGGCGCTCCGCTTCTCGCGCCGCAAGGTCAGGATAATCCGATAACGAATGTCCAACTCGAATAGACTCCTGCCTGGAACTCTTTACCTCCATAGCCGGAATCACCTTGGTTATTTCCTGATTATTCGAAGCTATCGCAAATACAGGTTCTTGGACCTTGCCCTTTCTTGACATGGCCTGCTCCTGGACGTTTTTTTTGACGTAGTCGACGATAGTCTCAAAGTCCATCTGTCCACCGCCAGCTTTAAGACCCTCTATCAGATTCGCTACTAGAAAGGAGGAATTGTCCACGGAAGAGTGGTAGGAAGGGTGACCGAACTGATTGCCGGCAAGGATTGTGGTACTTGTCTCTTCGGCTATCTTTTGATAAAGGTCAGCATTCGTCGCTTTAAGATTTAGAGATTCACCGTTCTGCGCATTCTCTACTACTCCATCCTCATCAGGTCCGCCGATTGGAGAAATATCCAGAATGCTCACGATGTAAGGAGACTGTGTTCTTCTTCGAATCTCTTTCAGGGTTTCCTTTAATTTAATCGTGCCAATAGAGGGATTTGCTGATTCTGCTTCATACATGCAGAGCTGTATATCCTTTCCGTCTTCGGTCGGAATGTACCGAGTGCAGAAATACAGAATTACTAAGTCATTGGGCAGAGCATGCTTCAATAACCAGGGTTCGGACAGACATTTTGATATGTTTTTCTCGATCGCCTTCACATTCGTGACTGTCAGCACATGTTTTGGACCGAACTTACCCATCTCGGGGTTGGCTAATAGCGCGGACATAAGAAGAGCATTGTTTTGTGCAAACTTTATCGGTTCGATCTTCTTGTCATGAAAGTTGTCCAGGGCAACAATCAAAGCCCATTTTTCTCTTATCTCTGTTTTTTTCTCAGGTTTTTTCAGCGTGTTTTTGACCTTTTGACTGGCCTGTTTGGCCGCTTCAATAGGCTTGATTTTGTTTATCGCAAGGGCACCGTGAGAATCAGAGAGCTGAACCGATATCGGTAGAGCTACAGATGTTAGGTAGACCAAAAAAATTGAAAAATTGTGTTTCTTATCATTCATAACTCGCCGCAATGTACACGAAAAGAGCCGGTGAGTTCATTCTATTCAATTTCAGCAGCGCTTTACCACTCTTACATAGAATCTACCCTGGTTTCCGTACTGGTTTTAGCATTGAAAAATCTTTGAGATGAGCGCTGTGTTCGCTATTGACCGAGGTTCCAAGAACAGATTCAATGTGGTTTATATTTGCCTCACTCAATTTATAGGCTTCATATATAAGTCGATTCATTTCATGTGCAGTTTTATTCTGTTTGCGTTCATCAGGTTGGCAGAGATGCACTATTCTCTGAGCCAATTTATTAGGGGTCTCACTCTCTAAATCTGGTACTGGCATCGCCTCTAGAGTTTCGATATCAATTTGGGCCAGGGCTCGACCGGCTTCCCTCGTTCTTAATCTGTACAAGTACAGAAAAAGGTCGGAGTTCAACAATGCAGTGAAAAACTCAAGAAGGCTTAGATCTTTCAGTGCGATTCTCTTTGGCTGGTGTTCTTTTTTTAGTTTCTTGTCGGAAAAACTATGAATGTTGTTCAAGTGGTAGTAGCCATCACGATCAAGGGCTGCCACCAGGCGATCTCCGGTTTGTCTCACCAGAATTTTTTCATTCTCAATCACCGTCTCGTCAAAACCGCCTGCGAACAGTTTCTCCGGAGAGATTTCAATAAAATGTCCTGTCCATTCTATTGAGAAGGGCTTCACTGATGATCCTGAAATCAGCCCAGGTCGCCAGTTCTCCCCTTCTCTTTTTTGTGCCACCACATTCCTTTGACCGATGCGGGATCTGATACCGGTGTGTCCCCTCAGGTAAGTTCTCAATGGAGCAAACTGCAACATATGCTGAGCAATGGCGTCGTCTTCGCTGGTGAAAACCATATGAAATCGCTGGTGTTCGGAAGACACAAGATGTGATAGAGGCAGCGAGAAGACTGCCTTGTTCGGCGTATAATCGTTGCTCTGGCAAAAACTTTCTAGCTCTATCTGGTAGTCCTCCTCGGATTCGTCTGCTCTTCTCTCCAGAACAGGTACGCACCATCGCCCCACTGTTGCACCCGGAATTGAAGTATCGGGTAACTCCGAGAGACTGATTATCCTTGTTTTGCTTAGAATAGCCTTTCGAAGTCGCGAATAACGCCTTCCGGTGAGGAAACCATCCGGCACGAGCAGGGTTATTTTTCCGCCAAGTTGCTTAGCCATTCGGAAGCACACATCATGAAAAATCGCGTTTAGCCTGATCTTATACTCGGCACTATCGGCAAAATATTTTTTCAATAGTGAGGTACTGACCTTCTCGATTATGGGCTGATTCCTCGCCCCAAAACTGAGGTATGGAGGGTTAGTGATAACCAGATCAAAACCGCCGGAGATTCGACCATCGAATAGCAGAGAGGTTCTCTCTTCTGGCAATACTGCCAGTATCGAATCTATGACAATGATATTTTCTGAGAGTGCCTGGATTACGCGACTCAATTCATTTCGCTGCCATGACGAACTCTTTTGTTTCATCACCGCATAGATACGGAGAAGCAGACTGGATCTTGCCAGTGCCACCGCTCTTCCATCGAGATCCATGCCGAAAAGCGAGGTGCAAACTAAGTCGTATATCCATTCTTGGCCCGCTTCGCTATCCAGAGCATAGTCAATGAATCCGACAAGAAAGTTTCCTGTGCCGCAAGCCGGATCTAGTATTCGATATTGACGATACTTCGATTTTGTATCTGCACTATATATGGAAGCGTCACCGGATCCAGGCTTTATTAAATCAGTCGAGCTTTGCTTTAGCGCTTTATGAATGCAGTATCTAACTATATCTGGTGGCGTGTAATATTGCCCCTTGCTGCGTCTGTGATATTTCGAACTGTTCTCCAATCGTATATCTTTATAGTCGAGCGCGCCCGACCCGGAAGGCGGGGCTATCTGAAAGCTGTGTAGATGCTCGTACAAAAGCCCGATGGAATGCGGTTTGGCGAGATCCTGCGCACCGGCCGACTGTGACCTAAAGTGACTATCCAGTAGATCAAACACGGAAGTGATAATCGCTGTTTCATCTATCAGTTTAAGGTTTGTCTGAAATGGATACCAGTTCGTTGTCATCAGAGAATCTTTAGAGAATGTGATCGTCTTTCGGATCTCTTTTTCGATATCTTTTGAGTATTCTTTTGAACCGTATCTGGTGAACATCCAGAGCAGGAAGTATCTCATCGAATATTCATCGAATAACTCTCTGTTATGGTCGAACTCATCTATATGCTTTGGCAGTAATTCCGTATTCTCTATGTTACGCACTATTGAGCGCGCCACCAGAATTCTCAGATTTTTAAACAATCGGGTTGGCTGCCCTTGTTTGGAATTTGTTCGCGGCATCAGCTGAAATTACTTCTCTGACTTTGTTTCTGAAATCTGGAAAGCACCTGTGTCTATTGTATATGGATACGAAATACAAACGTCCTGTGCTAAGAATAGTGCACTGGAGAAGGAATTGGTTATTATTCCAGTGCCGGGGTTTAAGAAGACTGATTAAATTCTCTACAACTGTCAAAAACCTGTAGAAAACTTTCCCTTGTCAGTTATATCCGGTGGCCTCCTAGTGTATTTTGATCAGATAAACAGCCGATCATGAGAGGCTTTTGAGGTTTTCTACAGATTGAACAAGGTGTCGCCGGTTGTCAACAAAGCTGTTCATAATCTCCACTCCTATAGGTAATCTTTCCGACCTCTCTGACCGTACAAGAGAGGTGATAAAAGATATCGAGCTTATATTCGCTGAAGATACCCGGGTAAGTAGAAAACTGCTTCACCATGTCGGAGTATCACCGCATAAGCTAATAAGCTGTCACAAGTTTAATGAGAAGTCCCGATTCAAAGAACTCCATGAAGCATTCGAGAAAAGCATGGATGTAGCCTTAATGTCCGACGCCGGCACCCCCCTGCTCTCCGATCCTGGGCAGAGCCTGGTTTCAGAAGCTATTTCCCTGGGCTTCGAGATCTGTGCGATTCCAGGACCGACAGCGCTTATTCAGGCCCTTGTGGGCTCCGGGCTGCCCTGTGATCGATTCTCCTTCGAGGGTTTCCTGCCGGATAAAGAGGGGCCACTGAGAAGACATCTGCAGGAATTGGCGGCAGAGAAGCGCACCCTGGTTTTCTATCTCTCGCCGCACAATCTTTTGAAACGTCTCGATACCATGATTGAGATACTGGGTGATCGCAAAGCCTGTCTGGCTAAAGAACTGACCAAAAAATTCGAACGCTATTTTCGGGGCACCCTGTCTGAAATCAAGCTGGATCTGAACGAGGAGAATCTCAAAGGCGAGTTCACCCTGGTTCTGGCTGGCAAGTCTAGAGAAGACGAGGTCAAGGTCGATATCTCGGATGATACAGTCAGCACCTTTATTCTCGACGCACATCATAAAGGTCATTCAGTCAAAGAAATCGCCAGGCTCGTAGCCGATACCTTCAAGGTCAGAAAGTCCGAAGCCTACAGCCGTGCTGTCGAGGTCATCCAGAAAATGAAGGACTGAGGCATGAATTGCTCACAACTTCGACCGGGGCATATATAATTGTGTTTTCTTCAGGCAAGGCGCCGGGAGCAGCCCCCATGTTTCAAGCAGGTCAGGTCCTAAAAGTAAAAGTAGAGAGCAGTCCCGGTGAATACGGCTATGGACGCGCCACCATAGTAGACCGGGACGGCAACAATCTGCTGGTCCAGATCAAAACCAGCCGTGACTCAAATAAAATTCTTCCCCGGGGCACCAAGGTCTGGTTTGTCAACGATTCTCCCAGGCTTACCTTTAACGGTTTCTGGTATTCCTCGGTTACCGGAAAAGAGATTGTCAAAGGTCGCACTGTCTTGATTTGCTCCCTGCCTAAGCTGGAGCCTCTCTCTCAAAGACGCAATTCCCACCGAGTCAACGTCGATGTGCCGGTGACCATCTCTCTGGATATAGAAGGCAAAGAGAGACAGGAGTTCAGGACCAGAGACCTCTGCAAATCCGGTTCCGCCATAGAGACATCCCGTCTCGATGCCTCTCTGGTTGAGGTCGGCAAAGAGATAGGCTGCGTGCTGCATACTGATATGGGCGATGTCAAACTAAAAGCGCGGGTCATAAGGATAGAAGAGAACTGGCTTGCCAAAAAGACGACTCTCGCCCTCGAGTTCATCGCATTGTCCAAAGAGTCTTCCGACACCCTCGATAGACTTCTGGTGAAACTCGGAGGCAAACCCCGTGACTCCAAGCTGGAAGAGGTCGCCGGTAAGACCGGCGCCAAGGATGGACTTTCTGCCTGGGTCAGACAGGTGAAGAGAGATGAGAGGGACGTTGAAGCCTCAGAAGAAACCGCCGGCGGTGATGACCTGGAAGTTGTCGAAGCACAGCAGGATGATTCCATTGGTGAAGATGTCGTTGAGGGCGGTGGTGAGAAAGTAGCGTCCCAAAAGGATAGCGGCGATTCCTGATTAGAAAGGCAATAATTGGTGGCAACAGAATCTATCTCCATAGTCGAAGCAACCGTTTTAGGAGTTGTTCAGGGTCTGACGGAGTTCCTCCCTATTTCAAGTAGTGCTCACCTCAGGGTGGTGCCTACTTTTATCGGTTGGGGCGATCCGGGCGCTGCCTACTCTGCGGTTTTGCAACTCGGCTCCGTGGCCGCATTGCTTGCCTATTTCGCCCGGCAAATCACCAGCATATCTTTGGGGTTCGTCAGTGCAATCAAAGAGAAAGACTACCAGTCAAGCGACTTTAAGCTCTTTACCGGTATCATCATCGGTACCGCTCCGATTTGCATAATCGGTCTGGCAATCAAAAGCTTACTTGAACAGAAAGACAGTCCTCTCCGCAGTTTAGAGCTGATTGCCACTGTCTCGATAGTGATGGGTCTGCTCCTGGTGGTCGCCGAAGTGGTCGGCAATCAGAAGAAGAATCTGAAACAGATGGGAATCAAAGACGGCTTTATAGTGGGTCTCGGTCAGGCACTGGCCCTGATACCAGGGTGCTCCCGCAGCGGCTCCACATTGACCGTCGCGATGTTACTGGGACTGAACCGAGCCGATGCCGCCCGCTTCAGCTTCCTGTTAGGCATTCCGGCTGTGGTTCTAAGCGGCTTGCTCGAGTTGAAAGAGCTCTTTGAAATAGGAATCGCCGATATCGGCATACCCGGTTTGATCTGTGGTTTGATCGCCTCGACAGTGGTCAGCTATCTTGCCATCGCCTGGATGATAAAGTTTCTGGAGAAGCACTCCACCTGGTGGTTCGTGGTCTATCGAGTCCTGTTCGGAGCATTTATCCTCTATGCTCTTAAGACCGGTCTCATCTCTTGATTCTCTTCTGCCTGTATAGGAAAAGTCCTTTCGAATCGGCCCAGGTGTTTTCGAAGGTGGCAATTCTCTCATAGTTTCGATTGAAGTAGGGATCTTTCAAAAGCTCCCTGCCAAAGGCCTCGAGGGTTATTATATATTCCGGTTTCAGCGCCTCTACTATAGCCGGATTGACCTCGAGCACTTCTCCTTTTCCTTGATGGCTATCAGGAAGACGTCCGAATTTCACTACTTCCGGTGATAGCAAACCGCAAAAATCGAGAATCTTACCGGGGTGTTTGTAGCCCAGGTAGCCAATCTCCGGCGCTCCTATGGTTGCTTCTTCCCAGCCTGGATATTTTTTCATTACTTCAAGAGCTTCTCCGAACTGTGCCAGTCGCTTGAACTCATTGTTCCAGGCGAAAGTGAAGGCCGTAAGATCGGCTACCGGCCTGGTGAACTGCTGAAGCAACTGCACCAGAAGTAATGCCGAAATCGAGAGCAGCGCCACTATGCGTTTTAATACCGATCGCTTAGAATCGGTGATCGTTTCAAGGCACCATGGAAACACCAGTGCGGCGAAGAATACCGGGATAAGAGAATACCAGCAGTGATACCATCCGAAAGGCGCCGGGTTTTTGATACCGAAGATCACCATAAATACAAGCACCGCTGCCATATAATAGCGAAGTGCCGCTAGTTTGAAGACTTTGAAAGATAGTCCGATGGTGACCAGCCCGGTGATGGTTGCTGCAAGAAAATAGACTATTCCCGGCACATCCAGATAAAAACGCGGCAGAAATATTCCGGTCCCTATCATCCAGACCGTATTGAGCAACATGAATGCTGGCGGCATCGGATAGAACATCTTGAACTTTCCGACCATCCCATGTGGGATCACCGTCCCGAACGCAAAGTAGAGTGCCGACAATATGGCAACCACGCATAGACCGGGAAACAGATAAGCACTGAGTAGTTTTTTTCTGTCTTGTCTGAAGCTCCAGACAAGAGCGACCATCCACCAGATAACCGCCTCCGGACGGATGAAGGGCATGATTGAAGTAAGCCAGGCAACCGCGGTCTGTTTTTTGTGATGCATCGCCCAGATGGACAGCACCAAAAAAGTCACCAGAATATGGGTCTCTTTTCCGAATATCGTCTGTTGAATGCCGTAGGGGTCTAGAGCATATACAAATAGCGCCGCCAGAGCCGCACTGCGCCTGGAAAACAGGTCAATGGCGAAGAAATAGATAATAACGGCGTTTACCAACTGGAACACAGCGTTAATCATTTGTGATAACAGAGCCACATCCGAGGATCGAAATATCGATGAGAAAAGATACAGCAAGATCAAGTGAACATGGGATGTGAAGCCAATAACTCTCTCGCCCGGATTATAGTCGAAGCTGATACCATTCACCCAATTTCGAATGTAGCGGAAATCGATATAAGAATCGTCACCGCAGATAGGAAACTGCAGCACCCGGGTAAGAGCGATCCAGCAAAGGCTGAGCGATATTACCAGGGCGGTCGATGCCACCACAGACCGACTTTGTTCCAGTAAAACACGATCGAAGCGCAAGGCACAGAATCCTGCCACCAGCACAAGTGCCAGAAATATGTAGTATCTTGAAAATGCCTCGTCAATAAAACCGTCCATCATAAGACCTGATAAATCCGCCTTAAGACCGGATTTAAGGAATCCGACCGCTGAAAAAAGGAGGACTGTCAGCCCAAGTATAGCGGTGGCTAAGTATTTGTTCTCTGCGTCGCTTTTGATTTCCTGTTCCTGTTCTTGTTCTTTTTCTTGCTTCTGGTTCGCTCTAATTCAGTCCATCGGGATCGGTTATCGCGGCTTCGTCGCTCTGTTCGTAGATTGGAAACGCCATGGAGGGCAGTTTCTTGGCTGCTGACGAAGACGGAGTCAGTTGGGGCGTTTCCTCTTTCTTGCCGCCCAGATTCAAGAAGCTGGTCATGAGCTCTTTCTTCTCGTTTTCGAAACGGCGTTTGTCTTCGAGGAACTTGTTCTTCTCCTCTTCCAGATTTTTGTTCGCTTCAAGATCGCGATACTGATCGACTGGCGCCGGTTGCATCTCTGATTGATCGTGCAGTTTTGCCGAGAGCATCAATCCACCCAGGAAGATGGCGGTGACGAAAACGCCTGCAACAATGGCCAGGACGGGTTTCGACTGCTGTTCTCTCTTGCCCGCATTGACGTTGTATGTAAGCAGCTCCTTCATCTCGAGAGCGGACTGGAAACGCCCCCAGACATCCTGCTGGGTACTTCTTTGAATCACTTCATCGATATGGTCCGAAATCTGCGGATTGACTGCCTTCGGTGAAGCGACATTGAGAGCGGCCGGGTCTTCTCCGGTAAGAAGGAAATACATGGTGCATCCCAGGGCATAAACATCGGAGCGCGGATCTGCCGCACCCCAGTACTGCTCAGGAGGCGAATAGCCCTGGGATACCACATGGGTATTGTCTTCTGACTCTTCGAAGGGTCTTGCGATTCCGAAATCCACCAGTTTCACGTGGTCGTGCACATCGATCATTATGTTGCTGGGTTTCAGATCACGGTAGATTACCGGAGGGTCATGGGTGTGTAGATAATGAAGCACGTCGCAGATTTGCACCGCCCACTCCACCACCATCTCCTCCGAGAATGGCTCCTGACGCTTCATTACCATCTCATGAAGATTCTGACCCTGGACATACTCCATGACCAGAAAGGACTTTCCTTCTTCTGTGAAAAAATCGAGAATGCGGACGATATTGGGATGG
Organism: bacterium; assembly: GCA_016124935.1. Lineage (GTDB taxonomy): Bacteria > Cyanobacteriota > Vampirovibrionia > Obscuribacterales > Obscuribacteraceae > RI-106. The sequence goes on along the minus strand of WGMS01000001.1, from coordinate 46,526 downwards.
TTTAGGGCAGCCAGCACCTGGGCTTCTCGGAAGAAGAACAGCAGCGCTTTCTCCCGGTCTTCCTCCCTGAAGAAATCATCTCGCAGCTGTTTAACAACACAGGCTCTTTTCTGATCGTTGAGATTGGGCAGATTGAGGTCCCTTGCCATGAAGACGGTTCCCATCCCGCCCTGACCGAGTTTATCCACCACTTCCCAGCGTCGGTTCAATACATAGGGAAATGCGCGGTCATTGTCGTCGGTGATATAGCCTGTATTCATTTAGCTCGAATTTATAAAAATATCCGCCCCGGGGATGCTATTGCTAATTTAATACATTCCCGGAATTTAGCAAGTCCCGGGTTTTTCCGGTCAATCCGGTAGATTCTTGGCCAGATTTTTTATCTGGTTCTTGAATTTATCATCGAGGTCGTCTACGGCATTCAAGCGGGAGAGCACCGCGGCAGCTTTATCCAGATGATCAAGTCGTTTCAAGACTTCCACATAGGCAATGGTGGACTCTTTATCGAGAGCGCTAACGGCATCGGCTTCCTGAAAGGCTTCAAGAGACTCTTTATATTTTTTCTCTCGATAAAGAGCCATGGTAATTATGCCCTGGGCCCGCTTCTGGGAACCATTGCTCAATTTCAAGAGCAGCCTCGCTTCAATCAGAGCCTGTTTGTAATTCTTCCTGGCTAGAAGCGAACGCGCCAACTTATAACGGGCTTCGAAATTGCCGCCGTTTTGATCTACTACGGCGAAGAAGTGCTTAATAGCCTCTTTCGAATTACCCCGGTCCAGATAGATCTCGCCGAGACGAAAGTGAATCTCTTCGTAAAAAGGATTCTTTTTCAACAAGCTCCGATAATAAGTAAGGGCTCGGGAAAGATTGCCGGACTTTTCGAAGATCTGTCCTTGCAGGCGGTCCCTCTCTTTCCTGGACAGGTCCTTGATCTGGTCGAGTACGGCAACCGCCTCATTCAACTTACCCTGTCTGGCCAGGCTATACATAAGAAGCTCGTCGGTTGCTCTTCTATCAGGATTGCGTTTCTTCGCTTCTCTGGCAAGGGCAACGGCTTCGTCCAGCTTGCCCAGGGACGCATAGGTTTCGGAAAGTTCTTGCAAAACAAAGACATTATCAGGATCCCTGGTCTGGGCTTCTTCGAGAATGTCTATGGCTTCCTCCCCTTTGCCCGAATTGGCCAGCACTTCCGAACGCGCCACCAGGGGGATGAAAGCCAGGGGATTATCCGGCTGCGTTTTGAGGGCGTATTCAGATTCACGCGCCGCCTCTTCGAATTTGCCGATTCTTGCATGAACCAGAGACGATACCGCAAGCACATTCCACTCTGCCTGGTGGCTCTTCATCAATGGAGTAATTGCCTCTTCCGCTTTTTCTGGTTTCGCGTCGGCTAAATAGATCATGGCAAGATTGAGTCTTGGATTGGCTGCTACCGGGTCCAGTGATAAGGCCCGACGAAAAATATTCTCCGCCAGGGCGTCGTCACCCAATTCTCTCAGCACGTTTCCGTATTCGTTTAGCGTTCTTGTATTGCGCGGATCCAGTCTGACAGAAGCTTTCAGGGGTTCGACCGCATCCTTGAATTCGTTGGACGGTATATAACACCAGGCCAGGTTGTAGTGCGCGACAGGGTTATCCGGGTCAATCTTTATCCAGTGTCTTACGTAGGGCTCCGCATTCTGGTAGAACTCCAGACCAATGTAGATACTGGTCAACTGTTCTAGAGAAAGCAGATGGTCCGGATTCAACTCCAGCGCGTTTTGAAACTCTTCGATGGCACGATCGAGCTCATTTCTTGCTTTGTGCAGGATCCCCAGTTGATAGTGGAGACTGGGACTGTCGGGATTATTGACTAGAGCCTTCTGGGCTTGTTTAATCGCTTCTTGAACACGACCGCTGGTGGAGAGCCTGAATACGACACTCAGGTCGCTGGCTCTATCGATGTCGAAATCACCAAACTGATCTATTGATGCCGCCATTCTTTCAGTGGTGGCTTTCCAGCTCCTGGCTTGCTCCAGACGATATTTTATCTCCATCCGCCCGGGGCTGATGCTATCGGCGGTGCTCAGCTCTCTAATGGCGTCATCCACTAGACCGAGGGATAAATAGGTAGAGCCCAGCTCGAAATGCACATCGGCAGAATCCGGCGCCAGTTTCGTTGCCCTTGTCAATTCGGCAAGTGCTTTTTCGTTGTCACCTTCGAGAAAATACAATCGACCAAGACCCAGATATCCTGTCGGTTTATCCGGAGCCAGCTTGACCACGCGAGAATAAGCGCTCTTCGCTTTGGCGTAATTACCTTCGGCAAAATAGCTATCGGCTTCGGCAATCACTTTGACCAGCGCCTCGGCTGTCGCTGGTGCTTTCTCTTTGCCGTAGCCCGGCGCCGTCGCTAAAAGAATGACGAAGCTTGAAATCAATAAAATTGCCGAATTTTGCAAAGCGTTTTTCAAGAACTTGCTCCAGATTTCAGCTGAGACTGCCGCAGAGTTTTGCGAAGAGTTCAATACTCTTCCTGTGCTCATCGCCAAGATTGTAATCCAACTCTTCGATGAAATATCTTCTCACTCTCTCTCTGTCCAGAAGCATATGGCCCGCCGCTGCATCGACCACCTCTTCGAGATGACTGCTCAGACCCAGATCTCTGGATCGATTCAGGGCTTCTTCTATCTCTTTATAGCGTACCGGCTCCTGCTCGACAAATTCCGACCTGGCTGCCCAGACACCAAAAACCATCGGCAACTTGAAGCGGTCGAACCACCACTTGCCCAGATCAATGCGGTTATAAGAGGCCGACCAACTCTTATCCACTTTGAGCGCTTCGTCGCCGATTATCAATGCCCCGGAAGCGCTGCTGCCGGGCAAATCGGGGGTGAGCACGGTCTGGAAGTCTGCTTTTACCGAAGCCTCTTGATCGAGAATCACCCTCAATAGATTAATAGAGGTAGCCGATGCGTTAGGCACCAGTACCGGTGCGTTATCGAGTTCTTTGAGGTCTCCCTGGTAGAAGAAGAGCACGGAACCCACCGGACCAAGGCTCGATACCGATATTCCGGGAACTAATTTGAGGCTCGGACAGTTTAAATAACAGTAGAGACTGACGGCGCTGACATCGAGGTCGCCGGCTTCGATAAGGGCATTGAGCCCGCTCGGTACCCTCGAGACAAACTCTCCTTCGAGCACCACCGCGCCATTTTTAATCGGTAAATTAATGGGCAGACAGTTGCTGAAATCTATCTGTCCGATTCGGGGTAGACTTTTTTTCTCTTCGGTTTTACTGTCGCTTTTCATATAATGATCCGGCGGAAAGACTCATAAGTATATAACTTTGAGGGCTCCTTGCCAGAGTATCGCGATGTCAAGTGTAAACTGTGTCACATTCCTGATATCCTGATCAGCTTCAGAACCATGTTTAGTTTCATGATTAGAGGTGCCCCGTGTCCATGGTCGACCTAATCCTGGCCAAGCGAGCCGGTCAGGAGCATCAAAGAGAAGATATCGAGCATCTGGTGTCCGGTATCATGGATGATAGTATCCCCGACTATCAGCTCAGCGCCTGGCTCATGGCGGTATGCTGGCAGGGTCTGTCGGTGGACGAGACCGCCTGGCTCACCGATGCCATGTGTCGCTCCGGAGAGGTCCTCGACCTGTCTTCTGTGGGCAAATATGTGGGAGACAAACATTCCACCGGCGGTGTAGGCGACAAGACCACCCTGGTCTTTGTGCCTCTGATGGCATCCCTGGGCATTCCCATGGCTAAGCTCTCCGGCAGGGGGCTGGGTCACACCGGTGGCACCATAGACAAGCTGGAGGCTATTCCCGGTTTTAATTGCTCACTGTCAAAAGAAGCTTTTGTCGCCCAGGTCAAAGAGAAAGGCATGGCCGTTGCCGGGCAGACCGCCCAGCTGGCACCGGCTGATGGCAAAATTTATGCCCTCAGGGATGTCACCGGCACCGTCGCATCCATCCCTCTGATTGCCGCTTCGGTGATGTCCAAGAAACTTGCCGCCGGCAGCACTTTTATTATTCTCGATGTGAAGTGCGGCCGGGGCGCTTTTATGGAGACCGAAGCCCAGGCGGTAGAGCTTGCTCGTTTGATGGTCGAGGTCGGAAAACGGCTCGGCAAGCCTGTGGTGGCCGTGGTCACCGATATGGAGCAACCCCTCGGCAATGCCGTCGGTCATTCCGTCGAGGTGGAAGAGGCGGTGGAAACCCTCAAAGGGAACGGACCTTCCGATCTGGAAGAGCTCTGTCTTTCTCTGGGAGCGGAAGCGCTGGTGGCGGCCGAGCGTTGTGAGGACAGAGAAGAAGCGCGGCGCCTTCTAATAGATTCCCTGGCCTCGGGCAAAGCCCTGGCCGCCTTCAGCGCTCTGATCGAGTCCCAGGGTGGAAATCCTGCTATCATCGAGGATTACTCTTTGATGCCCCAGGCTCAAGAGTGCTTCGAGCTGCTATATGAAGGGAAGGAGCCTGCCTGGGTCGAGCACCTGGACGGCAGAACCGTGGCCGAAGCCTTGAAGCGGCTGGGAGCCGGTCGGGCAAGAAAAGGTGATCCGATTGATCTGGCTGTGGGAGTGGTTCTTGTAGCTAAGGTCGGAGCCGGATTGGCACCCGGTCAGCCTCTTCTAAAGTTGAGAGCCCATAGTCGCGAACAGTTCGAAGAGATAAAAGCGCTTCTCTACTCGGCTTATAGATTCTCGACCGCTGAAGTGACCAACCCGCCCCTGGTGAAAGCCTGCATATCATGAACGCTCCTGTCCGGGCTCGTCTGCTCCCTTACCGGGTCTTCGAAGGTTCCATGAACATGGCCATCGATGAGGCTATTTTAGACAGGGCTATTTGCTCCGAAGAATCCGATAGAGTCACTCTGCGTTTCTACGGATGGCGACCCGGGGCTGTCTCTATCGGCTATGGTCAGAAACTGCCTTATTCCGATAGAGACCGTATTGTCGAACAGGGATTCGATCTGGTCAGAAGACCGACCGGCGGACGCGCCGTATTGCATAGCGGTGAATTGACATATTCTTTTGTCGGTCATAGCAGTCTGCTAGGTGGCAGTATTGCCAGCGCCTATCAAAGAATCTGTCAGGGACTTATTGCCGGACTGGCGGGACTGGGTCTGGAAGCCTGTCTGGGAGAATCGTCCGACCGTAGCTATAGAGACAAAGCCGATTGTTTCCTTGCCATTACAACAGCGGATCTCAAACTAGATGGTTTCAAGCTGGCAGGTTCAGCCCAGCTACGGCGCGGTGACTGGATTTTGCAGCACGGCTCCATCTTGTTGAATCAGCCCCAGGAACTGATGCCCTCTTTGTTGCAAGGTGAGACTATTACAGAAACTGAAGCCTGTCGCCCAAGGCACTGTAATCTCTTCGACAAGCTGGTTGCACCACTGACGGTGGACGAACTGGTAGCCGTCTTTTCAAGAGGATTTGAAAAGAGCTTTGCCTTCGCTTTTCTTGAGAGTGATCTATATAAAGACGAAATAGAACTGGCTGAATCCAAAGCCTCTGTCTACCTGATTCGCTCTGCTTCTGTCAAAGGGTAAAATCGAATTCGTCATCTTTTTTCGGCTTTAATTTTTTCAAGACCGATCTGGTGCTGGCAAATAGCGACCGTCGTTTTTTGCCAGCCTCTTCCGGATGCTCTTTCTCGTACATCGCTTTGTTCAATAGCTTGAGAAAACGAATATTTTTACGGGCTTCGAACTGGTGGGTATGATCGGCGTCGTGTTTATCTATCAGTGACCATTCATTGTAGGTCTCGAGAAGCAGCTTCTGGTCGGGATTATCCTGGGTTTTCAATTTTTTGGTCAGAGCCTGGGCCAATAGAAAGTGACCGGTCGGGTCGCCAGGATCCAGCTCCACAGCCTTTTTGAGGCATTGAATAGCCCTTTCATGTTGACCTTCGCTCGAATAGTTCTCGCCCTGAAAACGTAATTGAGAGGCTTCGGAAAGTCTACCGGCGATGCCGGATCCGAAGAAAGCCGAGTTCGGTTTTTCGCTGGAGTAAACCTTTTCGCTGTTGTCTATATTAGGTGAAATCGCATCGGCTAATGCAGGAGCCGCACCGCCAGTGATGCAACAAGAGAGCAGACAGATAGCAGCGAACTTAGCTCTCATGGAGATTACTCGGTAACGTCTTTCACATCTACCGAATCCGGACCGGCTTGCAGATCCGCAATCTCGCTCTCCAGCTCTTTAATTCTCTCTTCTAGGCGATTGATCTGATTCAATTCATCGGCAACGGTCTCTTTCAAGATGCCGCTGTCGATGGCGCCTCCTTGATTGAGAAGCGAACAGACTCTCTGACCGATGGTCTCCAGATGCTTTTTCTTCTCGGAAGTGAGACTGACTGCATTGAGCTTCAACTTAGCAACTTTAGCCGCTTTGCTGGTCTGGTCCGAGGTTTGTTTGGCGAAATTCTTCGCTTTGTCGAAAAGATTTTCGAAAGGAGGCATATCTAGAGTCCTCTTTATTGGCTGAGCCCTTAACGAGATTCCAGTTTACAGAATATCCTGTTGAAAACCTCAATTTGCTTTTCTTATATCCAAAGGGCCACTAGTGGGCAATAAAACATCCTTCATGCAAACCGAATTTGCTGTGAATCAAACGCACCGCTTTGCGGGCATACTTGGCAGGCAGCACCACGCTGACCCTGATATCGCCGGTGGCTACCATGTTTACCGGAATGCCCCCTACCTGAAGAGCTTCGAAAACGCTGGCGATTATTTCGGGACGGCTGGTCAGTCTTCTGCCCACCACCGATATTCTGGCCACATCCGTGTCTACCGAAGAGCGCGGATTGCCCAGGGCCGTGCCGTTCGATTCTATTATCGATTGGACCCGACCGAGCGCTCTCTGCTCTACGGTGAAAGCTACCTCTTGAGCTGGTTCATCTTCATGGGCGAGCAGCATCAGCATATCGGTATGAATACCGAGCTCCTGAAGCCTGGTGAAGAGATTGGAGATACCATCCAGTCTGGCGTTCTCGGATTTGATCGTGATTGCTGCCTGGGTCATATCGCAGGATATGCTACAGACAGTGTAATCGGGTGATACCAGTCGATTGGTTATGAGAGTGCCGTCATCACCGGGCTCGAATGTGGAGCGTACCCTGACAGGAACGTTCGAGTCCATGGCCAGCTCCACCGATGTGGCAGCGAGCACCTGGGCACCGGTGGAAGAGAGCTCGACCATCTCTTCATAGCTGATAGCTGGAAGCCTCTGGGCTTCCGAGAGGAGCCTTGGATCGGCGGTGTAAATTCCTTTTACATCGGTATAGATATCGCAGCGATCGGCGCCGAGCGCTGCTGCAAGCGCTACTGCGGTGGTATCGGAGCCGCCGCGACCGAGGGTGGTCAATTCGTTGTTTGGAGTAATTCCCTGGAAGCCGGCTATAACTGCAATCTCTCCCCGGGCCAGGCTGGCGTCTACCGCATCGGGTTGGACTTTCTGAATTTTGGCCAGACCGTGATTGGGCTCGGTGATGATACCGGCCTGGGCACCGGTAAAAGAGCGGGATTGATAACCGAGATTCTGAATAGCCATAGACATCAGGGCTATCGAAACCTGTTCGCCGGTGGCGAGCAGCATGTCCATTTCCCTGGGGCTGGGAGTGCTGTTGACCTGTTCGGCAAGTTCGATCAGATGATCAGTGGTATCACCCATGGCCGAAACCACCGTCACCACCTCATTACCATTGTGGGCAGCTTCGACTGCTATCTCTGCCGCCTTCTTTATGCGGGCCACATCGGCTATCGAGGTGCCGCCAAATTTCTGTACTAAACGACTCATGGTTCTTGTCTGGATTATGCCTTACTAAATCGCTCGCTCTTCTGCGGAGACATCATGATCATAGCTCAGAGGGGTAAGACATAAGTTAAGCAAAGGGGAAAAGTATTCTAATCATAGAAAACCGACGAAAACCGACGGGGCTCCCGGGTTGTGATTGAAAGCCTTCAAATGCCCTGCCAGCCACACTATCCGTGGTTGAGCAGCGCCGGATGGGTTTGATCGAGATCTTTACGAAGGGTGATAGCAGAGAGTGAGGATATCCTGAAGATATTTAAATTGATGGTGTCGCTTATAGTGGCACCGCCAAAAATTACCGAGCCTGTCTACTTGCCTTTTTTCTGCTTATTATGAGAGTCGTTCTCCTGGCCCCAGAGGCTACCCTGACTCTGGTAGTCTCCCCAGCTTCTCGCCCGGGATTGTTGGCCGCTATCGGTCCAGGCTCCCTGACCGGCTCCTCTATTGCTTTCGCCCCAGCCTTTTGCCGATGACGGGTCGTCCACGTAATTGCGCCACTTTTTGCCGTATTTCTGCTTGGCAAGGGCAATCGGATTGCCGATAAGGTCTTTATGTCCATTGTGGACGATGGTCTCACCGGTCCTGACGTCTCTTTGATCTTCGTTCTTATCGTATATAGGCTTGCCATAGTCGGAGAACTTCGCCACATCGAAGCGGCTGTAATGAACAAACGGTCGCGACGCCATCCTTTCGTGCAGAAGCACGTCGGTGGTCTTGAAGGCATAGCCCGGAATATGAGAGTCGGTTTTCAAAGCCGCTTTGACGGCGTTGACGTCCCTTATCGTATCGGTTTCAGTAAGGCGGTTCTTCGCTTCGTACTGCTGGTCGAAACCCTGCATACGGCTGCGATTGCTCATCTGCTTCGGATGCTGGGCGGCATGGGCCAGTTGCATGGTCCGAAACTTTTCGGCTTTTTCCCTGGCGCCTAGGCTGCGGTCTTTGTAGACCTCATCTAACTGGGCGGCGAAAATCATCTCATAGACAAGATCCCGCGAATTCCAGTAGCCGGGCAGACAATGCAATACTGTTCCGTCGGAAGAGAGCATGAAGAGCTGCAGGTTGCGGGGACCGGCTCCGTTGGTGGTGTTCACCGCATTACCGAAGGTCGTATGACGTCCGGACATACCAGAATAGCTTTCGTTGGTGATGTCTTTGAAACCGCAGACGAAATAGTTTTTGAGGGCGGAATAGGCAGGGTCTTGGGACAGGCTCACGGCCCGTAAGCTATTGCCGGCACTTCACGTGTCTCTATCCAGCCTTCCCAGGATGTTGACCCAGAAGATCATCTTGTTGCGGCTGCGGGCATCGGTCTGGGCCTGGGCAAGGGACTGGTGCCAGTGGATATTGCCCAGAAGCTTATTGACCCTTACTCTCTGGGAGTCTCCCTTCAAGAGCGCGTCGGCGGCAAAGCTCGGCCCGGACGAAAGCCCCAGGAGAATGACCAGCATTGCGCTTATTGGAGAGATTGCGGATCTTGACATACATTCTATATACCAAGATCCGGCCTATTTATTCGCCTTGCTCATTTACTTCCCACATCGGAATCCGGATGTCGGTCTTACGGGCGAATTCAATCGCTTCCTCATAGCCAGCGTCCACATGACGGATCACACCCATACCAGGATCGGTGGTCAGCACCCTTTTAAGTCTTTCGGCAGCCTCTCGAGACCCGTCAGCCACTATCACCTGGCCGGCATGGAGGGCATAGCCTATGCCGACCCCGCCACCATGGTGCAGCGATACCCAGGAGGCTCCACCCACTGCGTTGATCAGGGCGTTCAGATAGACCCAGTCGGCCACGGCATCAGAGCCGTCTTTCATGCTCTCGGTCTCTCGGTTCGGAGAAGCGACCGAGCCGGCATCGAGATGGTCACGTCCGATCACTATAGGCGCTTTTACCTTGCCCCGGGCCACCAGGTCGTTCATGATCAGACCCATTTTCGCCCGGTCTCCATAGCCCAGCCAGCAGATTCGACAGGGCAGACCCTGGAAAGCTACTTTTTCGCCCGCCATCTTGATCCAGCGGCAGAGCGCCTCGTCTTCGGGAAAGTTCTCCAGTATCGCCCTGTCTATCACGGCAATGTCTTCAGGATCCCCCGAGAGCGCCGCCCAGCGGAAGGGCCCTTTGCCTTCGCAGAAAAGAGGACGGATATAGGCAGGCACAAAGCCAGGAAATGCAAAGGCGTCTTCCACGCCGTGGTCGAGGGCGACCTGCCGGATGTTGTTGCCGTAGTCGAAAGTAATTACCCCCTTTTTCTGGAAGGCGAGCATGGCCTTAACATGAATAGCTATCGCTTTGCAGGAAAGTTCGAGATAACTCTTCGGATCCGATTCTCTCAATCTATCCGCGGCAGAAAGCTGCATCGGTTCGCCTTTTTCAGTGAGCGGTACATAGCCGTTGAGCGGATCATGGGCCGAGGTCTGGTCGGTGAGCGCGTCGGGCAGGAAGCCTTTTTCCAGCAGCTCCGGCAAAATATGGGCAGCGTTGCCGAGGACACCAATGGATAAAGGCTTGCCTTCCGCTTTTGCTTTTGCAGCCAGTTCGATGGCATGGTCGACACTGTCGGCTTTGACATCGAGATATCTGGTCTCGAGGCGACGTTCTATTCTGTGAGGGTCCACTTCGATACAGAGTGCTACCCCTTCGTTCATGGTGATGGCGAGCGGTTGAGCACCGCCCATGCCACCAAGTCCTGCGGTCACAACAATTCTGCCTTTTAAAGAACCGTCGTAATGTTTTCTTGCCAGGGCGGCGAAGGTTTCATAGGTCCCTTGCAGAATTCCCTGGGTGCCGATATAGATCCAGGAGCCGGCGGTCATCTGACCGAACATGATCAGACCTTTCTTTTCTAATTCACGAAAATGCTCCCAGGTAGCCCATTTGCCGACCAGATTAGAGTTGGCGATTAAAACCCTGGGGGCATTTTCATGGCTTTTGAAAATACCTACCGGTTTGCCCGACTGCACTAATAAGGTTTCATCGTTCTCCAGTTTCGTCAGAGCTTTGACAATCGCTTTGAAAGAATCCCAATCCCTGGCAGCTTTTCCCGAGCCGCCGTAGACCACCAGGTCCTGGGGGCGCTCCGCCACTTCAGGGTCGAGATTGTTGAGCAGCATTCTCAAAGCTGCTTCCTGAAGCCAGCCTTTAGTGTGAAGCTCGGTTCCCCGGGGCGCTTTCACCGGCATCGGCTTCTTGCTGGCGAGGATGTCTTTCAGCATTTTCTCGGATTCTTCGGTCTTATAGGTGGTTGTCATGGCGATGAACTCCCGGCTGTGCCCTGCACAAAACTTTAAGAGATAAGATAGGAATATGAAAGAATTAGAGAAAAATCGCTTCTCCGCTCCTTCTATAAGGGAGAATGATAGCCGACTACATGCGGATAGCCGCAAGTCTTCAAGTTAACTGAATAAATCGGGAGCAGATCATGGTCAAAGAACTGTCCAAGCCGAAATCCAAAGACAATGATAAGAATAAAGGTGACGACACCCGGTCTAAGAGCGCCAGGGAGTTCGAGACCATCTCTGGAATTCCTCTCAAACCGGTCTATACGCCGGAAGACTTGAAAGACTGGAATTATGAAGACAAGCTCGCCGACCCCGGTGAATTCCCATACACCAGAGGAATCCACAAAGATATGTACCGGGGCAAACTCTGGACAATGAGGCAATTCGCCGGTTTCGGCGGTCCGGAGGAGACAAACGAGCGTTTCAAATATCTGCGTTCTCAGGGTCAGACCGGACTCTCCACCGCCTTCGACCTGCCTACTCTCATGGGCTATGATTCGGACCATCCTAAAGCCGACGGCGAAGTTGGGGTTTGCGGAGTGGCCATAGACTCCCTGGAGGATATGGAGATTCTTTATAGAGACCTGCCGCTTGACAAGGTTTCCACCTCGATGACCATCAACGGACCAGCTTCCATCATCTTTGTCATGTTTCTGGTCAATGCCCGTAAGCAGGGCTTCGACTGGAAGCATCTGAACGGCACTCTGCAAAACGATATTTTCAAAGAATACATTGCCCAGAAGACTTATCTAATTCCGCCCAGACCGGCACTCAAACTGATTCAGGACATGATGGTCTTCTGCACCCGGGAAGTGCCCAAATGGAACACTATCTCCATCAGCGGCTATCATATTCGAGAAGCTGGCGCCACCGCCGTTCAGGAGCTGGCTTTTACACTTGCCGACGGCTTCGCCTATGTCGATGCCGGTATCGAAGCCGGTCTCGATATCGATGAATTCGTGCCGAGACTCTCTTTCTTCTTCAACTCTCATATAGATTTCTTCGAAGAGATTGCAAAATTCCGCGCTGCTCGCAGAATCTGGGCGAAGCGAATCAGAGACGAATACGGCGCCAAGAACGAACGTTCCTGGAAGCTGCGTTTTCACACCCAGACGGCAGGATGCAGTCTAACCGCTCCCCAACCTGAAAACAACATCGTGCGCACCGCCATCGAGGCGCTTGCCGGCGTCCTGGGCGGGACTCAATCGCTTCACACCAATTCCATGGACGAAGTGCTCGGCCTGCCTACTCAGAAAGCTGCTCACATAGCATTGAGAACCCAGCAGATAATCGCCCACGAAACCGGTGTAGCCAATGTGGCCGATCCCCTCGCCGGCTCCTATTACATCGAGTGGCTCACCGACGAGATGGAGAGACAGGCCAATGTCTATTTCGATCGAATCAAAGAGATAGGTGGTGTCATATCCGGTATCGAGAAGCATTTCTTTATGGAAGAGATAGCCAACGCTTCTTACAAGTTCAATCAGCAGTTGGGTACTCAAGATAGACATTTCATAGGGCTCAACTCTTTCAAAGAGAAGGCTCCTGGTGATGATATCGAGATTCTCAAAATCGGCCGTGAGTATCAAGAAAGGCAGGAAGCGCGAATCAAGAGTCTCAAAGAACGCCGAGACAACGAGAAGGTCGCCAATACTCTTTCGGCTCTTAAAGAAGCTCTGAGCAACAACAGGGATTCTTTCCAACCTCTAATAGATTGTGTGGAGGCCTACTGTACCCTGGGCGAAATCTGCGACGCCATGCGGGATGTATGGGGCGCCTATCGCGAGACCGCGGTTCTCTAACTCTAATCTCTGAACCAGACAATTGGACAGTCCAGTATTTGTTTTCTCCGCTTTTTTCGCCTGTGCCCTGGCGATATTTCTTGCCGGCACCCAGTTGTCCAAATACGGGGACGCCATAGCGGAGAAGACCGGTATGGGCCGAACCTGGATCGGTCTGGTGCTGCTCGCCACCGTCACATCGCTTCCCGAGTTGATAACCGGGACCAGTTCCGTTGTTCTCCATGATCTTCCTGATATAGCCGTCGGTGCGATTCTCGGAAGCTGTATGTGCAATATCGTGATCATCGCCATATTGGATGTTATGTCCGGTCCCAAGCCGGTCTCTCATCAGGTACATGAGGGACATGTGCTATCCGCCGGTTTCGGCCAGCTCATGCTGGGCCTGGCCTGTCTCGATATTGTCGCCGAGCAGCGTTTGCCCACCATCGGATGGATAGAGCCTCTCAGCCCGCTTTTTATTCTTCTCTATATCCTCGCGATGAAATTGATTTATCAACACGAGAAGAAAAGGGTGAATGAGTTCATGGAAACCATTGAGGCGCAGTATCGTGATGTCTCTTTGAAAAAGGCTGTGACTATGTTCATTCTCAATTCACTGGTGGTGGTGGCAGCCGGTGTATTCTTGCCGGATATCGGCGATCGCATGTCTTCCATAACCGGTCTGGGCAATACTTTTGTGGGCAGCGTCTTGATAGCAATCTCGACCTCGCTTCCCGAAATCGTTGTTTGTATAAGCGCTGCTAAAATCGGGGCTTTCGATATGGCGGTAGGAAATCTACTGGGCAGCAATCTATTCAATCTGGCCATTCTCTCTCTCGATGACGCGCTCTATCTAAAAGGTCCTCTGCTCGAGGTGATATCGCCAACCCATCTGGTCGGCGCGCTGTGCGGGCTCATTATGACTTCGATAGCAATAATCGGTCTCAGTTACCGCGCCGAGAAGAAGGCTACATTCATAGCCTGGGATGCTCTGGGTATTGCTTTTATATATGTGGTCGGAACCATCATTCTTTACATGATGATCGGTAAATAGAAATCGCTTTTAGAGCATTTTTTTGTCCACTTTGCCGCTTCTTGTCTTGGGCAAGGGGTTCGAGAGCGCTCTTAGATCCCAGACCATCGGTCGCAGCTCCCTTTTGAGATTCTCTTTCGAAAAATCTTTCAGGCTCTTCAAAATCTCTTCCCGGGCCGCTCTGGCAGTGGCTTCGTCTTCTGCGGTGAGGGCTTCGCCCAGATCTGCATCAGCCACCACTATGGTCGCTTTCACAATCTGTCCCAGTCTCTGGTGGTCCTGACCGGTGACCGCTACCTCTTTCACCAGCGGATGGCGGGACAGTACCTGTTCGACTTCTATCGGAAAGACTTTGTTGCCCGCCACGATAATCATCTCTTTGGCGCGCCCCGATATAAAGAGATAGGAGTCGGCAAGATGTCCTATGTCGCCGGTTCTATAACCGTTTTCGGTAAGAACTTCTGCGGTCTTCTCCGCTTGATTGAGATACTCGTCCATCAAGAGTTCGCTTTCTATAAATATCTCGCCGGTCTCACCCTCGGGCAGGCAGTGTCCGCCATCGTCGACAATATTTATCTTTACGGATGGAATGGGCTTGCCCACCGATTCGAGAGGACCATCGAGGTTCAAACAGATGATTTTTGATTCGGTGGAGCCATAGCCGTTATTGAGGCGCTTTCCGAACTCAGCTTCGAATTGCCTGGCCATGGGCAGGGGCAATGGTGCACCACCGGAAAGAAGCACCTCGGCTCGGTCTAAATGAACCACATCTTTGCCTTGCATCAGTAGAGCACCATATATGGTGGGGACACCGGCGATGATATGGGGGCGATGGGTATTGATCGCTTTTACGAAGGAAGCGGGATCTAGATCGCAAAATACTACTGCGGCTCTTGTTTTCAACGCGATCAGCAATACTTCCAGTCCGAAAATATGGCTGACCGGCAGGGGCAGCAATACCACCTTGTTGTCGGAGAGATTGACCAGATCTCCCAGTTCCGATAGATTCTTCATTAAGCCGTTATATGAATGTACCGCCCCTTTCGGCACACCAGTGGTGCCGGAGGTAAGAATGACGAGAGCTTGAAAATCGTCTTTTCGACTCTGGCTTTCTTTCGAGGCAGTTGGCGTATCTACCCTGCCGAGATCGGCCAGGTCAGCCAGTGCAATTATTGTATTAGCTCGCGAACCCATCTTTTCGCTGAGTTCATCGAGATCCACCAGGGCCGAGTCGACGATTACCAGATTGGCGTCCACCCGTTCGGCTATGTTGGCCATCTCGTTGACGGTCATTCGGAAATCCACCGGTATGACCGTAGCTTGAAGACGCCAGAGAGCCAGAATCGACGCTGTCACAAGGGAAGAGTTTCTTCCCAGGATCAGAACTTTCTTGTGTCTTTCTATAGATCGTTTTCGAAAACACTCTTCAAGTTCGTCGGCAAGCTTATAAAGTTGACCATAGCTGATAGTCTCTGGAGAGCGGCCGGACTCGCTGCCTGCTTGCATGTCGTGAATGGCATCGGCTGAAGATGTAGACTGATCACTGTCGTATAGTAATTCGAGCTTCGAATCTTTTGTAATACTCATCTCATATCCTCTGGGGTAAGCTTGTCATGCAACTAAAATTTCAGGTAGCTCCTGTTCAATTCTATAGCCCTCGGCCGGGATGGTCCTTAGAAACCCACACCTTCTGAACTGTCTACATCCTGGATAAAGGACCTGGAAGATGTCTTCAATCGTCAACGGATCTCAAACTATACAACATGATAGCCTGGCGATAATACCTCTTGGCGGGCAGGGCGAACTGGGCCAGCTTCTCTGGGTGGTCTCCCATTCCGGGGTGATTATCCTGGTCGATGCAGGCGCTGCTTATCCTTCACGCTATCTGCCCGGGGTGGATCTGCTTCTGCCAAACACCAACTTTCTTGAAGCCAATCAAGAAAAGATTGCGGCTTTGCTTCTTACCAACGGTCACGAAGAGCATTCCGGTGCCGTCCCATACCTGCTCCGGCACCTCGATATACCCAGAATTCTGGCGCCCAGATTCGTCAGCCAGCTCCTCACCCAGTCGGTGGTCGGCACCGGGGACAGCGAGGCTGTGGATCTGACCGCCTGTCTTGATCCTATCGAGTTCGGCAAAGACTACCAGATAGGCCCGTTCAAGGTGGAGTGGCTGCCGGTCAACAATGCCATCGCCGATGCCAGCGGTCTTAAGATAGAAAGTCCGAACGGCACCATTATCTATACATCGAGCTTCAAGCTGGACCAGACCCCGGTGGACGGACATCAATTAGACATTCACCGATTTGCCAGAGCCGGTGAAAAAGGGGTCACTCTTTTGATAAGCGACTCGGCAGGGGTCGAGTATGAAGGCTATACCGCTTCGGAATCCTCTCTGGAGCGTAATCTGGAGAGTCCGATCGCGAAAGCTTCCGGGCGGGTTTTTGTGGTCTTCCCCGGCACCAATACTCATCGGCTCCAGCTCTTCTTCGATATCGCATCCCGCACGGGCAGAAAAGTGGTACTGCTCGGTGATTCGCTTCTCAAAACAGCTCTTTCGGCGGTGGTGACCGGCAATCTCAAATATGACAGAGAGATAGAGTCCAGCCTCGAGAAGCTTGACAGTCTCAAAGACGAAGAGGTGATGATTATTTTGAGCGGCATCGAGGACGATCCTCTCAATGTGCTCAATGATCTGGCTTTCTCCAAGCGAGAAGAGGTGGAACTGAAAGCCGGCGACAGTGTTGTCTATAGCGGTCCTATAATGCCCGGCAAACTACGTTTCATGGCCGGAATCTTAGACCAACTCCTCGGCAAAGGGGTCGAGATCTTTCACGGCTACAAGCGGGGTCTGCATGTGAGCAAGCACGCCAGCCGCGAAGAGTTGAAGTTGATGCTTTCTCTCACCCGCCCCCGCTATTTCTTGCCTGCCATGGGCGAGGGCCGTCACATTATGCACCATGCCGCCCTGGCCATTGAATGGGGCATGCAGTCAGATAGCGTCTTCCCGATTAATAACGGCGATATACTCGAGATCAATCATGGTATCGCCAGGGTGACCGGCAGTGTAGAAGCATCGGCGGTACTCTTCAATCGTCTCCAGGGAGAAAAGGTCACCACTTTTTCGGTGAAAGAGCGAAAGTCCCTCAGTCACGAAGGGGTGGTGACGGTCTCTTTTCTGCTGGGAGAAGATCGCTCCATGGTGGGAGAGCCTGGCATCACCTGTGGTGCTTCCGGATTTTTGCTTTCTCGAGAGTGGGCTGACTGCAAGCAAGAAATGGAAGAGGCGGTCAAGGCTTTAGTTGAACACTTCAGAGTCGAGAAAAGAGATGCCAGCCTAGGTGAGATTAAAAACGCGGTCAGAGAGGCGACGGTTAGAATAATCCGCCATAATCTCCAGTCCAAGCCGACCATCCAAGTGGTCGCTTATGAAGTGACTACCAGCCGCCATTAATGCAGATGGCGTTGCTCTCGTTGAATTCCAGGATCTTACGATCGTCGTTCTTCAAATCGACCTCTTCAATCCAGAAATAGGTTAGACCCGGAGCTTTGTGGGAAGCCAGGATCCACCATTTGCCGTCTTTTAGAACGCCGCCGAAATTCATTCCTTTTTTGTGACGGTCGTTCGGAAGAGGAAAGAATCTCACCTTCTCCACGCTGGTTCTGACTGCGGTGTTCCTGTGCAGAGCGTAGTTGTTGCTGTACTGTTCTTGATATTTCTTGAAGCGCTCCTGTCTGGCTTCTTCTACTTTGTTCACCGCTTCCAGTTCCGGAGTCAGGTAGGCGATCATGCCATCGGCCCAGCGATAGTGGGTGAGGATGGAATGGGGAACGGATTTGCCGCTTTTCCTAACGGCCCGGGCAAGCGCATATTGAAATCTCCATCCTCCGGCGGGATAAGCGTCATCCATGGCGACCCTGCCAAGATAACCGTGGTTTACTAGAAGGTCTTTCACCTCTTTAGGCTCAGTGGGCAGGACTCCGTAGCCGGTGCTTTTGGGCGGCTTCGGCGGATAAGGATAGGCTTCGACTTTGACCACGGATTTTTTGTTGCGGGGCACCGAGATGGTCAGATAGATTTTCGCCTTTCCTTTTCTGACCGCCAACTCGTCTTCTTCTTCGTCTTCATAGACGGTTATCGGCTCGTTGTTTGTTCTGCTCTTCTCCGCTTCTCTCTCTTCTTCTTCTTCTGTAGCTTCTTCCTCTTCTTCTTCGGCATAGTCTTTCGAATTAGCCGGTGCGGGAGCGGGATCCAGTTTGTCAATTTGAATGCCGGAATCTTTCAAATCGGTCGGAGAGGCTGCCGATAACAGATCGTCTGCAGAAGCGCTCTGACCGACAAGCAAAACCGTCATCGTCAGAAGCGAGCCTATAAAAAAGCCAGGTTTTGGAGGCGCTTTCATCAATACTCTTCCTTTCATGAACAGGTTATTTTATCTGCTTCGACTCTTGACAGGTTTATAGCCAGTTTATCTGAGTCTCAATCTGCTCCCGGTTAGACTACCGAGACCAGGCCCGAGAAGAAATGGTTCCCTGGAAATACGCAAGGGGAGAGCCAGAGAAGCAATAAGCTTCTATAAGAGATTGCTTATCTGGACCTGTAAGAATTACGGAAACAGAACTAATTATTTGGAGGATGGCTTATCAAGCGATAAATTGAATCCAGGAGCCTGGTATTTTTCCGGCCAGTTTTCGGACGGTATCTGGAGAGCATTACCATCACGCAGGCTGAAGAAGTGAGGAGACATAATCTCCAGTCCGGCTTCATTGAATTGATCCAGAATCTTTTCGTGGAGTTCGGAATAGATGCGTGGCATCAATGCCGCTTCATGGGTGAAGGCGTTCAGTTCGTAGGTGATGGAGAAATCGGTCAGCTCGGTATGAAGCACAAAGGGCGCAGGCGATTCCAGGATATGTTCGGTATCCCGGGCGGCTTTTACCATGAGTTCACTCACGGTTTTGCGCGGTACGTCGTAGCCTATTGTTATCTGGGTATGCAGAATCAGCCCGTCGGCAGAAGCCATCTTGCTGTAGTTGGTGATATGAGAGTTGAGGATTTCGCCGTTGGGAATCGAGATCACTTCGTTCTTCGGTGTCCGGATTCTGGTCACGAACATCGACTTTTCGATGATATCGCCGGTGCAACCACCAATATTGATGCGGTCTCCGACCTTGAAGGCTTTTGAATAGGTCAGGACCGTGCCTGCCATGATGTGACCGACCACACTGGTCGAACCGAGCGAAAACAGGAGACCGAAAAGCAATCCCACTTGCTTGAAAGACTCCGATTCCCATCCGGGCGCGTAGGGCAGTGCCATCACCAGGAAGAAGAGAATGATCAAAAGACGAGTGAGCTTATAAGTCGGCTTGGCCCATTCTTGCTCGAAGCCTGATACTTTGATGGTGCCTGCATCCATCGCATCGAAGAAGAATCTCGCCAGACCGATGGCGCCATAGGTCATCAAGGCGATCACAAGAATAGCGAAGAGATTGGGCAAGTAATCTAAGAAAGCGTCGAAGGCCTGTTGAAGAGGTACGAGACTGGCGGTTCTCAACTCTTTGCCGAGGGCGCGGGTGCTGGGAAAGGCTTCCAGCACAAAGAGTAGATAGGTATAGAGAGTGGCTATCATCAGAGCGATCTGAATCAGATGCACCACCGAAGATATCATGTTCGCCATCATGTCCGCGCTTAGTAGAGTCGCTTTCTGGATTTTGATGGACTTGATTCTGGAGCCTTTCCAGTCCTGGAGCTTCTTATCACAGATTGCTCCTCCCTGGAATATAAGCGCGGCAGAGATCAGAAGCACTATCGTCGCCACTATCGAAGCGGATACGGCGTAAGCCGCCATGGCGGCGGTGAGCTCCTCTTTCTTTTCGCTGAAGGCGGATCTCAATTTGTTGGCGAAGCCCCGGGCAAGAGCTCTGGTGGAGCTCTTATGGGCCTTGGCATCGTCGATGGTGACTGTGGCCAGTACCTCGTTGCCGTACATCAACCTGGTACCGCTCGGAGTGTCCTCTATTCTCACCAGACCAGGCTCGAAATCACGATCTGTAGTGATCGCCTCTATTTTGTTTACGGTTCTTCTCGCCCTCTCCTCTGGGGTGAGGCCGTCCAGCGAGGAGTAATAGATGAAAAGACGCTGACCTTTCACCGTCACCGCCGTGGGTCTATCTATATCCTGGGATTGTGCCGTCCCCGAGTTTAAGACCGTGGAGAAAATGAGCAGGCAAAAGCCCAGGACGATGAGATAGCCGAGTCTGTGCATGGTTTTAAAATCTCAAAATCAATAAAAAGGATATAGCCACTGTATCTGGTTCATACCACCGGATACCTCGCCGTAAACCAGGCTGTCAAGGGGGGGGGCTTTAGTCTAGAGACTTATAATCCTTGGGCAGACCGTGGTTATAAATGCGTTCGAAGATAGCTTTCAGATCTTCTTCGCCCCTTTTAGGCTTTGCCCCGGAGACCAGCTCCACCAGGCGTTTCCAGCGGACGTCTCTGAAAAGATTGATCTCGTCGGAACCGGAGTGATCCCGTTCGGTCTCCATCACCGTAAGGACGTTGTGACAGGGCAGATCGAGAAATGAGTCGACACAATCAGGTTCGAAGTGATTGCCTTTGCCTGAGCAAAGAATCTCGTAGACCTTATCTATCGGCATGCGGTTGCGATAGTGCCTTACCGAAGTGAGAGCATCGAATACATCGGCGACAGCGATTATCTTGGACAAGAAAGGGATCTCTTCGCCTTTCAGACCGCGGTAGTAGCCTGTGCCGTCGAGTTTCTCATGGTGACAACTGGCCACATAAGGTACTGCCTGGAGGCGTCGGGTGAAGGGCAGGTTGCTGAGCAGATCGAAAGTTATTCGGGCATGGGTCTGCACACAGGCATACTCTTCCGGGGTCAGTCTGCCGTTCTTCCAGAGGATTGCTTCCGGAACGCCGATTTTTCCGTAATCGTGCATCATTGCCGAATAGCGGAGCACGTCGATGTCCTTCGAGTGGACATTCATAGAGCCGCCAATAAGCAAGCTGTACTTTGTCACCCTTATCGAATGACCGGCGGTCAATGGATCCCGTTTATCAATGGTCTGGGCGAGAACTTCGAGGGTTTTGTCTACGAATTGTTCTATTTCTTGATAGGCCTGGGCCTGTTCTATCAGGCCCGCGGCGACTGCCGCCAGGGCCTGGAGCCAGTCTTCATCTTCAGATGTGAAAGGACCACCATCCTTATTGAGGACCTGAAACACACCTATGACCCGACCTGAACGGTTCATCATCGGCACGCATAGAACGCTTCTGGTTCTATAGCCTGTCTGTTTGTCGACTGCTCTGTCGAAGCGCTCGTCTTCGTAGGCGTCGGGAATATTGATAATCACTCCGGACCGAGCACAGTAAGCGACGATGCTGGTGCCGTCCATGGGGATACGGATTGTTTTGGAGCCGTCTAGACCCTGGGCTACTTTCGTCCAGAGCTCCACCTCGCCTTCTCCATCCTGCTCGACGACAAAAACGCTGCAGCGGTCAGCCTTAAGCATCGATTGAGTCTCTCTGGTTATGGTCTCGAGCAGTGGGTCGAGCTTCCTTTCGGTGGCCATGGATTTGACCACCCGGTAGAGACCGGAGAGAGGACGCAATCTATCCAGCTCTTCTTGAAGCCGAATCGTCTTGATCTCTCTTTCAATCAGAGCGACTTCCCTTTGATTGAGCTCCTCTTCAATCTTTTTAAGAGACTTCTCTTTGGGTTTGGCTTTAGGCTTTTCCCCGGCTTTTGTCGGCTTCTTCTCCCCTTTCAAGTATCTAGTTCTAGTCAGGGAATCTTCCCCTCTCTGCTTGGATTCGGATTCGGATTCGGATCCGGAATTGGACTTGGTCTTCGGCGTTTCCGAAGTATCCGACGCTTTCTGAGAACCTCTTGTCTGAGAACTGGAGGGCTTAGCCATTTTGACCTCTTAGGAAATTAACCGGACCTCAAATAATATACCCAAATTTATTCGCTCAAGATGGGCGGATATATAGGAGCGTTGAGGCGGCGCCAGATCAGGACCCAGGCTCTACCGATGACCCGCTTTTGATCTAAGAAGCCCCATACGTGGCTGTCTTCGCTGTTATTGCGGTTGTCTCCCATCATGAAAAGATGCCCGGGCGGGACGATTATTGGGTCATTGCCACGGGCGGCGTAGGGATGGATGAACTCGTTGGTGATGTTTCTGCCGCCGATGTCGCCCAGAATATTGAGGTCGTAATCCGGAATCTCTTTTATATAAGAGGATTCGTCCAGGAGCTGACCGTTGATGAAGACCCCGACTCCTGCCTGGATGCGAATATGGTCGCCGGGTAGACCGATGACTCGCTTGATAAAGGCAGGGTCGTTGGGTAAAAAGGGCAGACCGGTCCAGCGGCCGAGCAGGGTGAGTGGATCGTTGCGAAGATCTCTGCCCCCCATCTCTTCGGGGGGGGGATAAAAGACTAGAATATCGCCCCGTTTTATAGGCTGACCGAGATGTCCGGATATTTTCTCGACAATCAGACGATCATTGATTTGCAGGGTGGGTTCCATAGATGCCGAGGGAATGTATCTTGCTTCGCCTATGAGGCCGCGGATAGCGATCAATAGAACCAGGGTGACGACCACCAGCTCGATAATCTCTTTGACGAAGCCTTTAACAGTGCCGAGCTTGCCGCCCGGTTCGGTCTTAGTCTCTGGTTTGGGGCTGATTTTGGCTGGTTCCATCAATCTTTTCTGCTTTTCCACTTCTTCCGATTATACCTGCATTGGATAAGGGGGTCAGGAGCTGGCAGAAGCCAGTTTCTTATCTGCTTTTTCCGCTATCTTTCCGTGATTGGAGAGTTCAGCCATGATCTCTTTCAAGTTCTCGGCATAAAGATCGAGCTCCTGGGGCGGGTTCATTTCAGTCACCGCCACAAGTAAGCAGTTCTTCAACTCTCCATACATGCGGGAAATAGGAACACCGGCAAGGATATCGCGTTCTTTGAGCTTTTCGGTGACTTGCTCGAGCGGCTTGTCGAATTCGAGCACGAACTCGTTGAAGAAGCCTTTCTTCTCAAATTTCAAGCTCACTCCATCGATAGCGGTAAGCTTCTCCGCCAGATAGTGCGCTCTTTGCAGGGAGATTCTGGCTAGCTTCTCGAATCCGGATTTACCCAGCATGGTCGAGTAGACCAGCATGGAGAGCGCATTGAGCGCCTGGTTTGTACATATGTTGGAAGTCGCCTTGGCTCTCCTTATGTGTTGTTCCCTGGTTTGCAGGGTGAGGGTGAAGGCGCGCTTGCCTTCTTTATCCTGGGTGACACCGGCCAGTCTTCCAGGCAACTGCCGCATGTACTCTTGTTTGCAAGCCATGTATCCGGCAGAAGGTCCGCCAAAATTAAGGAAGTTACCGCAAGACTGGGCATCGCCCACGACTATATCAGCACCCAGTACTCCGGGGGCCTCGAGAAGACCGAGGCTTATAGGATCGCTCACGACAATCAAAAGCGCACCACTTTCGGTTGCGATTTTCGAAAGAGCATTCATATCCTCGTAGCATCCGAAGAAGTTCGGGTACTGCACAATCAATCCTGCTGTCTCATTGTCAATCTTGAGCAGGGAGGGATCGACCGCGCCTTCCGGGCAGTCTATGGTCTCGTACTCCAGTTTCAGAGCTTTGGCGTAGCCGCTGGTCACCATTCTGTGCTCGGGGTTCACCGAGTGCAGCGCTACCAGCTTGGATCTGCCTGTGACACGGCAGGCCATCAGACCTGCTTCGGCACAGGCGGTGGGACCGTCATACATAGAGGCGTTAGCCACATCCATGCCTGTGATCATGCAGATCGCTGTCTGGAATTCATAAATGGCTTGCAAGCTACCCTGGGAAACTTCGGGCTGATAGGGCGTGTAAGCGGTGGCGAATTCTGACCTTGATACTATTTGCGGTACTACCGAAGGCACGTAGCGCTTATATTGACCGCCTCCCAGAAAGCAGGCTTGTTTGGAAGCAGGTCTGTTTTTAGAGGCGAGTCCGTCGACATGGTGAATCAGTTCGAGCTCGCTCAATCCGTTTTTGATTTTGATCGCTTCCGCTCTTAAATTTGCCGGTATATGGGCTATTAGCTCTTCGAAGGAGCGGACACCTATCTTCTCTAGCATCGCCTCTCGGTCTTGCGATGTATGAGGCAGGTACGGGATGTTTGCTGTGTCTTCGTTCATTTTCGTCTGAGAGTCCTCTTCTTTGAAGCAAATGAGCTGAAACCGGCTTTGTTACAGTGGATGAATTTCCACGTAATCGTGGCAATCTCATAGTTTAGCCGCTGTATTAATAGATTGGACATGACATTAAGAGAAGACATCATTAATATTGAGACAGGTTCTCCGACCTTTCACTTTAGATTAAAAATATGAAACTTGTAGTCGGCCTTGGCAATCCAGGAACTGAATATGAAAACACCAGGCATAATGCCGGTTTTCGCGTAATCGATCTTCTCGGCACCGAATTCAGTGCAGGGTTTCGCAGTAAGAGTCATGTTTTAAGGGGCACTACTTACGACTACGCCAAAGTGGAGATTGCCAAGCAGGAAGTGATTCTGCTCAAGCCGATGACTTACATGAATCTATCCGGAACCGCGGTCAAAGCTGCTCTTGACTGGTTCAAAATAGAAGTGGTCGATTTGATTGTGTTGCATGACGATGTGTCTCTGCCTCTTGGAAAGATTCGTATTCAAAATGGAGCCGGTGCAGGCGGTCAACATGGCGTTGAATCGATTATCGAGAATTTAAAAGGCGACAAAGCTTTTATCCGAATAAAAATAGGGGTCGGTCCCGATCCCGGTGGAGCGATTCGGCATAAGTTCGTGCTGGCGCCGGTGTCCGAAGAAGACCGGCAGCTCTATCTTGACGTCCTGGCGATGAGCGCCCAGGCGGTCAAGTTTATCCTCCGCAACGGACATGGGCGAGCGGCCAACAGATATAACGGTATGGATCTGCGACCACAGGAGGAAGAGCCCCGGTCTTGAAAATGAGACACAGGGTTTTTCGGACCGCGATCGCATATTCAAGAGGTTCAGGTAGGGGAGTCAATGGTATATTGATCTCTTTTCGATCGCTTACCGATCGGTCTTGGGCGGACTTTTATCATCCTGGTTAAATTGTGAATTCTTACAGACTATTAATGGAACCTTCGCAGCAATCGCTTTCTGTCAACAGGTAGGGTTCCTGAGCCCCCGGGGACCTTTTGTGGAGGAACGCTGTGATAATTTTCAGTGAAAAAACATTACTGTGCACGGCTTCGGACGATGTCAGTAATCTAGAATCTAGCCTGGTTTAAGTCCATACGTTGGAAGCCAACTTGGAGATTAGTAATTCGTGAGCGGCATTCTTGACAAACTTTTGAGCGACAAGGAAGGTAGCGCCAGTCGTAACTTCCTTCTATCCGCACTGTGGTGGTCTTTGTGGGGGATGGGAGCAGGACTTTTTGCTTCCATGGAGTTCGTGAATCCGGACCTCGTTCACAACGTACCGCAGCTTTCCATGCCACACTTGAGAATGTGGCACGTGAACGCCGTCGCGGTGGGTTGGCTGTCTATGGCTTATGTGGGTGCCATGTTCCACATGATTCCCACTCTTTGTAAAAACAAGCTTCATTCCGAGAAGCTGGGCAACTTCACAATGTGGGCCTGGAACGGCGTTATGGTGGCAGCGTTCTGTACGCTACTCAACGGCAATACCGAAGGTCGTGAATATGCCGAGCTGGGCGCTCTGCTCGACGTTCTGGTGGTGGTGGCTCTCTGTCTTCTTACCTATAACGTCTGGATGACTATCGTTAACAGGAAAGTTCAAAAACTCTATGTGAGCCTCTGGTATTTCCTGGGCTCACTTTTCTGGTTCCCCCTTGTATGGATCATCGGTCAGCGGACTTTCGTTTCGCTTCCCGGATTGAACGATGCCATCATCGGTTGGTTCTACGGACACAACATATTAGGTATGTGGTTCACCACCGTGGGTGTGGGCTTGATGTATTACCTCCTGCCGAGACTGACCAAGGCACCGCTCTACAGCCATGGTCTTTCGATGCTGGGCTTCTGGGGTATCGCTCTTTTCTATGCTCCGACCGGAACTCACCACATCACCCAGTCGCCGGTGCCGGAGTGGTTGAAAGCGATAGCGATCATCTCTTCTATATTTCTTCTGGTCCCGGTTCTTACCGTTCTCACCAATTTCTTCATGACAATGAAAGGGCGCTGGCACATGCCGGTCAATGACATGGCGCTGCGCTTCGCGGTCACTTCTTGTTTCTTCTACCTTCTTACCTGTTTGCAAGGTCCTTTCCAGGCCACCAGATGGGTGAACTGGTACCTGCACTTTACCCAGTGGGTCGTGGGTCATGCCCATGCCGCCCTGCTCGGCACCTTCTCCTTCATTGTCACCGCATCAATCTATTATGCGTTGCCCAGATTGGTCGGTTTCGAGAAATGGCACAGTGAAGGTTTGATCCGCTTGCACTACTGGTTCAAGCTGATTGGTTTCATCATCTTCTACTTCGCTCTCACCGTCGCCGGACTGGTTCAGTCGGCCGGATGGGCCATGGGTTATCCGGTTGATCAGTGGAGCAATACTCTCGCTCCATACTGGTTTACCCGTTCAATTGGCGGATTGCTGATCGTCACCGGTCAATGTCTCTTCGCTTACAACGTATTCCGGACCATCTATACAGCGCGTAAAGCGAACGTCAAGGCCAAAACTAGGGAGGTTAAGGTTTAATGAACGGTAACGGCTACCGACTCGGTGCCATTGGTATCATCTCGACCTTTTTCATAATCATTTTTTCGACCGTTCTGATGCCTATGGTCATTTTCAGACCTGAAGCAACCCCGAGTCATAACGATTACACGGCCGAGAAATCTGTGGCGGATCCGATTCGCGGAAGAAGAATCTATGTCAGGGAAGGCTGTCTCTACTGTCATACCCAGTTCACCCGTCTGCAAGACCGTGGCTACGGACCGCTGGTCAAAGCCGGTGACTTCCGTTATGAAACTCCTCACCAGCTCGGTACTGCCAGAACCGGTCCCGACCTGACCAACGAAGGCGGCAGAATGCCTTCGGAATGGCAGAAGGCTCACTTGATTCAACCCCGCGCCCTCAAGCCCGGTTCCATCATGCCCAGCTTCAGTTATCTTTCCGAGCGCGACATGAACGACCTGGTCGCTTACATCCAGACCCTCGGGAATAACAGAAAAGTAGATAAGTGGGTGGAAGCGCCGGCTGAGTACTTGCCATCCACCTGGACCGGTCAGAACCTGGCTAAGAACAACCACGTCGACACCAGCTCCGATGCCGCGGCCAATGCCGGCAGAGGTATCTTCACCCAGAACTGTACCGCCTGTCATGGTCTGAATGGCGAGGGCAACGGTCCGAACTCACTCACTCTTCTGAAGAAACCTGCCAATTTCACCAGGCCGTTCTTCAAGCAGTATACCGATCAGATGTGGTACTACCGGGTCGCCGAAGGTGTACCCGGAACGAGAATGCCCCGTTTCGGTCTCAACCTGACCCAGGAAGAGATCTGGTATCTGGTGGCATATCTCAAAACCCTTCCGCAAGATCAGGAAGTGCTGATCGATTCGGTAGACGAAGTCAACAAAGTCGATCATATCAAGCTGCCCAAGCTGACCAATCAGCTCTACGAGCCGCATCATGGCGGCCACGAGTAAAGGAGGTAGAAGTCTATGTGTCCTAACTGTATTCTCAACCAGTCGCCTTTAGATACCGGTCTCTACATAGCCTTCGGCGTATGCGTGATCTTCTTTATCATGGCTGTCTGGGCAATGTGGTGGGCTATCGGCAACGGTGAGTTCGAGGATATCGAATCGACGAAGTTCGACATGCTCGATGATTCCGAGAACGGCAATCTGGCAGGCAAAGCCAGGCAAGCTGTCGAGAAGGTCAGAGAAGCCAAACAAAACGGTTGATGCATAGACAGAATATTTAGCGGAGAGAGATCATGGCGGAAGATATCAAACAAGAAGAAGAGCATTATGAAGAAGTGTCCGAATACAGAATCGGCGAAGGTCCGCCCCCGCCATTTCTGGTCATCTGCTTCATCCTGATCTTCATCTACGCGGCTGTTTCGTGGATACCGTTCTTCAACTACTAAAAAGTTCTTGAATAAAATAAATGAGTCCTGCAAATCACATGAAAAACCTTACTAGCTTTACCAAGCGCATCGACAAATTAGCCCTGGCCCTTTTGACGGTTCCGGTACTGGTAGCCATGACCGCTTGTACCGGAGAGATGAACGTCGACGTTCGGAAAGACAGCCTGGCGGCACGTGATGCCACCCATAGTGCTGATCTGGTTCTTATGCCGGATTCCAGACCCTCGGTGGGAGACGGTAGTGTCTACTGGAAACAGGCGAACTGCGCTTCCTGCCATGGTGATGCCGGTAAAGGTGTTCCCGGAAAGTGCGATGTCGATTTGACCGATATAGAAATGATGCGCGGTCGTAAGCCCATCGAGCAGTACGAAGCCATTGCTTTCGGAAAAGGGGTGATCACCAAGATGCCTGTGCTTTCCGAAGAGGGCAAGGTCGAGAATATGGATCCTCAGGTGGTAAGAGAGTTTACCCACCCCAGATTTGCCGATAAATTCGACAGGCGAGTGCTCTGGAACCTTGTTTTTTATAGCCGCTCTCTGGCGGTTCCTCTCTTGAGCGAGAAAGAGCACGCTGCAATCACGGCAGTTTTTGGTGCCAACTGTGCTGTCTGCCACGGTACCAAAGGTGCCGGCGATGGTCCTTTGAACAAAGGTCTCGTTCTTCAGCCGGCTCCGGCAAACTTCAACCAGTTCAATCGTTTTTATGATCGTACAGATGAGCAGATCTGGGACCACATCGCCAACGGTATCAAGTGGGAAGGAATGCCTAATTTCCTCGGGAAAGAAGACAGGAAGAACGGCGTGAAATTCGATGCCGACTATATTTGGAAACTGGTGCAGTATGTGCGCAATTTCCACGAGATGCCCGACTTCGAACTGGAGCAACCTCCTAAAGGTGCTGCGGCTCCTGCTGCCACCGAAACTAAAACCGAAACAAAAGATAGCTCGGCTGTAGAGGCAGAAAAGCCTGCCGCTCCGGCTGAAACCGACCCAACTACTTCAAGCGAGACTAAGGAAGCACCCGCTGCTCACTAGCTGCGGCCCCTCTAAAACCAGGTGATAAAACAATGAGCGATGGGATAAAAAGAAGAACAATTTTGAAGACGGTGGCTGCGGTGCCGCTGGCTCTCACATTCGGTCTTTTGGCCTCACCCTTCTTACGCTATTTGAGACCGACACTCGGGCCTCTCGACGTGCTCGGCCCTTCCGACCAACCCCTTGCCGAGCCTCCTATTCCGACCTTCTCCGAAGAGGAGTTC
This sequence comes from bacterium, assembly GCA_016124935.1. Lineage (GTDB taxonomy): Bacteria > Cyanobacteriota > Vampirovibrionia > Obscuribacterales > Obscuribacteraceae > RI-106. The sequence continues at coordinate 17,210 of WGMS01000001.1, read as the reverse complement.
CCGGAGCCGTGGACCTGTATTCCTTTCATGTTCAACCAGAAGTATCTGGAATACAACCCGGAGTTGAAAGAAGTCAGAACCATCCCCGGTTTCATCGTCAAGTTGCCCAATGGGGAACTGGTGGCATACAGTCGCATCTGTCCGCACCTTGGCTGTATCTTCAACTATGTCAAAGACCCAGAGGAATGCGCCAAGGGCTACAACTATAAGCCCCAGGGGCCGGTCTTCGCGTGCCCTTGCCACCTGAGCGTTTACGACATCGCCCAGGCCGGAAAAGTAGTCAGTGGTCCTGCACCGAGACCACCTCGTAAATTCGAGCTCAAAAAAGAAGGTAACCAGGTTAAGGTAATATCATTGGAGGCCGGTTCAATTGCCTAGTACAGCAGCTAACAACGAAGGATTCTGGGGGAGCCTCGCCAAATTCGGCGACTGGGTCTCCACTCGGATAAAGAACATCGATTTATTCGATGAGCACTACCAGGAAGAAGCCAAAACCAATCCGTTCTACTCGCTTGGACCGATTTTCTATCTGATCTGGTTCGTGGTCATGGCCACCGGTCTTGTCCTTATCGCCTGGTACGTGCCGAGTAAGTCAGCCGCCTTCGACTCTATCCTTTATATACAGAACCAGGTGCCGTTCGGCAACATCATCCGCGGTGTCCACAAGTATGGGGCGGACGCGATGATTATCGCCGCCACCATGCGGGTTTTCCGCATGTTTATCATGGCAGACTACAAACCCGGTAAGGAGTTCAACGTCGCCATAGGCTTAGTAATGTTGTTGCTGGCTATGTATTCTGGTCTCTCCGGCTATCTTCTGATCTGGAACCAGCGGGCGTTCTGGGCGACCAAGGTTTTCGCCACATTCCCCACTTATATGGACCAGTTCCCCTTCATGGGCGATTACTATATGCCTCTGGTCAAGTCTCTGCACCTTGGTTGGAACACGGCGGAAGTTCTGCTTGGCGCCGGTGGTGCCATCACCCAGGCGACGATTACCCGGTTCTTCTCTCTACACCTGGCTTTCTCTTTGATACCGCTTATACTTGTGGAGATATATTTCTACAACAATAGCTATAAGAGAATCCCCCTGAACTGGATCAAGCGCAATATCGTTCTATTGATGCTGGTGGTGGTAGCTATAGTGATTCCTGCGGCTCTGGGTCGCAGATCGGATCCGGATGTCACACCGTTGCCGATTCTCTCGGACTGGTACTTCCTCGGTCTCTACCAGATGTACAAGTATCTGGAGCCTGTGGTGGCAACAGAGATTACCCTCTTGATTCCAATCTCGGTGGTTCTCATTCCTTTCTTCGATACCTGGATTACAGGTTCCGAGAAGAACATCATGAAGCGACCTCTGGTCCTGATGACTACCATCATGGGCGGTGTGGTATGGATCGTGTTCTCGATTCTGATCATCGCCAACATCGCCAACATCCACGACGATCCGCCGTGGTGGCGCTCATCCATGTACCTGCTAGTCAATGCCGGTATTGTGTGGCAGCTCTATTTCATCTGGACCTCCAACGATATCAAGGAGAAGGCAAAAGGCGCCGCCGGCTGTCTGACCATGGGCTTTATCGCTTTGATTCAGACAATCTGGGCGGTCTGGTACTGGTTCATGGCTAAGACCGAGCTCTTCCTCTCGCCGTTGCTCCATGCTTATACCTACTGGTTCTGCAAGCCTTTCTTAGGTTCTGCAGGAGGTGAAGCAGAAGAGTTGGTGCGTAAGCTGGTTCCCAAAGGCGCGCAGATGCCTTACAACATCGACCTCATTCCTGCCATCAAAGAAAGATGGATGGCTAAGGTCGACGGTGGTGAAGCTCTGGTGGCGCAGTTGCAGACGATTTCCGATAAGACCACCAGTCCTGTCGACTTCATCTTCCAGCTTATTCCGACCTTTACTCCGGATACCCACCCTACTTACAACGGTTGTATGGATTTTGTTCTCTCGAACAAGTGGGTCTTCGACTATGTCACCCTCACCGATCGTCTGACGAAGGGCGTCGAAGCGAATTACCCGCTGCCTATTCCATTTGTCGACTGGTGGTGGATGATTTCCGGTGTGATCTGCCTGGTACTCTGTGCGGTGACCTACTTGCAGTGCAAGGGTGCCCAGGCCGAAGTCGAAGCCCAGGCTAAAGCCAAGGCGGCTGAAAAAGCAGCGGCTGCGGTTAAGTAAGAGGGGTTCGAGTCGATAGTGGGAGCCATGGGAGAGGATGAGATGGAAAGCATAAAGGAGTGTAAGAGCTTGACCAGAGTCGAATACAAAGTTAAATTCGGCTATAAGCTTGCCACCTTCGCCGGTGCCGTTCTCGGTCTGTCATGGTTCTTCGAAGGGTGGCGGGCTATGCAGGAGAGCTTCACTCTGGAGCATCTCGGCATACTCCTTTTTGGAACACTGGTTACGGTATTTTTTGTGGGAGTGCATGCCTACTGGATCTACCTGGAGGAAAAAGCGAAAGGTACCTTGAAGAAGCATATCGGCCTCTTCGAGAAGATCCGAGCTTTTTCCTCGGAGGATGAAGGAGAAGAGGCAGTCGGTAAAGGAGAAGGGGTGAAACGTGGGTAATCCAATCAAGTTAGGTCTGGCTGGAGTCGGTATAGTCGCCTGTCTATTCTTCACAGTCGCCATGCTCTGGGCAGAGCTGGGGATGCCGAGTGAGTTCGACTTTCCCCATACGATCAAGCTCCTGAGAGCCGAGGCCCTGACGACCTCCATGGTCGAAGGCTATAACGGCTTGTTCAAGAGTCCAACCGAAACTTACTTGACCGGCAAAAAAGCCGAGGGTCCCCTCGGTGATTATGTCTACGCTGCGATGATAGCGCTTGCTTTCTTCGGTGGCGCGGTCGCGATCATGGCTGTCGGTAGCGAGGACGAGACTGAGAAAACCATCGTACCCGCTAAGAAATAGAGTTTAGTTAAACACCAGGAGCGAGAGAACGCAAAGCGCGTCTACAGAGGAACCGAAATGGAAAAAACTAGTTGGTTAAACAACATATTTCTGGTTATGGAGGACATCACCAATAAGGTGATGAAGAGTAAGTACAATCCCTTCTACTATCATGGTGCTCTACCTCAGTTCATCATGTACATACTCTTCTTGTCCGGATTACTTCTGTTCGCTTACTATGTCCCGACTATCGACAACGCATACAACTCGAAGAATCTTGTTAACGCGTATACTTCAGTCGACTACATAACCGAGCAGATTCCTTTCGGTGCCGTAATCAGGGCCGCTCATCGTTATGCCGGCGACGCCATGGTCATCTTTATCGTTCTCCACGCTATAAGAGTTTGGGCCACCGACAGATTCCGCCAGTACCGTTGGGTGCAGTGGATATCCGGGGTGGTGCTCTTCCTCATGGTGATGTTCATCGGTCAGACCGGTTATTATCTAATTTGGGACGAACGCTCTCTACTGCTTACGAGAATGACCGTTTCGGCCTTGGCCGCCATTCCTTTCTGTGGAGAGTTCCTCTCTCACTGGTTCCTGAACGGTAGAACGATCTCCAACCTGACTCTTTCGAACTTCTTGTTCATCCATATCGGTCTTTCGTTCTCGCTCATGTTCGCTCTATGGATACACTACGTGCGGATGACCAGACCGGTAATTACACCGCCTCCTGCTCTGAACTATGCGCTTCTGGGTATGGTCTTCATTCTGGTCTATCTCTTTCCTCTTACCGAGACTAAGATGGCCAATATGGCCACCCAGCCCACCATGTCCGAGGTCGATGTCATCTTCCTCTGGCCCTATCAGCTTCTTGCTGCAGTGGGCGAGTATCCTTTCTGGATAATCATGTTGCTTCTTCTCATCGGCCTTTGTGTTATCCCCGGCAACATATACGGTGCCAAGCCGGTGGAAGCGGCCGAGGTGGTCAACAACAAGTGTGTCGGCTGCAGGCTCTGCTCTCTCGACTGTCCTTACCAGGCCATCGAGATGGTGCCTGCGCCGGCTGATTCTCGCTTCAAGCTTCTGGCCACGGTAAAGGCCCAGCGCTGCTCTGGTTGTGGAGTCTGCGTCGGCGCCTGTGCTTTCGATGCTATTGATCTGCCCAATCTGGAAGATGCCCAGGTGACAGCGAGGATCAAAGAGCTGGTCGAGGCTTCTTAAATAGTTTGGATTCTGTGTTTCAAGGTAAGGCAAGATGGCTGAAGAAAAGACGATAATAACCCTAATCTGTGAAAGAGCGGCAGAGGTCGACTCGGTGATGAACGAGAACGACACCCTCAAAGATCAGCCCAACGTCAAGGTGATCAAGTTCCCTTGCTCGGGCATGATCCAACCTTTGATGGTCGAGGCCGCCTTGAAAGCAGGGGCATCGGGGGTGGTGGTATGCGGTTGCCAGATTGGCGACTGCTATTTCCGAGAGGGCAACCGCATGATCAAAGAGCGTCTTCTCGGTGGTCGTCCTCCCGGTCTGAAAGCCAATACAGACAGAAGAAGAGTTCTGGCTCTCTGGCTTTCGAGAAAACAGACCGATCGTTTTCTGTCCCAGACAAAAGAGTTCGTATCTTTCGTAAGCAGCCTGGAAGATAGCGGCGCCAAGGCCGCTGTTCCCGAGAAGGCTCCGCCCAAAGTAGAAAAGGTCGAAAAAACTAAGAAGGCTGAAAAAGTCGAAGAGAAAGCTACCGAAAAAGCTGAAGCTACCGAAAAAGCCGAGTCCTCGGACAAAGACAAAGAATAGAAGGAGATAACGATGCCTCCCAAGAAAGCAGCAGAATTAACCGAGATTCAATTAATCAACCGCTGGGCCTGGTTCTTTGTATTCTTCTTCGTCTGCATAATTATGATCGCCAGCTTCGGTCTGATCGCCGAGTTCTAAAAGTGCCCGCGAGCGCAAACATTTTTTTTCTTGTCTTATTTATGATTTCAGTTTTTCTGATCTCATCTTTTTCCTATGCAGCCATAGCGTCAGGACTGATGCAGACTGTAGCCGAAGGCGGGCCATATCAAGCCGGTCGAAAAAGAGTCGAGCATTTTACCGGCAAATTCGAGTTGTCAGTGGCCGACGTGAAGAAGCCCATGACTTTGACACTTCATAACGGTTTTTCCGGTCAGCCAGGATTCAACTGGTTGCGGGTGTTTTTATGTGGTGACATAGACACATCCTCGTTCGGTAAGTATGAGGAGCCCCAGGGAGATCTGATCGTCGACGAGAACTATGTGCAGAAGCATACCCTCGAGATTGACATCACCGACCTGGTAGAACCCGGGGTCAATACTATATTTATCGAGGCCCAGGGACCCCGAGGAGCGGTTTTGAGCTGGACCCTGAGCAGCTCTCTCAGCCCGCAACTCTCGGTTCTCAATCCCACCGAAACCCATCAGGGTGCCAGGTTGACCCTGGTCGGCAAGGGTTTCAGCCATGACGAAGGCGAGAATGACGTTTATATCGGAGATGTCAAGGCTGATGTTATTGAATCCACTCGTAGCAGATTGACTATTAAGGTACCGGATAATGCCGAACCCGGCAAAACCACGCTTAAAATCGTGACCAGGGGAGTTCCTTCAGCAGTCCTGCCGCTTCTGATCAAAGCCACTCCTCGTCTGATCTCCATAAGCCGAGGCGATGATGGCAAGACGGCGACTATCACCGGAGAGAATCTCGATGGTGAATTAGATAAAAGCGAGGTCTATTTCGGCGATTTTCGCGCCCGGATTATCTCCCAGACGAAGAGCCGAATCACCGTGGATCTTCCAGACAATATGCTTGCCTCCGGGGAAGATAATTTTAAGGTGACCGTGTTGGTGGGTGGTGTCACCGCCTGTGGTTCTATAAGCCTTAATTGAGATCAGGTCAGAGTACTATGACGCAATTGATTGATTTGACCCGACCGCTTGCACCGGTGGATCCGGCCGAGTTTCCTGAGCTGCTCAAGCCGCTGCTCAGAATAATCGCTCCCGAGATTGAATATGTGGACAATCAAGCCGGAGCCGAGATCATGATGTCCTTTTTCGGATGCAGCAAAGAGGAGCTTCCCGATGGTGAAGGTTGGGCCGAAGAGAATATCAGTCTATCCAGTCACCTTGGCACTCATGTGGATGCGCCGCTTCACTATGGCAGTAAATGCGGTGATTCTAAAGCCAGGACAATTGATCAAATACCCCTTGACGATCTTTATCTGGATACGGTAGTGCTGGATCTCTCGCACAAAAAAGGCACCGGCAGTACTATCACTGTCGATGATTTGAAACAGGCTCTCGACAGGGTCGAATACAAGATCAAAGAGAGGGACGCTGTTTTGATTAGAACCGACCACGACAAATATGAAATAACCGATCCGCTCAAATACAATTATCCTGGTCTTGTTAGAGAGTCCGCCCTCTGGCTGGCCGAACAGGGAGCCCTGGTAGGTGGTACCGACGCTCTGGGCTGGGACCGACCCTTTATGGTAATGATGATGGACTACAAGCGCACCGGTGACAAGAGCAAAATCTGGGACGCCCACTTTGCCCACAGGGACAAGGAGTTTTATGTTGTCCAGCAGCTGGTCGACCTTGATAAATTGCCCGGTTCAGGCTTCAAGACTGCTTTCTTCCCGATCAATCTAGTTGGTGCCAGCGCGGCACCAGCCCGAGTAGTAGCATTTCTTGAAAATATGGAGAAATAGAACTCGGTATTGAGTTCTATTTCCCGATGCACTCTGCTGGATGCAGTGTCACTAACCTGGTTCCGATAGCGCTGGGGGTTAATCTTTCTCGGGCTTATCCAATTCAATCGGCTCCAGGTAATAACCAGATTATCGACTGAGGGATTTCATTGCCTATAGGGTTTTTCCTGTATTTATTCTTCTGAAATCCCCTGGGGTGGAAAGCCTTACAGGGAGGGGTTTCGGACGTGCGTGCATCGAAAAAAAAATATCTGCGTGTCTTGACATGCTTGTATTATCTTATCTTTGCAACTCGTCTGTACTATTTATGATGCCACCGTCTTCGATGCTCAACGCAACTCAATAAAAACAGTGCAGTCTGGTTGACGGTTTATATTTCCGGGATGACTTCTCCAGAGTTTTACTTTTATCGAGGCCGGTAAGGACTTTATGGCGAACTCGTTTATCTCTTTTTGAAGCGGACTCATATTGTTGCAGCCGCCGTTGTAGCCGCTCGAGCCTCCACAGTGGATATATTGGACGATCTGCACCGGGGCCGAGACCTTTTCTGCATTCTCTATATTCTTGCACTCTTCAATGGGAACGTAGAGAAAGTTGTAGCCGAAGTCCCGGGCGTTGTAGGCGACCAGATTGAATCGGTCCACTACTTCTGCCGGCTTGAGATAGTTCTTGTATCTGGCAAGCCCCTCGTTGTAGGCTGATACTTCATAGGCTACCTGTAGAGCTGATCTTGCCGGATAATAGCGCAGAATCGAAGGCTGCCAGCAATAGGGAAAGTCCGCCTGGGTAAGGACCTTCGGATTACGCTCTATTTTCTCCAGGTCCCAGATCTCGTTGGACCAGGACGAGACTCCTACCAGAAGGTAGGGATTGAGCAGAAAACGGGACTCTTCCGAGGGTCCCTCGATAGAACGCTGCCCCTGACCATAGACAGTGCATCCGATAATGCCCCACCAGGGCTTACCTGACACTATCTGAGAGAAGATGACGCTTTCGGGGTTATAGGCTCTTGCCAGCAGTGAGTCTTTATCCGCCACCAGCTTTTTTCGCATATTGACAATTGATTCTCTAGAGAGATAGTCCAGCTCCAGCATGGGCTGGAGAGGAATCTCCACCACCTCGTCAGAAGCGGATTTACCCAGGCGCAGTTCATTGGCATTGACCAGGGCTCGGTCTGTGCAGGCTCCCAGCAAAATCAGCACCGGTATCAATACCAGTGCTGATCTCAGTGGTCTTGTCGAGTCTCTCAAGCTCGCTAATCCTTTGACTTCAACGTCTTCTATTGACCTGGTGGTAGTAGACGGTGTAGCTGGCCCGGCAACCTTTCATCTTGTCTTTGGTTGTGTTGGCCGGTGGCTCGACGGTGATGGTGCAGGTGCTGCCGTCTTTCAGTTTGCCTCTCATGGAGTGTTGATCTGTGAAAGTTATCTTCCAGTTGCCGGAACTCAAGGCGCTCTTCCACCAGGATTTGACCTGGTCTTCGGTATTCTCGACATTGAAAGTTTGAATGTATCCGGGACCGTCTTTGGCATTGGGATAGGAGAGTCCGGTCACGAAGTATTGTTTTCCGGTATAGTCAGGAAGATTCGGCAGGCTGACCGGTCGGTCCAGATTGCTTGCCTGGTGCTCCGAATCCTGTTTCTTCTGATTTTTACCGTTATACCGCTGGGTCCCGCCAAACTGCTGTTGACCATACTGAGCCCAGGCCGGCGCTGAAGTCATTAAAAAAGCCAGACCGACAACAGCTATGGTTCTTCTCATATAAACATCCTCCAGGGAATTTAAATGGACAAATAAAAAGCCCGCTCTTCCTGCATCATACCCCGTTTGAAAGGATTTTGGTCGGTTGAGCGGACTTTTTACTGTCTGGTCTTCAGAACTTAGTTGGGCTTACAGAATGTGCCTCCGTTCTGAGCTGTGTTTTCGAACTTCAGGTCACCAAGCAGGTTATTGAAACCGGAAGCTGGTGTCCATACAGCACGATCTACTGCGGTGATAGGAGAGTCTTGCACGAAAGGAGCTTCGTGGTAGTTGGCGTCGCCTATCGGGCAGACAGGACCGGAACCATGACCTTTGTTGGCGTTGATGATGGTGGTGTCGATTCTGTAGGTGTTTTCACAAGGAATAACCTGGGTCGAGGTACGACCATCATTATCCGTCAAGTTGGCCGGAGCCGGTTTGAAGTAGGTACCTGCCGGGATGGGCTGCATGGTTACGTTGCCAGGTCCAGGCGAGTACAGTACAAGGGTCTGACCCATTGCCAGAGGCATGCTGGCATCATTCAGAGCGGCTTCAACCTTGGCTCTGGTGATGCTGGGGTCGACCTGGGTCATCCTATCGGCAATGATGCCAACGATATTGGTGGCACAAGCATTGGCTCCACCGTCCGAGATCTGGTCGAGATACGCTTTGGGAGTATCCACAGTTCCGAACGATACATTGTGAGTAGGTGTGTTGTAGCATCCGTTCACGTTGAACTTCTTCATACCGGAAGCCAACGGGGGCGGATTTACTGAGGCACACCTTGCACCGTTAGCACGTTGTCTGAGCAGGTCAGCTTTCATGTATTCGATGTTGGTGTAGCCATCGGTGCTGGCTCCGGCAGGAGCGGTTACGTTGTAGCGGTTGTATGCATTCGCTGCAGCGTAGGGCATGCTGCCGGGGACGAGACCGGAGGCGCTGAATAAGCACTCGGGCTTGTCCCAGCCGTTGTGGGTGTCGCAATCGCTGGGAGCGCCGACGCCCGGGGTGCTGGTCACGTCAGGGTGGTTGGTGTTATCTGCCAGGTCATCGACGGTGGCAGCACGGTAGCCCTGAGTGTCATTGGTGACAACAAAGATACCGCCTACTCCGGGTTGCGGAACGGTACCGGTGGTGTCTGCGTTGTAAGCTTCCCAGTTGCTCATCAGAGCACCGTTGGTGGAGAACATGGTGTTCGTTCCGTTGGAAGCTACGTTAACTGCCGAAGGCGGCCACAGTTCGTTGTTGAAGATATCGTTGGTACCGTCAACTACCGGGTCGGCCAGCGGTGCGTTCTGAGCGTTGGCATCTTCGCCGTTGTTGATTCTTATGTAACCTCTGGGGATAGCTGCTGCGAAGTCTCTGTCGAGGACGCCGACTATGGCGCAGGCAAGCGCTCCACCGGTGGTGCCGGAAGAACCTTCAGTGGCCTGGGATGTAGCTTTGAACGCGTTCGGAGGCAGATAGTTGCCGCCGATGGGGTCGGTGGTGGCTCCGTCGAACTCGCCTACATCTACGATGTGGGGCTGGGTTTTCGGGAATATCGGAACGCCGGCGATGCTGATCGACTGACCATTACCGCAGGGAACGTTCCAGTTCACATAACCGGCCATGTAGGGAGAATTACCATCGCTGCTGGTGGCAGCGCCGGTATTCTGGTTGGTCAATGTGCTGGGCGGGCTGACAGGGAGCCTGGTGCCTGCATGTACATAGACGTTGGTCGAATAACCTTGTCTCATGAAGGCGGAAGCTATGTTGCCTACCAGATTTACTTTGTTACCCTGCCACATCTTGGTGTTGTTCGATTGAGCAACATCGGTGAAGTGGCTGTTGAGCGTGTTGGTGTTGTGCAGTTTATTTCTAAGCTGAGTGGCAACTTGCTTAGCCGTACTTTCAATGGTTTTGGCGTGGGTTGCAGCTTCTGCAGTGTCAATATGTTGAGCGTTCAATGCAACAAGAAGTGATTGAGCGATTATTCTATTGATGTTCTGCATGCTTGCTCTACCACCGGTACTTCCCAGACCGGTGACTGCCTCGTCAAGACCGATGAAATCGGATGCGCTGGCGCCTATCGAGCTGAAGTCTACCCCTACGATCGTAGGAGACATTGCGTTTCTAGCGACAATCAATACACCGGCATCGGTGGCATTGGTCACTTCGCGCTCGCCTCCTATGATTTTCGCAAGGATAAAGAAGCCAACGGCTAGGATGATGACTACGAACACGCAGACCGCAACCAATCCTAACGTCGCCCCTCTCCTTCGGTTTAGTTTCATGTGGCTGTTTCCTCCGTCAGTGTGTCCAGCCTTTGCGATACCAAGCTATCTTTTGTCCGAAATGAATATTGAGATGATACTAAGTTCGCACATTAAACAGATATTAATTATTATCGTTTAATCTATCTGGGCTGTCAAGGTCGGTTGGACCTCTTCGTGCCCTCTCTCTCATATACCCAAAGCGCAAGAAATATGAGCCTTTCTGGCTATATTTAATCTTGTGGATTGCTTTTGGGAAGGTAAATCAGATGATTAAATATTAGCGCTGTTTAATTAAGCCGGGTTAATATTAATCTGGTTTTATCTCGGAGGCCCCAGGCTGACTGTCTTTGGCCGTCTGGTCACCGCAGTATCCCATGGTCAGAATTCCCACTATCATCCAGAAGATGAAATGGACCTGGGGGCGATAGAAAACGGTATCGACAAGGCCATGGGTCATCAAACCAAAGATAGCCGCCGCACATCCTAGAATCACCCAGCGGTAAGGACCGGTCTCCACCCGCCAGAAATTCATATGGGCCCTGCTCAAGACAGCAGCGATTATAAGTAGGAAAAGAGCAAGACCGACAACACCGCATTCCACTGCCACTTCCAGGGGGACACAATAAGTTCCCAGGGCGTCATAGCCCGAGACCATATAGAGGCCATAGGCGAGGCGGAATGTCTCGTTGCCCACGCCGGTTCCGAACCACCAGTTGTCTTTGAACATCTCGAAGGAAGACTCCCAGACATTCAAACGGTAAGAGTTGGAAGAGTGCTCCCGACCGGCAAAAATAGACTCGAGCCTGGTGCTGAAGGCAGGCACGTTAGTGACCGCGAAGGCTCCCAGCGCCAGAGCCACCACCAGGGCAACGACCATGAATGGTCTCGATCGTGGTTTATGCCGCCATACATATAATAGGGCCGGTAGAAAAAAGCTTGCGAGCACTGCGGCGATGGCGATATAGCCACCCCGGGAACCGGTCAGAACAGTAGCCAGGCTTATGAGGGCGAAGCCTCCGTAGAAAAGACCGGAAAAGAGCCATTTACGCTCGACCAGATAGGTCGATGCCAGACCGAGGCTGAGAGGCGCTAATGGAATCAAGAATCCGGCCAGAAGATTGGGATTGCCTAACGTAGAATAGATGCGGGTGCCCTGGGTCTCCACAGTAGGATCCTCCCAGGTGGCTAAAGGTTCAACTCCGGTCTTGAACTGATAGAGGCCATGCAAAGAGAGAGCCATGCCGATAAGCGCAGCGGCGCCAACGAGAACACTGCTTCTTTTTCTCGACTGGGCACAAAGGGCGCTGAACAGAAAATAACTACCTATATATATGATTACTTTTGCAAGACCTTTGATACTCGGCACAAAATAGTGAGAGGCGAAGGTGGCTACCACATTCATACCTAGATAAAGAAGGATTAGAAAGTCTACAAAATCAGGCTTGCGTCGCTCTTTGCCCCCGATTACCCATCCGGAGAGCCATAGTAAGAGCCCCACCAGAGAGATGAAGGCAAGACCGAGCTTGTCGTTGGCGAACTGGGGCAGGCCCAGGCAGAAAATAAGAAGAACAGAGACCAGCATGCTGGCGTTCTGCAGCAAAGTGCCAAGTTTGCTTATGCCGATTTTCGCTTCTGCCGCCGCCCGGATAGCACCGGTGAGAGCCAGCACCGGTTTAATCAGCAGGGACTGCCTGAGGCTATCGCACCACCATTCATTCTTTTCGTAGAAAGAGAAGACCCTGGCGATCCTATGTATAGGAGATATGGGAGAACTCATTACTTACCGTTCGATTTGGTGATATCGACCACAACTCCCTGGGCGCGATATTTGAAGCCTTCCAACTCGACCAGATTGCCTATTTTTACTTTGTTTCCCCTGATAACAAAGCCGTCTTTGGTGGCATCGGCTTCATCCTGGACCGTGATTATGAAATCGTGGGCATGGGGAACGGCGGGGTCTGGAAAGGCCACCGTGCCGGTGCCATCTTTATTCAGAAAGGATGCTTTATGCTCCCAGTGGTCAACTTTGACGATACTCATGGGGGGATGCACCGGCCGATTTCGGATGGTGATGGCGGATTTCTCGCCTACTTTGAAAATCTCTGTATCCAGGGTTTTGAGCCCGATCAGATAGACCGATATATCTACTTTATGGGTCCCTTCGATGACCTGGTCGACACCGGCATAGCCTGCCTTAGCCAGTCCAAAGCCCACTAAGGCCATCAGGGACAGGACCAGGAAGGCCAGATCGAGGGGATTCAACTTTCTCAATTTCATCGCAATCGCCTTTTACTGCTGCAAAGCCTGATCATACTCAATGGCGACCATTTGATTTTGAATTTGAAAATGATTGAAGATTCGCTATAGCCTATATCTTTCCGAAGAATATAGAGACATTGCCGGTAACCCGCTTGACCAGTTTCACCGGTCCGGAAGAGAGCTCCTGGCCAAAATCGAGCTCATTGAGAGCCCTGGCTTTCAAGGTCTCGATCAATAGCTCTCCCTCCAGCTCCGAAAGCCCGGAGAGCCCGGTTCTGTATTCGCATACCAGTTTTAGAAGCTCGCCTATGGCGAGATTATTAGAGACTATGGTTCCCATGATTTTTTTCCTGCCAACTTATATATAGAATGCCTTGAGGCATGACGCATTCTTATTCTAGATCCGGTGATGGCCGGGGTCGAACGTGATTTTCCCACTTAGATAAGAGAACCGGTGCGGGAACTACGTAGGACCCTTGTCAAATTCTTGTCGAATCGCGATAGAACTACACATAACCAAACAGCGCCGAGGCGACGGCAGAAATAGGAGATACTGAAATGAGTTTTGAAGGATACAGACCGGAAGCGGCAGACAATTTCTATAACAACCATGTGGGCGACGCATTAATCTACCAGGTGGAAGGTCCGATGGAAGACGGCGAAAAGATGAGCGTCACCGACTTGCTCGACCGAAACGAAGAGACCATTAAACAGACCGCTATGAATATGGTCGAGCACTTCAGCAAGATCCTCGGCAAACTGCCCGAGTCCATGCAAAAAGAGTTGATCGACTCGCTTCCCACCCCGGGCCGTCACGACGTCGTCTACGCCGGTATGATCGAAGCCTATAACAAAGCCTAAAGTTCCAGATTCTCCAGGTTATCCAGCATCTCTTTCTGGCTGGTAACCGCCGTGCCGGATTTTTTCACGACAATGCCGGCGGCAAGATTGCCGAGAGCCATTGCCTCGAGTGGGCTGGCACCGGTCACAAGGGCAAGAGCCATGGTCGCCACCACAGTATCTCCGGCTCCGGTCACATCGAAAACCTCGCTCTTATTAAATACCGGCAATTCCATATGGGGCTCGCCTTTCTGAAAGAGAGCCATGCCTTCGCTGCCGCGGGTAATCAAAATCGATTCTGCTCCACTGATTTCGAGCATCTTTCTGCCTGCTTCGGCGAGTCTCTCCGGTGAATCTATCTTAAAGCCTATTGCGGCTTCGGTATCTGGCTGGTTTGGCGTGATCAAAGAACAGCCACCGAAGCGCTCAAAGCCATTCTGGGCATCCACGACCAGCATGGTTTTTGTGCCGGCTGTCGCTTCGCGGCAGGCTTTGATGACACTATCGGTAATGGCACCGGCTCTGTAATCCGAGAGGATGACGGCATGATAATCCGCGGCGGATTTTTTGATTCTAGCAGCCAGTTGCTCTTCGATCTCGGGTGCGATGCGGCTGTGGGAGATGCGATCGAGACGCAGCAACTGTTGCATCAGTGAGTGAGATTTAGAGAGGATTCTTGTCTTTACGGTGGTCGGCCGTGAACTATCCACCACCAGGTCGTGGCTTATGCCATGATTCTCCAGCATCTTGGCCAGCTTGTCTTTGTATTCATCATCGCCGGAGACGCCGATGGCATGGCAGACCGCACCCAGAGCGGTAATGTTGTGCGCCGTATTGGCAGCTCCGCCAGGAATGTGCAAGGTCTCCACATGTTCCAGAATCAAGACCGGAGCTTCTCTCGATATTCGCTCCGGCTTTCCTTCCAGGAGTTCGTCGATAAGCAGGTCCCCCACGATGGTGACCCGTCCACGGCTCAACTCTACGATTCTTCTAGCCAGATCTCGCTTGTTCAGCTGGGCTTTTACTGTTTTGACCGGTGAAAAGGCTATATCTTGCGGGTGCACCCTCTCCAACTCCTTGAATAACTGATTCGCCAGCTTATTATCCGGGTCTACCCCCATGGCTAGCATTACCGCCTTTTTAGACTCTTCCAGATATTGCAGATGTCTCAATAATCTTGCCAGATGAATGCTGGCGGCGATAATCTCTTCTTTGCCGCCGGCTTCGGCCAGGCTCTGGGTAGTCTCTTCCAGATCTTTTTTAGCGTGGGGGCTCAAGGCGAAGTCATCCACCATAGTATTTTTTAAGAAATCCTCCACCAGCCGGCTCGCCTCTGGGGACTGTTTATCCTTTTCGATTTTGCTCGCATCGACACCGCGAAGATTGAAGTGCTGCCGTATTCCGATTGGATGAAAGAGACCTATATTGGAAGAGGCATTGACGTTTCTGGTATCTGTCCAGCGGTAGTCTCTCGAATCTTTACTCGAGTCTTTGCTTAGATCGCTCACCATCTCTCTTTTGATGGTTTTGTCATTGAGCAGGCGGCTGATATCGGCGGTTTTGCGCGCGTCGAAACGGCTTTTAGAACCAGCTTCATGCCCGGGGTCCTGAATGATCTCGTGGAATTCTTTGAGATTGGCTCGAACAGCCTTGTCCGAGGCTGATTTGATCGACATCAAGTCGCTCAGGGATAAAGGCGCCCGCTTCTCTGGTTGCTCGCCTTTAGTACTTTCGGGCGGGACCTCGCTTTTGTCGCTCTTATTGCCGGGCTGGGACATCGTCGGCTGGCTTTGCTCCTCGGAAACTGATCACATTCTACTATAAGTCTTAATGCCGGCATCCGTACCATTTAGACATATGATTCAGATAACATCCATATGCCGGTCATTAATTTATCGTCTTTCCTAGAGCGCTCCGGCTGACGCCACCATCGCCGGTTAATCGCACCATGTTATATTTGGTATTGAAACGGGGATTGGAATTAGCTTTAGTGATGCATAAAAATATTGCCGTCCTGGCACCGCTTCTTATTCTTCAATTCTTTTCTTGTCCAGGCTTGGCCGAGGAAGAAGAGCAAATTCAGCTCAAGCCGGTAAAAAAAGTGGTGGCGGTCAAGTCTGAGCCTGTTGAACCCTCTTTTCTCAACTGGAAGGTAGATACTCTAGGACGGGTTCGCAGCGACGGCCGGCTGGCAAAGAGACTTGCCAAATATCACTGGCTTGACAAGATGGTGGCAGCCAATCCGGAAATTTCCGAAGCGATCAACAATCACAGAAGGGCCGCTATGATCCTTGCGGGGCACCCTCGCATCACCGAAATCGCAGAAGCAGACCCCTATTTATGTCGAAGAATTACAAAGTGGAAAGGGGCGGCCAGAAGACTGGCAGCCAATCCTAATGCCCGCTACGTCATCAGTCGAGATCCCGAAGGGATTTACCGGGCGATTCGACGTGATAAGAAGATTAGTGAAATTCTCTCCAAGAATCCCGTCTTCGATCAGATGATCGTCGATAATCCAGAACTGGGACGGGTAATCTCTCACTACATGTGAACTTCTCTATTAACTTTATCTTAGAAGCTGTCGCCATTGGTCTAGCCACCGGTATTTTTTCCGGCGCCTTTGGAATCGGCGGGGGTATCGTCTGCACTCCATTACTGAGATTGTTTCTTGGGGTCAGCCCTCACATGGCCATTGGCACCACTATGGCTTTAATTATTCCGACATCGCTCAGCGGCGCCCTGAACTATACGAGGAAGGGCTTAGTAGACAAAAAAGTCTCCACCGGCATGATGATACCGGCGGTGGTGGGGGTGCTTATCGGAGCGGCTCTCACCAAAGTGGTGCACGGTAAGATGTTGATGCTCTCATTTGCTCTCCTTGTAGTCTTGTCTGGAATAGATCTGACCTTCGGCATCGGCAAGAAAATAATGGATAAGCGGGAAGCTTCCAACGGTGAGAGCGAGAGTGGCGCCGAAGCAGAGAATCCGGACCGGTCGCTACGCACTAAAATTCTGGTAGGTTTGATGGCCGGCTGTCTGGCTGGTTTTTTTGGTGTGGGCGGTGGATTTATTCTGGTCCCCTGTCTGCTCTATTTTTTCAAAATGCCTATCAAAGCCGCTTTCGGTACTTCTCTGGTGGTGATTGCCACGGTCTCCATGCCCGGGACCATAACCCACTTTTTGCTCGGTCATGTGAACATACCATTGATGCTTACAATGATGGGTGGGGCGGTGGCCGGATCATTCATCGGCAGTTCGGTGGCGCTTCGGATTCGTGATAGCTGGCTTAGAAAAGGCTTCGGGGTAATAATGCTGATCGTCGCTTTCGTGCTCATGGGCAGAGAGCTTTCTCCCTAGGAGCCTGTCCATTTAATCTGCTGGTTGTCAGGGCCGGCTAAGGAAAATCGATTCGGCCGATAGATTTGACGAGATGACGCCGAATTTTAAGAGTGGTATCTAATACGATATTAAGTGGTGAAAAAACTCTCGCT